>JBGSIO010000016.1:0-12348 GCA_041742455.1 Nitrospira sp. | reverse complement strand
CTGTCTCTATGTTATAAATAGTGAATTGGAGTCAGTGATATGCCTGTACATATTGAAAAATCTAAAGAAATTCAAGATTTTATCATCCAAAACATCGAGAATCATCCGACCGATATCGCTCGAGTTGCGGCTGAAAAGTTTGGTCTGTCCCGGGTAGCTATCGTCAATCGTCTAGGGGCCCTCATCAAGGCGGGCCTTTTGGTGGCTGAAGGAAAGACCAAGGCCAGACGCTATACCCTCAAGGTTCTGAACAGTCATCAGAACGAATTGCAGATTGTTTCTGGACTGACGGAAGACCAGGTTTGGCTTCGCGACGTGAAACCGTATCTGCTTGGTGTGCCGAGCAATGTGTTGGATATCTGTGCGCACGGTGTGACGGAAATGTTCAACAACGTCATTGACCACTCGGAGTCGACCACGGCGGCGATCAGTGTATCTCGCGATGCAGCCACCATCACCATTACGATCCGCGATTACGGAGTCGGGATCTTTCACAAAATTCAACAGGCCATGAATCTCAGCGATCCTCAACATGCGATTCTTGAGTTGGCCAAGGGGAAACTCACGACTGATCAAGCGAAGCATACGGGAGAAGGCATTTTCTTTACCTCCCGAATGTTTGATGAGTTCAGCATCGCCTCAGGTACGTTGCTATTCATCAGACTCCGACGAACGGATGATTGGTTGTTTGAATCAGAGGAAGCTCCGAAGAACGGCACCGAGGTGATGATGAAGATCGCCACCAATGCGAGTCACACAGCCAAGGAGATCTTTGATATCTACCGAGCAGAATTCGACCAATTTGGCTTCTCAAAGACCAATATCCCTCTCGTGTTGCTCAAATACGAAGGAGAGCAACTGATTTCTCGCTCCCAAGCCAAGCGACTGATGTCTCGCGTGGATCAATTTCGAGAGGTGATCCTCGACTTCAAAGGCATTACCTCCATCGGTCAAGCCTTTGCCGATGAGGTGTTCCGTATCTATCGGCGCGAACATCCAGGCGTCAATATTTACCCTGTGAACATGGCGTCGGATGTCAAAGGAATGATTCAACGGAGCCTATCGGGAAACCCGGATGATCCGCTGAATGAATATCTTCGCGACGATATGGAAAAGCACAAGTTCACGTGAACAGCGACGAATAGAGGCCACAACCAGGAAAGGCTGGTTGATTGGTTCATCGAATGAGAGGATGACGGCACTGGAACCAGGGAGGGCACATGATTCTTTCCACGACCAATAGTATCGAAGGCAAGAAGGCAGTAAAGTATCTGGGTTTGGTGTCCGGGGATGCGATCCTCGGCGCGAATATCTTTCGTGATTTTTTCGCGTCGGTCAGGGACATCGTCGGCGGACGATCAGCAGGGTATGAAAAGGAACTCCGGAAGGCTAAAGATATCGCCCTCGGAGAAATGCGGGAGCAGGCCAAGAACTTGGGTGCCAACGCGATCGTCGGTATCGATATCGATTATGAAACGATCGGCGCCAACAGCAGCATGTTGATGGTGAGCGCAAATGGCACCGCTGTGATAGTCGAATAACCGGACTGATGACACAGCTCACGAAAGCCGAGTATCTCGGATTGGGCCGTCGGATTATGCCGCTGCTCGGTTCGGCGCTGTGCGGACCCTCGGCTGAAGCGCTCCGTGAACTTGCCCGAGCCTATGATCCATCCGCGGACGATTCTCGCATCGGCGCCGAAGTGTTTCTCTTCCATAAATATCTTCTGATGCAGGCCTGTGTGGGGGTGTTCCCCGAGGCGCATGGTGACCACATTGTCGGAGGGCTGTTCGCTGCGCTCAATGAACGGGCCAGTGGACTGGAGCTTGGCCCAGACCGGCAGCAGGCGATGGATGAGGTATGGCAGCAGCGGGCGAGACAATTCGATCAACCATTTTCACGGGATCGAGTGCAGCTCCTTGAGGAAGGGTCCGGGCCGATTCATTGGAAACAGACGATCGGCCAATTCTGTCAGAACGTGCGAGAAGTGGTCGATCCGCCAGATATCTGGGTCGGGAGCAACGGCCCGTCCCACCTCGCCAGCCACTCCGTTTCAGAGGCCCTAGATCGGATGGTGGTAGCATTAGAAGAGATCAATCGGCTGCAGTTTGGTGAAGCCGTATAGGCTGGACTATCGCAACATCATCTTCACCAACCCTATACATCCCATATACAGGATGAGCGATCCAGCCATCGCGGGCCAAAAGCCGAGGCGGGGAATGCCGATGATCATGGTGACGACGTAGACGGTCCAGGGCGGGACGAACCACAGCAAGTTCTTGGCATAATCGACGGTGGTTGGTCCGCCGCCGCCAGCATAAAGCAGAATAAAGGTGACGCCGGTGATGGCGGGAAAGGTGCTGACCATGGCGGCGAGAAACGACTTGCCCTGCGAGCCAAGATAGGTGGAGAAGCTGACGATCGAGCCGCCTAACAGAAAATAGAGCAGATACTTGCCGAGATCGTTCACAAACTATCCTCCTTTGTCTCTGTGAAACGCTTCCATCGCTTCTCGCTCTAGCGCCTCGCCTTGGCCGGTGTAACGCGGGGAAAAGTGAAATACCACGAGGTCGCGGACCTGAGCTTTGCGCGCCATCAGTCCAGCCTGCCTGGCCGTCAAATGATATCGAGCGTATGCCTTTTCTGCATCACAATCTAGATAAGGCGACTCGCAATACAAGACATCAGCGCCTCGGGCAAGGGCGACGATCTTGGCTTCGTTCCTCTCGTCGTACCGCGCGTCGACGACATAGGCAATCTTTTGCCCTCGTGAGATCGTCAAGAACCGTTCCTTCATTTCTCCCAGCGTACATTCCTGCTCTTTGCGTCGATGCTCGTCGTAGAGTGCCACGGTGAAGCGGAAATCGTCTGGCTTGCCTTGCCAAATATGCTGCTTCACGTCTTTGAGCCAAGCGCCGACTCGCATCCCTGCCTTGTGCAACTTCTGCTTGTTGACGTTGATGTGAAATTCCTCTTCCAGCGAGTAGGCAAATGAAGGGATGCGATGGTTCAAGGCCACGGCCTTGACGGTGAACATCGGATCTTTAAGCACGGTGAATAGCGGGCTGTGGGTGAGCGGTGCGGGAAAGGTGGCTTGTTCAGTGGGTTGGAACCCATTGCTCGCTCGGAACACAGTCTGTCGAATCTCGTGTTCGTGAAACTCCCGCACGTGGATTGCGAGGGGGTAGCTATCCACGAGATTCCAGGTATAGCCCATCAGCTTGCCCCGCACGTTGTCGATCAGCTCGGGAGGGCCAAAAAGTTTGAGCGTTTTGCCACGCCCAAGGGCGACGCGAAGGACGGCGTCGAATCCGATGAAATGGTCCATGTGTGTATGCGAGACGAAAATCTCGCCGGCTCGCAACAGCCGCGTAGGTCCTAGTCCATCAATGTGTCCGAGATCAAAGAGTAAGGCTCGCCTCGACCAACGGACCTCGACATAGACGCCGGGATCGCCGAAGACATCGTTGACCAAATAACTGGAGAAGGAGGGGTTCATGGAATCATGTTGATAAGGCAATCATCGCCAACGATGAATCACGCACTATCCTATCGCCGCTCTGACCGCACTGTACATGAGGATGACCTCGACTGCATGCGCCGCAATGGTTGTCCAGAGGTTGCGCGTTCTGAGCCATATGCTTCCCCAGATGAGCCCGTCCCAGAGGGCGATCCAATGGAGCTGTTGAAACGTATTCACCAAGAAAGGATCGAATGTAAAGGTTACTGCACTGACTGTAAGAGCCAGCGGTGCTGAAGGCCTGCTTGACTCAACACCTCGCCAGTGCGATTCCAGTTCTGCCAGACGCCCCAAGAGAAAGCCTCGGAAGTTCAGCTCGACGAACAGCGCGATGCCGCAGATCACCCACGGCATCATGAGGAGGATGGGAAGCCGACCGTGAGGTGTGTGCTTCAAGAACGTGATGTCATAGCCGAAAGCAGGATAGACGGCGAGAATGATCAACGTGTTCAGCGACCCCAGCAAGAGCCCCGTCATGACTCCCCAACGGAACCCGTCCCAAATCTTTTTCCTTTCCAGACCGAGCTGAGCCTGAGCATGCGACACACGTGTCGCCCAGAGGCCGAGCCCTATGTAGGCCAGGAGTTGTGGAGCAAATTGGATGAGGAGCTGTTCCCGGAGTGAAATGGGAAGAACGTAGTAGCCGAACGTGGCTCCGATGGGAAGCAGTACCAGTGCTGCCTCCACATTGGGGACGTGATTTGGAGCCAGCTGGTCCGGCTCTGACGCCATTGGAGTGCTACGAGAGCTCGAGCTGATAACGGTCCAACGTCGTCGCTTTGTGGCGCGCGAAGTTCGACAAGGACTTGTTGTAATCGACGATGGCCCGTAGCTCGTTGCCCTGAGCGGTGGCGAGATCACGCTGGAAATCGAGGACGAAGCGCGTCGTGCTGAGCCCGACCTTTAATCGTTCCTGCTCGGCTTGCAACTGTTTCTCGGCCATGATGCGTGCCGATCGGGTGGTTTCAATGCGCTTGAAGTCGGTTTGGACTCGGCGCACGGCTTCACGGACACCGACGATAATCTGCTGCCGGACGTTGGCGAGTGTGACCTCGGCGTTTTGGGACTCGAGTTTTCTCTTATTGTAAGTGCTGATGGCGGAACGATTGCCGAGTGGATAGCTGAAGACCAGCCCGGCTCCATAGTTATAGAAGTCACCACTGAAATTTTTGGTAAAGGAGTCGCCATAGTCTGCGCCCAGCCCGGCAAGTCCCATCGTACCTTGAAATGAGAGTGTCGGGAGTAGTTGGTTCCTGGCGAATTGCCTGTTCAAATCGCCGGATTCAATATTCTTCTTAGCTTGAGCGACCTCTGGACGCTGTTCGATGGCGGTATCGATGGCTTCTTGGAGACTGATGGGCTCAAGGAACGTCATCGGCGAATCAGCCGGTGTGAGCCGGACATCCTGCCTGAGCTCCTCCTCTCCTGGGTTCAAAAGGCGTCGCAGCTGATCCTCTTGATCGTGAATGGATTTTTCAGCCACCAGCACCTGCTCCACTCTCGACGCGACCGCGGCTTCGGCTTGGAGTACGTCGACGATCGACATGATGCCCGCTTTTGTCTTGGCTCGGTTTGTCGCCAGGAGTTCTTCAGCCGCTTTCATCGCGGCCTGTGCGACGTGCAGATTTTCATTCGCAAAAACCAGTTCCCAGTACGTTTGCTCCACGGTGGCGACAACGGTCATGACACGGTCTCGAAAGACATGCTGCTCGACCTCGGCATTATTTTGCGCGACCTTGATAAAGGTCTTGTTGATTCCGATCCCCGCATTTCTCAGTAGTGGTTGGGTGAATGTCAAGGCCAGGCCGCCGGTCCACGATGGATTGAACAAAAATCCTCTGGCGACATTTTGATTGATGCTGTTTCGAGCCGGGCTGTAGTTGACGTCGAAGTTACCACCGGTAATGAGGTTGGTGGAGGCGTCAAAGGTAAAGGAGTGGCTGCGTTGGTCGAATGTCGTGATCTCATTCAGAACACCTAAGGTTCCGCCGAACACCGGTCGATTGAGCGGATTCACCGTCCTGTTATATTGACCGTTTAGGCTGAGCGTCGGATCGAACTTGGCTTGTTCAACGATAATGTCTGCCAGGCGGCTCTCTTTCGTGTGGCGGCTGATGGTGATGTCCAGGTTGTGCTGCAGCGCGCGAACCGCTGCATCGGCCAAGGAGACGGTCTCCCGCCGTTCCGTGGGTATTGGTTGAGTCACGTCCAAGCTCCACCCATTCGATGGAGATGCGATGCCCCACAAGACGACGAGCATTGTCGCCAGACACTGGGGGGTCGAGGATCTGACATTCATAGCGCCTCCGTGTGATCGACAGTCCAACCAAGATCATACTATAATGGTTTGATGGAACCTGTCATGAAGATTCATATGCGTGTGTGCAGGAGAGAGCACAACATTTTTCTGCGTCAGGTCGGTGCAATCGGCGGTTTCCTGTGTATGATCGTGGGAGGAGTGTTCTTCGCCGACCCTACTGCATTGGCGCAGAGCTTGTCAGGTGCCTCAAGTGGTCAGTCGCTGGCCGGCGGGGTCGCGCCACAATTCAAATTCGGTGGAGGGACACTGTACATTGATAATCAGGGAACGCAAGGTTTTCTGTACACGCCGGGCCAGCATTTTGAATCCTACAGCTTTCGAAATCCGACAACGGGGCAAGCGTGGAGCGGGGCCGTGATGACGTTCGGGCCACAGCTGTCCATCGGACTTATCCAGGGTGGGAATCAACTAGGAAATGCAACTGTGTTGCCCGGGCCACCGCGCCAAACACCGCCGCTGCCCCCGATTGAATCCACACTCTTTGACGACAATAACCCCCTTCCGTAACGAAATAAACGCAGTGCTACTCTCCCTCCCGTGTTCCGAATAATGAGCACCACGTCACGGCTTAGTAGGCTTGCTGCCATACCACGGTCAGCACATACCGGGCCACATTGTGTAAAATTTCCGGGTCGATGGTCTCGACGGTATCCGTCGGCTGATGAAAGTGCGGATGCACGCCTCCGCTCACGACGGTGACCGTCGGCACGCCTGCCTCCTTGAATGGCACGTGGTCGCCTCCGGGAAAGAATCCATAGAGATCCACTTTGTCGTGAACCCCGGCGGTCTTTCCTGCTTCCAGAAGAATATCCTTCTGTAAGCCTGTGATACCGACAGTGAGCCGTCCGTTCCCAGCACCAGCATGATCAATGTTAATCATGGCCTTCGTTGTGTTCAGCGGAACGATGGGCCGTGACGTGTACAGTCGTGATCCGAGGAGATCGCGTTCCTCGCCGCTGAACGAGATAAAGAGAATCGTTCGTGAGGGACGCTGCTCAACCTTTGTGAGGGCCCGTGCCATCTCCAAGATGACGGCTGTTCCGGAGGCATTGTCATCTGCGCCGGGAAAGAGGATGCCTCCCGGACGACCGAAGTGATCCCGATGGGCTCCGACGATCACCGTCTCTGGTCCGGTGCCAGGTACGATTCCGATCACATTGATCAAGAGACCTTCCTCGCTGACCGTCTTCCACTGGAGCGATGCAAATTGATTGCTCCGCACGGCTTGTGTTGAAGGCGATTGGTTGAGTCGTTCTTGAAGAGCATGTAAGCGATCCGGTAGTTCCCCCTCCAACGTGGTAAGAATTTCTTGGGCCAGCGCTGTGCTGATCCAGGCTCCGGGAATTGCCAGATCGAGGGGTAACTGCCCATAAAAGGCGCTGGGGCTTCCTGTGACACCACGGCGGACTTCGTAGGGTTGGAGAATCGGACCAGTTGCCGTGAGATAACCCAGCGCGCCACGTTCTCGTGCGATTCGCACTTTGTCGGCATGGCTGAAATGGAGGGGGTAGTGCTCGGGTTTGCCGCGCAAAAACAGGACAATGCCGTTGTTCACGTCCACACCGGCATAGTCGTCGATGCCTCGAGTTGGGTCGACGATGCCGTATCCGACAAAGACGATCTGGCCTTGGATGTCGGCGGATGGAGAATCGAAGATGGGAAGGTAATCAACGCCGGGTTGCTTGGTCGCTAGTCGGTTTGTCTTACCGATTCTGAGGACTGAGTCTGAGGGCATAGTGGCTGTAGGCACGAGGGTTGCCATGGCCCCAGAAGCGGCACCATCCTTTCCTGTCAGCAAAGGAACGATCAGCGAGCCGTTACGAATGCGCGGTAGATGTAACCCAGCCGAAATAAACTCTTGGGCGACCCACCGTGCGGATTTGAGGTCGTCTTTCGTACCGCCTTGCCGTCCATTGAATGACGGTCCGCTGAGTGTTCGGATATCGGCAAGCATCCGGTCTGAGGAAAGAGATTCAATAGCAGATTGAAGGAGTGGTTCAGGCGATTGGGCGAAGATAAATGGCGGGTGCGTTACCAGCAACACCGCTAGACAGATGACTATTCGTGAAACCCATCCATTCCTGATGGTCCGGTCGGAATTCATGGCGATACCTTGATCGGAGCGGGCAACTGCTTCTCTCGGCGGATCATAGCATAGCCGGCAAACAGGTTGCGGAGCCGCATGGCGCCCAGGTACTATTCAGCGAGCATGTGAGCCAGGCGTTATGGTTCTTTTCGTCCTCGCGCACTCTCTTCCGTAACCGGGTTAGGGCAACAGGAATCGCTTCGGTCGTAATGGAGTACATATGGCAAGTGGTGAGCCAGGCAAGGGACTGTATGATCATTTGTACCGGCGCTTTTTTGAACAACGCGACAGTCACGAAGGCTATTTATTTCAGGAGGCCCCTTCTGGCAGCGCCCGACCGCAGACGGTGACATTCAGGGAGAAGCTGCGGTGGTGGACATGGGATCGCTGGGAGCGGAGGAAAAAACTTCTCGAGGAACGCGACCGATTGCAACGCGAGATTCTCCAAATCAAGAAACCAAGAGATACAAGGTAGGTAGATTGTGTGGCCGATCATGAGACAACTCCAGCCCCTGTGTTCCGTTCTTCTCGTGGCGAGTCTTGGTTGGCTGGAGGGAACCAGTTCTAGTTACGGCGTTCAGACCGAAACCCATGAAGAAAAGGCTGCCAATCTCAAGAAACAAGCAACTGGTGGTCTTTTTCAGAAGTGGACCTTCGACCACGATCAAATCCATGGCCTACCCGACGGCTTTGAGCAAGGCGTTTCCGTTGATGGGTTACTTGCCACGTGGGCTGTACTGGCAAGTACAAACGCACCTTCTGTGCCAAATGTCGTTTCCGGCTCATCCATCTGCGCGCAGGGGTGCTATCAGGTGTTGATGGCCAAGGAGTTGGAGTATGAATATCCGGATCTCAGCGTTCGCTTTCATGCCCCAGACGGTGCGGGGGCTGGGGGACTAATATTAGGTGCCCGTGACGCCAAGAATTTCTATGCTGCGGTAGTCGATCCAGTTCTGCGGAAAGCACAACTCATTCGTATATCCGATGGACGTGGTACGCCCCTTGCTGAAGCTTCAGTCAACCTGAAGCAGGTCGATTGGCATTCCCTGAGGGTGCAACGGAACACCATCATCAGTAAAGATTTTATCGAAGTGTATGTCGATGGAACGCTTGTGCTTTCCGTCGAGGACCAAACGCTTGCCTTGGGGCAGATTGGATTGGTCTTGGCCGGGAAATCCGCGATGTTTTTCGATAGCCTCCATGCAGTTCCTCTCTTTTCCCACCGACCGCTTTCGTCGCCCCCGGCCTATTAGCCCAAGCCGGGTCTGTCTCAAGCTTGCCTTTTGGGGCGGCCTGGAGTAGCATGACGCTGCCGGTTTGCGAAAGGCCTGGCAAGACCGGCGCTGAGAGTGACAAGGCCTGGACGAATGTTGTTTTGGCCCAGCCCGGGAATCTGATCGGAAGACAGAGCTAAGTCGCCGTTGTGTTGACGTCTTCGGCCCATCCCTTCCTCGTTCCTTTCTCTAGTCCAAGACAACATCTTTGTGTCAAAGAAGGAGGAGTCTGATGGGTGCGAAGATCTATGTCGGCGGATTACCCTATTCAACGACCGAGCAACAACTGAGCGACTTGTTTGCGGCCCATGGGGCCGTGGCCTCGGCGCGGATCATTACGGACAAGTTTACCGGGCAGTCTCGAGGATTCGGTTTTGTTGAAATGTCGGCAGACGCTGAAGCGCAAGCAGCGATCACTGCGTTGAACGGCACGCAGTTCGGCGGTCGTACGTTAACGGTGAATGAAGCTCGTCCTCAAGAGCCCCGTTCCGGCGGGGGAGGGCGAGGAGGATTTGGCGGCGATCGCGGTTAACCGCGAATCTGTCGTATGTGAAACGAAGGGCTGCCGGAACCTCCGGCAGCCCTTTTTCTTTGTGCTGCGTGATCAACTGTCGTAAATAGATATGCCACTTGATATTCCTGGAGATTGTCGTGCCGCCATTTAAGTTAGAAGCTCCTTTCAAGCCCTGCGGCGATCAGCCGCAGGCCATTGCCAGACTGACCGCTGGTGTGCAATCTGGGAAACAGCATCAGGTCTTGCTTGGAGTGACCGGATCCGGCAAGACTTTTACGATGGCGAATCTCATCGAACACTTTCAAAAACCCACGCTGGTGTTGGTCCACAATAAGACCTTAGCCGGGCAACTGTATCAGGAATTCAAGCAGTTCTTCCCGCAGAACGCGGTCGAGTATTTCGTCAGCTATTACGACTATTATCAGCCGGAAGCGTACATTCCTCAGAGCGATACCTATATTGCGAAGGATGCGTCGATCAATGACGCCATCGATCAGATGCGCCATTCCGCCACGACGGCGTTGTTGCAGCGCAATGATGTCCTGATCGTATCGTCAGTCTCCTGTATCTATGGTCTAGGGTCGCCGGAGGTCTACCACGACATGTTGGTGTACCTCGAAGAAGGCACGGAAACGAGGCGCGAGAAGATTTTGGCGAAGCTCGTAGAGATCCAGTATGAGCGCAACGATGTCGACTTTCATCGTGGAACCTTTCGTGCGCGCGGGGATGTTATCGAAATTTTTCCTGCATCGTCAGAAGCGAAGTCGGTGCGTATCGAGCTGTTTGGAGATGTGGTCGATGCCATCCATGAAATCGATCCACTCACCGGAAAATCGCTGGGCAAGCTTCCCAAGATCGCTATCTACCCGAATACCCATTACCTCATCGCTCCCGATCGCTATGAACGGGCTATTACTGGCATCGAGGAGGAGCTCGATGAACGAGTGGGGTATTTCAGGAAAGCAGGACGACTGGTGGAGGCCCAACGGATTCAGCAGCGCACCAAATTTGATCTCGAAATGATCCGAGCGATGGGTTATTGCCACGGGATTGAGAATTACTCACGCCATCTCAGTGGTCGGATGCCCGGCGAGGCACCTCCTACATTGCTGGATTATTTTCCGAAAGATTTTCTGTTGATCGTCGATGAGTCGCACGCGACCGTTCCCCAGGTCGGGGGGATGTATGAGGGTGACTATTCCAGGAAACGGACGCTGGTGGAGTACGGGTTTAGACTTCCGTCGGCAGTTGACAATCGCCCCCTGAAGTTTGCCGAATTCGAAAGCTGTCTCAATCAAGTCGTGTATGTGTCCGCCACGCCCGGTACCTATGAGCTGACGCATGCTGGTTCTGAAGTAATTGAACAGATTGTTCGCCCGACCGGTCTTATGGATCCGCTAATTGATGTGGTGCCGGCAAAGGGACAGGTAGACCATCTGCTTGGTCAGGTTCGTTCGGAGGTTGCCAAGGGTGGCAGGGTGCTGGTCACGACACTCACGAAACGGATGGCAGAAGATTTGACGGAGTATTATCACGATCTGGGAATCAAAGTGCGCTATTTGCATTCCGATATTAAGACGTTGGAACGAGCTGAAATCGTACGCGATCTCCGACGCGGGATATTTGATGTGCTGGTCGGGATCAACTTGTTGCGCGAAGGGCTCGACCTCCCCGAAGTGAGCCTTGTGGCTATTCTAGACGCCGATAAAGAAGGCTATCTACGGTCGTACCGCGCGCTGATTCAGACGGCAGGTCGAGCGGCACGCCATCTCGAAGGACGGGTGATTTTTTATGGAGATTTCGTGACTGATTCGATGAAACAGGCGATTGAAGAAACCAACCGACGCCGGGGGATCCAGGCTGAGTATAACCGACTGCATGGAATTACTCCGGTTGGGATTACAAAGGATATTCCTTCCCTCGAGTATGCGGTGGCCGACAAGGACTACGTACAGCTGGATCTCGCAGCTGAATCGCTGGAGTCGTACGGGGGATCTGAGTCCATGGATCAGCTGATCGAGCGGTTGGAGGCGGAGATGAAAGCTGCTGCCAAAGAGCTGGCCTTCGAACGAGCCGCTGAATTGCGCAATCAGATTCGATCTTTGCGGCTTCAAGCTTTAAATGCGAAATTTTAAACGTGTTTGTAGAGGTAGATGCCGATAAACATCCCAATGATGCTCAAGATGTTGATCTTAATGCTGAACCCAAGCACGAGCTTGAGCAAGACCAGGTCAATGGTGAGGGGTGGATTAATCCCAGGTGTGAAATGAGTCGAGAAGATGCTCTGGATAGTCCCTTGGGGTGCCATGACGTGGAGAATCTCTCCAAGGATCCCACCAAGCAGGCCGCCGATCAGCACAAACATGAGAAGCACCCAGGGCGATTTTCGCACGCGGCCGCTTGTCCTCCTTGCGGATGTGTCTATTCCAGTTCGTAGGGCTTAAAATGCACCATATCCGAAGGTTTACGGCATGTCAATAAAACTACTGACTTGGCCCAAATCCAGAGATAGAGATTCCGCAGAGCTCTGTGCCGAGGGCTGCACGCGTCGCGTTGAGCCCCTGGCGCTCTTTTTCCAGGGAACCGGAGCCGCCCTCTCTGTTAGGGCAACTCACGAGGTCCATTCTCTCTGCC
>JBGSIO010000015.1:0-6080 GCA_041742455.1 Nitrospira sp. | reverse complement strand
AAAGCCGTCGAAAAATTCAATTATAAACGAGGGTTTCGGTTCAGCACCTATGCCTCCTGGTGGATTAGACAGTACATTGAACGAGCTATTATTAATCAGGGGAAGCTGGTGCGTTTACCGGTGCATGTGGTAGAGCGTCTCAATCGGTATTTGAATCGTGTTGAACAGTTGGTTCAAGAACTTGGGCGGGAGCCGAGAGCAGTGGAAGTCGCCGCCAAGATGAAGACCTCTGAAGACGAAATCTTGGACTTGAAGCAGTTGGTGCGTACCACTTGTTCGCTTGACAGTCCCCTCAACGACCGGACTGATACGTTTCTTCGCGATGTGATCGAAGATCCGACCGGGCTCTCGCCGGACGAGACGGCTGATGGTGTGCGAAGACGGGCGAAACTCATGAAGTGGGTGAGGGAGTTGCCTGAGAAAGAGCAAACTGTTATTGTGTCACGGTTCGGGCTCGATGGAGATGAAGCAAAGACGTTAGAAGAGATCGGCCGTACCATGGGATTAACACGTGAACGGGTCCGGCAGATCGAGATGGCGGCGTTAGTTCGGCTTCGGAACACCATCGAGCGAAAAACGATGACACAGGCTGATCTGCTCTAACTCTCGTGACTGCAGTTAACTATCAAGCGCTTATTCGAGAAGTGCCGGACTTTCCGAAGCCTGGCATTCTGTTTTACGACATCACTACCCTGTTGAAGAACCCCGCAGCCGTTCAAAGCCTTGCCGACCAATTGACGACTCAGTATCAAAATCGAGGAATTACGAAGGTCGTTGGTATCGAATCCCGTGGGTTTATTTTTGGCGGAATCCTTGCGGCGCGCCTAGGAGCCGGATTTGTTCCGGTTCGCAGACCTGGAAAACTTCCGGCCGATTGTTATGAAGTCAAATACAGCCTCGAATACGGTCACAACAGCCTCACCGTGCATCGTGATGCAATCGAGATTGGAGAGCATGTCCTGATCGTCGACGATCTCCTTGCTACCGGAGGAACAGCCGAAGCGACGGTCAACCTAGTTCGTCAACTGGGCGGCACGATCGTTGGACTTGACTTTCTAGTCGAGCTGAAAAGCTTAAACGGACGTGAGAAGCTTGCCGGGTATGACGTTCATTCGACCATCACGTATCCCTAAGCGTTTCCGCCGGTCTTCCACTCGGCTCTTGTTCTCGGAGGAGAGGCCGTGCTATAGAAGCCGGACTTTTTGACTCGGCCACAACCATCTATTTTCGGAGTGGACCTTTATGGCGACGAAAACGCAGGGCAAGAAAAAAGCTGAAGCGAAATTGAAGTCGGCAGCGCCTACCACTAAGAAACCGCAGTCGATCACCGCGAGTACAGCGACAGTCGCTAAGACGGCCCCCGAGGTTGAAGTTGATGCTCCTCTGCGTCCAAAGGAAACTCCTAAAGAGCGGGAGGCGCGGGAACGGCGGCAAGAATTGCTCCATAAGATGTTGCTCGGTAAACGCCAGGAAATCATTAAGGAGATCGAAGAGAGTCTTGGTCAATCCCTAACCGAAGATCAGCAGCGTCGCTTGGAATCAGCGCGCGATGTTGGCGATCAAGCCTTAATGGATCTGGAGCGTGAGCTGGGAATTTCCTTGATGGAGATGCGTAACCGTCGGCGACAGTCGATTGATGAAGCGTTGATGCGTTTGCACGAAGGCACCTATGGAGTGTGTGCTGAGTGCGGAATTGAAATCAGTGAAAAGCGTCTCCAAGCCGTTCCCTTCGCCAAACTTTGCGTGGAATGTCAATCTCGCGCTGAGTTACTGGAGAAAATCGAACGAGAAGAAGATCGCGACTAGGGCTAAGGCATTTCACCTCACGGTATTCTGCTTCGAATCCTTTCCTGCATGGATGGGCAAATCTTCGAGCGAGCGGTCGTTCTTGCCAGTGGAGGCCTGGATTCCACTGTCGCAGCGGCTGTCGCGCGGCGGGATGGGTACACACTCACTCTGTTGACGATCGATTACCAACAACGCCACGCTGTAGAGATTCAACGTGCCAAGCAAGTCGCGGAAGTTCTGGACGCTGAACGACATGTCGTAGTACGCGTTGATCTGCGGGCCATCGGCGGATCGGCACTCACCGACTCGCTGCCGGTGCCGAAGGATCGGAGTGAATCCGAGCGGTGCCAGGATATTCCTCTCACCTACGTGCCAAGTCGAAATTTGATCTTTCTGTCGCTGGCTGCTGCACAGGCAGAAGTGGTCGATGCCTCGGTCATTTATTTCGGAGCGAATGTGGTCGACTATTCCGGATATCCTGACTGCCGCCCGGAGTTCATAGAAGCGGTCGAGGCGGTGCTTCGGCTCGGAACGAAGGCAGGTGTGACAGGGAAGAAGATTATGATACGGACACCGTTACTGCACTTAACCAAGGCGGACATCATTCGGCTGGGTCTGACGCTGAACGCCCCCTTTCATCTCACGCATAGTTGTTATGACCCCATTGGGACAGTCGCCTGTGGTCACTGTGATAGTTGTCTCATTCGGAGACAAGGGTTTACAGAGGCGGGAGTTGTAGATCCGATCCAGTATGCGGTATGTTGAAAAACACGATCTCTTTCACTGTACGGTTACGCTCTATGAAGCCATCACAACTGCTAAGCGTTGGCCTCCTTGTCATGCTGCTCGGTGCGAAGCAGGCCTGTAGCCAGAACGGGGTTGAACCAAAGACGACCGGAACGGTGGCTTCTGCTCCAGCCGAGGTACGTGATGGCGAGCAGAAATTCAACACGAGCTGTTCAACGTGTCACGGCATCGGTGGAATCGGAACCACTCAAGGCCCACCGTTGGTTCACAAAGTCTATGAGCCGAATCATCATGGCGATGCGGCGTTCCAGCGAGCCGCTGCCAATGGGGTAAAAGCCCATCATTGGCAGTTCGGCGACATGCCGAAGATTGATGCCGTCACACCTGAGGACGTGGATCAGATCGTGAAATACGTACGCTGGCTTCAGAAGCAAGCCGGAATTTTTTAGTCCTGCCAAATTTTCGCAACTCGGAGAAGGTGCTGGTCTCTCCGACCCAGATTGTCATCGTTGTTTAGGATTCCATTGTTTCGCCCGTTCTTCCGCGTCAGCAATCTGCGGGGCAGTCATGCGAGTTGCCACCGCATTCCGAGCCTCGGCGGCACGAGTTTCACCGTAGGCCGCGGAGAGGTTGTACCACATGTGTGCATCAACGAGGCTCTGCGGTACACCACGCCCACGCTCATACATCATGCCGAGCTTCGCAAAAGCCAGCGCATTTCGTTGTTCTGCCGCCTTTTGAAACCAAAACAAGGCCATGTGATCGCTGTAGGGCGCGCCCTGTCCCAGAGAATAAAGCGTACCGAGGTTGACTTGGGCGTCCGCATGGCCCTGATCAGCCGCTTTTTTAAACCAATCCTTCGCTTCAAGGTAATTTTGGGGGAGCCCCCGCCCTTCGCTATAGAGCACGCCTATTCGGTTTTGAGCATCGGGGTTGCCGGCCTCCGCGCGTTTGAGTATCTCGCTTACCTCTTGTCCACCAATGAGCGGTTGAGAAGTGGGAGCAGGGAGGGGAGCCGTACAGCCTGAAGTGAGCGGCAGCATCACAAGCAGCCCTACGAGCATCATAAACATGTAGGACAGCTGCCGCTGAACCATTTTTCTAGAAAAGAAAGAAGTTGATACCTTCTGACCCATCATCCTACTCAGGCTAAGGGCGTGAGTTCAAGAACGAAGTTTGGATGACGGACCGGTGATGTGTGAAGCCAGCGCTGGTGTCCAGACATGCACGCGGACTGATTGCCGAGAGACGTGCGCACTGAGAATCTTCGGCCCAGCATGCTATTCGGGTTGGAAGGAATCGGGGGCCTCGTGCTCCTGCGATGGCTCTTCGCCTTTCGGCTTCCAATTTCGCGCAAAAAATTGAGCTTGTGCGATTTGAGGTGGCGTCATATCACGGGCAAGACGATCTCGCCATTTGGCGCCGTCCTCATGCCCATTGGCCGCAGCCAGGTTATACCACTGGTAGGCTTGAACCACGTCCTTCGGAACGCCTCGAGCTTTTTCATAATACGTTGCGATCAGAAACATTGCCGCCCCATGTCGATGGTCTGCGGCGAGACGGCACCACCGGAGCGCTTCTTGATAGTCTTGGGGTATGCCTCGCCCCATGTCCGATAGGGCGCAGAGTCTGTAGAAGGCGCCTGCATGCCGCTGCATCGCAGCCATGCGATACCAACGGACGGCTTCTCGATGGTCCCGTGGCCTTGCTTTTTCGTACTGCAGGCCAAGATTGTACTGCTCTTCGGCGCTCCCTTGCTCCGCTACCGGTCGTAGTTCGTCGATTCTTGTCACAGTGTCTCGTACATCTACGTAGGGAGATGTTGGCGGGTCGATGCATCCTGATAGACTACACAACACTGTCACAATTACCCCGACGAGCGCTTGCCAACAGGCCTTCATGATGCCTTCTCCTATACAATTAATCCGGCCGACAGAGCGACCATAGCGTGCCACTCATGGGTCACGATCACCGGCAGTCTAGCACAGACAGTGTATGAGATCGCTACTCCAGGAACACTGTGGACACACCGGTTTCATCTCATGAGCCTGTTGCTTTTACGAGGAAGAAACGATATCTGTTACCACTTGCATAGAGGTGAAATTCTGTCTTTTCTCACTTCCCAGGGCTACGTTGGAAAGACTTTCCTCGCCGGGGGCATGAGTATCTTGTGTGCCTTCTCAGCCCTGGCTCAGCAAGAATTTTCGCCATCGTCGGTTGAACGAGGCGTGCTGTTAGTTGCGAGCCCCTCTCTGGGTGATCCGAATTTTGAACAAACGGTCCTGCTCATTATCGAACATGGAAAAGGCGGCACAGTTGGTCTCATTCTCAATCGACCCACGAACGTTCTGCTATCCGACGTGTTACCGGATCTTCCCGTGCTGAAGACAACGAGCCATCGCTTGTTTACTGGAGGACCGGTCGGACGAACGCAGATGGCTTTACTATTCAGGCTGAAAGAACCCTATCCCGATGCTCGGCGGATCGTTGATGGGATCTATCTTGGAACGCCCAGAGTTCTGGAACGTATCATCGCCCAACCTAAACCGTCTGAATACTTCCGTGTATTTGCCGGCTTTGCCGGATGGGCGCCGGGGCAACTCGACCATGAAATGCTCCAAGGATCGTGGGGTAGCTTACCGGCGGATACGTTCAATATTTTCGATAAGGATCCTACCACCCTGTGGCCGGAGTGTGTCAGCCGTCTTCAAACCCTCAGAACTATTTCCAATGAGTGATTGCTAATCACAGCAGGTCCTCAAGTCAGCACCTGGAACTGTTGTGAAAGAACCACGAGAGTTCATGCGAGAGGGTAGGGTAGTGCAGACAGCTCTCTGGTTGGAACCGATTATGGGAGTACGTTCTATTGCGGGAAGATTGACCGAAGCGGGTTGCCCTTGCTGCACGAATGAGCGCTTTTGCATCCTGGAAGCCCAGCACGTACCGCTCAAGTATAAATGATGGGCCGTGCCGATACTTATTGATATGATCTCGATGCAGGACAGCGTCCCTCAGACCTTTTTCCTCGGCGCGCCAGGCTTCTAGCTCAGCTTCCGTGCACGCCTTTGCCCTTTGCCGCCGACACCACACAATGCGGGATGTGACGGGGCTCGTCGTATAGTCCATGGCGTCCTCCTTTGTTGACAGCGGTGGACTGGTCAAATTGGAACTTGAGCAAAGGGAGTGCCAACCCATCAGTCTATTGAATGCCACTTAGTCGTCACTTCTCACGCATTGTATTTTCAATAACTTTCGATTCAGACGGGACCAGTCGATGACTTTTCTGAATCGATAGAGATGGTCCTCTGTTCGGCCATATCTGGCCATATCTGTAGGATTTAGAGTGCAGCAGGAGATAAGCTGATTCTTGAAAAACTAAGTGCAGCTATTGTTGAACGAGCATATTGGGGCTGTTGAAAAAAGCGGTGTGCGGCCTCCGGTGAGAGGAGGATGGTCCAAACGATCTCGCCACCGGTCTTCGAAGAACACCGACGCATGCGGCACTCCCCGTCGGATGCTCCTGAGGTGGTATCTGAAGGAGGAGT
>JBGSIO010000014.1:0-35789 GCA_041742455.1 Nitrospira sp. | reverse complement strand
AGGGCAACACGGTTTGGCGTACCATCGGCTCACCTTGTCGGTTAACGGTTGTGTTTGGTGACGCATCCGTCATATCCGCATCTAACGCGGCCGACAAGGTCTTTTCCTGCCAAAATTAAATCTCTATCTCTGTTTTAGGGCAATTGTCCCCAGTTCGGGTCATCGAAAATTCCCCACCCGGGCTGGGTTCATCGGGCAGCTTGGGAACTCCGGGGACCAGCCAGGCAATATGGGAGCACCGGGTTCAGGTTCCGGCACTATGGGAACACCCGGAGCAGGCTCATCCGGCGGCACGGGGTCATCGGGCGGAGGCGGCGGACGATAGGCTTGCCATCATCACGAGACACCTTTCTGCTCACCGTATCCGTGGGGGAGCCCGTGGGGTCTCCGTTCTGACACGTCTTCGCCGATTCTAAGCACCCCCCTCCGGGTTATGAATTCGGGGACGGAGGCTCCTGTTCGTCAGAATGATCGTATAGGCAGATCGTATAGGCAGGAAGACGTGGATAGAAGGCCTGGGATCTCCTGAGTCGAGCAAAAAGGTTGGCGTTTACCATAAGATCAAGGAAGGCACAGGCATTGGAGAAATGATATGCATACTGTTTCAACCTTTTCATCATCAATGCTCTGCGTACTGCTTTTGTCGGGTTGTGCTTTGACCAGTACGGCCCCGAACTTTAATGGGCTGCATAATTTCGATGGCTCCGAGGCCCCTGTCCATATCAATTTGACGAAGGTCGCCCTACATCTTGGTGTCGTCCTGCCGTTCATCGGGGATGCCAGCCTTGAGGGAACCGTCGAGGAATTTACCAAAGCGGCTAAGAAGGTGGGCGCAGACCGTGTCAGGATCGTTCAATCGGATGAGACCACGCTCTGGTGGATTTTTCCACCCTTCTCCTTCTTCTTCACTCCGAAATTGACGAATATAGCTGGTGATGCGCTCACGCAAGCCCCAAAGTGGTGTACCGTTCAATAAGAAGGGGGACGATGTACCTACGGCGAGGAAGGGTCGGTCTGCCTGAGATGATGCACGTTCGGGTTTTGTTGGAGAGGCTCCATCGATAACTGCAGGACAAGCCCCTGCTGCCAAGCATCGGCACCCGGATCAATGGGCGGGGCGGTAATGGATTCTCTCTCCTTGCGCTTGTCCTGACTGTGAATTTTGAAGCGCTGATCCCGACTGTGCACCATATCGGCGTGCGCTTGGCCAGGAGCAGTGAAACCCATCATGAAGAGCGGCTGGCCTACCGGCAACGCCAAGTTTTGATCGGTATGCCAAATGTGCCACGTCTTTCCATAGGTCCCGATGATCTTCTCCATCACCTCATGCTCCGCCCATGCTGGAATGCCGGGCGCAATCAGTTGCCCGCTTTTCACCTCATGCACGTGGCTATGCCATAAGAGTTTTTCATCCGAGGGGAGCGTCTCAAAGAGATGCTTACTGATGATGTGTATTCAACGCCCATGAGCTTGGCCTCCCTTGTGTTCCCATCGAAAATAACGCACTGGATGACTTCCTCATTGACGAAGGAGCAGAAATGATGGGCTTCCACTTGCGCCTATATCTGACCATTGTAAAAGTGGAACCCGTCTAAATAGACGTTTAAGGCATCAATGGGCGGCTTCTTTTGCACCACTGCTGCGGCGGTCTCCAACAGCCTCGTCTTTGCCGTCCCCTCTATGCCTGGCGCCTGTACGTTTGAAGCAGTGTTGTGACCACCACATGCGGCGACGGCACAGGCGAGCATCAGATGGATGTGCCATCTGATGCTGCGCGCGATAATAGACATAATGGTCGTCTCCCAGAGCCTCCTAGGTGAATGAGCTGTGCCGACAACTAAAAAACCCAACTGCTACTTACTCTGACAACCCGGATGAGTGCAGGCGCAAGCACTGCCCTCTCTCCGGGCGGAGCGACATTCGTCAGAGCAGAATTCTTTTCCCGGTTCGGCCACACATGTACATAGAGGATGGGCACACTTCTTTTCGGCCATAGTTTCTTCTAGAAGTAGGCTACTGTGAGCACGCATTCGTACCGTGCACATGCTCTTCCTCCTCCACTAGCAACAACTGAAAAAGTCCACAAGCGGCGATCTCACATCGCTCAAAGGCTCAACGTACGGCCCGAGAAAACGTCTGTTCCGACCGGGCGATGGGCGGGAGAGGAATAACTTACATCCACGTTCGCTTTTTTGCTCGCTGCGACCTTGATGTACCGCAACGGCTCACTCTGCTTTACTGTAGGTGGAACAGATAGACCGCTCCGCTATCCGGCGCACTGTTATCCGATTGCTTCCCATTGATCCCCGTGGCCGCGCTGGCCTCTTCTATAGCCCCCACGACGAGCGTGTCGCCGTCCACGGCGACGATGCCGAAGGCGTCACCGGCCCCGGTGTTGGAGGCCTTCAGATACGCCTGCTGGCTCCAGATCCCGCCCCTGCGGGTAAACACATAGGCTGCGCCACTATCTGGCGCGCTGTTATCCGCTTGGTTTCCATTGATTCCTGTGGCCGCACTGGCCTCTCCACCAGCTGACACGAGCACCGTGTCACCCGCCAGGGCGACGTGGAACCCGAACCTATCACCGGCCTCCATGTTGGAGGCCTTCAGATACACCTGCTGGCTCCAGACCCCGCCCGAGCGGGTGAACACATAGACCGCGCCACTATCCGGCGCGCTGTCATCCGCTTGATTCCCATTGACCCCCGTGGCCGCGCTGGCCTCAAAGGGAGCGCCCACGACGAGCGTGTCACCGTCCACGGCGACGTGGTTGCCGAACAAATCACCGGCGCCAGTGTTGGAGGCCTTCAGATATGCCTGCTGGCTCCAGACCCCGCCCGAGCGGGTGAACACATAGGCTGCCCCACTATCCAGTGCGCTGTTATCCACTTGGTTCCCATTGACACCCGTGGCCGCGCTATCCTCAAAACGCGCGCCCACGACGAGCGTGTCACCGTCCACGGCGACCCAAGACCCGAATTCGTCCCCGGCCTCCGTGTTGGAGGCCTTCAGATACGCCTGCTGGCTCCAGACCCCGCCCGAGCGGGTGAACACATAGGCTGCCCCACTATCCAGTGCGCTGTTATCCACTTGGTTCCCATTGACACCCGTGGCCGCACTATCCTCAAAACGCGCGCCCACGACCAGTGTGTCGCCATCTAGGTCGATATTGGTCCCGAACCAATCACCGGCTCCGGTGTTGGACCCCTTGAGATAACCCAGTTGCTTGAGCGGCGCCGGCACGGCTTGTGGAGCCTCATCCGAGCTGCAACTTTGCATCGTCATGGTTGCCACAGTCAGAAAAGCCAGGATCAGCACGCGCACGATTGACCTCCGCTGCGTCAGACTAAAAATGGTAAAACAAGCTATCACAAGGATAGTGATACCCTGTTACGAACAGCCTCTATGACCATCCTGCGGAGATCCGATGACCGTTGCAGCCGCTCGTCTTTCTTGCAAGGACCATGTCCACGTTGTTTTTCATCAGCTTGCATTCAGCAAACCACCAGCGTTGAACCGCCTTAATTATCACGCTGCAAAGTCGTGGTATGGCCCTGGTCCGTCACATAGGCTTTCACCATGTCGCCTGGTACCACTTTATCTAGCTTTGTACTCTTATCGACATGGATCTTATGCACTTTGCCATCGTTATCTTTAATGGCATAATACTCTCCCTCAATATTCATTAAGGTCCCTTCTATCGTATCTTTCGTCAAACGCTCCTTAATAGTGGGACTGGCTTCTTTATCAGCCATGGGATTGCCTGCGTATGTTACGCCTATTCCGGATCCCAGCAGTCCCATCATAAGCATCGCAATTAGTCCTGTTTTCATAATGACCTCCGTTAAAGTTTAAATTATTCTGGCACAAGATCACTCAGTCGGGACCTGGAGAAACCCCTTGGAGCTATCCACCAAATCTCGCCGCGGCAGGGAATCACACTGTTTACAGCCATGCGGCAGACAGCGTGCCGATCCTGAAGCAATCCAGCAGGCTCTTGCAGTTTTGAGTAAGGCCGGAGAGAAACTGTGGGACACGATTGACAGAACACGCGCCGGACGGTATTTCCGATGACCAGTCCTTTTGCCGAAAATCGCCTTTCACAAGCTGTCCACGCTACCACGGCCTGATGGTGATGGATTCTTGGATCTCGACCGGACGATCGGACATATGTGGGCCAGTGAGCATCGGTGTATGAATTGTAAGAACGTCCACGATCCGGTGATCGGGCAACACCACCTAGCAGTCTGCTGAAAAACTCGGTTTCTGCTTCGTGCACCGTTACAAGATGACAGAAAAGCTGTGGCACTCTATATTCCAGAATGCTCAAAAAGTCCGTCCAGCAAGGCCGCATCGACCGAGGAGCCGAGGCGTACGCTTCGGTACGTTGAACCTCTGCGTGACGCGAGAACGCCGCTGGAGGACTTTTTCAGCATTCTGCTAGCCAAAACACAACAGATGTTGGTGTCTCCAAACAGGGAGCTATACAATACGCACAACGAATTCCACGCGTATGCGCAATCCATCCTCAGGTCTGTAACCTGACTCAGGCACAGAGGCCGGCAAGGAAGTGTGCGCACCCATTACGTGCTGTGTAGGGAGGGAAATGGCCTCGATCTTGATCATTGACGATGAAGTATCCATTCGGACGTTATTGCGCAGGATTCTTGACGAAGACGGCCATCAGATACGCGAAGCAGCCGACGGCCACAGCGGCCTCAGGCTCTATCGCGAGGCACCAGCCGATGTGGTCATTACGGACATCCTCATGCCGGAGCGGGATGGTTTGGAAGTGACGTTGGCTCTCACCCAGGAATTCCTGGACGCCCGAGTCATTGCCATCACCGGCGCAACCGGAGATCGGAACTACTTGAACGTGGCCACATTGTTCGGAGCACGCCGTGTGATTCAGAAACCCTTCACACCGGATGAGATTCGTCGAGCCGTCCGGTATACCCTTGCGCACTAGCGCAGATCTCTTCATCCAGCGTCGAGGTCTCGCTTCGGACTCTTAGGAAGGCGAGGGTGATCCAGCAATCGGTAGTCTGCCCGAGAAGATGTGGGGCCAGACCCGCGGCATTCTTCTCAAGATGGTCGCTATTAACGAGGCTCGCGTACGGACCGGCTGGGATCCGATTGCAGAAAATCACTATCTGCAGATCACTTTGTGACCGGCGAGCACAGGACAGTGGCCTGAGTCACATGCTCACTTAGACAGTCGCCCAACCGTCGTGTGTTCGAAGGAAGGCTTTCGGATGTGTGCTCATAATGTCGAAGATCTCGGTAGCCGGTAAACAGTGGGGCGAGGGATAGCAACATAATCCGATGCACGGATGTCTGGCGATGACCTCCGTCGCGTATTGTTCATAGCGCATAAAGGCTCGGCGACGTCCCTCGGAGAGAAACGGCCCGGGACCGCCGGCGACACGGACGCTCCGGTAGCCCAGTTGGCGGGCCATCACACATAGCGACACGAGCCGATTCAAGGCAGCGTCGACATCAAAGAGGCTTGAGGGAAAATAACAGTCGTGTGCCGACAGGATCTGAAGCTGCTTCGTGGCTTGCAGCTCTGCACTATCCAAACCGTGCTGGGAGAGCGCATGCACAGCGGATTCGAGTGTCACCGGGGACGGAAGAATCCAGACGCATGCCTCATGGTTGATCAAGCCTGCCTTGAGAAAGGACGCGCTCATTCGGAGAAACTCTTTGGGTTGCCGGTAAAATGTGCAGTGATGAGACCCTAACGGGATATCATGAATCCCGCGTAGACCGCTGGCAGGCATAGTGACCACCTCCGCTCGCAGATTCTACCCTCCGTGGCCGTGTTGCTGACCGTTCCTTCCTCATATCCTCACAGCCAAAGGGCATCATGACATTTTAAAATTGACACTACAGACCAATATTCGCTGCCAAGCCCTCCGAGCCGTTCAGCCTGTGTTACCGGCCTCCATACCACTTCTCATATAGTAGGATATGTCCCTTCCGTCTACTGGGCGGAACACTAGGGCCGCCTGGGTGGGTTGTAGACCAGGATTAGGAAGCTGTCCGCGCACGTCTCCCCTTCCAATCCGGCTGCTAGTGCGCTACAGTTCGGCTATGCCCCCGTAGCTCAGTTGGATAGAGCAGCGGTTTCCTAACCCCTTCTGACCCGTCCATCCAAGCCCTTGTCAGAACAGTGAAACATAGCTCCATCAGCGGCGTTTGGCTGTTTTTCAGCTTCAGTTTGGCTCAGTCCAATTCAGTGGAATTGGGGTCTATTGTGCTGTGAAGAGAACACGCCCGGAACACGTAGGGTTAGTATCTAGAGACATCGGATGCTCGCGAGGCAGTACCTCCACGCCTACGACACCGTCAGCGGCGCCACGCAGGGGGTAGCGTGCTACGTGACTTTCTATAATCAGCTCAGGCTGCATAGACACCAGCTTCGGATACGCCGAAAGCACCGTGCTCAAGCTGCTGAAGCTCACGCGCGTCAGCCCGAAAATCCTGGCATCCCACCGTGCTGGCGACCTAACGCCGGAGCATGTCCAGGCCTTCGCCAGCAGTGACGACATTGAGCGGAAGGAACAGGTGTTCGAGGCTTTCAATCCCGACTATACCGATGCCGACGATAACCGCTCCGAACTGAAACCAGAAGGCGATATTTCCGCCACCGACAAGCGCGTGGTCCATGTTGGCATCGAGGCCTATGTGAAGACCGGCGGTAAGACCCGCAGCGACCCCTTCACCGAAAGCACCTTCCTGCTCGACCCGGAACTGCTGGATGAACTCACCGCAAGGAAACTGGGGACACCTCAAGAAACGGAAATTTACGTACGCTAACCAGCGTGATAACAGATTGAAAATCAGCCCACCAGTGTCATCAGATTGTTATTCACGATCGCTCGCGGTGAGTGATGCAAGTTGCTGATCGCGCAAGCGGCTCACCTCGTTAGCGTGCGTTATCGTCTGAAAATTGAGAGCACCCCACATAGCGCAGGACGGTCTCGCGAGGGTATAGCACAACGGGACTGGACGTCAGCCTTCAGCGGATCTTCCTTATCTGGAGTTAGTCGGTGCCGACTACGAGAAAGCGCTGTGGACTCATCCTTACCGGTGAGCACCTCGTAAGAACTGTTCGCACCCTCGCCAAAATGCCCCAAAGCGTGTACTCCGCGTTTCCTTCAGGTCTTTATCGTCATGACCTGCATGCGGTAATCGAGCAAGTCGGTCCGCAACATCTCGATACTTCCCCTGACCTTGAACCAGCAATACATACTCCTCCCGAGCTTCACTGTAGCGTCCCTGAGATTCAAGCGTTCGAGCCAACAAATACTGAACCGCCATGCGTTCCTCCTTGCTGGCCGACTGTCGAGCGGAGGCTTCTCTGATCGTCGTAACCGCGTCGTCGTCTTTTCCGATGGCCTTCAGGCATAGTCCCTTCTGTGCGAGGGCTCGAACCGCCCAGGAATCTTGGCTGACAAGCCTGTTGAACAAACCAATCGCCTTCCTATATTCACCAGATTCCTTGAGCGCTAAGCCTTCGCGATACACCGAGTCTGAGTCCTGTGACCTCACAACCTCAGAATGTTGCGGCTGCACTGACTGACTCGCAGGTACGTCAATCTGGGCCAGTGAACGATTCAATGTATCGATCTCGAGTCGCTCAGCAGTCAGTTTCTGTTCAGACAACTCGATATCGTCTGGCGAAACCATCAATGGGAGGACGCCATGCTTGGCTCTGGCTTTCGCAGCCGCCAGAATAACCTGAGCGGTAATGGCGCCGAGTTGCTCGGCGTAGCCGTACACAAGGGCGTGATCGCATAATTGATTGATGAGGCGAGGTATTCCACCAGTAAGACGGAAAACAACTCGACTGGCCAACGCGGTGAACAGCCGCGACGGTCGACCAGCTACCCGTAAACGATGATCGATGTAGGCGACAGTCTCATCTTCGGAAAGACTTTCCAGCACGTATTCCACCCCGATCCGCTGAGCAAATTGAACCATCCCAGATCCCTTGAGGAGATCCTGCAGACCTTGTTGTCCCGACAGGAGGATCTGCAGCGATCGACGTCGCCCGTCGTTGAGATTCGACAGGAGCCGAAGCTCTTCCAAGACGCCGGCTTCGGCATTCTGTGCCTCATCAAGAATCAAGAGGACTCGTCGCCCGATGCTGTGCTCATGCTCAAGAAATCGCGCAAAATCATGAAAGATATCGACCTCGCTTTTCCCGTTAGTCGACAAACCGAACGAAGCCGCAATCCAAGGCATGAGCCCACCCAGTCCACCATGGATATTTGACATGACACCAATGACCCAAGGATGCTGGGACTGGCCCAACAATCGGTTTAATAGAGTCGTTTTGCCAGTCCCGGGATGCCCCGTAATGACGATGAAGGCAGATCCGTTCGCCAACCCGTACTCCAACAGGCTCAACGCCATCTTGTGCTTGGCTCCCAAATAGAGAAAGTCTGGATCAGGCAACAGCGTGAACGGCTTAGTCTTCAATTGGTAGTGAGTTTCGTACATCGTGAGCAATTAGCGATCAGTTGTGACAAGTTTCCGCCCTTGCCGTACGGTCAACATTGCTCGGCCGGACTTATTCAGAATCCCTCCGAGAATCGGAACAGACCCTTTCAGCGCGTCCATGGCTCGTTCAACCTCGGCTGCCGCGGTGCGACCTTCTTCCACAACCAGCAACAATGCATCGATATGCGGGGCAAATCCGACTACATCGGCACGGGACAAGAGCGGCGGGAGATCCAATACGATAAGCCGAGACGGGTACCGATGCTTGAGTTCCTGAACAAGGCCGGTCATTCTCGGTGATGCGAGCGCCTCGGCCGAGTTCTTGATTGCCCGCCCTCCTGGGAGGAAGACAAACCGTCCGATTCCTGGATGAATAAGCAGCTGAGCGAGCGGCGCATTGTCAAACAAATACTC
The DNA here is from genome assembly GCA_041742455.1 of Nitrospira sp. Classification (GTDB taxonomy): domain Bacteria; phylum Nitrospirota; class Nitrospiria; order Nitrospirales; family Nitrospiraceae; genus Nitrospira_D. Next base: position 26,864 of record JBGSIO010000014.1, on the reverse strand, counting down.
GGTCAGTCCTGGAACAGCCTCCATCCCGAAGACACGATGCACCGCCGGACGATGCATGTCGGCATCAACCAATAGCACAGTATGAGCCAGGTCCATCGCCAAAGAGAGCGAGAGATTGACCGCCGTCAGTGTTTTGCCTTCTTGGGCCGAGGGACTAGACACTCCGATGACATTCCATCCTTTTTGACGATACTGCTGCAGGACTTGCGCGCGCAAGACCCGATAGGCATCGACAAAAGGGCCTTCGTCGAACCCGGTAATCAAGCGCTGCTCACGCATCACATGATCGGAAAGCGTGATCGTCTTTGTGGCGGTATACACGATCGGAGGGCCTGGCCGTCGGGTGTCTTCAGCAAATCGGAGTGCCTCCGTACCTGATGAGCCGGTTTGCTGTTTGAAGCGTTCCTGAGCGTGCTGAAGATATTCCATCAGATTCGGTGTCCCTTCTCTATGATTGTGTCATCCGAATTTTCTGAGGATCGTGTACCACACGACGTCCAATGGCCTCCAGGTCAGATGTAGGACGATCGCCACCACAGCAACGGCTCCGAAGGCGGAGAGGCTGACGGCCACACGACGACGGGCCATGGCTGCCACCTCACGCTCTGAAGGCAGATAGGGGACAGCGAGGACCGGGACGCTTCGCATGGTGCGGGCAAGCTGGTCTCTCGTATGGATCTTGCCGTCGAGATTGTCCGCAGCGACACCGACTCCGACTCCGCCGAAGATCGCAAACAACGCACCGAGCAACAAGATCGCGGGACGGTTGGGCTGACTGGGTTTTTCGGGGAGTTCCGGTGGATTGATCAACAAGAACCGCTCTCCTTTCCGTTGAACCTCCAGTTCAGCGGATACCTGCGCTTCCATCATCCGAGACGAAATTTCTTGATGCTTACGCACGGAGTTTTCCCGATCCCGAATCAAGTCCAGATATTCAGGCTCGATCGTCGGTGTCGACTCGAGTCGTTTGGCGTACTCAGCCATGCGACCCTTCAGCTCACTGCGCGCGGCTTCCATCGCCTGCAACGATGCCTTGGTCGAAGCCAGCTGCGACTCAATATTAATGTACGCGGGGTTTTCCGGCTTGATGGTCGCCTGGGATGCATCGCGACCGATGGCAGTCTGCAATTCCCGCTCAAGCGAAGCCACGACTTCTTGGGCGAGGATCACGTCAGGATGGGCGTCGTGCATACGCTCGCGAAGGTCCGCCAACGTCGCTCGTTCCGCCATGAGTCGTTTCGACAACTCATCGCGACCGTCCGTAGCGCCGGTCTCCTTTTCAAGCGACGACAATTCCTGTTTCAACTTGATCATGTCGGGATGATCGGATTTCACGTACGCCGTGAGACTGGCAAATTGAGCACGCAGCGCTTTCAGCCGTTCGTCGGCGTCCAATAGACGCTCGCCGTTCGCGCTGATGATCGGCGTATGAGGTTTTAACGTTGCCAGTTCACCTTCCAGATAGGTCTTGCGTTCCCGTAAGCTTCTGATATCACGATCGGCATCGATCAGTTCCCGTTGGGCCTGATTCATCAAGGCCATATTCAATTGCACGAGTTCCGGCAATGCTCCGTCGGCCCGCTGCTTAACCTTGGCGAGCTTTTCTTCCAATTCTTGGATATGTCGAGATATATTCTCCGATTCCCGCTTGAGGAATAACGTTGTTTCTTGAGCATGTCGCTCACGCGTTTTTAAATTTTCGTTGAGGAAAAGGCTTGTCAGCTCGTTGGCGACTTTTTGGGCCACCTCTGGAGCTTCACCATCGTAGGTCAAGGTAAAGGCGATAGTCGCTTGAGTGGGGTTCTGCGATCGCTTGTCGATCACCTTGACGTTCATGACTTCGATCGCAATATCTTTCGTAAATCGCTCCAGCACCTCTTCCGTCGAGCTTCGCGTGCGAAGCCCTTGATACAGCTTGTATTGTTCGACCATGCGCCAAAGCGTGGATCGGCTGAGCACCTGCTGCTTGATTGTTTCGATGCGCTGATCGACATAGGTCGCGATCGCCGACCGCACAAGATCGGGAGGAATCTCTTGTTCTTCGATCAAAATCGTCGCGGTCGAGCGATACACCGGCGGCCAGAGAAACGCCAGGGCGACACTCGCTGCCAGCAGCAACGATCCTACCATGAGAATCAACCGGCGGCGCCGGCGCAATATCGCCAGATAGTCGGACGCGGTTCGTGTTTGAGCGTTCGCCTGCGACCGACCTGATGATCTCTGATCATTGCTCAACGTGATACTGCCCATTTGAGTCCTTCATAGCGGAGCACAAGGAACATCGAGTGCGCCCCATTGTGTTGGTTAAGGTCCTCAACCGATCTCTCAGCAAACGTATACGTGGCGTCAACAGCCCATGATTCTGCGAAGTTCCATGAGATGCTGGGGCTGACAGACAAGAATCTGGCGCTTGGGAAATCGCGACTGGATGGACTTGTGGCGATTCCCGATACAAAATAGAGACCACCAGAGAGTAATGCCGTCAGAGCCTCATTCACATGGTGAATGAGCGATCCCCCCACGCGATCCGTCTGGAGCAGACGCCCGAACCCGCTGGGATTGATCCGTCGGCTTCCATCGATTCGAATCGTCGTTTGCTCATACTGCTTGCTCAGAGACGCATTGTAGACCCACACGATCTCTTCGCTCCTCACGGACCCAGATCCAGGAATATCCAAATCCGAGCTGACAAATCGTCCTCCTCCCCCCACAGAGCCGATCAATCGATCACCGAAGTCATGAGTCCAGGTCCCTTGTGCACCGTAATAAGTCGACTCCAGCCCGATCCTCGAGATGCTCACGAGCGTGTATTCACCGGTCAACTGGACCTGGTCCACCTCGGTCAAGTTATACGTCGGTCCGGCCGTTCCCCCATGGACCCGATAGTCGAAGAGGCCAAGACGCTGGCCGTCCTGATAACTTGCATCGACGAAGTTATACCCGCTCTGCCAGGAGAGCCGTTCGGTGATGCCGACCTTCCAACTCGGGTTGGCAGTCCACATGTTCCGTTGTGTAAAGGACAGCACGAGGCCGGTCGTCTCCAACTCTCCTCGCAGTGTGTTATCGTTGGTAAAACCCCCTTCAAACCCCAGGGTATGACGATCTGCACGATACGATGTCCGTAGTGGGAAGTAATAATTGGTGAAGGATCTGTCTTGGTCGCCGAAGTAGTGGACAAAATCCGCCCGACTCTCTCCTTCGATCGAGAACGACTCTGTCGCCCCTTTGAATTTGACGGCCGGTGTCACCCAATTTCCCCACACCTCGTTGTTTCCATCCCGCAGCAGCAGATTGCTGTTGTAGACACCCTTCACGCTCAATGACGGTACGGCCGACCATTCCGCTGCCGACGTCTCGCCCTTCCAACCGACCATCGTCAATACCAGAATGCCGAACAAACAGCACGAACGGCATGGCCCGCGTTGCTTCCACCAAGGCGTTGGGTCACAACCAACCTGTGATTGTTCCATCCCGTCAAGGCACCATCACCACATCGCCACGCTGAAGAAGAATGTTCTGGTGTAAGTCTTGTCCTTTCTTTGCATCGCCGTAGCGGAAGGGAAACACCAGCTCTTCGGTTCCGCTTCGGCGAATAATCTTGATGTTGTTCTCTGAAGCATAGGCCGTCAACCCACCGGCCATGCTCAACGCCTGCAACACATCGGTATGGTGTCCCGCTTGATATTCACCCGGTTTATTGACCCGTCCCAACACATAGATGCGATAGCTGAGGACCTTGAGAACCGTCACCGTCACATTGGGATTCGGGAGATATTTCGTCAGACGTAGTGCAATCTCACTGCGAACGTCTTCTACCGTACGTCCGGAGGCCTGGACCTCTCCGATGAGGGGAAATGAAATCATCCCATCCGGTCTGACCACGGCTTCTTGCGTCAATTGCTCGTCTTTCCACACGGCCACCTTGAGGATGTCTTCCGGGCCCAATAGATAGGTCGGCTCGACATTCGTTGGCTCGGCTATCACTGGTTCTGCCAGGAGCTGCGGGCCGTCGCCTAGCATCAAAAGGCACACGCACGTTGTTACGACTGCTACGCGACTGAACCGACGTCTGACCAAGGGTCGCAACATGATCATCATCCTGCCACTTCTCCAAGCAATGTTTTGGCATCGTTCAGGCCGTCGAAAGGAGTTCCGGAAGCCACCGCTTTCTTTAGATGAGTAACGGCATCCGATCCCCTCCCTACCTTCACATAGGCGGCACCCAGGTGATAGTTCAGTATCGGATGATCAGGTGCCATCGCCGTGGCCTGCTGCAGCACCCGCACGGCATCGGCCCCGTGACCGAGCTTATGATGGGCCCATCCCAGCGTGTCGAGGAGATAGGGGTTCGCTTTCTGCGATTCAAACCCACGACTCAGCGTCAAGGCTCGTTCAAGACTCTGTGGATCGCCTTTGTGGTCGACCAGCGCCGCTGCAAGATTATTCGCCGCCACAAGCGACGAAGGCGCGCGTTTCAAGACCAGCTCGTAATGACTGATGGCTTCATCATGATGACCCTGCGACGACAGACTCATGGCTAACAAGAGACGCAGCTGTTCATTCTCCGGACTTACGACCAATCCCTTTCGAAGCACCGCATCACTTTCCGCCGTGCGCTTCTGTGCCTGATGAAGTCGGGCAAGATGTACCCAGGGAGTCGTCCATTTGGGGTTCACACGAGCGGCGGTCTCCAAGTGAGAGACAGCCGCAGCCGACTCTCCTTTCGTGAGCAACAGTTCACCGAGAAATCCTGCGGCGTAGGGATGCTCCGGCGACTTGGCCAGAATGGACTCCAGGCGCTGTTGAGCTTGGGGCATACGGCCGCGCCGCACATCAAGCTGCACGAGGGCCATGAGTGGCTCGGCCGCCGATGGCCGGCGCTGAGCGGCCTTGGTGTATGCAGTCTCGGCAGAATCCCACTGTTGTTGGGCAAGCGCCACATGCCCTTCTGCGAGACTTGCGAGGCCTTCATCAGCCCCGGCCTTCCGCAACTGCGTGAGCGTCTCTTGGCTATGAGTCCAATCTCTTTCCTGCAGCTGAAGCTGAAACAGCATGCCCAGAAGCGCCACATTGCCTGGCTCTCGCTCGAGTAGTGGACTCAGCCGTTGTTTCGCCTCCTTGAACTGACCGGCAGCCGCATCAAGTCCCGCCAATAAGGTCTGTGCCTCCATCAGCGTCGGCTTGAATGCAAGAGCTTTATCCAGACTTTCCCGTGCCAACGTCGGTTCACCGGTCAGCAAATGTGCTCGGGCCAGGAGGACATGCCCTTCTGCCATTTCCGGTTGATCCTTTAAGACAGATCGAAAATCGAGAATGGCGTCCTTCCCGTTGCCTCGCTGAAGGGCGATCTTCCCCCTCAGCAACAGGGCATCGCTCGAGCGCGAGTTTTCTTGGAGCACGGCTTGAACTTTCTGTTCGGCTTCCTCGACCTTTCCTTCGGCCCAATCCAGACTTGCGAGCTTCACCTGCGCTTCTGAGGCCTCAGGCTTTCCTTTAAACGCCGTCTCCATTTCACGATAGAGTTCGCGGGCCTTGTCCACTCGTCGGGTTGAGTCGTACAGGCCGCCTAAGGCCAACCACAGTTTGCCGTTGTGCGAAAGCGCCTTCCGTGCCTCTTGCAATATCCCTTCTCCCTGCTCCACACCGCGGCGTTTCCCGATGTATTCCGCCAATGACAACCAGCGCTTTTCGTTGTCCGGTTCTGCTCGAATCGCTTCCCGTAAAATAGCTTCCGCCTTGTCGTATTGTTGTTGTCCGTCATAGAACGAGACTTGGCGCAACTGGTGATTGAACACAGTCGGCTCCAATTTGACGATCCGCGCGAGTATCGTTTCTGCCTCTGCCTTTTGACCTTGCTTGATCAGTGTGGTCGCCAACACATCCAACAATTCAAGATTGTCCGGATGGACTTCCAAGGCTCGGCGCAGAAAGGGGATCGCCTCTCCGGTCCTCTGAACCGATGTGTAGAGCGCCGCAATGAGCAGTGCCGCATCCACCTCCGTCGGGACGGCAGTAATCAGCTTTTCTGCTTGGCTAACTGCCTCTTTTACATGGTCGGAGAGGGCTGTGATGGCAATTTTGATAGCCTGCGCGGGAACATAATCCGGTTGTTTCGCCAACAACCGATCCGTAATCTCTTTTGCTTGCTCTAACGCCCGCACCTCAAGGTAGTACTTCGCCAGTTTGACTTGGGCCTGATCATGACCCGGATTGAGTTCGACGACCTGCTGATAGCCTGCAAACGCATTGCGCCAATTCTGCTCTTTTTCTTCGACTTGGGCGTAGAGGAAATAGGCATCGACATCCTTCGGATCGATTTGGAGCACATTCCTCAGCGCAATTCTGGCTTTGGGGAAATTCCCTTCCTGGAAATACTCCTGTGCCTTCAGGCGATACTTGGCTTTACGCTCTTCGGCACCTCCACAGGCGCTGAGCCCCACGGCAACGACAAGGACCAATCCAAGAGCGATCAATGGCTTCATTTCTATTCTCCTCTGTTTTCATCTTACGGCCACCAGGCGCGCAGCATCACACCGGTTAGCATCACCAGAGATACGACACCCAAACGCGTCACTGCGGACGCGCGTATGTTCAACAACAATTCGAAGGCAAAGAACAGCACGATCAACTTCGCCGTCAGAAGCCCCATTGGTACATCGCCGACGGTCATGCCCGGCAGAAACGGCATGACCCCCGCGAACAAGATGATAAGGTAATCCAATGGAGTCGTTTGGAACCGTTCCTCGCCGACCAGGCGGATAGCCAGGACAACCAGCACGGCCAACGTGGCAACTCCCAGGTTGACCGGGGTGAGGACCTTGACCATAACCTCACGAGGGAATAGGTCACTGTAGTACATCAACGATGTGCTGCCGATATACAAGGCGGCCCGCACGGCCCAAGGAGCTGCGGAGGGCAGAAAGAACGAGGCGAGGACCGCAACCGTCAAGGCTCCTGCGACTAAGCCGGCATCTGATGGAATCTCGCGAGGGACGACGATGGATCCGATCAAGTACATCGGAATCGCCAGGTACAAGATCGTGAGAGAGACCTCGCCGATCGCCCATCGACGGTAAAGACGCTGCCCATGACGTTCAGTGACCGATGGTGAGGCCGCCTCAACTGGGGCGCTTGTCTGCGGCATACGAACGAAGAGACTGAACAGCCCGACCGCAAATACGAGATACACGGCAGCCAACACTCCATCAGGTTGCCAGCGAAGGACATATGCGCAGCCCACCATGAGGGCATGAACGACATAAATAAGGGTCACCGCCTGTCCGTGCGTCAGCCCGGAGGCCAATAAGCGGTAGTGGACATGACTCCGATCGCCGACGAACGGCGATCGGCCTTGCACAGAGCGGTGGATCATGACTCCGACCGTATCCAGCAAAGGTATCCCCAGCAAGAAAAGCGCTAAGAGCGGACTGTAGACCGTCCTGGTCGCGTCGGTCAGAAGAATGGCGGCAACTGCCAGGTAGTGTCCGAGGAATTGACTGCCTGCATCGCCCATGAAAATTTTAGCCGGATGGGTGTTAAATCTGAGAAATCCAAGCAAGCCCCCAAGAACAGACACTGTCAGCAGTACCAACAAGGATTCGTTCGCCTGATAGGCCAAATACGCGATGCCGGCAAAGCTGATCAGCGACAGGCCGCCGGCCAACCCGTCGAGTCCGTCTGAAAGATTGACGGCGTTTGTGACGCCGACAATCACGATCAACGTGAGTGGCACCGAAACCCAGGCAGGGATGAGCACATCGTCGAGGAACGGAACTGAAGAAATGCGAATTCCAGCGAATACGATGACAATGACTGCAGCCAGGATCTGCCCGGCGAACTTTATCCGATAGCTGAGTCCAACACGATCATCCCAGATCCCGAACAATAAGATCACCGTTCCCCCGAACAGGCTCGAAACAATCAGCTGATCCTTCGGTGCCCAGACGAGAACCGCCGCGATCGTCGCGACCGCAAAGGCAATCCCGCCGACTTTTGCAATCGGCTCTCGGTGGGCATGTCGTTCACGCGGCACATCGATAAACTGCAGGCGCCCGGCCGATGCCGAGAGCGTCGGGATCAACGCCATGCACATGATCAATGACCCCATGAAACTGAAGAATAAGACAGAGCCCACTTCACCTCACCTCAATCTGGAACGTACTGACCCAGCAATGGCGTGACAAGACCGGCCAAAATCTGCAACCGTTTGTCGACGACTGCTTCGCTCTCTCCTGCATGAACAGCGGAGGACAAACGCACGAGCGCGCCATCCGCGCGGTGCCTCGTTAACGAATCCCAGAAGAGAAAAAACTTCACCAAGTACTCGCTGGTAATCCAACGATCGCGCTGTTTGAACCAGTAGTAGACGATTTGCTTCTGCCCGCCTTTTTGGATCACCACTCGATTGATTTCCTGACCCGGCGCCACGCCCGGCACACGATCCATTTGAACCGGTTCCAAAGACGTGATCTCCCAGCCACCGCCGGGAATACACTGCCTGGGCGAGTGTGACGACCGACCTTTCTTGGGAGACAGGTAGTACGCCATATAGACATTCACAGGAGGCTGATCCGTCGCGGTGTAATCGGCCAAGATGTAATCGTCCAATTGCAGCGCATCCAGATATTGTCGCTCCATCGGGGAAGAGACCCCCTGCCATGCGTCGAGTCGCAAGGGGAATTCCGTGAGCGATTGTCTCGGGGGCGGGGAAAACTCCTCTTGCGCGAGCAACGGAGCTATCGGCACCGCAAAGATGAGGAGAGCCAGCGCCGCGGAGAGGGGAACCAGCGGTCTACGGCTGCTGAACGAAGAAATAGACGGGCGATTTGTATCCGGCAACCCGATCAATTCCACGAAGGGACGCGACGATGCGCTGGAACTGACTCGCGCGAGGATCCATATCTCCACACAAAGCACAGCCAGACTCGCAACGAAGATAACCCAACCCTCGAAGAAATGAGTGAATCCCTCGGCTGCACCTGATCCGTAATATTCAACCAACACGCCGATGACGCCGATCCGAACCCCGTTCAACAGAATCGAAATAGGGATACTCGACAGAACAAGCAGGATCCGCTTCCAGAGCGAGTCACGGTACAGATAGGCCACGAGGATCGTCAGGGTGGTGAGCGGAAACAAATACCGAAGCCCGCTGCAGGCTTCTACGACTTGCAGCTGAATCTTTCCCAAATCGATGACATTGCCGTCTCGGAACGCCATGACCCCTATCGACTGAAGAAATCCGATCCCCAGGGCCGAAGACCAGAGCTGGAGACGGCTCGAGAGTTCATACTGCAGAAATGTGGGCGGTGGGATAGCCGCGAGCAGATACAATAAAGGAAAGGCGATCTGGCGAATACCGGATACTCCGATCGCACAGGTCAACATTCCGACAATGACCAGCCAGAACGAGATGTGCACCACCGCATGCATCGCGGCGAACTGCCCTACGGCGTACACGAACAGCCCAACGGCGACGATTGGAAGTCCCCACCATACGCCGTATGGTTCGATCGATTGAATCTGCCGCCATCGCATCCAAATCATGTAGAGAGAGATCAAGGGAATAAACGGGCCGTGGCTGTTGTTATCCTCGAGCCAGGCTTCCCCCAGAAAACGCAGACTGTCGGCGTAGAGATAACCGAGGAGTGTCGCGACAACGGCGAGAAAGGCCCACCAGAGCGCACCCCTCCGGTTCAAGGAGGAGGGACCAAAAGAGAGGCCCGAAGAAGGCGGCAATGAACTGATTGTCGAAGGTTGAGTTGACATGATTGGTCTCACTTGAGCTGTCCGGTGCAGGAGTCTATCGCTGGACGACCGCCCAGTGGCCACGTCAGCCTCAAGTTTGTGTTAACTGATTGTTAAAAACGGATAAAGCTGATGACCGACTACTGTACAGTGAGATCGGCGGGACGGTCGGGTTGAGAAGAATCCATTTGCTTCAGGAACCGTTTCGTGACTTGCCACCAGGGGGCTTCTTCGTTCCAAGATTCCGGCCCCTTTTCTCCCCATCCGCCCCAAATCACGAGACCATCGGCATGTTGACGGACGGTATTCAACTGAAGTTCCCAGTACTCTGGTTCGAGAGGCTGCAGCCGCAGCTTCTTATTGGAATCATGGTATTGCGGCCAAAGAAAGGCATAGACCGGTTTCCCGTTCGCCTTCCGCTTGGCTTCCGTCAGCTGAGCGACGGCGTATCGAACCCATCCTTGACGATCCGGATAGTAGGTGTACAGCGTAGGATATAACGCATTCAATTGAGCCGCCATTTCATCCAATCGATCGTTATCTTGTTGCCACGCGAGATACTCCTTGCTCCCTGGGCCTCGAATCGCCCGCCAATAGTCCGGCAACGGAACCGTTCCATAGGCTCCGACCTGGATATCCGGTGTTTCATCCTTAATCCACGATAGGATCGCTAACAGCTTGCCGACATTCTCCTTGACGGTCTGCGGATCTCCTTTGAGCGGCCAACGCTCGATGTCGATGATCACCCAATCTGGTCCTCCACGTAACTCTTTGGCAACGGATCGGACGGTATCCTGGGCCGGCAGGGAAGCATGTGGCTGATTGCGTATAAACAAGCGGGATTCGTACAGCAGCTTGATCGGACGTATGGGATAACCGTTGAAGGAGGGCTTATTCTTATAGAGTGTTGCGTCGAACACGATGAAGGGCCGTTGGGCTGCAGCCGCACTTGTATTGACGGAATCGGACGGCAGAGACGCGGCGAACACTCCAACCACCGCCAGCCCTGATGCCAGATATCTGAATAGCCCAGATCGCATCACTTTCGCCCAACTGCAACAGGCTGCTCCAACGGTTCCGGTACAGTCACCTTGACGGAGGGAACCACCGGTGCGGCCGATTCCAATAACAGACGCCAACTATCGAGGGCGTGGAGACGAGAATATTTCCGGTCAAAGACCTCACGCGCGCGCAATCCCGCGTCCGCGACCTCACGCTCTTCCTGAGACAGGCGTAGAATGCAGTTCGTCAAGGCATCGACTTCGCCGATGCAGAAGCTCCATCCGCAGCGTTCTTGTTCGAGTATGCGGGCGATCTCGCCGTCCGGATCCCCGATGTGGATGATCGGCCGTCCGGCTGCTGCGATACCGTAAAACTTGCTCGGGACGATCAAGCCTTCCAGCGTCGGTCGCAGCGACACAAAATGCACGTCTGGGAGCGACAAGCTCCAGCGCAAACGATCCGCCGACTGGTAGGGATAAAACTGAGTATTCTTTAGGCCGCGACGAGCCGCTTCCGAAATGAGCCATTGCCTCGCAATCCCGTCGCCGACAAACACAAACGCGATCTCGTTGACATCATTCAACTTTTCCGCCGCATCGATCATCGTCTTGAACTCATGGACATGGCCCATGTTCCCGGAGTAGCCCAGAACAAATTTCCCTTCGAGACCCCATTCCCGGCTGAGCGGGTTGTCGCGCTTGTCGATCGGTTGAATAGCTTCACCGTCAGCCCAATTCTCGATGATCGTGATCCGATCGGAGGGGACGCCTTCCCCACGCAGTCGCTCCGCCATGAGTTCGCCCAAGACGACGTTCGACCGCCCCAGTCGAAGCGATTGATTGCGCAACCGCTTCAGCATGGGCGCGGCAAATCGCACGCCGTATACATCCAGGGATGTCGCCACTTCCGGAAACAGATCCTGCACCCAGTTGACCAAGACTCCCCGCCTGAGTTTCACCGCCCATGCGGCGGGGACGGACATCATCGGGGGATCAGTCTTGGCGACCACGATGTCCCCTGATCGGATCAGGCGCAGCAATCGCCACGTCGCCCCCAGATAAAACGTCACATAATCGATCAGCCGACCCCACAGCCTGGTTCGTCCAAACCGAGACGTTTGCACCCGGTGCACCTGCACGCCGCGGATTGATTCGTCGGCGGGAAGGGATGCGAGGGCATTTCCATACAACTGACACCCGGTAATCACATGAATATCTTGGCCGCGCGACGCCAGGTCAAAAGCCAGGTCACTGAGGAGCTGGCTTGTTGCGGAGTGATCGGGATGGAAGTATCGATTGACGAAAATAGTCTTGGCCATTAGGTGTCGAGCCGGCGGATGTAGGCGCCTCGCTTCCTTTTAGGTTGAGAGCCCGCGTTGTTGTCGTTCGAGTTCGCGCATCTTGAGTACGATCATGTATTCGTAGAACGCTTGGAGGACGCAATAGGTAAAGCCCGGCCTTCCATCGCGCCAGCCTTGTTGCCACACATAGAAGTAGAAAAACTTGATCAGCGGCCTCCATGGCAGCTTGAACGACAAATTTTTGAGCGCCCGCCGACGGAGCGCGGGATCGGCGGTGAACAGTCCTGGTTCGTTTGCCTCACGCTGGTGGATCAGCTTCATCCCTTCCTGTGCTTCCAACTGAGAGTAGCGATTATGTTTGTCGATCCATTCTGAAATCCCTTTGCTGAAGTTGTAATGAATCAGCATCCCGGTCAGGTATCCGTGCGGACCGTCGATCACCGGCACGGGATTCACCAACCGCTGGAATCGGACCGAGGGAGGGCGAAAGAAGCGCATGATCATGCCCGGCGGCATCGCATGTTTAATCCAGCGACCCATGAACATATTCCGACGCCCACAATAGTAGGCGACCGGTGCGCGCATCGGATCTCCGGCGATCGCGAGGAGCTCCGCCATCAATTCGTCGGTCATGCGCTCATCGGCATCGAGATAGAAGACCCAGGGATGTTTGAAGGGGATGTGCTCGAGCGCCCAATTCTGATGAGCAGACCAGTTGTCGAAACGCCTCTGCACGACGTGCGCACCCGTCTCCTCCGCGATCTTGACCGTCCGGTCGCTGCTGAAGGAATCCAGAACGACGATGTCGTCTGCCCCATTCACCGACCGGATACAGTCGGCAAGGTTGCTTTCTTCATTCAGTGTCAGAATGAGGATAGACAGGCTCATATTCACAACTCTGTAGCTCGGGTACTTTGCGAGCGCGCCAGTTCAGACGCCGAAGTCTACTCCCTGGGAACAATGATGGAGCGACATCAACGTCAAGTTTGTGTTATCCGAATGTTAAAAACCGAAAGGAGAGCAAGGGGGGCTACACGGATTCGAACAAGTGGATGACGCCACAGGGCACGGATGAGACTCTCGAAATGTCCTTATGGCTTCTTGGCGATAGCAATCAACGACTTGGCCAATGCCGGGATACGCCCAACCCTCATAAAGGAGATATCCTTGAATCCCGCCTCGACCAACAACGCCTCTAGCGTCTTCATGGACCAAAACTTGATATGTCCATGATCCCACAGGGCCGTGAAGTGGGCGTCCATGCGACCGGTGAGCGCCAAAGCCAGGTTCTTCCAATACCCGTGGTGGGGCGTGGATATGATGGCGGTACCCGCCGGCTCGACGAGATCGTAGAGCGTCTTGGCAAAGACGCGAGGCGCATAGAGATGCTCAACAACTTCCAGACTGATGACGATCGGGAAGCGTCCATAGGTTTCAGCAAGGTCATCGTAGGCCGATCCGGGCTGGAGCGACAGGTGTGGATAGCGGCGTCGAGCTTGTTCCAGCCCCTCGGTTGAAACATCAACGCCGGTCGCCTGGTATCCCCGCTCGGCGAGAACCGCGGCGACCGCTCCGTTGCCGCACCCTAGCTCAAATACGCGCCGTTTCTCAGAAGGAAGGGAAAGCGAGGACAGAATGCTCAACAAGGACGGGACGAGGTAGCTGTGTGAGTCATTGAGTTCACCGTCGTCATACGCATACCCTGAGATATCGACCAAGGTGTCCATCATCATTCCTCGCGTTCCAGCTGATACTTTCGGATGACTCGGGCAGGATTTCCGCCGACCACGGTCCAAGGGTCGACATGACGAAACACGCTCGCCCGTGCGCCGACCACTGCTCGCTCTCCAACCCTTACCCCAGGTCCGATAAAGGCATCGGCTGCGACCCACGCATGCCGCCCGATCGTAATCGGACCTGTGATCAAAGGCATCCCATCGACACGATAATCATGGCTTGCGGTGCAGAGAAACGAGTATTGACTCACCGTCGCGTAAGGTTCGAGTGTCACGCGGTCGACCGAATAGCATCGCACATGGTCGCCCAGGCAACTCCCCTCTCCCATGGTGAGGTTCCATGGCGCCCAAATTCTGGCCGAGGGATAGGGATGTGCCCCATCTTCGATGTCGGCTCCGAACAACCTAAGCAAAAACCTTCTCCACCCATGCAGGAGTCGCGGACTCGGACGGTACGCGAGCCTCCAGACGGCACCCCACAGGACCCGACGTGCTCTGTTCCCGGCAGTTTGGAAGTCCGGTCGAGAGGCGCTCATCACAGACTACCCATCCTCTGAACTCAATTCCTAATGAATGCTCACACATTCAGGTCGCGGACCCGCCCCGCTCATCCATGCGTACACGGACGACATATGTTCCGCATAGGAAGCCCATGAGAACCGTTGTTCCACAAGTTGCCTCCCGCGCATTCCCATGGCCGTACGATCATCAGAGGACAGGGCCATGATGTCCCACAGTCCACGCGCGATCCCCGTTGCGGTAGTATCGATGCATATCGCTGCCCCGGATGAAAATCCTTGCGGAAGATTACATTCTTTCGTCATGACCACCGGTAACCCATAGGCCCACGCTTCCAAGACACTGACCGGTAAGCCCTCGCTGAAAGACGGCAAAACAAACGCACCCACTGACCGAAGCAGCAGGTCCTTGTCCCGTCCAAACTTTGGCCCGAGAAACCGGACAGAGCATTCGATGCCGTGCTCGAGCGCATAGGTTCGAAGTGCCTGCTCATGGTTTCCTTGGTCCCATCCTGCAATCCATAGCTCCCATCCCGCTACTGGGGGCGTGCGGTCATGTTGAAGCCGTTGCCAGGCCATCAAGAGGTTCATGAGGCCTTTCTTTGGATGGAGACGACCTAGAAATAAGAGAGCCTTTTCATGCCGGGTTGTCTCTCCAAGACCCAAAGGAGGAAGATCGATGCCGAAGGGGATGACGGAGAGCGGATTGGAAAGCCCATAGCGACGGATGGCATCGGCTTCCGCTGAACACAGCGCGTGAAGGCACGCTGCCTGTGTCAGGTGGCGGTGTTCGTACATCATACTCGCAAGTTTCTTCTTCCAATACGAATGGGTGACGGCCCATGGGTCCAGCATGCCGTGTACGCTGATGAGGTAAGGACGGTGGGTCAGTTTCGACCACTTCACCGAGGCAACGGAGGGATACATCCATAAGCCATGATTGTGCAGCACATCCGGAGCAGCCGAACGAAGCGCCGACAACAGATCTGGAGCGTATCCGAAAGGTTTGTACCCCCGCTGTTGAAAAATACTGACCACAACCGGCTTCCAGGCCTCACAATCCTCATCGACATGCTCATCACTGAGTCCGAACACGCTGACGTTGGAACCCCGACGATGCAACTCGAGCGCGCTCCTTCGGACAACCTCCTGTATCCCTCCGCCCTTTCGGGACACGGATGCCGTGACCATGCCGACTTTCATGTGTTCCTCTCGGATTCCATCGCGCGATGGTGAATGAATGTGACGTTCCACCCATCGACATACGTCAAGCGATAGCCACGGGCCTTGACACGAGAGACCATATTCAGGATGCGCGGCAAATACCCGTCGTCCAAAGGATTGTAGCCTTCGTCGAATTCAACGCACAGGACAGCCGGCCTGATGTTGCCGTCAATAAGCGAGGCGAGAATCTCATACTCCGCCCCCTCGACGTCGAGCTTGAGCAATGACAGGTCCGAATGACCCAAGGTCTGCATCACGGTCTGGAGCGTGCGGCAGTCGGCCTCGAAGTACTCGGTGGTGTGCTGCAAATTGACAATCGAGTGTGAAACATGAGCCGGATCGGCCGGTGCATAGAAACGCATGATTCGGTCTTGGCTCCACAGGCCGATGGCGTGAAAGTGGAGCCGGGCCAGACATCCCGGATCGACCTTGTAGCAAAGGTCGACTGCGTCATTGATCGAAGTCGGGATGCCGTTGATCGTATTCCGATGCAGCTGATCCACATGGCGTTGCGCCCGCGGAGTCGGATCAAAACAATGGACCTCGCACCCATACCGATTGATGAGTTCGACTTCGAAGCTGATATCCTCACCGGCGCCCACTCCGTAACAGAGCGACCGATTGCTCAGGAGACTGTTAGGGACAAACCACCCTCCATAGCCTGTGCCGATCTTTCGGTGGGAAAGGGAGCACTGATCCAGAAGACGATTCAACGTGTTTTGGGCTACGCGCCGCTCAACTTTTTTGTACAGCGCCTGCGCTTGTTTCATGAGCTTACTCATCGCCCCTCCTTGACCGAGTGCTCGAGCGGTCCGCACGGAAACACACCATCCGAGTGCCGTTGGTCTTTAGCGGCAAGTGCCGCAAGCGTACAGTGCTTGGCGATTGCATTGATGAACAGGTCGGCATGAGTGGTCGTGTTGTATCGGCTATTGATCACCAATCGGCAAGCCGCCGCCATCGCCGGCTTTTGAGGGATGGGGAACAGGGCGTCGATGATCTTTTCAGCGCAATCCGACAGGTCATCGTATTGATAAAACCATCCGGTCTCCCCATCCTTTACGGCTTCCCACTCTGGGAAATGTTCCTCAACCTTGTCATGTATGAGGACCGGGGTACCGTATCCGAGCGCATGCATGACAGAAAGACCGGCCCCTGATGGAACTACGGCCAGGTCGCTGGCGGAGAGCACAAGACCGAGTCGGGATTCGTCGTACGAGGCCCCTAGAAAATGTACCAGCTTGGTAAGTTCTAAGTCTTCCGCCAGCGATTCCAACACCGGTCGTTCACTTCCGTCACCGACTAGGATGAGGTGGACGTTCCTGCCTCGTTGGACGACAAGGTGCAGGGCTCGTAGAAGCCATGGCAGGCGCTTTACCGGCTGGAGACGACCCGTGAAACAGATCAACCGCTCCTGTGCACCAATGCCAAGTGAGCGGCGGAATGCCTCACAATCTTCAGGCGCAATCTGTTCGGACACCGCAGCCTGTTCACAGACATCCAGGGAGTTGTAGATGACATGAAGCCGGTCTGCAGCCAAACCCTTTGCAATCAACAGGCGTTTTGCATGATCACCATAGAGCAACAATCCCCGGGACAGTCGAAACAACCATGCGCGAACCATCCATTTTACTCCGGACTCCTCACCCTGCAGTCCATGAGTCCACAACAGAACTGGTATTCCGTAGATGCGCCCGACGATGGTCAAGACCCAGGCTGTTAGTTCATAGGGACTCCCCTGTGTGATCACGACGTCGGGGCGGTACCGGACCACTGCCTTTACGGCAGCTGGTTGCCAAGACAGTGAGAATCCAAAGGGCAGCCGGATGAGGTACTGTGTGGCCGCCTTGAATCCACATCGGCTCGGTGCTTCGGACAATGAAAGATAGGGAATATCAGCAGCCGGATCGGCCAGCACAAGGAAGCGAAATCGAGGATCCGTTCCCAGCTTTTCCAATAAACATTGCCGGTAATGCGGGATACAGACCTGCTGCAGCACAACGAGAGGAATGTTGTCGGTTGCCATGCTCCTCATCGAACGCCAAGTGTTTCCGGCTGCGCTTCAAGAACGTCATCGTCGAGGGAATCTGGGACGAACTGCTCTGTCTCACCGTCACCATACCCGCGAGCCATCTCCACGGCCTCCAATTCCTCCTGGGAAAGGGAGGGACTAAGAATGCTCAGCAGAAACAGGAGCGAGGTCGGATTACCCGCATTGATGAAGTACCGCTCAAAAATCGCGAGCACACAATATCCGCAAGCCAATCCCAAGAGCACGCTGTAACTGAATGTTTGAGAGGGATCTTGATTCCGGCGCCACGTTTTCCAGAAGCCCGACAGCGTGACGAGCAACACCGCCGCAAAACCAATCACCCCGATCTCCGCCAGCAGCGCCAAGTAGCCGTTATGGGCCGACGAGGCGACTTTGAGTACGGCTTCGTGTGTCCGAAACCCAACACCAAGAATCGGATGGCTCAGAAACAGATTCCATGTCGTTTTCCAGGTTTCCAGTCGCCCTGATCCGCCCGATTCCAAGCCGCGATGACGGTCCTGAATCGCGAAGAAGTCGGTTGTCCCACGAACGACGGCCTCGCTGTAGTATGCCGCCAGAGCGGCGCCGACTACGATGCAGACGACGAGCAATAGATACCCACTGGTTCCCGCGGTCCGTCGGCGCGAAAAGAGGGTGATCGCAAGCCCGAACATCGCCGCCAAAGCCGACGCTCGAGCGCCGGTTAAGTAGATGACAGTCCCCATGGTGACAAGTATCGGAATCCGTACGACGGCTCTTCTGATCGCCATGGCCGTGATAAAAACGGACATTGTGACCAACGCGAAACTAGCTGGGTTTAAGATCTCCCTCCCACCCCCAAGCCGACGGCCAGGCACATAATCGTAGAGAGCAAACCCGGAGACGAGTGCCGCCATCACCACGGCATACGTCTTCATTCCTCTCTCATACTGTGCCGCGTCCAAGTTGGTATTAAACTGCAGCACGACGATAATCGTCAGAATCGTCAGCGCGGTGTACTGAGTTGATTCGAGCGGCGCCTGGCTGACCAGCGCGCTGAATCCACAGAAGATTCCAAACACCGCCAGCCCGGCAATCGTTCCCGCGCTGAAACCGCTCGGGATGAAGCGACAGCGGCTCAGCAGGAAATATCCGGCCGGCCACACGAGCGACACGAGCATGATGATTTCGTACACGTGGCCTTTTCGACCTTCCATCCTCCCGAAAAGCGACCCGGCGAACACTCCTGTCAACCACAGACCCAAGACGAGGCCGATCCAGGTTCGGTGTTCCAGAGTTGATGGCTCATCCGTATCAGTCATCGATGTCACAGCGCGTCCGACTGTTTGGCAAGGTGACGATGCAGGAGCCAACCCATCACACTCGTATCGGTGGCTTGGGCCGCCACAGAGGCGAAGGCTAGTCCGTCTACACCGAGAGACGGAACCAGCCAACTGCCGCACAGAATGAGGGTCAGCCACTTGATCCCGTATCCCACCACCGGTGTGCGATAGTCGGAAAGGGAATAAAACGAATTTCTGATAATCCCGTACAAGCTGGCCAACGGCAATCCCCAGACAAGCATCGCCAAAATATGCGCGGTGGTTTCGGCGTCGGACGTCGAAAACTTTCCTCGTACCAATGCGATCTCGATCAACGGTCTGGCGCCAAGAGCCAGAGCTATGCTGAACAGGAGCGCTCCACCGAATAGGACCGCTCCATACCGAACCAACAGCGCCTGCCCCTCGCGGTGCCCGGTGTGGAACGCGCGTGCCAATTGCGGAAAGAGCGTCGTATTGATCGGCGTCGTGAATAACGCCAACGGCACCGCGATGATCGAGCCGGCGTAGAAGAAGGCGGCGATTTTCCCGGTTCCTAACCCCGACGCAAAGCTCCTTTCCGTCATGACCACCGCTTGAAACAAGACTTCCCCGAACAGCACGATCAAGGTCGGTCGCCATAATTCGCTCACCTCTACACGCTGGGTCTGCTCCTCCGCCGTTGTGGCTGGAGGTGAGGCAGGGCACTTCCAAAGCGCATGCGTAAACCAGGCAAGGACAAGGAAATGTCCTGCCGCAAATCCCCACACCAGCGCCTCAATTCCCCATCGATCAGCAAACACCAAGACCGATGCGATCGTGGAGAGTGAGACGACCGCCCCGCCAAGAAAGACCGGCGCAAAACTGCCCATGATAGAGAGGCCACCCCGCAAAATTCCCGCCAATCCGGCACAAGCAATCGGGAAGAGCAAGAGGCGTATCAAACGGATTCCTGTCTCATGCTGTTCGACGGTGAAGGCTGGAAAAATCCAACGAAGCACAGGATCCGACCCGAGGACCAGCGCAGTGAGGGCGACCGCATTGATCAAGATGAGGACGAGGGCGGCTTGTTTGATGAGCGGCTTGAGGCGATGGCGGTGCTGCGACGCCAACTTCGACACAAACACCTGCTGAATGGCATTTCCCGCCTGTACTCCGAACAAGAGGTGAAATCCCATGACCGCAACGAGCACATCGAGATCACCGCTGAGACCGAACGTCGAAGCCACGATGATTTCCCGAGCCAATCCGGCGAGAATCACGATTCCCGAGGCGAGCGAATACAACGGAATCCGACCGGGCAGACCCAGCTCCTTGGCGCTTGACTTCAGGGTGGTCCACCATGGACTCAATGCAGAGACCGTTAACATCGTGATATGTGCCGATTGAGCCAAGTCAAGTTGAACCCAACCTCGCCCACCACCGCATCCATGGGTGAAGGGTCTAAAACGAAAACCCTGCGGTCAAGATGTACCGGAGGCCGCACATGGCCTACCGAAGCCCTCAAAGGTTCGGGGCTCTCAGTCTACTGTCTACTGTTAAAGCAGGAGACACGGATCGCTCAAATCTCTGTTAACAAATTGTAAATATGGACACCATGAGAGGATTTCATACGGAACATTATGATACGAGATCGCAGACTGTAAGGCCGGGATTTAACCAATACTAAGTCGATTGAGGCACAGAGATGGGGCATCTCACCCGTCATAAGAAGGACAGAACCGGCCACACGAGTTTCGGGATACTCTCCCTAATCTTGACGATCAGTGCCTTGCTGTCCTGTGGAACGGAGGACAACCAAGGGTCGTTGCCGGCCAATCAAGCTTCTAGCCCACCTGCCGGCTCGCCAGTGACTTCTCATCAAGTCCTATGGCAAGCAGATGGATCCAGTCCGACGCGCGGGCAGGCGTCAATTCACAATTGGCCAAGGCTCACCGGTGGAACTGCGGCTTGTGACTTAAGTCAGGTTAGCGACAACAACTCCCTCCCTCAGCATGCACCCTTCGGCGGAAGCACGGCGTTGCACTATATCCAAGCGAAGTGTACCGGCGGTTCCAGTGGTGGGCGAATCGAAATTGTGGTCGATATGGACGACCGGACGATGAGCGATCTCGGCAATTTCGGACTCTTCTGGTATCAGCCATCCGTTTCAGTCGCAACGGCCATGACCCTTGAGCTCGCGACATCCCCAAGTTTCTCCCAATATCTTCGCTTTAATTGGGCAACGGGGGCCGTGGGGCGGCGGCTCATCGATGGATGGAATCCCATCACCTGGCAAGCCGGCGACCACGTCGGGAATGTCGGCGGGGCCGCGGTGAATCAGACGTTCACGACCTTCCGAATTCTCCTCGATCTCCGGTCCAACAGTTCGGGAACGTTCTACGTCAGCGACTTTCTCCATGGCTATTACGCGAAACCGCAGATCAATATCTGGGGAGAGAACAACTTCGCGAGCGTGTACACTCATCTTTTTCCCCAAGCCAGGAAACGAAACCTGATCGGCTCTTACTGCCCGGTGACCGAGATGCTCAAGGACCCCGGTCGCGTGGTGTTGGAAGGGGGATTTACCAATGACCAACTCAAAGAAATGGTGGCAGCCGGTTGGACTATCGGCGGAGAATCGACCGAGGGACTCAATTACATAGATTTCCACACGCTTGAGAGTGCCGCGGCTGATATGGACAAGCACCTCGCTGACCTCCAGCGCCTCGGCTACAAACGCCCGATCTTCTGGTGTTACGAAGATGCCAAGCACAATGCCGCGCTCGATGCCGAACTGGCCAAGCGCAATGTCGTAGCAGCGTATAGCGGGAACATTTTTTCCGACAATACAGGCCGCTCTCTCTATGGAGGGCTCACCAATCCATACAATCTGTGGGCGGTGTCGGGCGATGCTCGGTTATTGACGGAGATCATCGCGGCGATCGACCATGCGATAAAGTATGGCGAGCAACTCGGCCTAGAGTGGCAACGATACGATCAGGACTTTGATGCGGTCGCCGACTATCTGGTCAAACTGCGTGCGGAGGGGAAAATCGAAATCGTGACGGTGGAAGAAATGATTGCCCGTCATGGCGTCAAGAACGGTTCACCAACCTCGCCCCCGCCGGCTGGGCCCCCGCCACCTGAACCACCGCCGATACGGCCTCCACCGGCTGCACTGTTGCCTTTTGATCAAGTCGAACAGTCCTATACCCAATCGGCAGTTCTGTTCTCCAGCCTCTGGGCACAGGCGAGGACCCGCACCGTCCGTATTGCCTTGCTCGGCGACTCACAGGAAACATCACCGGAAGGGAAAGGCGACGTATATGTGCCACGCCTCCAATACGAAGCGTGGAAGCGATACCAGAACGTGCCCGAAACCGTCGTGGCCGGTTACCATGCTTACGGTGGTGGCGCTCCGTTTGGGGATTGGTTGCTGAGAGGCGCAGCGGCTAAACCAGGAGGCTCGCCGACCCGCATTAGAACGGACAGTCTCTTGCCAGGTATTCCGGCAGCGGCCCACGCCGCACCAGCCGGACCTCAGTCGGTGAACGGACAGTGGTACGGTCAGCTGATGGTTCTCGAGCAGGATGCGCGTAGCCTCAATCCGGCTGCGGAAATTCCGACCACCAATCAATACTTCTGCACCCAAGGATCGGTGCGGGCCGAGATTTTTGCGGCGACACATCCGCAGTCCGGAGGCATTCTCTATAAGGCACGGCCGTCTGACTTGGTGCCTAGCTATTCCGCAACAGCAACGATCGAAGAAACACCGCCTCTCTCGCTAGCTGATACGACGTTTGTCGTGAAGTCTTTCACAACAGCCCCACTGCCTTTCAACGGAAAACGCCACCTCCAACTGGAACTACTGGGCAGTATGGCGTCGACATTGACGGATATCATCGGCGCACGCTTTAAGAGCGATCAGTGTCCGCAGGGCCTCGTCATCCAGGATCTCGCTGCCGGCGGGCTGTCCACCAAGGAGTTTTTGGACACCTACCGGAACGCCGGACTCCTATTTCGGTCCATGGGTTTCGACGCGGCCATTCTTCATTTCGGCGCCAACGACATCGGTGAAGGTTCGACGGCAGAACTATTCCGCGCCGATACGGAACGGCTGATCGCCCGCATCCGTTCATGGAGCGGCAAGCCCGATTTTCCCATCATCCTGATGAGCGATCCCTATCGAAAGGGGCTGAGCCAGACTTCGGAAGCCGAATATGCCCGTTATCCCGGCGCACTGCGAGCGATCGCTGCCTCGGATCCGGCGGTGCTGGTCATCAATTCGCGACGATTGATGGATGAACGGGGATGGAAAGCGGATCAACCCAACCGATTATCCGAAGTGCTCCTTGACAATGTGCACTATACTCCTCGTGGAGCCATCGAATTGGCAGAAGAGGAAATGAAGGCGCTCCTAGGTCCGTAACGTCCCACCAAAGCTCAAGGATCTCCGCTGTCTTGCATCCGATGATCGAATGACTACCCTGTCGGCGCTCTTCACCCACAGAGACATGGGGCTGGATGGCCCTATGATGGGGCTGTGAGCATTCCGTACAGGTCTTCAAATACTTAATACTCCTGTAACATGCGCAGCGTATGCTGCGCCTTTCGCTGGTGTACGCCGTGGTAGGAGGAATCGTGCAGGCATCACAACGCCCAAAGACGATTTTGATCGTTGAAGACGAACCGGATATCGCACAATTGGTCAAGCACTATCTTGAGAAAGCAGGCTTTCACCCTTGCATCGCTCAAACCGGCATAGAAGCACTGAAGCTCGTCGCAAGCGAACACCCCGACCTCGTCATCCTTGATCTCATGCTTCCCGAAATGGACGGATTGGAAGTGTGCAAATCTATCCGCCAGAAACCGGAAACGTCGTTGCTGCCGATTATGATGTTGACGGCTAAGAACGAAGAGTCCGATACCATCGTCGGACTGGAGTTGGGGGCCGATGATTATGTGACTAAACCGTTCAGCCCCAAAACATTGGTAGCTCGGGTGAAGGCTCTCTTCCGCCGCCTTGAGCGGACGAACGATCATAAACCGACCTCCTTGACCTACGGTCCACTCCAGATGGACCTCATTCGTCATGAGGTCACCGTGAAGGGGAAAGAGGTGCCGCTGACGGCGAAAGAATTCGGGTTATTGGAGCATCTCTTACGTCACCCGGGCCGGGTTCTGACGCGAGACATGCTGCTCAACGCCGTGTGGGGGTACGACTACTATGGAACGACTCGAACGGTCGACGTCCACGTTCGGCGTCTCAAGGTGAAAATGCCCTTCCTCAACGAATCGATCGTGTCCGTCAAATCGCTCGGCTACAAACTTTCGGACCACCCATTGCTCCAATAGCGACTCACCGCCTGTGCTTCGATCCACCACCATATCCGTGTTCGCCTTGGCCTTCTTCATCCTCCTCGTAACCTCGTGTCGGCACCAACCACACGTGGAAACTTTCGAGACAAGCATCGGTCGCTTAGACCAAGATGAACTGATCCGTCTGTTCGGATATCCGCAGCGACTGAAGCGGCTCGGATCGGGTACGGAGGTGTGGGACTTCGAGTTCCTCTCCGGTCATTCTCGCTGTGTCGGGTACCGCGTCTTCTTCGATGAAGACCGGCACTCGCAACGATGGGAACACATCGCCTGCCGTTAAACATCGAGTTATTCTGACCGACCACCGATTGTCCCGCGACCTCATCGCATCATCGGGAGGACGTTTACACAGATTTGATCTGATCGTGAGCCAACGTTTTTTTTCATCCTGTATGAGTTGCCATCAACAAGGAGGATGCATATGGCACTCACGACGCAGCCAAAGTCACGATCCCGTCAACCACAACATTCTCAGCCGCTCATCCAGGCGTGGTCCCCTGAAGTGAAACGCTCACGACTGCGAGAGGAGCTGACCCGTCAGCGGGCCCTGCTGCTGGCCGATTGGGACTTGTCCTGCATTCCACTTGCGGAGCCGGCACATTGTTCAGACCCTGCCGATCAAGCATCCAATGAGTGTAATCAAAGCCTGACGTTTCAGGTCAGAAAGCGGGTAATCACAAAGCTGAAGCGGATTGAGCGCGCGCTGCTTTTGCTGCGGACCAAGCACTATGGATATTGTCGCCGGTGCCGCAAGGCGATCCCCGACGCACGGTTGACTGTTCAACCAGATGCACGTTTCTGTGTTCCCTGTCTCGCATTGATAGAGAGTCGAGCATCACGAAATTAGTAAGGTTGAGCGGCGCCTACCCGTCATCAAGAGAGAGTGTATCGTCCATGATGCGAACCATGTTGATAACACCGACCAGCACGCCTGCCGAACATGACGAGGAGACATTCCGTTCGCTGTTGGACATCGAACATAACCGCTGCCTGCAATCCGGACAAGTCTTTCATATCCTGCTCTGTCGCCTTACTACTCTCGATGGGGCACGGTTCCCGATGGATGAGTCGGCTAAGAGAGCCTTGATATCAGCTCTGAGGGAATCGCTTGACACGACCGATCAGATGGGCTGGTTTCTCCAAGATCTTGTGCTGGGTGCGCTGCTGGTGAGCGCGGATTCAAAGCCATCGGATGGGCTGACCCGCAGAGGTAGAAATGGAATTCGGCGACATATCGAAAACCGGCTCGCGCACGCGCATCCGTCTTTAGTCGTACAGTGCTATGACTATCTTGATCTCGCTCCTGTTAAAAGAGACATACAAGCTCATGCGTTTGCAAGGTCTTGCTAAGGAGGATCGTATGCGATGTCCACGTTGCGCCGGCATGAGGGTGCCGGAGTTGATCACCGAAGGAGGAATGAGGGCATTAGCGCTGCGGTGTGTTCACTGTGGAAACCTCACTGACCATGTGATTGTCAAAAATCAGCAACGGCCGCGACTCGTCAGAGAGGGACGAGCGCGACCCCCCGTGTATGGTCGCAACTCCCATAGATGGGATTGGTCTGCGTTTGGCTAGGGATACCGGCTCATCACCGAGGCGATCTTCAGTTCGGTGAATCCTCCAACCGCTGTATCCATTATCTCCATTTCATCAATTGCCCATTCCTTGGTCCGATTCTGACCATATGTGACGGGTGCCAGTACGACTCTTCGCAAATGCTCGTTGCAACCCGGTTTCATAACTGCGGGTAGGACGTGACGGCACGAGAGAGGGGAAACCGATAGGATGCGGGCCTCGGGGTAACTCCCGCAAGGCCCGCAATACTTCACGTTCAGCTTCCGATCTTTCCACCGTCGTCTTTGGTCACCACGATCAAGGCAGAACGAGGGCGACCCCCGGTCGGCCCATCAGGCCAGGAGCTGAACTGCTTCGGATTCAGCGGATCACCCGGTAAATCGTCGGGCCGCTCTCCCGGATGCTGAATCCCGACGAACATGGTGCGCCGATCCGGCGTCATGAATACCCCGGTAATTTCGCACTGACTCGGACCCACAAGAAAGCGTCGGGTCTCTCTGGTTTCAGGATGCGCGGCCACCATCTGGTTGTTGCCGAAGCCGGCGTACGCCCCGGCATTGATCGTTGAGGTGGAAACATCGGTCTGGATCCAGAGCAAACCGCTGGGATCCACATAGATCCCGTCCGGCGACCCGTACTTATCGCCGGAGATCGTCGACCCGTGAGCCGGATTCGTGGGATCGCCGCAGAGGGCGAAGATGTCCCATCCAAACGTGAGTTCCGTCCAGTCCTGGCGATAGTACCAGCGGATGATGTGGCCATAGTTGTTGACGGCGCGAGGATTCGCCGCGTCTACCGGCGGACGGGCCGAGCCGGCGCCGGTAGACCCGTCGGGGTTGTTGACCGACTCTGGGGTCGTGCCACGTCGGCTGTTGTTGGTCAATGTCGCAATGGCCGTCAGATCCTTGGGGAAGGTATCGATCCATTCGGGCCGATCCATCATGGTCGCCCCAGCAGCATCGGCGGCCCCTCGGGTATTGATCAGAATGTCGTTCAACGACCATCCTGCGAGCCGCGGATTGTCCGGAACGAGCGGCAGCCATTCTCCGGTGCCGTCCGCATGAAACTTC
>JBGSIO010000013.1:0-83033 GCA_041742455.1 Nitrospira sp. | reverse complement strand
AATTGACGCGTACATGACCCAGCGCAATGCCAAGCCTAAACCGTTTGTGTGGACCAAGACGGCACAGGAGATCTTGGCGAAAGTGAATCGGGCCAGGATCGCCCTAGATAAGACAAGAACAGCATGAATCACTACACTAGGTGATGAAATGTACCTGGACAAGTAAGTACGTTGTGATCGATCTATCACCGGGTTGTTTCTGATTACCTATCGATAAACAGCCTCCTCTCCGGAGGGTCACTAGCGGAGCCGGCGCCGGACCCCAAACTATTCCCTGTCGTTTGACCCTCTCCCCGCCTTCCGTTAGAATGCGCCAGTTTTCATCGTAACCTCGGACTGCAGCTCGAATTTTTGCTATCATGACGACGCCACCCCGTTCTACTTCCAGCCCTTGGGCCTCCGTGATCATTCCTATCAAGGATGAGCGAGACAATCTATCTCCCCTCATCGCGAGTCTCTTGAAAGTTATGGATTCTCATGAGTTGTCCAGCTCACGGCCTTATGAGATTCTGTTTGTGGACGACGGGAGCAGCGACGGGAGCAGCGACGAATTGGACCGATTGGCGCGCGAACATGCTTGCGTGCGCGTCTTCCACTTCGACCGTAATTACGGCAAAACGTGCGCGCTTGATGCGGGCTTTCGGCAATCGTCTGGCGAGATCATCATCCAGATCGACGGCGATCTCCAGCAGGACAGCGAAGATATCTTAAGGCTGCTTCCTTATACCGCCTCCCACGACCTCGTTTGCGGATGGAGGCAACAACGACAGGACGGCTTCGTGAAGATGCTCTCCTCCCGGATTGCAAACCCTGTGCGAAACTTTTTTACTCATGACGGTGTCCATGATACGGGCTGCCCGCTCAAGGTCTTTCGACGTCCCGTGCTGGAACGCATCCGGCTCTTTGAGGGCCTGCATCGATTCTTTCCGGCGCTCGCGCTCATGCATGGTTTCACGGTCACAGAAGTGCCGGTGCGTCATTATCCTCGCATCCACGGCGTCTCGAAATACGGTATGGGGAACCGCTTGTTCAAGTCGCTTTATGATCTGATCGCCGTACGTTGGATGCAGAATCGTGTGTTGCTCTATAGGTTCCGTGACAAATGACTGACGGTGGATTACCCCCGGCAATTTCAATACCACCCACATGTACCATAACGTCCCTCTTTCCAAGATCCCATGAGTACTGAGACCATCTGGCTCGGCATCGGGTTCCTTGGTCAAGGACTCTTCTTTGGTCGTTGGCTGGTCCAATGGATTGCGTCTGAGCGCAGTTCGGAGAGCCGGGTGCCGATTTCCTTCTGGTACATGAGTCTCATTGGAGGGTTGATTACGCTCACCTACGCGATCTACCGCAAGGACCCTGTGTTTATTTCCGGGCAAAGCCTCGGGGCGGTGGTCTATCTGCGCAACCTGATCCTCATTTACCGCACGGATCAAACGAAGACCCCGCCGCGGCCACAAGCATGAGAGATTCTGCCGTTCACCTCAACCGGACCCGTTCCATCCTTCACGGATAACGACACCACCACTATGGATCGGAGCTCATCGCAACCCATCCAGCTACTGGCCCTGATGCTTTTGGCTGGTCTGCTGTTCTTCATCGGGCTCGGCAGTATGGGATTGACCGATCGCGACGAAGGCCGCAATGCGGAGGCCGGTCGTGAAATGTTCGCATCCGGCGATCTCGTTACCCCGACCTTCAATGGCGAACTACGCGTTGCGAAGCCGGTCTTCGTCTATTGGCTGATGACCGCGTCCTATCATGTGTTCGGGGTGAATGAGTTTGCAGCGCGCGCTCCGTCCGCCTTCTTCGGCGTGGCATTGATCGTGATGCACTACTGGTTTCTGTCCCGCCTTCGCGGCCCGACCGTGGGTCTGGTTGGCGCGCTGATGTTGCTGTTGAATGTCGAGATCCTGGCGCTCGGACGAATGGCCATCACCGATAGTGTGCTGATTTTCTTCACCACGTTGTCGCTCTATAGTTTTTGGCTCGGTCTCCACGAACAGGGTGCTGGGCGACATTGGATCTGGGGATTTTATGCCGGCATGGCCTTCGCCACTTTGACGAAAGGACCGGTGGGATTCGCTGTCCCATTGGTGACTGCACTTCTGTACCTTCTCGCCACTCGGCAATGGCGTGTTTTCTGGCACAGAGGCGCGCCTATCGCAGGCACTCTTCTATTTCTCATTCTGGCTGGCCCTTGGTATATAGCCATGCTTGTGATCCATGGAGATGCCTATTCTTCTCAGGCCAAGGTTCACACGGTGGGACGATTCCTCGCTCCGATGGAAGGACACGGAGGGGGATGGTGGTTCTATGTTCCCGTCTTACTCCTGGGCTTTTATCCTTGGAGTGCGTTCTTACCTGCTGCATTCTACCGAGCCTATGCAACATGGCGAGAATCACCCGGCTTGTTCCACGTGCGAAATGGCTCGCCTGAAACGAAGGAACCGCCGGGATCCGGCCATGAATTGGAATGGTTTGCAGGCTTGTGGGTGATCGGGACATTCATCTTTTTCAGCTTATCGTCCACCCGCTTACCTCACTATATCGGTCCGTTGTTTCCCGCCTGCGCCCTGCTCGCCACTTCCTATTGGGTCCAAGGCCTGAAAGAGCCTTCGACCAAAGGACTGCGCGGATCAATCCACTTCATGATGGGAATCGGCTATCTGGTGGCAATCGGGCTTGCGAGTGCACCAGTCATCTTCCACAAATTCTCAGGAAAGATGGTGAAAGAGTTTCCACTTGCCACCCAATTTGACATGGGGATCGGTCCCTATCTCGGTGCGATCATCGTCGTGGCGGCCATGGGATTCATCGGCTATTGGGGGCTGAACGACACGAAACGCCACTTGACCTTTGGGGCGGCCGGAGCAGCACTCGCGAGCGTCTTTCTCATGGCCATCCTTGCCGTGGTTCCCGATCTCAATCGTTATGCCATCGCACCACAGCAGGAATTGGCCTATGCAGCCGGGCTGAACCTCAATCCAACCGAACAGCTGATTGCATTTGGAACAACGAGGCCATCCACTGCCTTCTATGCGAGACGCCCCGTGCTGTTCATCCCTTCCAACGAACTCGACCGCCTGCGTTCCGCCTTGAGGAAGGAAGGTCGTACGATGATTCTGCTGCCTGAATCGTCTCAGGATGCACTGCCAAAAGAAGCGGCTGCTTTTCAACCGATTCTCAAACGCCACGGCTATGTCTTGTTGAGCAACGAGCAGATGGTCGACATTCCTAAGGGCACGAAGGCCATTCCCCCGACAACTCCACCCCCGTTGCTTGGACACTAGGCTGAACTAGAATTCTTCTTGGTGCAGCTTCTCATTCTGGCAACCGAGAATAAGGCCGACCCCGAAGGAGAGTGGGAAACCCGACGCTCTGATTCATGTCACACCCGTTACTGAAGCGGAAGCACGCCGCGTGCATCAATAAGAATCAGAAGAGCGAGAGCCACACCTCCAAGTAAAGCGCCTTCTTGGATGACGAACCGGTTCGACGATTCTTCAAGGCTTCTGGGTGCCTGGCCCATGGCATCGAACCAACAGGCTAGACACGCAAATCCCACAGAGGAGAGTACGAGTGGGGATGTCGTCATCGCCGCAAATCCATACGCAATCAGACCGACGGAGGTCATCAATTGCCAGCTTCTTGCGGTCCGTTCTTTGCTGACCCAATAGGTTCGTCGAAGCCATAGGCCACCCACTACAGCGACAACACCCAACGCCACAAACAGCATGCCCATCAATCCATCATCCATGTTGTGTGACAGCGTCCAGAGTACAGCGAAGGCTGTCGAGACTCCGATCGCCGCATGTCGACATCCGTCCTGTAATGAAGTGCGCCATGCTTTGAGTGGAGCGGCGGCGAGCGACCCGCTGAGCACACCCACGACCGCGCCCCCAACCACATCCGTCGGGAAATGCGATCCACGAAGCACACGACTAAGGGCCACAAAAACCGCTGCGCTGATACACAGCGGGCCCCAGACGGGAAATCGCTTCGCCAGCACGGTCGCAACAGCAAAACTTGCTGTGCTGTGCCCGGAGGGAAACGAATCCAATCCTGACACCCAGGATATTGCCATCTGCCAGTCCCCCGAATGAACGAACTTCGGTCGAGGCCTACCGATGAGGTGTTTCAGCACGTTGGCCAGGATTGCCGCAATTCCGTGAGCGATTAGTGACTGAATTGCGGCGATTTTGAGGACTCTCTTTTCAAAAACCCAGGCGAGCGCAAGGAGCAGAATGCTCAGCAAAGCGAGACGCCACCCTTGGCCAATCCAATCTCCGGTATTGCTTGTGAATGCCATCCATGGAATGGTGAGTTGGTCCCATGGCAGATGCACCGTGACCGATCGCACATACTTGGTGATCGGCAGATCAAACTGGGCCCAGCCGAGAAAACTGATCACCAGTGCCGCACAAGAACAGCCGAATGCCGCGAGGGACCAAATCTTTTTAAGCGGTATCGGAGCGGATACTCCCATGTGGGTGGGATCTGTCTCAACGACTCCTGAATGCCCGGAACTCGTCACCAAGTGCTCATCATCGGCCCCCCGACCTTAGGGAATCCAGTCGGCTAGGAAGACGTTAAACTCGCCAGGAGCCTTGGCATTTCGATCCGATACCCAGACGAACCTTTTGCCGTCAGGCGAAAACATGGGGAAACTGTTGAAATGCCCCTCGGTGGTGATCCGCTCCGTGGCCGTCCCGTCGTCACGCACTAGATACAGTTGGAAACTGGGGCGACCTCCTTCTCCTCTTGTTTCTAGGTTGGAGGAGAAGATGATGCGTTTGCCATCAGGATGAAAGTAAGGAGAAAAGTTTGAGGCGCCGTTCGAAGTGACTTGCTTCTTGCCTGAGCCATCGACATTGATCACGAAAAGTTCCAGCTGACCGGGTTCAACAAGCCGTTGCGCCAACAATTCCTTGTACTTTGTGATTTCTGCGGGGTCGGTCGGATGAGCCGCTCGATAGACCAGGCGCGTACTGTCTGGTGAAAAGAATGCCCCTCCGTCGTAACCCAAGTCATCCGTAAGGCGTCGAACGTTCGTGCCGTCCAGATTCATCGTATACAAGTCCAGATCCCCATCCCTCACCGATGTCCATACGATCGTTTTCCCATTCGGCGAGATCGTCGCTTCCGCATCGTAGCCCGGCGTGGCGGTCAACCGCTGCACCTGTTGACCATCGATACGGACCGAATAGATGTCATAGTCGTCGAGCGCCCATCGGTACACCCCGTCCCGCTTCGGTTGCGGGGGGCAATTCGGCCCAGCCGCGTGTGTGGAGGAATAGAGCACGCGTCGGTCACCAGGGAAAAAGTAGCCGCATGTCGTCGCGCCCACGCCGGTGCTGACCAACCGCAGGGTCTCGCTTTGCAAGTCCATCACATACATTTGATAGCAACCCAGCCCACTGGCAGCTGGTTTCAACGGTGTCGCCTGGGCATCCTTGGTCCAATCGTTAGTCGATTGAAAGATCAGCTTGGTGCCATCGAACGAGAAATAGGCTTCTGCGTTTTTGCGTCCGACGGTCAGTTGACGAATATTCGCCAAATGTCGTTCTGTAGACTGAGTGGGGGCAATCGTTTCTTTTGCGCGATCAGCCGCCTCAGCGAACGCTGGGGCACTCATCAACGCACCGAGCACTAACAGCCATACTCCGGCGATCTTACGACATGCCATCAATCCGTACCTCCATGGTGTCCTCTTGACCTGGCCATATCTCTCGCTTCTTCACAGCACCGTCTTGGAAAATCACATAACTGTGCCATCCGTAATAAAACAGGAGTCGAGCCACTTTCGCAACCGCGTCGGAAGTCACGCCATATAGGACCGTCATGACGCTCCCCGGTACATTCGCTCGATGGCAAGAGAACAACACAGCCATGTTTGGCCCCTCATAGCTCTGGCCATCAATTCGAAAACCTGTATCCTTGAGGGCGGCACGGTCCCCGCATGACTCTAGCACGACTGATTGAACGGTTTGTCCCTGATCAGCATCAGCAAGTATCAGGACCGAGCCTTCACGAGGAAGCACATGGCCTTCAAGCGCAACGACTTTCGTCCTTTGTGAATCCGTGGGCTCATGCTCTTCAATACGAGACACGATCTGCCCCAGCGGAGATGCAGGGTCAGAAAACGCCCGCATCACCGTCTTATACGAATCGGTGACGTAACTGTTCAGGACTGGGGGCAGTTGATGCCTGGCCAGCCGTCGGAACATCATCATCTCCGGGTCAAGTTCTACCCATAGTGGTGCAGTAGGCAGTACGAGCTCGACGATATTGACGCGAGAAGGATTCAGCATCACCGATCTCACTTCGCTGGTGTCCTCCATCACGATCCTGATGGGGATTGTGATCCGATAGGGTTTCTCCGACTGCTGGATTCGGATGGTCAGTTGCCAGATATCTTGGCCTCCATCATTTTTCACCCTGCGAGCGCTAGCGTCTCCAAGAGAGACCATGGGCGCGCCTGGCTGCTCGACCCATTGTTCAAAAAACCACCGTAACTGCTGTCCACTTTCACGAGAAAAGACCTCCTCGATCGATTCCCAATCCGCCGGTTGATTGCGATACTGACTGACAAATGTCTTCAGACCCCGCCAAAATGGCTCATCGCCAATCTCTCGGCGAAGCAGGTGAAAGACAAAAGCCGACTTTTGATACCCGATGGCATTATCCTTCTCGTCGTGCTTCCTAAGAAACTGTGACACTGCATAATCGTCTTCAGGCCTCACATAGAGATTGTATCCTTGCAGCATCATTCGTCTCTGCTCCAAGGCTTGGCGGTCATCCTGGACCAATTCATGCCAGTAATAATTGGCCAAGTAGGTCGTCAATCCTTCTACCCAGTTACCGTGACCATCACGATTGAACACCGAATTCCCGATCCACGAATGCACAATCTCGTGGCCTAAAGCATACGGTTGTGTATAGTGCCGCTTGATGCTCCCGCTGCCGAGAAGGGTAAACGACGGCATGCCCAGACCACTCGCAAAAAAATTCTCCACCACCGCAAATTTCTCAAATGGATAGGCTCCCAGTATCTGAACATACGCATCGAGGTACTGTGCGGTTGCATCGAGATATTCATCCGCCAACTCAGCATTGTCCGGCAAAAAATAAGTCTGGATCTCGACTCGCTGCCCCGTCGTTGATGCTTTCCATTCTCTTGATTTGGTCACAAACTTGTTGGCCACGAGCGTGAACGCTTCGGACCGCTCCTGAACGATCCACGTTGAGGAGACCATTCCAGTGGTAAGGTTTTCCACAAGCTTCTGCCCTGATCCGACCAGCGTCCACCCTTCTGGCATGTGAGTCACCACCCGATAGGTACTGAAGTAACCCTCCGCATCTGGATACCATTGGCTTTCACCGCTCAAATACACACCTTCCAGGCCGATATGCCCTGCCGTCTCACTGGGCGTGACAAACCGCAAGTGACGGGGTTCCTTCGGAGGATCATTGATCGGCCCGCGATAGACCCAGACCATCGTCACCTTGCGGCCATGCTCCTCGGGGAGCATAACGACGATACGCTGTGTGGAAGAATCAGGAATTTTGACCGTCGTGAAGGAAGGGACCTTGCTTGAACTTTCTTGCTCAAGCGTGATCGATTCAACCTGCAGTGTCTGCGCAAGCGTAAACCCAACGGACTTGACTTGGGTACTAACCTCCAGATCGATCTGATCCGTCGCCGCCAGCTCGTGTGTCGCCGGGGTCAACGTGAGTGATATATTGTGATGAACCGAGATAACATCATCATTCTGCAGCGGGGCTGAATAGCCCTGTGCAGTGGGGAGGATGACCAGGAGAAGAGTAAGGAGGTGCTGCCAGAAGACCCGCTTCCTGATACACATCAGGAAGCTTTTAACATTCGCGACAGACGAGTACAAGCTGGATTGCCGTCAAAAGGCGCTCCAGATCAATCGGCTTCATCAGAATTTCTTGAGGTCCTAATGCCCAGGCTTCGTCGAGTAATTCCTCGCTCTGACTCCCGGTCATGATAATGATGCCGCCAGGATATTCCTTCTCACGCAAAGCGCGAAGCAGATCGATCCCCGCCATACCTGGCATGATCAGGTCGAGCAAAATTGCATCGGGTGGCCGATCGTCAATGATTCGAAGAGCATCCTGACCATCTTTGACACCGAGCGCACGATACCCTCGAAGACTCAAGAATTTGACCAGGAGATCACACACAAGAGGCTCGTCGTCAACCACCAAAACCGAGTCATCAAGCTGCGGAATCATTTCCCCGTTTCCTGACGAAAGCTGAGCGGTAGCTGGTTGCGCTGAGATCTGCATGATCCGATTCACAGCCTCAACAAGGACGTCCAATGACAGCCCTTTTCTGATGAAATCGGTCGCGCGTAGGGCTCGCGCTTGATTCTCCTGAATTTCAGTCGCTCCCCCACCCAAGATGATCACGGGCGCATGGGGATCGATGGCTCGAATCTCCTTCAAGACGGTGAGTCCATCCATCTCCGGCATTCGCAGATCTAGCAGGGTCACTCGAGGACTGGAGGTGCGAAATAGTTCAAGTCCTTCGCGTCCACTAGTCGCCGTAATCACATGATACCCCTGTCTGGTGAACACGTTTTGCAACAGATCACAATTCATCTGGTCGTCATCTACGATCAAGAGCTTGATCATTTCTACACATCCTATTCAGGTGTGAAGCACAGCTTCACCTTGAGAAAAAGATAGCATGCGGTGAGGGATAAGAGAAGAAAATGCGTGGTTTACAGAGAGGAGGCCGACTTCCCGAACAATGCCGCTATGAATGCCTCGGCGTTAAAGTCCTGCAGGTCATCGGCTGCTTCTCCTACACCGACTAAACGGAGCGGAAGTTTCAGTTCATCCGCAATAGCAACGACGATACCGCCACGAGCGGTCCCATCCAGTTTCGTCAGAGCGAGTCCTGTGACCCCTATTGCTTCGTGAAACTGTCGAGCTTGTCCTAACGCGTTTTGTCCGAGGGTGGCATCCAAGACCAACAACACTTCATGTGGCGCACCAGGCAATTCCTGACCGATCACCCGTCTCACTTTCCGTAGTTCGTCCATAAGATTTGACTTGGTGTGCAATCGGCCGGCAGTGTCGATCAGAACCACATCCGTCTTTCTAGCCTTGGCCGCAACAATCCCGTCAAAGGCAACGGCAGCCGGATCAGCCCCGTGACGCTGACGAATAACTTCTGCACCAATTCGATCTCCCCACACTTGGAGTTGATCAATAGCGGCCGCGCGAAATGTGTCACCAGCAACAAGCAACGAGCGACGCCCTGCCTGTGTCATCCGTTGGGCAATCTTGGCAATGGTCGTCGTTTTCCCGACACCGTTGACTCCGATGACCAGGACAACAAATGGTTTTGGACCTTCATTTACGAGCTGATCAAGGGTCGGACAGGATACGGTTTTGAGTATACCGTAGAGCGACCGACTGAGAACGTTCCGAAGCCCTTCCGGAGTTTGTGCATCAACCCCTCGCGTTTCTTCGTTGACCTGCTTGATTAAGCGATCGACAACCCGAGCACCAAGATCAGCTGCGAGCAGTGAAGATTCGAGCTCTTCGAGCAATTCTTGGTCCGGTGCACGTCCAAGAAATCGATCCAGGGACTGCTGCACGACACCACGCGTTTTGCCAAGCCCCTCACTGAGTCGTTGAAACCATCCCATCGTCAAGAAACCTTCCGCTTGCGTCGGTGAGAACACATAATCACCCGAGGCACTGGAGAAATCATACGGAGAATTTGCTGTTCGCGCCGTGACATTCGTACCGCTTCTTGCGGACTACGTTCATGATCATACCCACAGAGATGAAGCACGCCATGAACCAGCAGTGTGGCCAGTTCATCATCTATGGAACGTCCGGCTTCCTGAGCTTGGCGAATCGCAGTCGGCAACGAAATGACCACGTCCCCCAGCATATTCGTAGCAGGAGTTCTGACCTGAGGCACAACGGCCTCTCGTATTGGGAATGCCAGTACATCAGTCACTCGATCCTGTTGGCGATACTCGCGATTCAGGCGACGTATGCGTGCATCCCCGATCAATTCCAAGCTCAATTCTGATTTCGTCTCTCCTACAGCCATCAAGATACGTTGTGCTAAACGGATAAGAGATGGCCGTTGGACGAGGTGCCGCACAAGGCTCACCCGGAGATAAACTGCCATTTACCGAGGACGCCTTGCATGGCCAATCGGCGGTGAACCGACGGTCGTCGGCTTGCGTACAATCGAGGACTGATGCTGTGGTGATGAGAGTGGCTCGCGAGTTTGTTGAGAATCACTACTACTCACCGCCTGATGGCGATCGTAGGCTTTGATGATGTCTTGAACAAGTCGATGTCTCACAACATCTTTCTCATCGAAATAGATAAATGCAATGCCTTCAATATCCTGAAGAATCTCCTTGACTTGTATGAGGCCAGACACTCGGTCATTCGGGAGGTCCACTTGTGTAATATCGCCGGTGACAATGACCTTGGAATGGAATCCCAACCGAGTGAGGAACATCTTCATCTGTTCAGCCGTCGCGTTTTGCGCTTCATCGAGAATGACAAAGGAATCGTTCAACGTTCTCCCACGCATAAACGCGAGAGGTGCGATCTCAATATCGCCTTTCTCAATCAACCGATTGGCCCGTTCCATGTCCATCATGTCAAACAGCGCATCATAGAGCGGCCGCAGGTATGGATTTACCTTTTCGTAAATGTCGCCTGGTAGGAAGCCTAGCTTCTCACCTGCTTCGACCGCAGGTCTGGCAAGAATAATTCGGCTCACCTCCTTATTTATCAAGGCACTCACCGCCATAGCCATGGCCAAATATGTTTTCCCAGTCCCAGCCGGCCCGATGGCGATGACGATATCGTGTTGCTCAATCGCTTCGATGTAGGACTTTTGAGTCGGGGATTTAGGGCCGACGAAGCGCTTCTTGGTGACAACCATAGCCGACTGACCGAGCACGTCTCTGAGCGAGGCTTCGGGGGATCGGCGTAAGGCGCCCAGCGCGTGAGTCACGTCGTCGGCCTGAAGTGTAATTCCCTCGTTGGTAAGGGAGGCAAGCTCTAGGAGAATTCGTTCGGCTTGACGAACAGCGTCGGGGAGGCCGTCCAACGTGACCTCTTCACCACGTGCAGATAGCCGGACACCCAGTTCGTCTTCGATCAAC
This sequence comes from Nitrospira sp., assembly GCA_041742455.1. Lineage (GTDB taxonomy): Bacteria > Nitrospirota > Nitrospiria > Nitrospirales > Nitrospiraceae > Nitrospira_D. The sequence goes on along the minus strand of JBGSIO010000013.1, from coordinate 71,847 downwards.
TTGAGATGTCGGTCATGGTGACCGAATAGGACAGCGGTGTTGGTACCCTCTCGTAGTTTGAGTTTACGCACGAGCGATGGTTGGTCTCCCTCCTACATCAACGCTGTGTATTGTAGCAGACAAGAAAAAGTCTAGACAAGCAGACGCAAGATCTTATTGAAACTTCAGGTTCCAGGCGGGGCAGATGAGGTTTCCCGGGTCAGAGTCAAATCGAACTCCTGAGTTGCTAGCCCTCCATGCTCGTCTTTCGCAACAACTTTGACATGAAATGTTCCCTGTTGATCTGTCGAGATCTGCCACCCAATATGACCTGATTCCGAACTGATGACCATACCGGGAGGAGCCATCTCCAAGTGATAGGTTAACCGATCACCGTCTGGATCAATCGCTTGTACCGAGTAATCAAACCGATCCTGAACAGCTGCGGGAGGAGGAGTTGATACAATCCTTGGGCCACTATTTCCTAATGCTAACGGTTCGGATTTCAAGGAATGCCCTGAGCCAGCTGGATCACTAGCTCTCACTTCAACCGAGATTCTATCAGGAGCGGCAAGGCCGGTTGTATCGAGAATGGGATCTTCCCCCTCCTTAATGACGGTGTCATTGCGATACCACCTATAGGTGAGGTCGACACGGTCATGGTCCGGGTCACCCGCCTCAACCTGCGCCTCAAGCTTATCCCCAGCTCGCGCCGTCTGAGGCATGAGTGAAACAGCTGTCACCCTTGGTGAGGCATTGCTGACGACAACGTCTGCCGTTCGATATGGCTGCCCCTTGTTCGCACCGTCTGTCGGAATGATCTCCACAGACACCGTTTGCCCACGCCTGAAAAATTCGGGCGGCAATGTCGCACTCGTTTGACTCGCGATGGGTGCGTTATCCACATACCATTGATAGAGAAAAGAAACCGTTTCTCGCTCTGGGTCTTCAGCCTGAATCTGCACGGCGACAGGTGCAGACTGGGAAAGCGGAGCATTGATGATCACGGCCGTGGCTATGACCGGCGGTCGATTACCTGAGGCACGAGTAGCTTGCGCAGTCGCCTCAGCCCCCTCGCCGCCGGTACAAGCACTAACCAGCGCTATCCCCGTTAACAGCAACCCACTCTGTATGCCGTTGTACATGCGACTCGACATACCCTTGGTTGACTCTCAGTTCTGCCCCTAAATAGCGCTAACCTGAATTCCTAATCTCGCTGATGCACCCAGTTCACGTAACGGCTGTAATTACCTTCAAGATTCACGTTCCCTTGCGTAAATGCTCCGGTAGACATCTGAACGTTATAACTACAACCTTGTCCGCAATGGATTGTTCCGCTTGATGCAAGTCCGGTCCCTAAAGACGTTTTGGAATTCACGTTGGTATTGCCCCCTGAGGTTGTCGTGCCGATAACAGGAGATGTCGACGCCGTTCCGGTCTTGTAGAACAGCGCATACAAGTAACTCGCTCCATCAGATGCACAGAAGTCGTTCGTCGGGGCAAAGGTCGGAAAGAAAATTGTGCCTGCCACCAATGTCGGATTGACCACGGAACGTTCGGCAGCATAATTGGTAGTCACGAGCGTCACGGGATCAGTGATATTGACAGGACCGGGCATTGTGACACGCCATCCATCCTTCGTAGCGACCAAGCCGATCATCGACGTGTTCCCGGTTCCATTGAAGCTGGTGACACCAGGGTTGGTCGGATCGGTCACCTGATTGGTACTGCCGCTACAGACAATGCAAATCACGGCATTCGTAACATCCACCAGATCATTATCATGACAACTCACAGTCGAACTCTCGTTACACATGGCATTCATCACAGAGTCCTTGATTCCAAAGAGGCGCTGAAGGGTGTTATCGACCTTATCTGTGTTGCTCAAATATCGACCCGTTCCAAAAAAGACCCACATCTTATCGGTATCGTCCAGAGTCACGGACGGAGCCGATGCGGAGGGTCCGACTTCCACTGTCGTCCCGAGAGAGGCATCATAAAACGTATCGATCACTTCTGTTGGAGTCCGGTTGGCTCCGTTAGCAATACCCCAATTCGTCGGACTGCAGGGCGCAGTGGCACACCCCATCGTGAGGCGATAGAGCTTCCCCCGCCATGGTAAGGCCCCATCGTGGGCCGTTCGGACCGAGTAGGCCACATCCGTCCTCCAGTCGGAATCCTTATCAACTGCAACCACATGCCCCATGAATGATTGCCAGGAACCGATCGGCATAGTCGTCAAACTGCCACCCACAGCGACTTTTGGTCCATTTTTGAGGTCGACCGTATAGAGCTTTGCCGTCTGAGGCGAAGCAGCGGTGAGATCCGCGTGGTACCCGTTCGGTCCCGATCCAAACAGGACATACCATTTCTCATTGGTCGGATCGATGGGACTATCGGTCTTCGGGTTCATGCGAGCCACAGCCGGATAACTGGTGGTGAGTCCGAGTCCACTATCGCTAAACACCCAGAGCAACTTTGGATCGACCTCCGGGTTTGTGATATCCAAGGCAAAGTAGGCGCTATAGAATGTTCGAGACACTCCCCCGATCGTGGCCGTCATCGCAGGAGCACCCGAACCTGCAGCACAGTTTCCACAGCTGCCGCCCATCCGCAATCCACCAATTAACACGGTTCCCCAACCTCCAGGATGATCGGCATCCGGCGCAAAGATCCGAGCTTCCGCGACCGTCGGTTTCAGGTCGACGTAGTACACATGCGTGTAGTCTGTTCTAGCAAGCCACTGGAGGTGCGGTAACAATTCCTGCGGAATGAACGACCAGAGTTCTGAGCCAAGATTCGCGCCGCTTGAATTGTCTGTTGGATTCTTGGTGTACCAACCATGCTCTACGGCAGCTGCTGTCGTAGGATCGTCGCCTTTATGGTAGTAGCCTCCGTTGAAGGCGTGGAGCATGCCGTCATTCGCGCCGACATACACGACCTGACGTCTCGTTCGATACTTCGCGTAAAAGGCCGTGTACGTCGGATCTCCGAACGCCAGATCGTAGCGCGCCTTAGGAGCACCCACCACAGTCGGAGTCGAGTGAATGGGATCACCTAGCTTCCAGACCTTATAGTTTCCGCTTCCGACGGGGACCTCCAGCATCCTAGTCCGTAGCCCGGCGATCTCATCACCGCGAATGAAGTTGATTAAATTCATGGCATTCGTATTTCCGGCGCAGGTATCCCCTGCATACCGCAGATAGTCTCGGAGTGCCGCACAATTAGCCGCACTGAACTCAATCTGTTCTGTGGAGTCGACAATCCCATCGTTATCGACATCGACCCACGTGAGGACCTTGCGGGAGGCTGACGTCGCATTTGCGAGTTCTTTACCCGCTTCCCAGATAGGTTTAATCGATTTAAGATCGCCGGTAAAGGTGGGCGTCATACTGTCAGCCACTCCATCCGCGTTGGCATCTGCAAACTTATCGACGAGGACTTTCTGATAGGTCGGACTCGTGGGAACATTGTCGTACCGCGTCGTCACAATCAAATCTTGATCGTACGTCAGCGTGCCGTCTTGATTCGTATCTTCTCTAAAATTACCAAACCCATCGATAAAGAGTGCGTGGGCATAGCCCGTCCACTTCACGTTCGCGCCGCCTTGACCAACGTCACTGGTAAAAAAATAGGCTTGATAGATCGAGCCTTCACCAGTCGACGAGGTCGCCAGGACCGAAATCGACGTCCCGGATGCGCTCTTGCGTAAAATTGCCGTCAGCGAAGCCAGCAACCGCTCCTGTAAATCATCGACGTTCGAGGATTCGAAGTAGGTATCGGGAATCCCATCGGCACCCGAGGCACCAGTTCGGTTGTTCACCTTATCCCATTCGCTCGTGAGGTCGGGAAGATTGTTGCCATTCGTGTCCTCAAAGCCACCCAACTGCGCGGCATGCATCAGAATTTCACGACCGGAGATATTGCCGAAGGCATAGAAAGTATACACAGTGAGGTTTTGTAGCCCCTGGAGACAATGTCCCGATACCCCCAACACAGGGATTGTTCCGTCTGCAGTTCCGCTGCACGGACGAAGATCATTAATGTGTGCCCAGTAGGCCACGTCATCCAGATAGTGCCGGCCACTGTCTGCATAGTCTGTGCGATGTTGTTTCATTAGAACGTTGTTAGGTGTTGCCGGATCGTTGTTGCACGTACCACCAGGTGGATCAACAAACGGCACACCCCGGTTTCCGACACAATACGTACCGGCATAGGGCTGGGCATTGGCATTGGCATATTGGTTGATGCTGGCAGGGACACCCTGGTCCTGGGTCGGTTCACCGTCCGTAAACACCATCACAAAGGTTTTACAGCACCGTACTTGTGTCGAGGTGCTGGCCCAAGCCGGAGTGTGGTTGCTGCCATAGAAGAATGGATCGCGCCCACAAGCATTGCTGATATAGCCTGGGGGACAGACTTCTGTTCCTGTGAGAGCAGATACTTCTGCTCCGCCGATCCCCCCCACTCCCGAGCTACCAAACGAAACTCCGTTCGAGGTTCCACCGGAGAATGCGATCGGATAGACATACTGGGTTGTATAGAATGCCGAGTTGATCTGTGCGACATACCGAGCCACTTCATAAAGCGACTCAGCCAGAGGCGTCCAAGTGGAAGGGAAGGTTTCGTCGACTGCGTCCACCATCGCCGCTGTATTGGTATTGAACGTCTCGACCGTCGTCGCGTTGAAATCGATCGACTGCCTGCTTCCCGCGCCGGTCAAGACACGCAACCCGTTGTCAGTCGAACTATTGTTAAAAACCGCAAGGGCAAATCGAGCCTGTGGACCGATCTGCTGGATCACACCCGTCGGCTCGGTATACATGGCGAAGGCGATTTGATTAAGCTCCGTTTCATTGAAGCCGTCCCCGTCAGGACAATTCGTTCCAGAATCTTCATTGATACACATGTCGCCATCGTCTTCAATAACGATATAGATGTTGTTGGGAGTTCCTGGATAAGTCGCAGTCGGGATACGCCCTTCATATGTGAGATCTGCGTTGCTACCATTAGGTTTGGGTACAGCTGCAGTATATTCGCTATTGACGCCGGTCCGCTGAGATCTCACCGTGGGCAACAACGGCGTTCCGTAGGGTTTGCACGTGGAATCGGCATTGCGCGTCGGATTAAATCCGTTTTGGCATTGGCCCCCGTTCATCGCCTTCTTGACCGCATCGAACCGACGGAAGGTGGCCCAATTGACGAAATTGCCATCATATTCTGTGGCGAGACAGGGTGTGTTCAGAGCAATTTTAACTCCGGCTCCAAGCTCAAATCGATTATCCGTCGCATCCCACACATAACAACGCATAGGATCGGCGAACCCTGAATAGCGCGTCGTGGCTCTAAAGGTGGTAGTCGTCGACGAGCTGCCGTCGGGCAATGTCCCGCAACTCGTCGACTCACAGGCTCGGTTGCTCATACTCCCCGAGTTGTCCATCAACACGATGATATTCGGTGCGACCTGATCGGAGACGAATGGAGGAGCGGACGCATATTGGTCCATCGTCTGGGCAGACGCCGTCAGTGCCCACACCAGGCTGGCCATGACCGTGATTTCCCTTGTTCTACGAAGGGCCTGGGTCTTGCTTTTCATAGTCCCTACCTCCTCCACTCCGCGTCACTACCGCCAAATCAGATCTGTCGCCGTTTGACCCTACTATTGCGGCATGTAGACAATTAGGAAATCGATTTTATTGCTCTCGCCCTTCTTAAGATGAAACCTCACCTCATGATCGCGCCTGATGACCTCAGGCTGTAACACATTATCTTCCTGGTCGCGAATTTGAACCTCAGAGTCTACTGCATACTCTTTTCCGTTGATGAAAAGGGATCCTGACTCAACCGACGTGACGACGCCGGCCTGTAACCCGCTCATGAAATGCGCAGAGATTGGGTCGAGCGCCTGAGCCGACGGTGTATACCCACAGATCATGTTCAAGACTGTAACCAGAATACTCACTCCGAGTGTGGCAGATATGCGCCCCGCCACTCTCTTGCGATTGCTATGGGCATGCCTAAGTGAGCTGAACTTCATGATAATGGTCTCCTATCAACTATGTGCCGTTCGCACTCCTCTTGACACACCCTTCACCAGTCGTATTGAGACAATCGAACGTGGCAATGACGCGGCTTGTGGCACCAGTGGCCGTGTTGGCTGCGAGACAATCGACTCGATAGTATTGATCGTAGGTCGGTTTGTCGGTGTCAGCGAAATCACTGCCGGTCCTGCGCTTGGAATACAGAAAATCTATGTCTCCGTTGACCACATATCCGTTGACATTCATGACCAGATTGGGGGCATTTCCCGTTCCAACCGCAATATCCCCATGGTTCCGGAGCGTGCCGTTGATTTCCTGAGTAAACACTCCCTGATTAGCAGCGGGTACCGGTCCCTGCGGTACGATCAGGGCAGCGGCTGGCCCTGTCATCTGAGGATCATCAATCGTCAATCGAATCGCTCGGACCGCCGACCCCACACAGGCTTCTGCTGCGTCAGTACCTTCCTCAACCATGCGTATCGCTCCGGCCATGGAGTTTTCCATCCCAGTCATGGTGAGCGCAGCGACGCCAAGCGCTCCAATGATCAGCATCAATAGCATCACAGTCATGAAGGAAGTTCCTCGCTCATTAGCGAACCCCCCTCGTTTATACGAATCCACATAAGCAGACAACATAGTTAAAGCCTTTGGTTGCGGAGTTCGATGGTCCGAGTCAAAATCCGGCGACGAAACTGAAAATAGGCCGATTGTTGAGCGGCAGATGCAGCGTCTCCTAATACAAAGAGCCCGGTCGCATGGTTGTGATCGCTAATGACGGGAAAAGTCGTTGTGTGCACAGGTGTTGCTTGACCTTCTCCCATCCCTTGATCGGCTCTGGTTTGGCGGGCCACGATGTTCACCTGCACCAACCGAATCGTTCTCGGGGTCATAAAGGCGCCATATGGCCCGGCTGTGCCGAACCAATTACGGTCTGTGATGAAATCCGCCTGGTCGAACTGATTCGACAGGTTGAGGTCATCCGGCTGCAGATCAGGTATTCCACTATTGACACGCGGATCGCAGCCATCGCAGGCGTAGGCCAGTTGGAGATCCTCGACTCCGTCCATGATGGGAATGCATCCTGAGTTCACCTGATTGCAGTTGGGGGGCCCCCCTAGACCCACGAGTACAGCCGGAACAGCCCCACGGACCAGACAAGGGGCATTGCCTTGACAAAGATTAAGATTGTCCGGAGGAGGAATGACTTGATAGGTGATACATTGCAGCAAATAGACCTGCGTTCCCGTTCCAAAAGCCGTAGGAGCAGGAATAGCTGGATTCAAGGTCAACCCTCCAGGGCTGACAGCCTGTATGGTTGAGCCAGCCATGCCTCCGATTGAAACCGGCATACCGAGTAATGCCGCCCCCCCACCGGGGATCGTATTCCCCATCGCTGTCGTCGCATTGGCCGGCATGGGAATATTCGAAATCGGCGTTTGCAGACCTCCGATGGTTCCAGGGGCCCCCGGAACAAAGACTTGCCACAACGGTCCCACTGCAGCGATGGAATTCGTCATCGGCACGACCATCGAGATTGTATCCGGCCCGGTATCCCCCCCAAGAGGATTGTTATCGCCTGGTACGAGAGCATATGGGGTACCGTTGATGTGACACCCTCCCACCGTGGTTGTCAGGCCACGCATTCCGAAACCGGCTAGTTTCAGATCAGCCGTGATCATATCCAAGGCATTTCTGGCTGTGGCCTGGGTGCTACTGACCTGTCCGGTAATGCGCGTGGTCTTCTGACTGACAACGAGTGCTCCGAATCCTGCCGCAACGATAGCAGCGGTCATCATGGTGGCCACCATGATTTCCACCAAAGTGAAGCCACTTTGATTCCAGGCCAACAATTTAAGCGATGGTCTCATTGGGCGCTCCCTACAGATCGTCACACGCATACTCATTCATCGACTCATCATGAGATGGCTATTCCGGTTCGATCAGCGTTTGGAACGCTACGGCTCGTGCCCGCTGTCCTGCCCCACGGTCATTCCACTGAAGCTGTACCGTCAACTGCACCGCGCTGGAATCAGGTCTGAGCGGAAGCACTGGAGCAGCCTGTACGGTGCCGCGCACGTTTAATAGGTTCGTGGCCAAGACCAATGTTCGCCACTGCGTGCAATCACCTTGAATTCCTCTTGTCGCGGGAATCGAGGGCGCTACAGAGAAGAAGGGCACAGGTGGAGGAGGAGCTGGAATTCCACCCGCCAAACAATTCCCCGGCCCTATCGTATCGATATTGTTGTAGGCCCACGCGAATCGTCGATTACTTTGGATTCTTTCCATCATGTCGGCGGCAACATTGGTGACGACCGACAAGTCGTTGGCATCCACGTTCTTCGAAAAGGACACCCCCTGCATGGCGGCCATACCCATGACTCCCACGCCTAGAATGGCTGCAGAGATCATCACTTCTGCCAACGTAAATCCCTTTTCATTGTGTAGCTTCATGATCCGTTCACCTGCTGGCTCATGACCGTTCATTGACGAGACATGGATTGATGGCCTGCCGACACCATGTCACCTTTCCCGAAGGCATTAGTGAAATCGTATAGATCAGATTCGGGTCTCGTGTGCTCTGTAATTGAATGGTTTGTGTCGCTAGGGGTATGGTGCTCAACCCTCGAGGCGTAAAGCCGAGTGGATTGACAGGGAGCGGCGTTATAAATCTTACCGTTCCCGGCAACGTTTCAGGCCCTAGCGGAGCGGTAAACGCGACCGTGTCCAGTCCCATGGGAACACTGGTGGGCGTCGCTGCGATCATGGCATTTCGGCTAATCGCTGAAGAACGGGCGAGAATCAATCGGTTGTAGAGGCTTGTGGTGGACTGATACAGCTCATGCTTTGCGTACATCTGAAGAAAGTTGGGGACAGACAGTGCAGCCGCGACACTGATAATAGCCCCGACTATGGCGATTTCTATGAGGGTAAAACCACCCTCCTCTGACATGGCCCGGCTCAAGATTGGCATGCTGTTCCTCATGGCGCCTCCAGATTGAGCAAGGGGCGTGCCTTTCCATGAAAGACGATTGCTCCTCCTAACTCATTGATTGTGCATAGGTGGCGGAATGGCCATGGCCTTCGGTTTCGCCCATTTTTCGCACTAAGGAACAACAATTTTCGTCGCGCGAGTTGTACCGTTTAGTACAAGGAAATGCCCGGGTCTGCTTGACAGAACTTGCCATCATCACTAGGGTACCGGCAGTGACTGCCGCAGCGACGGCTTACCGCTCATATTCTGAGGGTGGGAAGGGATTAACCTACGTCAAATCCCGAGTGAATCGATGAAATCAGAATCTCGTAAGGTCAAACGGTTTGCCGTCCAGCTTCCTTGTAAATTTGGAACCACTGACGACACATCGGATGGAACGGTGTTAAATCTTTCGGCTCAGGGATGTGCCTTCACCTCCAAATACCCAGCCGGTAATGCAACTTATCTTTCATTCGAAATTGACTTATTAGACGGGCGGGCACCGGTTGGTATTGACTTGGCGGCCGTGCGTTGGGTTACAGGGCACCGCTGCGGGATTGAGTTTATTCGAGTTTCACCGGATATGCAGATGCGATTAAAAGCCTTTGTGTTGGTTTTAGAGCAGACTCCCTAAGTGAAGCTGGATGTCTCCTGCTGATGTTATTTAATCGCAACGGCGCGCACTTGACGATATGTCGTTGTACCTCTTAGCACTTTCTCGATGCCATTCTGTAACAGGGTGACCATGCCATCTCGCATTGCCACGCTTAGAATCTCAGCGGTTCGCGCTTTCCCTTGAATCAGGTTTTTAAGATCTTCTGACCCGACCAAGAGCTCATGCAGGGCCACCCGTCCTTTAAAACCACTGTTATTACACGCGTCACAACCTTTCCCCCGATAGAGAGTGAAATCCTCGGTATATGTGACGCCCAACCTCTCCCAATACCGAGCTCCATAGCCTTGCACCAGTTCGTCATATTCCTGTTGTGTGGGGTGATAGCTCTCTCTGCAGTGAAGGCAAATGCGCTTGCATAGACGCATTGCGAGAATACCCAACATCGCATCAGCAAAGTTGAACGAGTCGCACCCCATGTCCAACAGTCGGGTGACGGTCTCCACCGCACTGTTGGTGTGTAGCGTACTCATCACTAAATGCCCAGTGAGTGACGCTTCTATCGCAATGTCGGCCGTTTCTTTGTCCCGCATCTCTCCGATCATAATCACGTCGGGGTCTGCACGAAGAAATGCCCGCATCGCGGAAGCAAAGGTGAATCCGATTTTGGGATGGACCTGAACTTGTCTCAGCCCTTCCTGCGTGATTTCGATAGGATCTTCTGCGGTCCAAATTTTCCGTTCATCCGTGTTAATATGTTTCATCACCGCGTGTAACGTGGTGGTCTTTCCCGACCCTGTAGGCCCCACGCAAAGAAAGATCCCATGCGGACGCTCAGAAAGTTCCTTGACGGTTTGTAATATCTCCGGTGCGAAATCCATGGCCTCCAGCGGCATAATGTCCTTGGGGGTCAGAAGTCGCAATACCACATCTTCATTGTTGCCGGCTGTCGGCAAGGTGGCGACACGCAATTCGATTTCACGATCCTTGGCCAATTTGTAGCGGATTTTCCCATCTTGGGGTTTTCGGCGTTCAGCAATATCCAAATTGGCCATGATCTTCAGTCGTGAGGCAATGGCCCGCCGATAGACGGCGGGAATGCGCATATAGGTAAAGCATGTCCCGTCGACTCGAAACCGTACGGCCGTCTCTTTTCGATCCGAGTACGGCTCAATGTGGATATCGGAAACCCCGAGCCGGTACCCCTCAGCAATGATTTGATTTGTCAGACGTACGATGGCCGAGTCGTTTTCGTCGATCTCACCTGGCTCTCCCTCAGCACTTCGCTCAATGCCGGCTTCATCGACAAGTTCCCCAAGGATATCGGTGATGGATCCCCCGTTAGCCTGCCCTGTTGCCACGAGCAGGTACTGCTCGATATCGCGCCGAAGCCCGACAGAGAAGCGAACGGTTGTGCCGGGAAATGCCCGCCGGATATCAAGCCCTTTTTCCAAGTCGTGGGGATCGTTGATGACAATATCAAGCACGGTCCCTTGTCGCTTCAAGGGAATCCACGAGTTTCGTCTGAGATAATCGAAACTGAGATTTTTTAAGAGCTCTGGGTCGATGACCGTCCGCTCATCATAAGGGACATATGGACATTGATAGAACTCGCTGAGCGCCAACCCAAGCGCAGCACGTGGTACGCGGTATTTTTCTAACAAGATCATTTCTAGATCGATCTCGCGCGATAACGACTCCTCTACTGCAGTATCCAAATCGACTTGGCTAATGAGACCACGATAGGCGATACAGTCTAAGAGACTGCGCTCCATCGTCATCTTACGGGGTTGTTTGCCCATCTGTTGTTTCTTTAGACTGGCACCAGAAAGAACTGCTCTCTTCGGACGTGTGACCAGGGTTTGCGTCATCATTCTAGCTCATCCTTTGACATGGACAATAAGAAGTTGGTTTTGGTGTGCTTCTATCTGAATCTTATGGCTCGCCAGAGTTATTCACCCGAGCCCCCTACTCAGTACCGTGCCATCCAGGTCCCCGGAGCGCGATAGACAACCGGCAAACCCCGGAATAACCCCTCTCCGAGGTCGTGGTCGTACCACACCTCAAGCGAGCTGCCTGAGTCTGACGGCGCAATCGTGTCCCCTGCCACCACCGCTCCATATAGCTTTACCTTTCCAGCAACGGTAATGGTGCCGCTGGCATAGAGCACTCCGTTAAAATGCATCCCCGACAAATGGATAGGTGTTCGAGCGAGCGCAGTGCTCTGAGTCGTAGTTAGGGGGATCAGTGCGTGAAGGGTTGAACCAGTCCCATTTGGAGCCAATACCACATGCCCTTGCATCACTATCGTACCTTCTAGGTACGGAGCTCGGAGCTTGAGGACTCCAAGATTGTCGTGACGTGGTGCCGTTTGGTCGATTGTATCGATAAAGATAAGACCCAGCTGATCACCAGGGGCCTGCGACCGTAAGGCTTCCTCGGAAGAGAGACCCTTGCCGAACTCAACAACTCCTTGAGGATAAAGAAGTCCCTCACGATCGATGGCAAAGTAGCGACCAAATCGTTTTGCCATTCGTTTTACATGTTCGTACGGCCACTCATCGAAGCGCATGCCGGGAATAGGATTCTGACCTACGTGAAGGTTGGAGAGAACATCCGTGACCGGCTGGACAGACGGTTGAGTTAGCTGCACATCTCCTCCCACCCATGCCTCCATCCACCTATCCTCTCGCTGATCGGTTTCGTCATAGCCTTGCCCGGTCACTGGAGCAATCGCGCTTTTCCTGGGAAGATCCTTCGCCTGTTTGAGGACGAGGGTTTCACCAACCTTTAAGTCACCCCAGTGCACCGTGACAGGCGATTCACCACCAGGAAGGAATAGACCCAAGTGACGACCGACCTGAACGGCGGCTTTCAGTGAAGGTAGCTGCAGGGCCCCCAACTGCAATCGGACTGATTGCCGAACAGAAGGGGTGGTCTTGGTTGTGATGGTGGTATCAATGGTACACAGGAGGCCCGGATCCGTAGGAGCGTAGACTTTTATTTCCTCCACCAGTCCGAGTTGTCCCATGGCACGAAACAGCCCATTTTCTGGATTATTGAGGAGCCGATTGTCCGAATCATTTTCCGCTTGTAGGAGAAAATCCGGCTGGTCGGTCGACCCTACAAATTGTGAGCGACCGGTGGTATCGAAAAATGAAGCCGCGCCGTCCGCATCGTGATTCCTTCTGGCACGAAGTGACACAATTGCCGGTACTGCATTCGTGGACTGTGGGTCATGAAACCAGCCCGCCACGAGTTCGGCCGATGCGTCAGCAAGTTGTTGTGCAACTGCCATTTGGCCTGCCGCGCTGGCACTAATGGCTTCTTGCCCACTGAGGTTCAAGAGGGTCGTCGCCAGCACCGAGAGAACCAGAACGATCACCATAGCTCCCAAAAGTGCGATCCCCCGCTGGTCGCCCTTGATGTTTCTACAAAACATGATCTGTATCCTCCTACGATCGAATGCTGACTTCCCGCACCATTCGATGCAGGGGTTGACTAGAATGAATCACTAAAACAACGCGCTTCACATGTGAGGCCTGGGTTGTTTCCTGTCCCATGTCGTTCCAGTAGGAAAACTGGAGATCGCCAAGCTCTCCGATCAGTACACTGGCTCCGCCATCGATCATGCGCATGAGATTTGACGTGCCATCTTCATTGCCCTTGACGTAATATTTCACGCGATTATTCACCTGCACAGACGCCCCTTTCGGGAACGACATCCCAACCGGTTCCCCCAGAGTCAGCTGATATCGTTGTCCCGGGCGAGCGAGCCGATGCGATTCACACATGTGCCGTCCACACACACTGATCATCTTCCCCTCCCCCCATTCACTGCTATCCTGCACCGGCAGGACCGTTGATCCAGGCAACACGTCGGCCGTCGTGATCGTTCGATGGTCCCCGAGATTGGCATGAAATAGAAACTCGTTGGGTGCTGCTGTGACGATTGTGTCAGCCGTTGTGAGTCGAACTTCTTGTTCAAAAACTTCCAGCCCCAACCGAAGATCTTGCTGATGATTCAGCATGCGGTGCTGCTTCCCTGCATGGGTTTGAACTATATTGAGTGTGCTCAGCGCTGTCGCCAGCACAGCAGCACCAATCGCTAAACTGATCATCAATTCGCTCAGACAGAGCCCGTCGGACTCGGCGAGCATCCCAACCCATCGTTGACGTTGTGTGGTGAACTTCTCGTCGTTCATCGTCGCCCCACATAGCTCGGATTCGCTCGGATCGTTGCAACATGGACCTCTCGCGGTTGGCCTCCCCGGCTTGAGTATGATGCAACGGCTCGGATCGTCACTAGGCCTGAGGTGTGCAACGGCCTTTGAGGCTCACCCTCAATGGTCCAGACAATCGTTATTCCATCGCGTTCGCACATCGCCGTATAGATCCCATCTCCCGCTAAGACATCGGCTCCTTGACCGTCGTCGACCATGAAGCTGTCAGGAGTGCCGTCATGATCCAAGTCATCTTCAAGAAGAAATTGCCACCGAATGGAACGTTTCACTTCGAGTCTAGCCTGAGCCAGCTCCAACGCTTTGTTGCTCAGACCGCCCTGCTGCGCGTATCTGTACGTGATTTCCACAGCACCCAGTGTCCCCATCAACGCTATTCCAGAAATCATCATGGCCACCATGACCTCGATCAGACTAAAACCGTCGCTTTTACGATACGTGTTCATAAGATGGATACCCGACCTGTAATACTCACCGTGAGCGTTTTGGTCTGCCCTTCCCTGTTGTGAAGCTGGATCGTCGTTGGAGTGGCGGAGCGACCGCTTGGCTGAAACTGGATGTCCCACCCCGCACTTGGTTCTTCGATGATGAGGCCCTTGCCCCCATAGCGATAGACATGGTGAGTGGTATTGCCATTGACGAGTTGTGTGATCAGCTCTTGCTGCTCTGTGTCGATGACAATCCGAACTCGATCACGGTTGGTTAACGCAAGCTGTCTTGCTAGGCGGAGGTCAGAAGCAATTTCCTCTGTGACGCTCCGGAGCTGTGACGTGGAGTGGAGTCCGAGGAAGTTGGAGATCCCCATGAGGGAGACCATAGCCAGAATCCCCGCAACTACCATGAGTTCCGCCAATGTCTTTCCGTCCTGCTTCATACATTCCTCTCTGGTACAGCACACATTCAGTTGATATCGCGCTATCTCAAAACTCGTGCCGTTCTTCGATAGACCATTCACGGTTGATTGCTCGGCGGCTCTCCGTTGTTTCGACATCGCGTAAGGCATTGATGTGCCGAAGATTTATACTGAGTGTTGTGTGATGCGAGCACGTGGAGTTGCTATGTGATGGGGGAGATGATGAGGGAGACGTGTCGTGCCCGATTAGATACAGTTCTTAACGAAAGAGATACACTGGCATTGCTGTGAATCGGCCATGGGAGCCATTATCCAGCCAGTAAGCCTTGATACCAGTCAAGGAGAGACTGTCCAAAGAATAGTGACACCAGGGCGCCACAGACGAGAAACGGTCCGAATGGAATGTAGTCTTCCCGACGAATCACTTTGGCTGCGATGAGGCCAATGCCGACGACGGACCCAAGGAAGGACCCCACCATGATCGTCATGAGGGCCGGCTTCCAGCCGAGAAAAGCCCCGATCATCGCGAGAAGTTTGATATCCCCCCCACCCATGCCTTCTTTTCCGAACAGATACGGACTCGCCCAGGCTAGCAGCCATAGGATACCCCCGCCGACTAGCACACCCAGTAAACCGTTGAAGAATCCGAGCGGGAGGATCGTCGCAGCACTGAGGAGTCCGAGGATCATGCCTGGGAAGGTAATGGCATTGGGAATGATCTTATGAGAGAGATCGGTTCCAGCAACCACCAAGAGCGCCGAATAGAGGATTCCGTAGGCCGCCGCAGACCAGGTCATCCCGAAAAACCATACGATCCCGACATAGCCTAAGGCATTCAGAGTCTCCACCAAGGGGTACTGGTAAGGGATGCGGATCGCACAATGCCGGCAACGTCCCGCCAACAGCAAATAGCTGACGATCGGAACGTTGTCATACCAGGCAATTGGATGGGAACAGCTTGGGCAATGGGATCCTGGCCACGCGATCGATTCATGCCGTGGCAACCGATATATACACACATTCAGAAAGCTACCGACGAGCCCGCCAAAGAGACCGACAACGAGATACACCGAGGAGACTGTTTGGCTCTCATACATAATTGCTCAGAGTTCTTTCCTTACCCAGGAACCCTACTAGGTCCAAACTGCCAGAATTTCGTTCTTCACCAATCGTTTCATAATATGGTAATGTAATCTACGTGAGTATACCTGAAACCTATTCCGATCAAAGGAGAACGTGTCATCATGGCCAAAGTAAGCGCCAAGCCACGACCTCGAAAGTCTCTCATGAACCTCGAACCGCCGCCGCGTACAAGACGCCCGGAGTCGCTCACGTCTCGTGAACAGGAAATTTTGGAGTTAATCTGGGCGGGGTTTAAAAACAAAGAAATCGGTAACCGGCTGAAGATCAGCGTCAAGACTGTTGAGGCCCATCGCGCCAATATGATGAAGAAAATGCGAGTCTCGAATACGGCTCAACTGCTGAAGACGGCTATCCAAGGTGGCGCGCTGAAAATCCGGTGAGTCATGAGTGTTAATTCCGTTGATCACGCTGACGAACAGCCTCGAATAGGACGATCGCCGCAGCAGCGGACACATTCAACGATTGGATCCGTCCCTTCATGGGAATATGGATACATTCGTCACAATGCTGAATGACGCCCGCTCGGATGCCCCTTCCTTCTCCCCCCAGGACTAAACCGACCGGCCCTCGTAGGTCGACCTCGGTAAATTTCTTCTCCGCTGCGGGTGTGACGCCGTAAATCCAGACCCCGGCCGCTTTCAATGAT
The DNA here is from genome assembly GCA_041742455.1 of Nitrospira sp. Taxonomy (GTDB): domain Bacteria; phylum Nitrospirota; class Nitrospiria; order Nitrospirales; family Nitrospiraceae; genus Nitrospira_D. The sequence continues at coordinate 55,360 of JBGSIO010000013.1, read as the reverse complement.
TCAATCAATCTACTGGTATTCGTCACACGGGCGACCGGGATGTGATCGATTGCTCCAGCCGATGCCTTTGCCACCACGGACGTGAGTCCGGCAGCCCTGCGCTCAGGGATAAAGATGCCGTGGGCACCGGCTCCCTCCGCCGTCCGAATGACGGCGCCGAGGTTGTGGGGGTCCTCTACACCATCCAGAATCACCACAAAAGGCGATTCGTGCCGTTCGGCTGCGCGTGTCAAAATGGATTCTTCCGTCTGATACGCCTTGGCCGCCGCAAAAGCGATGATGCCTTGATGCTTTCCGTTGGGCACGAGACGGTCGAAGGAGGAAAGAGGTTGAAGGTGAACCGGAATGTGACGAGATCGAGCCAATCGCACTAGGTCAGTGAACTGCTTGTCGGTGCGGGCGACCAACAGACGTTGGATCGGTCGACTGGCAGCTTTCAGCGCTTCACGTACGGCGTGGAGGCCGTAGAGCATTTCCGGTTCATCAGCGCTTCCAGCGGCTTGTGCCATCAGGCTTGTCCTCGATGATGATGCCGTGAGCAGCAAGTTCTTTTCTAATTTCATCGGCTTTTATGAACGCTTTGTCTCGCCGAGCATCGTTTCGTTCGGTGATTTTTCTTTCGATGAACGCATCGCTTAGTGGAGTAAACTCTGCTCCAATACCCGTGACAGTAGCTGCTCCAGCTTGTAGCGCACCGGACCCGACTATTTCCTTTTTGAACTGCCACTTCTTATCCAAATTCATCTGAAACAGTCCTAGACTGTTGCCGAGTGACTGAAACTCCTCTCTGACTCTTCCTCGCTCTTTCGTGGAAAGGCCATGGCCAAGCGATTTATTCGCATCGCTTCGCAATCCCTGCAACGCGGCAATCGCCGCAGGTGTATTCAGGTCATCGTCCATCGCAGCTCGAAATGCAGCCCTGCAACGATCTATTGAATGATCTAGTCCCCGGTCAGTCACCGCGTTTCCACCGGACTCAGCTAATCGCCCAAAAAGATCATAGAACCCGTTCAAGGCATTCTTGGCTTCTTTTAAGGCTTGGTCCGAGAAATCGAGTGGCCCGTGATAATGAGTTGATAGAAGAAAGTACCGGAGGATCTCGCCAGTAACCTCTTCAGACCAGTCTGACTTCTCAAAGATCTCGCGAATCGTGAAAAAGTTTCCCAGCGACTTAGACATCTTTTCTTTGTTGATCTGCACAAAGCCATTGTGCACCCAGTAACGAGCAAATTCTTTTCCCGATGCGCCACATGACTGTGCGATTTCGTTCTCATGGTGAGGGAAGATCAGATCCATCCCCCCGCCATGAATATCGAACGTTTCACCGAGATGCCGGACCGACATGGCCGAACACTCAATATGCCAGCCTGGTCGGCCTGATCCCCATGGACTCTCCCACGCCGGTTCGCCAGGCTTGCTGCTTTTCCATAGCGCAAAATCCATGGGGTGACGCTTTCGCTCATCGACTTCAACACGCGCGCCTGCCTGGAGGTCTTCGAGTTTACGCTTGGAAAGACTTCCATAGTCTGGGTACTTGGCCACGTCAAAGTACACGTCGCCATCTACTTGGTAGGCCAATCCTTTCTTCAGCAAGGTCCCGGTCAGTTCGATGATTTCATCCATATGCTCAGTCGCTTTGGGTTCGATTGAAGCGTGGCGCACGCCGAGCTTTCCCATGTCGTCATGGTAGGCCTGGATAAACTTCTGCGTGACGGCCTCACAGCTTACCCCCTGCTCATGTGCCCGTTTGATGATCTTGTCATCTACATCCGTGAAGTTCTTCACAAATGTGACCGCATAGCCGGTGTATTCCAAGTAACGCCGTAGCACATCGAATACGAGCGCGCTGCGAGCATGACCGATGTGACAATAGTCGTAGACCGTCACCCCACAGACATACATGCGGACTTTCCTCGGTTCAATCGGCTCGAATACGTCCTGCCGCCCGGTCAAAGTATTGAACAGCTTAAGCATGAGATTTACGCCCCTGAGCTGGTTCGTCGCTTTGGCCAGTGAGACCAGAGGAAGTACCCAATGGCCGCCGCCAGGACGAGTCCGATGGCGATGTCAAATTGATGGAAGTAATCCCGAAGATGTTCCCATTGCTCGCCCATCCGAAGTCCGATATAGGCCAGGAGATAGCACCAGGGAAGAGCCCCGACAAAGGTAAACAGGACGAAGCGAGGGAAATTCATCTTTGCGATGCCGGCTGGAAGCGAAATGAACGTGCGCACGACCGGCAGCATGCGACCAAAGAAGACGGCGGCTTCGCCGTATTTCGCGAACCATCGATCAGCGACATCGAGATCATGATGGGAGACGAGAAAATAGGGACCATACCGTTCAGCAAATGGCCTCCCCCCCCACACACCGGCATAGTAGGCGACGATCGAGCCGAGCACATTACCGATTGCTCCAGCCAGCGTGACGCCCAGCATGGTGAATTCTCCGGTCATCACCAGATAGCCGGAAAACGGCATGATAATTTCGCTGGGTAAGGGGATACAGGCGCTCTCGACAGCCATCGTGAAAACAATGCCGGCATAGCCGAATCTGGAGATACAGGCGATGACGAATTGACTCAGCTCACTGATGACCGTTTCGATGAGTTCGCCGATCACGTACTCGACTCCTTCATGGACTCAAGAGCTGATCGCAATGCGGAAGATTTTTTCTGGCCGTGCTTAATCATCGGTTCCCACGATCGGAACTGATCAAGGACACTATAGTGTGTACGATCCAAATGGATCGGCGTGAGGGATACGTACCCTTCTTCGATGGCCTCATGGTCGGCATCCTTATTGCGGCTCCAGGAAACCCGCTTACCGGCGATCCAGTAATATTTACGTCCGTGCGGATCGACTTTTTCGATGATGGGATTATGGAAGCGTCTTCTGCTCAGACAGGTAACGCGTACGCCCTTGATCCCCGATCGTGGTCGATCCGGGATGTTGACATTCAGGAGAGTCTCTTCCGGCAGACCTTTAGTAAGAACCAGCTGCGCAATTCGTGCTGCATAGAGAACACCCACGTCAAAGTGGAATGTGTCCTGCCCTTCTTGGGAGACGGCAATAGACGGGACACCAAGGATCGCCCCCTCCATCGCTCCTGAGACGGTGCCCGAATACATCACGTCATCACCAAGGTTGACTCCTTTATTGATACCGGACACCACGAGCTGCGGTGGTTTGGTCATAATTTTCAACAACGCCAGATTCACGCAGTCCACCGGAGTTCCGTTGACCGAAAAGGATCGAGTCCCAATCTGGTGAACTCTCAACGGTTTGTGTAGGGTCACGGAGTGTGCGACTGCAGTGCGCTCACGATCCGGAGCAACCACCCACACTTCGCCAATTTTGGCGAGCCCTTTTGCCAAGGCCACGATCCCTGGCGACTGGATCCCGTCATCGTTGGTTACGAGAATGCGCATGATCGACGTTCAACAAAAAGAGCTGCCTGAGGCAGCTCCTACCAAAGTCGGTATGGGACACGGTGTGCAGATAAAAGGTTCTCTGCTTTGAGACGCCTAACACGTCACGAATCACGTCAATTTGGTCGGGGCGGCGGGATTTGAACCCACGACCACTCGCACCCCAAGCGAGTGCGCTACCGGGCTGCGCTACGCCCCGACATGTGCTGAACTCAACAGAGATCCTTCGTTGTTAATATACCGTAAGCCGTCGTTAATGAACCATCCTTCGTCATGAGTGCGAGTCGAGGATCTTCAGAATAATCTGAAGGTCCCCCTTCAACTTCCTCGCGATGTCCTTCGGGCGTACCTTGCGCGACCCTGTCCGCCCACGGCGAGCCCAATACCGTTTGACACCCTCGATGGTATGTCCTTCTTCATATAACATGCGCTTAATTTCTAGTACGGTTTCCACCTCTCGTTGAACGTAGAGACGTTGGTTTCCTCGACTCTTTTTAGGTTTTAGAAAGGTGAATTGCGATTCCCAAAAGCGGAGTACATACGCGGGAAGCTTCGTCAGCTGACTCACTTCTCCGATTTTATAGAAGACCTTGCTCCCCAGCCTGGGTTCCGTTCCCATGACCGGCCTCACGGTGCGACCGAAGATGTGGGTGAAGCAGCCTTACGAATTGACGTACTTCTTGAACACTTGGCTTGGTCGAAACGTAACGACGCGTCGGGGGGTAATCCCAATTTCTTCTCCAGTTCGAGGATTTCGTCCTTTACGGGCTCCCTTACTACGCACAACAAAATTTCCAAACCCCGCGATTTTGACCGACTCTCCCTTCTGTAACACGGACTTGAGGAGATTCAGCACGTACTCAACGATGTCAGCCGCTTCGTTCTTTGAAATACCGACTTGCTTGAAGATTTCGTCAGCGATATCCGCCTTCCTCATGCTCTCCCCCTACGTGACCAGAACAACTCGCCGCGCTGCTATCCTCATGATGCATTTCATCAATGCGATGAGTGAGTTTTGCTTAAGTTACGTGAGGTTATGAAGTCTGTCAAGAATAAATTGGTGAATGCTTACGAAGATACGCTAATCCGAGGTAAGAAGTTTGTACTCGATGCTATCCGCCAGTGCTTGCCAGGTCGCCTCTATGATGTTTTCCGACACGCCAACGGTGCCCCATTTATCCTTGTGATCCCCTGATTCGATCAAGACTCGCACCTTGGATTCAGTCCCCTTATTAGCCGCTAATACCCGCACCTTGTAATCGAGAAGCTTGACCTCTTGCAGCTGTGGATAGAACTTTTCCAAGGCCTTGCGCAAGGCATGATCGAGCGCATTCACCGGCCCCGCACCGATTGCGGCTGTATGTTCCACAGCTTGACCGACCTTGACCATCACCGTTGCCTCGGAAAGAGGTGGTCCATCCTCTTGTTTTTTCTCGACAATCACGCGAAACCCCAACAACTGAAACGACGGTCTGTGGCTCCCCATGACCTTGCGCATCAGCAGTTCGAATGATCCCTCGGCACCTTCGAATTGATAGCCTTGGCTTTCTCGATCCTTTAAGGCATGGATCAGTTCGGCGACCTTGGAGTGGTCTTTAGGCAGCTTGATTCCATAGGCTTCGATCTTGTCCAGCAGTCCGCTCCGTCCTCCATAATCGGAGACCAACATCCGCTGTCGATTGCCGACTCGGGCTGGATCAACATGCTCGTACGTCGCCGGATTCTTGAGCACCGCATGAATATGCACGCCCCCTTTATGGGCGAACGCAGAATCGCCGACATACGGCTGATGCTTGTTCGGCATCAAATTCGCGATCTCAGTGACAAATCCTGCCACCTCTTTGAGATGGCTCAAGTGATCAGCCAACGCAGGGCGCTTCATCTTCAATTCGAGATTGGGAATAATCGAACAGAGGTTGGCATTTCCACACCGTTCCCCAATCCCATTGATCGTCCCCTGCACTTGGAGAATGCCGGTCTCAATCGCCACCAGTGAGTTCGCCACGGCCATTTCGCAGTCGTTATGGGCATGAATGCCGAGTGGAACCGCACACTCGCGTTGAACGACGCGACAGATCTCGCGGATCTCCCATGGCATCGTCCCACCGTTCGTATCGCACAAGATCACCCGTTCCGCACCAGCCTCCACCGCTTTTCTAATCGTGGTCAGCGCATAGTCAGGATTGGTCTTGTAACCGTCAAAGAAGTGCTCCGCGTCGTAGAAGACCCGGCGTCCTTTCCCGGATAGATACGCGATGGAATCCTCAATCAATTCCAAATTCTTCGCCAATGAGATTCCCAGGGCGTCAGTCACATGCAGCGACCAGGTTTTCCCGAACAGCGTGATCGTCTTGGTCTCCGCAGCGAGCAGCGCTTGAAGATTCGGGTCCTTGCGAGCCGTGTTACTGGCTTTTCTGGTTGATCCGAATGCAATGACGTTCGCATGCTTCAGCGGGATGGTCTTGATCATCCGGAAGAACTCGATGTCTTTCGGATTCGCGCCTGGCCAACCGCCTTCAATAAAATGAACACCGAGGTCATCCAGCTTTTGGGCTATGCGGACTTTGTCTTCGGCTGAGAAGCTGACGTCCTCAGCCTGAGCGCCGTCGCGTAACGTGGTGTCATAGATCTCCAGCGCTGCTGTTTGAGCCACCGACAACTTGCGTTCAGCAACCGGCTGTTGCTCACGAGCAGCGCGGGAAGAGCCGGATTGAGTGGTTTTTCGAGCCATAGTGAGGAAGGGTATCAGGAGAGGGGCTCCCCTGTCGAGACGTCACGCCCGGGGAATTCGTCACAAGTCTAGGTCAACATACGAAGGGCGCCCGCATCAAACTGGAATAGCCTCATCTTCAGGTACAGGAAGATTCGGATCAGGCGTGACCGCTAGCCATTGTAGAGTGGCGAGATTACGAATGGTTGAGGCGACCGTTCCTCGATCGAGCGGAGGACGACGTTTTTGCTTCCAATGCATGACTGCATCCAGCACCGCCGTTTCAGAAGGCCTACGATGATCGCTCAGTTCCCCTGCCGCAAAGAGAACTGTTGCGATGACCTCCGCTTGATCGGTGTTCACCCTACTGAAGAGATCGACCGTCTTTTCGATGATCCTGTCCCACTCTTCAAATTGGGAGGTGTACTTCTGCCGAATACGAGTGAAGTTTGGACCAACAGTGACCATGAACATCTTTCCCCGTCGCTCTTCTTGCAACAAACCGTTATTGACCAGCTTAGCCTCGAGAGACTTCAAATCTCCGGAAAATGGCCCAAAACTACCACGTTGATAGTGCAGGCCTGTCGGTAGGCCTTCATTAGTGGCAACATAGGCAATTTTCTGGAACAGTGTTCTTCCAACTGGCCAGTGATAGGGTTGTTGCTCGATACGGGCTAGTATCTCAACGAGGGCCACCCAAGCCGGATTGAGAGCCGACTGCCCATTCTTGACAGTCGGTTCCATATGCTGATCGACACCTTGTTCCAAGAACTCCACAGTCAGTTCCTTCGGATGCGTGCCATAAGGAGCATACACTTCAACCGAAATACCAATGCCCCGTACGAACCGATAGATCAAGGGACCAACCACGCGCCACTCCAATTGGCCATTGCCGCACCCAAGCGGGGGTATCGCTAAGGAGGTGATACCCCATTCTTTGTAGTGCTCTGCTAGATGCTTTAAGCCACGCTCAATGTCACTGACTTTAGAGATTGACTTCCAGTGGTCTTTCGTCGGGAAATTGATGATCTGAGGTGGGAACAACGTTTTATAGAGATAAGGCATGCCGGGCTTCACTTCGCCACGTTGGCATCGTTGGACGTAATCCTCATACATATCTGGGAATCGATTCTTGAATTCAAGGGCAATCCCTTTTCCCATGACGCCGACACAATTCACCGTATTGATCAACGTCTGTGCGTTCGACTTGAGTATGTCACCGATAAGGATCTGCATGGGCCTCGACTAGAAGAACATATCACTCTTGATTACAACGGATAACGGAATGTCTACATCCTGATAGGTTCGCAGGGCTCGCTCATTGGCCACGTAGGCCCCAAACAGCATCCCGGGAGTGATTGAAGACGGAACTAGCACTTCTGCGCATTTAACTGCTTTGCGGCGGCGTTCGTCAAGGAGGTCCGTAGAGTTCGTCCAATACTCGGCAAATACGAGTTCCTTTTCAAGCGCGCGGAGGCCTCTTCAGCCACGCGGTAAAATCGGGCCCACTCCGCAGCTGCATTCCTATCCGTGACAATGACCTCAGGCAGTTCGAGAACAGTCGCCTCGACCCTCAGAACACAAATGGAATCGTTATGTCGACGGCACTTACTGAGCATCGGATTATGGGCATCGAAATACAGGTTCACGTAGTCATGCAGCGGCCCAGCATTCGGAATGCGCTTCACACGTCGTCTGTCTTGGATCTCTTCCATGGCCACAGACCGATGCGGTAGTTTGGCAGCCTTGTGGTGTGACAGGAGACCGTGCTCCAAGATCGATGGGACATTCGCGATCGGCGCGATGTAATGGAGTTCCCTGATATCAGACAGGTTCACTCATGGTCCTCGAGTAGATCACGCTATGTCGGTCACACGAGCTCGAATAGCTTCATCACTTCGTCGCCGTAGTGTTTGATGATGTTGATATCAAAGAAGCTTGTACCAAACACTGTTCGCTTTTAAGTCGCTGCCCTCTCTCGTTTGCACCCTACAGACCTTCCAACGGTGCCGTGAAGTAATGCCTAAGACGGGTTATGCAATTACCTATAAACCTCTTTGTATCTGCGGCTGATACAGATACTTCTGAAACCCTGCAAAGACCCTGCCGATTTCTTCGGGCCGGCCGAGATCAGCTACGGCATCGGCAATGGCATTGTGATATCTGAGCTTCAGTAACGGTGACAGCTTGTCTTGCGCCAATTCCTCCACGCCAACTTTCACATATTGGGCAAGGACGAAATCCAGAAAGGCTTGCTGCTTGCGGTTGAAGTGAGCACTGATCTCTAGTTTGGCTCTGGCAGACCGCTCCTCGCGTGTGAGTGGAGCAAGCGCATAGGCTACGTGAGCCAGCACATCGAAGAGATCGCTGTTCTCGGCATCGATGATCCGCTGCATCTCCGCCATCTGCGCAGCGCCGAACCCTTTGTCACTAAGCCCCAGTAAGAGCTTGGTGCGTGTATCGGGGCTACTCCAGATGGCACGGAGTTCGGCCTCGCTCTTGAAAAACTCGGGAAGCTTCCCAAAGAGTGTCTCCAGGAATTGCTGCGCGGACATCGGCGTGCCATCCGGGTGCCAAAAGGTTGTCACCATCATGTGTTGGATGGTGCGGGCTTTCCCGTCTGCCAGCTTCACCTTGATGCGCTTTCTCTTCACATATTCGACAGGCTCTTCACGCACTCTATCCACCAGTGGAGGTAATGGAGGAATCGTCTTACCTTCCGGCTTTGGCTCCGGCTCGATCGGCTCCCCATCCCACTCAGGATCGCTGAAGTGATGATGGGCCTTCACAAAATCGTAAATCGTGAAGTAGTCCTTCCCATCATAGAGCCGCGTCCCGCGACCGATGATCTGCTTAAACTCGATCATGGAGTTGATCGGGCGCATGAGAACGATGTTGCGAATATTGCGGGCATCCACACCCGTTGAGAGCTTCTGGGAGGTCGTGAGAATCGTTGGAATGGTCTTTTCGTTGTCTTGGAAGTCGCGGAGGTGTTGCTCGCCGAGCTCGCCGTCATTGGCCGTCACCCGCTGACAGTAGTTCGGGTCTGTGCTCCTCTTCATTTGATTAATGAGGTCACGCACGGCCAGTGCGTGATCCTGTGTGGCGCAAAAGACCAGCGACTTTTCATTCTGGTTGATCTGGCCCATGAAGATCTCAACGCGCTTCTTTTCCCGCTCTTTGATCTCGATGAGCTTATTGAAGTCGCTCTCCGTGTAACGCTTCTTCGCTTCAATCTCACCTTCCACAAGCGTATCGTCCGGCGTATAGACATACTCATCGAGCGTCGTGGAGATCTGTTTGACCTTGAACGGTGTGAGGAAGCCGTCGTTGATGCCATCCTTGAGCGAGTAAATATAGACCGGCTCGCCGAAGTAGCGGTAGGTGTCCACGTTGTCTTTGCGTTTGGGCGTGGCAGTCAGGCCGAGTTGCACGGCGGGGGCAAAGTATTCAAGGATACCGCGCCAGTTACTCTCATCATTCGCGCCGCCGCGATGGCACTCGTCGATGACGATGAAATCGAAGAAGTCCGGCGGATATTCCCCAAAATATGGCGACGGCTTGCCGTCCTTCGGCGGCCCGCTCATGAAAGTCTGGAAGATGGTAAAGAATAGGCTCGCATTCGTCGGAACTCTCCCTTTTTCGCGGATCGACTCCGGCTTGATTCTAACAAGCGCTTCGTCTTCAAAGGCAGCGAATGACGTAAAATCGTTATAGGCCTGAGTGGCGAGAGTATTACGGTCTGCCAAGAAGAGAATGCGCGGGCGTCTCGACGGTTCCCGACTCCGATTCCAACGAGATTGAAAGAGTTTCCAAGCAATTTGAAAAGCGATCGATGTCTTTCCCGTGCCGGTGGCCAGCGTAAGGAGAAGCCGATCATCGCCCTTCGCTATTCTCTCTAATACTCGCTGGACGGCAATTTCCTGATAAAAGCGAATGATCCAGCTTCCGCTCTTGTCTGAAAATGGCACAGTGGCAAACCGGTCCCGCCAGGCATCCTGCTTGGCAAATGTCAGCTTCCAGAGTTCATCCGGGCTGGGGTACTGTGGCCACTCGCCTTCCTGGCCCGTTTCCATGTCGATGCCGTAGAGCCCTTGGCCGTTCGTCGCGTAGGTGAAGCGAATGGCCAGCTTCCCCGCATAGTCTTTCGCCTGCCCTACCCCTTCGGTCAGTTCTTCATCCCAGGCCTTGGCTTCAATGACAGCGAGTTTGGTGTTGCGATAGACGAGGACGTAATCGGCGATGAGCGGCTTCGCGCGCCGTCCCAAGCCCTCGATGCGACCCAGCGTGATGGGATACTCGCGCAGCACGCGGCTCCCCTCCACTACGCCCCAGCCCGCCGCCTTGAGAGCAGGATCGATATGCTCGGCCCTGGTTTCGGCTTCGTTCATACGTCACTGCCATTACCGAGTTGTAATTCTAGGGACTGGCGGACCAATCCAATCACATAGGGCAACTCGTCCGCTTTAGAGAGGCCAATTTCCACATCGCCATTGCCCCAGCGCCCCATGCCCGCGACATCTCTGCACAGCCCCTTGGGGTCACTCACCTCGGCGAAGTTGATATTGATCGAAAGGAGCAATCGCTTCGCTTGTGGAATCACGTCCACAAAGTTGGTCTCAGCCTTGTAGGCAACATAGAGCTTCAGAAATTCTTCGCTTACGCACGGATCGAGCGCGAGAACCGCTTTGCGGAAAGCCTCAAACAGATCCCTCACCGTACTTCCATACATTTCGCTGCCTTTGGCCAAATAAGGATGATCGTCGATGGTGTATTCCGCGGCGGTATCGACTTTCGGACGGTAGGCATCCAGAATATCGTGGGGCAACATGGGGGCAGACCAAACACTGACGGCAAGATTAGCGAGCCTACCAGCGCGTGCTTTGATCGCGTCCTCACCCCAAGTCTCTAGCACGCCAAGCCCCTGATTGAGTTTGAGAGGGCTTTGTTTGAACCCCTTCTCTGGAGCATCTGGCATGTCGCGTTTCTCGGCAAAAGGCCGATCACTGTAGTCAGCGTTGTAGGCGGTCAGCGTCAGGTTGCCGAGCGTATGCAACCAGGTTTCTTGAATGCTCCGCCAGCTATCACCGAGCGTTTCCCGCCATTTAGGCGAGAGGTTCTCGTTCTGCGGCAAAATATGCTCGATGGTGTATTCGTCCACCATGACACGCTCTTTCCGGCCGTGATTCTCTAAGCGACGCAACCAATAACTGCGACTTCTAAAGTTGTACAGGTCACGGGTTTGCAAGTCGCGGCGGAACTCATCATCTATAGGGAATCGACGGTAGGACGGCAGGAGTAAAAAGTGCGCCTGGACGCTCTCCAAGTAGCGATCTTTCTTCAGCGCTTTAGTAAAGGTCGCGAACGTCTTATTCATCGAGTTGGTGGGGATTGAGCAGATAGCACGGCGGAACACATACGCTTCGATTAGTCGTACGCTCGCCACTAGATCAGCCTTTGACAAGCCATCGGCTTTGTAGTCGTGATACAGCTCCAGCAGGAACGGATAGGCCACATCCACCTTCAACTCGCGCAAATCGTGAAAGGCAAGCTTGAGGTCGGCATCTAGTTCACTGCCGAGCGCCATCGCGCAGAAATGTCTGGCGTAGTCACGGATCTCTCGGACTAGGCTCTCGATGTGGCTTTTGTCATCGACAGCATCGGCCCGTGATGTTCGCGCATGGACCTTGAAGGCGTCGTAAACGGCATTAATGTTAGGAATCTCGCCGGTCTTCACCGTAAGGTAATGCCGCATGAATCCATCAAAATGCGTGCCATAGGCTTCCTGCCCGAAATCCAACTCCATGGGACGCCAGAACTGCTCGTAAAGCCGCGTTTGCAGAACTGGCTCTAGTCCCATGAGGATAAAGTTGCGAATGAGATCGGCCTGACTCAATTCCTTGCCGGTAGAGTTCATACTCTCGAAAATGAGCTGCGGGTTGTCCTGATCGCGGGTTAGCGCGATGTCTACTACGATCAACTTCGCCAAACCCTTGCACAACGTGGTGAGCTCAACCTTACCTTCCGCAATCCATTTTTCGAATGACTCGTAATTCGCGGTAATGCGAAGGGACGGGCGCTGAGGCTTCTCCTCGCCACCAACGATGGACATGAGCGAGGCCTTGTCGGTTTGCGACAGCAGCAGCTTGAAGTGACGCTCGCCGGACTCTTCCGGATTGAGCAGGTAGTAATTTTTGATCTTCCGCTGGGAGAAGCCGTCAACCGGTTCGCCATCGGCCACCGCTTTGGCGAGAGCCGCTAGCAACAGCGACACCGTAGCCAGGCGCTGTTGGCCATCGATGACGAGCAAGGGTGCCTGATGCGTAACTTGAGAGAGGGCGCGCTCGACATAAACGATGGAGCCGACGAAGTGGACGACGATCTTGTCACTGCTGCCACAACGCACAATATCGTCCCACAGTTGGCGGCATTCCTTCTCGGTCCACGAATAGGTTCGCTGATAAATCGGAATGACGAACTGGGGTGACTTCTTGAGGAAGTCGAGCAGCTTAGCTTCGGTCGCTTTCATCGCATGCCTCCTTTGGCCTCGTTCGTGATCGCATCCTATATCGCTCCGGTGAAGGCTTGGTGGAGCAGCGACTTCCTCAACTCGTCCAGCGCAGCGAGCTTTTGCTGGTAGATGGATTCGAGGCGATGGGTTTCGGCGTGAAGTGCGTCAATCGCCTCCACAACAGCTTTCTGTCGATCAATTGGCGGCAAATAGAGACGCAATTCCCCCAAATCAGCATTGCTTAAATTTGGCATCACCGCACCACCTGCAAGTTTATCCAGCCTCCGCTTACAACTGCTAGATCGCAGGAGTCTGACGAGGTAGCGGGGATCGCATCGGCTGGAAGACTTGATAAAAAAGCTCCCCGTTCCGCACAACCAACCGTCCTCAGCGTCGGTTACCAATGCACAACGTCCCATTTCACCTCGGCGCCCAATGACAATGTCTCCCGCACGCAGGGTGTAGTTTGAAAGCCGCCGAGCTGTTGTTTCGGACACCGTTTTTCGGAGATCGGGTTCAAATCCAGTTTCTGTGATATGGGCAGGGTTGACCAGCGGAATGCCATCTTGGACATAGTCGCTCTTATGGAGAAGAGAACCGAACGGGCCAGTGAAGATTCCGCCTGTCGCCTTGCTCAGTGTTGTCTCGGCCCACCCCTCGCCGTGCTGGGTGAAAACGGATTGGAGTTGGCTTTCGAAGAGGTCGCGGGCATTTTTGAGGTTCTTTTCTGCGTTGGCTTTGGCAGTGGCGATTCCCTCAAACGCTTCATCGAGGATGCCAACGATCCGTTTCTGTTCAGGGAGCGGTGGAACGGGAAGTTTTTGAGAACGGACATCACCTTCCGTGACTGCAGGATAGCTCGCACCCTTTTGCAACTTCTCCATCTCTGACATAAAGCTATTGGTCTGGAGAAAGTAGAAAACGAAACGGGTATCAACTTGGGGCTTCGGGCGGAGAACAAAGTAACCAGTACTGCATATAGGCCCATCGAGTCCATCGGGAACGATGGCTATACGTCGTAGTGTTGGGCGAATCGTGGCAAACAAAACGTCATTCATCTTTACCAGCCGCCGCGCCCTGCTTGGCGCATCCTTCCCTTTAAGTCTCTGGGTTTCTTGAATCGTCAACGTCTCATTAGACACACTTGAGACGTCAATGTAATCAAACTCGGTTTGCGGCAACCGTGTTGGGTCAGCGGTCTCAGTTTTTACCAAAACATCGCCCAATGCTTTGGTCTGCCACTTGTTTTTCATAGCAGCGCCTTTATGTTTCCCAACACCTCCGCGCTCTCTGCATCCAGCTCCGCAATTTCGTCCATGATCTCTTGCGGGCTGCGGTGCTTGACCACTTCGCCGCCGTTGGGGTTCTTCACCGAGAGATCGAAGGTCGCCTGGTTGATCGTCTTGGCGGCTACGGTCCAGCTTTTCGGGGAGTCGACGAAGGTCTTTTGCAGCTTGATGAATTCTTTCAGATCATCATCGTTGAGCGGATTGGTCTTCCCGAGGCTACGACCTGGGTCGAGCTGGTAGTACCAGATCTTTCCGGCCTGCCCTGAGCCAGGTCGAAGGGTCGGCGCGCCTTTTTCGAAGAACAGCACGACGGTCTTCACGCCTGCGCCCTGGAAGGTGCCGCCGGGACAATCGAGCACGGTGTGGAGGTTACAGCTTTCCAGCAGCATCTTGCGGAGGCTCACGGACGCATTGTCTGTGTTGGAGAGGAACGTGTTCTTGATGACCACGCCACCGCGTCCACCAGCCCTGAGCATCTTGATGAAGTGCTGGAGGAACAGAAACGCCGTCTCGCCGGTGCGGATGGGGAAGTTCTGCTGCACTTCCTTCCGCTCTTTCCCACCAAATGGCGGATTGGCCAGGACAACTTCATACCGGTCTTTCTCCTGAATGTCGGCCAGGTTTTCCGTGAGCGTGTTGGTGTGGATGATGTTCGGCGCCTCGATGCCGTGCAGGATCATGTTCATGATCGCGATGACATAGGCGAGGGACTTCTTTTCCTTCCCATAGAAAGTCCTCTCTTGCAGCGTCTTAAGATCCTTCGTCGACAGATCGCCCTTGGCGGTCAGATAGTCGAACGCTTCGCACAAGAATCCCGCCGATCCACAGGCGCCGTCATAGATGCGGTCGCCGATCCTTGGCTTCACCACCTGCACCATCGCGCGGATGAGCGGACGCGGCGTGTAGTACTCGCCGCCGTTGCGCCCGGCATTGCCCATATTCTTGATCTTCGCTTCGTAGAGGTGCGAGAGTTCGTGCTTCTCTTTCTGCGAGCGGAAATGCAGTTCATCGATATGGTCGATGATCTCGCGCAGGTTGTATCCGCTCGAAATCTTATTTTTAATCTCGCCGAAGATTTCGCCGATTTTGTACTCGATCGTGTTCGGCCCGCTAGCCTTCTGCTTGAAACTGTGTAGGTAGGGAAAGAGTTTCAGATTGACGAACTCGGTGAGGTCGGGTCCTGTGTTAGCCGCGTTGTGGTCAGGCTTCCCACCCTTGCTCTTCGGCGCCGCCCAGCTCTCCCATCGGTAGGGCTTATCGAGGATGAAACTGTAGCGCTTCCCCTCCAGCCTGGCTTCGTCCGCCTTGTCCTGCTCCAGCCCATCGAGGTACTTGAGAAACAAGAGCCAGGAAGTCTGTTCGGTATAGTCCAGCTCAGTGGTGCAACCGGCCTCTTTGCGCAGCACGTCATCGATATTCTTGAAGGCTTGTTCAAACATGCGGAGGGTCTCCTGGCAGCTGTAGCGAATTAGCGCCGAAGGATACCCGTTTACCCATGAGAAATCACGCCGAGAAGTGTCAGTTGGCGGGAAAGGACATGAATTGGTTTCGCCGTGGGTAGGAAGGATAGGGCTGGAGCAGGCCTCAACCCTATGGGCGAAGATGTGAGACCGGCTTGTCCAGTGGCGGGCCTTGAACCGTTTTAGGACTGCGTTTGGTCGAGATCAAACGCTGTATGGAGAGACCGCATAGCCAGTTCGAGGTATTTCTCATCGATGACGCAGGAAATTTTAATCTCGGAGGTGCTGATCATCATGATATTGATACCCTCTCGAGACAACACTTCGAACATCTTTGCCGCCACTCCGGAGTGTGATCGCATGCCCACCCCGATAAGCGAGACTTTGGCGATTGCTTCCACGACCGACACGGACTTTGCCTCAATGTCCTTCGCCACCCCTTGAATGAGCGGTTCAGCCTTTTTCAGATCGGCACGCGGGATGGTAAACGAGAGATCCGTCATGGTGGCTTGGCCGATGTTTTGAATGATCATATCTACATTGATATTGGCCTCCGCCACAGGCCCAAAAATTCTGGCGGCAATCCCCGGTTTATCCGGCACCCCGATAATCGTGACCTTTGCTTGATTGCGATCCCCGGTCACACCAGCGATGGCCGCTGCTTCCATATCCTTATCTTCCTTCGTCACGAGCGTTCCCTTTCCTTCTGTGAAGCTGGAATTCACTTCCACTGGGACATTGAACTTGGCCGCAAACTCGACCGACCTGGTTTGGAGCACTTTCGCTCCGAGGCTGGCCATTTCAAGCATCTCCTCATAGGCGATCCGATCGATCCGCCTCGCCGCCGGCACAATGTTCGGATCTGCGGTGTAGACACCATCAACATCGGTAAAAATGATGCAGCGATCGGCCTTCAGGGCTGCTGCCAATGCGACCGCGGAGAGATCGGACCCGCCTCGTCCCAGCGTGGTCACATCCGAGAACTCGTTGATGCCCTGAAAACCGGCCACAACGGGAACCACTCCTTGTCCCAGCGCCTCACGGATACGATCTGCGGTCACCCGGGCGATCCGGGCCTTGGTGTGGGCGCGGTTGGTGATAATGCCGACCTGTCGGCCCGTAAACGACCGCGCATTGATGCCACGCCCTCGCAACTCCATGGCCAGCAACGCGATGGTGACGCGCTCTCCCGTCGAGAGCAACATGTCCAGTTCGCGTTCATCAGGAACAGCCGTCACCTCGTGAGCGAGTTTGATCAGCCGGTCCGTCTCCCCGCTCATCGCGGAAAGCACGACGACGAGGCTATTTCCGTCTCGCTGCGCCTGAGCCACACGGTCGGCGACACGATGTATTCGCTCGACGGTGCCCACCGAAGTCCCGCCGTATTTGTGAACGATCAGCGCCACCGGCTTCAGCTTTTGGAGAAGAACTTGTTCGCAAACTTGGTAGCATCACGGGCAGGGATGTTGGAAGCAATTGCGTCGGCCTCGGTGAAGCGGCGGCTGACGGTCCCGACCCCTTTTCCGCCACCTTCACCAAACGCGTACAACGCCGGCCCCTCAATACCTACGGCATGGTCGCATATCACGAGAAAGCGATAGGAGCCTTGCTTATCCAAGCCTTCAACCAAGGGACCGACCAAGTCACGATCGAAGGCTTCGATTCCCTTGACCTTCGCCTTGATGTCGGTGCCGTGGATGACCTCATCCGTCAACTTGGTATGGACATAGACAAAATCCTTCTTGGCAAACTCCTCCAATGCCACGGTGGCCTTTGCACGGAGATCACCACCCTCCAGCCGCTCGGGATCCACCGCTTCGAGGCCCGCACTGATCCCGATGCCTCGATGGACATCGTTGGTGGCAACAACCGCCCCTGCCACCTCGTATTGTTCCACCAGGCTCGGCCACATGACAGCTCGACCCTCGCCCCAGAGCCAGAGACAATTTGCCGGTTTCTTCCCGGCGGCACTCCGTTCTTCATTGATAGGATGATCGCGCAAGATGAAATAGGCGGCCTCCATCAGCTTCCGGAGAATATCCGCCCCATCCCCAGAGGGTAAAGCCTCGGCGATGGATTGACCAAGGATCGACTGTGGATCGGTGCAAATCACCCTGGGTTTCCCTTTCACCCAGACCATTAAATGACGATGACCTGCGCCGGGATAAAATTGAATGGTTTCGGAACCGAGCTGCTCATTGATCGCCTCAATCAACTCGCGAGCGTCCTCAGTCTCGATCAAACCCGCCGTTGCATCGTCCATGATGACGTGTGGGCCCAATTTCTTGATGTCACCACCCTTGCCCCCTTCCGGTGCCAAGGTCACCATCGTGCAGCGATACACCACGTCGTGCTCCGTTGCGGACACACCCAAACTGGCCGCTTCAAGCGGCCCAGGGCCTGGATAAAACTTCCTCGGATCGTATCCGAGAATCGCCGTCCCGATCAGCCCGCCTCCAGGGTGAACCCCGTCAGCGGGAATCGTCAGTTGGCCAAGTTCGCCGTTCTGTGCCAGACGATCTAGATGGGGAGTCGCGGCTGTTTGGAGCGGTGTCCGACCACCCAGTTCTTCTTGTGGGTAATGGGCCATTCCTCCGGCATGCACGATCACATATTTCATGGACTCTACGCGCCTTTCAGACTTTCAGTAAACGGGCCACGTCCTCGCGAGTTGCCTTGACCGTTTGCGGTGGCTTCGACACACCGATCGCCGTATCTGCATCCTTCAAGCCATGCCCGGTAAGGGTACAGACGACCGTCGCTCCCTCTTGGAGCGCCTTCTTTCGATGGAGTTTGGCCACACCGGCTACTGAGGCAGCTGATGCCGGCTCACAAAACACACCTTCCATAGCCGCCACGGTTGCGTAGGCTTGAAGAATCTCTTCATCTGTGACCATATCGATCGCCCCGTCGGATTCCTCCACCGCCGTCAAGGCCGATGACCAGCTAGCGGGATTGCCGATTCTGATTGCCGTGGCGACGGTTTGCGGTTGTTCGACGACTCTGCCCAATACGATCGGGGCAGCGCCTGAAGCTTGAAACCCCATCATGCGAGGTACTCGCATGATCTGATTCGCCGCACGATATTCTTTGTAGCCCTTCCAATAGGCGGTAATATTGCCGGCGTTCCCGACCGGTAAGACATGCAGCATCGGAGCGTCGCCGAGTTGGTCGCAGATCTCAAACGCCGCCGTCTTCTGTCCCTCAATCCTGAAAGGATTCACCGAGTTGACGAGTTCAATATGGAGCGACGAGGAAAAGTCTTTCACGAGCGTCAACGCTTGATCAAAATTCCCCTCGATCTGAATCACAGTCGCTTGATGCATCATCGCCTGGGAGAGTTTGCCCATCGCGATCTTTCCAGCTGGAATCAACACATACACTGACAACCCCGCACGAGCCCCATACGCCGCGGCGGAGGCCGAGGTATTGCCGGTCGAGGCACACATGACGGCCCGTGCACCGCCCTCGACAGCCTTTGAGATGGCTAAGGTCATTCCCCGGTCTTTAAAGGAACCCGTTGGGTTGACTCCCTCAAACTTCAAATAGAGTTCGATTCCCGGGGCAATCGCCTTGGCTAATCTTGAGGCACGAATCAGGGGCGTATTGCCCTCTCCCAAACTGATGACCGGAGTCTTCTCAGTCACAGGAAGAAATTTTCGGTACTCCTCAATGATTCCGCGCCAGCGATTCATCGATCACTCGTCCTTGCCTTCGACTCGAATGAGCATCGTCGGTTCGGAGACGAAGGGCTTGTGGTTGATTTCTCGGAGCGCGGTTTGTACATCGCGCTCTTTCGCGGTATGGGTCTTAATAACAACCGGCACGGTCTGCCCTTCACGGCGTCCTTGTTGCACCATCGAGGAAATGCTGATTCCACATCGCCCCAGCTCACCGGCGATCTGTGCCAACACGCCGGGCCGATCCACAACGGTAAACCGCAGGTAATACAGCGAACTGATTTCTTCCATCGAACGTAGGCGAATCGGCCGGCGCTGATCCTGTTGAAACGACGCCACCGGCACTCGACCAACGATACCTTTGAGTATGTTCCGTCCGATCGCGATCACGTCACTGACGACGGCGCTTCCGGTCGGCATGGACCCGGCTCCCCGCCCATAGAGCACGATGTCACCGACGGCATCCCCTACCAATTGAATGGCGTTGTACACACCCTCGACTTGGGCGATGGGCGACGTGGAGGGAAGCATCGTAGGATGTACACGAGCTTCGATTTCTCCGTCGACAAGTTTGGCGATCCCTAGCAACTTGATCGTGTAGCCGAACTGTTTCGCATATGTAATATCAGTGGGCGTGATGCTCGTAATGCCTTCTGTATAGATATCCTTGAAATTGACCGGTGTTCCATACGCGAGGTTGACGAGAATAGCCAGCTTGTGCGCCGAATCGATCCCAGCGATATCAAACGTGGGATCGGCTTCGGCATATCCTGCCTGTTGCGCATCCTGGAGAACCTCTTGGAAGCTATGCCCCTCATGCGTCATTCTTGACAGAATATAGTTGGACGTGCCGTTGATGATCCCGTAGATGGATTCGATCGTATTTCCGGCAAGCCCCTCCGTCAACGCTCGAATGACAGGAATCCCGCCACCCACACTGGCCTCAAATCCCACCTCCACACCCTTGCGCGTGGCGGCGTCGAAGATTTCCTCTCCGTGGAGCGCCAAGAGCGCTTTGTTGGCAGTGACGACGTGCTTCCCGGCAGCAATTGCATCCATGATGATTCGCTTCGCCCTATCGTATCCGCCGATGAGCTCGATCACCACATCGATATTCGGATCCGTGAGCACTGCGCCGGCATCCGTGGTCAAGAGCCCTGGGTTCAACCCCAGCCCCCGGTCTCGCGTGATGTCCAGATCCGCCACGCGGATCAGCTCGATCGGCACGCCCACCCGACGGCCGATGATGGCAGCATTGCGCAGAAGGATCGTGGCCACCCCGGTCCCAACCGTCCCAAATCCCACAATACCCACGCCGATGCGCGACCTCACTCTTCGTCTCCATCAAGCTTGAGGGCCTTGCGAATTCCCCGGACCGCTTGCCTTGTTCGATGTTCGTTCTCTACGAGCCCAAACCGCACGTACTCCTCACCACCTTCACCGAATCCAAT
Source organism: Nitrospira sp. (assembly GCA_041742455.1). Lineage (GTDB taxonomy): Bacteria > Nitrospirota > Nitrospiria > Nitrospirales > Nitrospiraceae > Nitrospira_D. Next base: position 34,829 of record JBGSIO010000013.1, on the reverse strand, counting down.
CCCGGGAGAAACCGCCACCTTCGCCTCTTTCAGCAGGAGCTTTGAAAACTCCAGTGAGCCCATATGGCGATAGGGCAACGGAATGCGTGCCCAGACAAACATCGTGGCCAGTGGCTTTGCGACCTGCCAGCCGATCCGATTCAACCCACCGACCAACGTATCTCGGCGTTTCTGATAGCGCATCACGGTGTCTTTTACGCAGTCCTGAGGACCGTTGAGCGCGATCACGCTCGCGATTTGAAGCGGCTGAAAAATCCCATAATCCAGGTAACTCTTGATTTTTGCCAGTGCTCCGACAACCTCCCGGTTGCCGACACAGAAGCCCACTCTCCACCCAGGCATATTGTAGGCTTTCGATAACGTATAGAACTCTACCCCACAATCTTTTGCTCCCGGGATCTGAAGAAAACTCGGAGCCTTGTAGCCGTCGAATACCAAATCGGCATAAGCGAGGTCGTGGATCACGATCACATTGTGTTCCTTGGCAAACGCGACGATCTTCTTGAAAAATTCCAGATCCACAATTGCCGTCGTTGGATTGTGTGGAAAGTTGATGACCAGAATCTTCGGACGCGGAAATGTCTGCCGGTAGACCCGAGTCAGATCTTCGAAAAAGTCGCTATCCTGACGGAGCTCAATCCCACGGACCTCGCCTCCCGCGATGATAAAGCTATACATGTGGATGGGATACGTCGGTGTCGGAGTCAGGACAACATCACCCGGACCAATCATAGCCAAGGCGAGATGCGCGAGACCTTCTTTTGAGCCGATGGTGACAATGGCTTCAGTTTCTGGGTCCAGATCGACATTGTAGTTTCGCTTGTACCAGCCACAAATCGCATGGCGCAGCTTGGTAATTCCACGCGATGCCGAATAGCGGTGGTTCTTCCCCTTGCGGGCCGCCTCGATCATCTTCTCAACGATATGAGGCGGAGTCGGCTGATCGGGATTACCCATCCCGAAATCGATAATGTCCTCACCGCGTTGTCGAGCTTCAAGCTTCAGTGATTGAACCTGCGCGAACACATACGGCGGGAGCCGTTTGATCCGATAAAAGCCGTCGCCCAACCCCATGAACTTCCCTTGACCGTTTCTAGAAAATTGCCAACGGACTCTTCGCCATGAATGCGTGAGAGGACACGAGAGGGGCCTATTCTAATTCAGGGCTCTGGGCGAGTCAATTTCCCTCATTTTCTAGGTGCTTCTGACAACGGACGATCCGGACTTGTGCCTGCACATATTCGCGCTGGGTCGGCAATGCCGTTCTTGCCCCCTCTTATTCCTTTCTGTTACTAATACAAGTCGATAGCTCCGTTGATCTCCAAATGGTTCCATGGTCGGATGATCCGATAGTCAATCCACGTGAGGGTAAGGAGGGGTCGATGGCGCGGCTCGGTGTAAATGTCGATCATGTTGCGACGTTGAGACAGGCTCGCGGAGGAACCGATCCCGATCCGCTCGCAGCGGCGGTGCTTGTTGAGCTCGCAGGAGCCGACGGCATTGTCGTCCATCTCCGGGAAGACCGACGTCACATTCAAGATCGCGATCTTCGGCTTCTTCGCGAAATGACCCGCACAAAGCTCGACCTGGAAATGGCTGCTGACGGAGAAATGGTGAAGATCGCTCTCAACATTAAGCCGGACCTGGTCACATTGGTGCCGGAGAAACGACAGGAACTGACCACCGAAGGTGGTCTCGACGTGGCAGGACAGCGAGATCGGATTCAAGGTGTCGTGACGCTGTTACATAACGGCGGGATTCCTGTCAGCGTCTTTATTGAGCCGGATTTGAATCAAGTGAAGGCTGCGCACAAGATCTCCGCAGATTTTGTGGAACTGCATACAGGGCGCTATGCGAATGCCACACGTTCGAAAGAAGCCGATATGGAATTCGAGGCGATCACGCAAGCTGCCAGGCTCGCGTATAAGCTTGGGATCGGGGTCAATGCCGGTCATGGGCTGAACTATCGCAACGTCAAGCGACTGACGCATATCCCTGAAATCGTTGAGTACAACATCGGCCACAGCATCATCGCGCGTTCCGTCCTCGTCGGCCTCGTCCAAGCTGTGAAAGAAATGAAGGCCTTGCTGGGTTAGCGTCGTGGACCTGTTGGTCCGTCCATTCACCACCCTCGGTTCATCATGACCAAGATTGTCACCGCTGCACAGATGCAGGAGCTTGATCGTAGAACGATTGTAGAGGCCCGCATTCCCGCCACAACATTGATGGAACGAGCCGGACTCGGCGTCGTGTCGTCCCTTGAAAAGCGATTCGGACCCACTCGCGGCAAGACGGTGACCATTGTCTGCGGCAAGGGGAATAATGGTGGAGATGGATTCGTAGCAGCGCGCATACTCCGCCGACACCATGCGAAGGTACACATCCTTGCACTGGCATCTGTTTCTGAACTAAGCCGCGATGCCGCTACGATGTATAAGCAATTCGTGCGTGGTGCAGGCAGGTCTGGTGTCCACGTGTACACTTCCAAAGCACAGGCACTGGCTCTTTTGCAGGACAGTGATATCCTCGTTGATGCCCTGCTTGGAACAGGACTTTCCTCCGCTGTAACCGGGCGCTATGCCGATGCCATAGACAGCATCAACGAAGCCCTTCGCCCTGTTGTGGCCGTGGACCTTCCCTCTGGCCTCCATGCTGATAGCGGAACCATCCTTGGTCAAGCTGTTCGTGCCTCCCTTACCGTCACTTTTGGGCTTCCGAAATTGGGTCTCTACCAGAATCAGGGGATTGATCACGCTGGGGACGTCGAGATTGTTGATATCGGTATCCCGCCAGCGTACGTCGACGCAATGGTCAGTCGTACCAGTTTGATTACGCGAGGAGCGGTGCAGATGTCCCTACCGACACGACGCTCTTCGAGTCACAAGGGAACGTTTGGGCATGCCGGTATTATTGCCGGGTCCGTCGGGAAAACCGGCGCCGCAGCCCTCGCCGCCCGAGCCGCGCTCCGAGTGGGAGCCGGCCTCGTGACCGTAGCGATTCCTTCAAGTGTCAATGATGTATTGGAGGCAAAACTGGTGGAGGCTATGACCGCTCCAATGCCGGAGACCAAGGCTCGAACCTTGGCACGCACAGCATTGGACCGCCTCGTCTCGTTCATGTCAGCCAGAACCGCCATCGCCATTGGTCCAGGGCTCTCAACGGCGCCCGAAACTGTGGAGCTTATCCAGGCCCTGACAAAACAGCTCGATCGACCAGCTGTTTTTGATGCAGATGCGCTGAACGCACTGACCGGCCGTACCGCTCTGCTGGCATCCTGCAAGACTCCTCCAATCATCACGCCTCATCCTGGTGAGATGGCGCGACTGGAGCCGGATGCCACACCTCAGACCGTCAATAGTGATCGCATCGGTATCGCGACCCGATTTTCGCGGGAGCGTGGCCTGTTTGTGGTCCTGAAGGGAGCGAGAACCATTGTGGCTCGGCCAGATGGTGCTGTGGCCATCTGTCCAACGGGAAACCCCGGAATGGCAACAGCCGGTACTGGTGACGTGTTGACCGGCATGATGGTAGGACTTTTGGCCCAAGGCCTGCCTTCGTGGGAAGCAGCGTGTGCCGCGACCTATCTCCATGGAATAGCTGGAGATTTGGCCGCAGGCAGTAAGGGACAAGCTGGGATGATCGCAAGTGATCTGGTCGAGCAGATTCCCTATGCCCTCAAATATGTCGACGAGACAGCGCAAAACTAATTCAATCGGGTGTGCAACGAGCTCATCTGCTATTCGCTCCTATGGCTAAATCTTTCGACCTCCGTGATGGTGTCCTTTCATCTCCTCGAGAAACGGATTCGTTCGGACATACTATTGGGAAAGTCCTTCGAAGAGGGGATGTACTTGCTTTGGTGGGAGAATTGGGTGCCGGCAAAACTGCCTTGGTCCGTGGGATCGTGGCCGGACTCGGTGGTTCAGTTGCTTCGGTCACCAGTCCGACGTTTATGCTCGTACACGAATATCAGGGGAGGCTTCCGCTCATTCATCTGGATCTTTACCGATTGAAACGAGTCGATGAGGCCGAGTCAATTGGACTTTCCGCATGCTTTACAGATGAAGCTGTGACCGCGATTGAATGGGCCGATCGATTCCCGGGCTTGCTTCCTGCTGATCACCTGGAAGTGCGATTGATTCATCGAACCCGAACTACCAGAATGGTGAGGTTAGTAGCCCAAGGGGCACGTTCTCGATCCCTTCTACTACGGATCACTCGTGCTTGCCTCGCCATAGATCAATCGGCTCGATTGCCTCAGTCGCGTACGAGGCCCCGTCGAAAGGTTTCGCAGCGATGACACGCGTTATTCTGATCGGCATCCTCTTACTCCTTTCGCTGGCTTTCGTCCTTCAAAACCAAGAGCAGGGCGTGACGCTGAGGTACTTCTTTGGCTTGCTTGAGGCCTCAACTCCTATTTATCAACCCATCATGGCCGGCTTCATTGTAGGTGTGCTGGTCGCGGCCATACTCCTTTTCCCTCCCTGGGTACGAGCACGAATCGAGCTAAGACGAAAAACAAAGGCATTACAACAAGCCGAAGTCGATCTGGAACGTCTCCGCCAATCACTCGAGAAAATCTCGGGACGATCCTCTTCCACCCACATCGAACATTCGGGGACCTACCGCGATGAGTGATCTTAGCTTGAGTCCATTGATGCAACAATATCGCGATATTAAACAAGGTTACCCTGACGCAATCCTGTTTTTCCGAGTTGGGGATTTTTACGAGATGTTCTACGAGGACGCGCAGGTGGCTTCGGGGATTCTTTCTATCGCCCTGACTTCCCGCGATAAGAACAGTGCTGATCCTGTTCCTCTTTGCGGTATTCCTTTTCACGCAGCAACTGGCTATATCGCGAAGTTATTAAAGGCCGGGCGGATCGTCGCCTTGTGCGAACAGGTCGAGGACCCTAAAGCAGCTAAAGGTCTGGTTCGCCGAGAAGTCGTCAGACTCTATACCCCAGGCACATTGGTCGATACAGAGTTTCTTTCTCCTACCGAGTTCAACTATCTGACCGCGCTCGCGATTCGGCACGACTCGTCCAGAGGATTAGTCATCGGCTTGGCTGCTCTTGAGGTGTCCACAGGTGAGTTTTGGGTGATGGAGACGGATGGTCCGCAAGCCGTCACCCAGGTTCTGAATGAGTTCGCGCGCTTGGAGCCTCGAGAATTACTGTTTCCCGTGGATCTTGATCGCCAACAGTTCCGGTGGATTGATGAAATCCCAGGAGTCCGCCTGTGTGAACGTCCTTCCGTCTCATTTGACCGGAGGCACGCCGAGCGACTGCTCCATGAGCACCTCGGTATCCAATCTCTTAAAAGCTTTGGATACCACGATTTATCCATAGGCATCTGCGCAGCAGGTGCCGTGTTGGAATACCTTCGTCAGACCCAGCCGACCGCACCCCTTGCTCATATTCGCCGTATTATGCTCCGCGGTACTGACGAATTTATGCAGCTCGATAGTACGACGATCCGTAATCTTGAACTGTTGAAACCAATTGTAGTGAATGAGGGTTATTCCGGTTCAAAGGCCCCAACACTCTTGAGTGTTCTCGATCGAACCAGCACGGCTATGGGAAGTCGCCTTCTCCGCCAATGGCTGATCAGGCCCTTGGTTCGCTGCGAAGAAATCCGATCGAGATTGGATGCGGTTGAGGAACTTAAAGACCGGATGATGGTGCGAACGGCTCTCCGTTCTGCTTTGCGAGAGATTCAGGATATTGCTCGACTAGGTAGTCGCCTTGTCCTGGGGCTGTCCGGCCCGCGTGAGCTTCTTGCGCTCAAACAGTCGCTCGGTGCTTTGCCAGAGATTCTTGTGCAATTAGACCTTCTTAAGAGCCAACTGTTGGGTGAGGCGCGGGCTTTGTGGGATAGCGCTCAAGATCTCTATGAGCTGATTGAACAGTCTATCCGTTCCGATGCCCCGATCTCAGTTCGTGATGGAAATCTCATCAAAGAAGGATACGATCCTCAAATTGACGAGTTGCGAAAGGTGAGCAAAGAAGGAAAAGGGTGGATTGCCGCCCTCGAGGTTCGTGAACGGGAACGAACCGGCATTGAATCGCTGAAGGTTCGTTACAATCACGTCTATGGATACTATATCGAGATTACTAAGGCCAATCTTAACCGTGTGCCGGCCGACTACATCCGCAAGCAAACCCTCGTCAATGCCGAACGGTTCATGACGGCGGAGTTAAAGGATCTTGAAGAACGTGTCATCGGAGCGGATGCGCAACTTCTTGCCAGGGAGCAAGAAACGTTTATTCAGCTTCGCTCTCGATTGGCCGAAGAAGCTCATCGGCTGGATAGAATAACCACCACCCTGTCGCTCATTGATGTGTTGGCTGGATTGGCAGAAGTCGCCGCTCTCTATCGATACGTGAAGCCTACCGTCACTGAGGATGATACTCTCACCATTCGAGACGGTCGCCATCCTGTGGTGGAACGGCTCTGCATCGATTCGACGTTCGTGCCTAATGATACTGATCTGGATCTCGGTTTGAACCGTCTATTGATCATTACTGGGCCAAACATGGCAGGAAAGAGCACGTATCTTCGGCAAGTGGCCCTGATTGTCCTGATAGCACAAATCGGAAGCTTCGTTCCGGCAACGGAGGCTCACGTTGGAGTAACGGACCGCATTTTCACGAGGGTGGGAGCTTCAGATAATTTGGCCGGAGGCCAGAGCACGTTCATGGTTGAAATGGTGGAGACCGCACATATTTTACGAACGGCGACACAGCGAAGCCTGATCTTGCTGGATGAAATTGGTCGAGGCACAAGCACCTATGACGGTCTCAGCATTGCATGGGCAATTGCTGAGTACATTCATGACTGCACACGATTAGGAGCACGTACCTTGTTTGCCACGCACTACCATGAGATGACCAACTTGGAGCAGCAACGGACTGGGATCAGGAATTACTGTGTCGCTGTTCGGGAACAGGGTGATGAGGTGGTGTTTCTTAGAAAAATTGTGCCAGGGAAAGCGGATCGAAGTTATGGGATTCACGTTGGTAAACTCGCGGGGCTGCCCACAGAGGTTATTCACAGAGCGCAATCCGTGCTGTCCCAGCTGGAACAACCGGAGTCTCCCTATTCCAATCCCTCACTGGAACAGCCCAACATGGGTTCCCCGTCTCTTCCCAAGCCCCATCCCATTATTGATGAAGTTAAGCAGATCGACCTTTTCTCGATGACCCCGCTCGATGCGATGAATCGCCTTGCCGAGCTGCAGCGCATGGTTAAGTAGGATCCCAACCACGCATTAAATCGGTAGCCCCATGACTCTTTGACAGGATAAAGAAAGGGCGGCTTCTCCTTCTTCAGGGAAGCCGCCCTATGCATGATCTCGGTAAGTCTTCTAGTTGACCTGGTTATACTGTGCAGACCAAGGAATCAAACCGCCGAGTGTTTTGCCGCCAGGCAGCATTACATCGTATTGCATACCGACGTTACTCCCATCTGGTGTCACCGGGGATTCGTTAAGAGCTGTCTTAGCCTTTGAACAGGCTGAGTCAAACTCATGTTTTCCCGCACACTCCTTGAGACGAATCCCGGACATGCTCAGAGGCTTAGCTATTGCGCCAGCCACTTCAGGAAGCTTCTTGACCGAAGAAATCACCCGATGATTCTGTTCAGTTTCTGTGGCGACGAATTCGATCAAATCTGTCGTGCTGCCCGGCGGAACTTCTTTGGCTGCTGCCGGACCCGCATGAGGTCGCCCCATCTTTTTAAGTTCTTGCCAGGCAGATTTCTCGGCATAGAACTTCAGCGTCTTCCCTGGATGAACTTTTTGCCAGTACAGGCCACTCTCGGCGTTGCCGCCAAAAACAGCAACATTGATCCACACGGCTTCATCGTACGGATCCAGTACGATCACTCTACCTTGTATGGTGGTCGGCTTACTCATATCTCCCCATTCGAACCGTTCCTGGAATGACTCAATCGCTGAGGCAGTCGAAGCCGCACCGACCACCAGCGCGACAGCTGCCAGAATGGCTACACCTTGCTTCTGCAACATCATGATCCCATCCTCCTTACGACAAGGTCTTTACACATTGCGAGTGTCTAGTCCTTCAGCACCTTAAACGCGGTAATGGTCCTGCCACTCAGTGTGACCTCCATGGCTACCAATTCTTGTGAAGCTTTGATGATCTGATCCATCAACGCCTTGTCTTTGACTGCTAGACGAACCGTCGAGGCGGCATGATACCAACCTGAATAAGTTGAGTTCTTTTCCGTTCCTCCGGAGAATCCCCAAGCACAACAACTGAACAATGGGTCTGGTGGTTTGACGTCAAGCATCGTCGAGGATCGGCCTCCCGTGTCGCCGGACCCTGGTTCTCCTGTATTCCAATATTGAATGCCGAACAAGAGTTCTCCATCCGGGTTATCCGCCCATTGTGACCAGACACGGCCTTGTAGCGTCTTGGCAACGGCTTCAGACTTCAGGGGTTTTCCCCCGACGACGGCATCTGCGAGGCCCAGTTTTTCGATGCCCCCTGCCGCAAAAGAAAACTCGGCCGCTAGCAAGCCAAATCCCCAAAACACCGCCACGGCAGCTAGAACGACAGACTTTTTCATATCCAGTTCCTCCTTACATCAAATTAAACGAGATAGGTCTATAGACGATATGATATCCAGCGCTTGTGATATGCCTAAAAAAATCGCTTTCAAAACTTTCGTTTGTTACCGGCCTTCTTAAGTTAGTGACTTCTTACATCACGCACATAGTCTGGCCAATACTACCGGAACGGTACTGAAACTGCGATGTCCTGTCAAGGAAATGTTTGTTGGAACCGACGCGGGAGATGTTTTCCACAAAAACGTTTGTAACACAATATGTTATGTGATCGAACGGCGCATGTCTAGCGCGGGCGCTTATGAGAATCTCGTGCTCAATGTGCTCACTTGGCGAGAGGAGAGCGGCCCTAGGCCTGTCAATGCCATTCTTTTTGAGATGAACGAATCCTGAGCAACATGAAAGACTTGTTCTTGCGTGACCGCATCAATTTCTCGAATCATGTCTTCCAGGGTGGTATGAGTTCCGGATATCAATTCATCCTTTGCAAGTTTGTTCATTCGACTATGAGAACTCTCCAGGCTAAGCATGAGTCCACCCTTCATTTGATTCTTCGTCCGCTTCAGCTCGTCGTGATCGATGCCATGTCTGGCGAGCTTCCGGATTTCACGACAAATTAGATCAAGTACCCGCTCAACTTCTCGCGCATGAGTCCCCGCATAGACCGTCACGGTGCCACCGTCAGAATAGCCCGACAAGAAGGAGTAGATGGAATAGGATAAGCCACGTTTTTCCCGTATTTCTTGAAAAAGTCTGGAACTCACGCTCCCGCCCAGCACACTGTTCAACGCGTAGATGGCGTACCGATCTTTATGACTAGCAGCTACTCCTTCCAGTCCTACGCAGAGATGTACCTGCTCCAATGGCTTTTGCTTCATGGTCACGCCGCCGAAGAGTTCGGGAGGCCAGCGCTTATTGGATGCCGTACCACTTGATTTTCGATATTTGCCGAACGTACGTGCGATAGTCCTCTCGAGTTGCTGTTGATCAAAATTCCCCGCGACTGCTATGACAATCCTTTCTGGATGGTAATGCGCATCAATGTATTGCAAGAGGTCTTGCCGACTGATTTGTGTGATCGTTGATTCGCGTCCAAGAATAGGACGACTCAAGGGATGTCTCCCCATGACTAATTTCGTGTGAAGCTCTTGAACCAGGTCTTCCGGGTCGTCCTGGACCATTCGGACTTCTTCAAGGATGACCTGCTTTTCCTTGTCGATTTCTTTCTTCCCAAGTCGTGAGCGTAGGAACAGATCCGACAGCAGATCAAGCGCTTGGGGCAAGTGTTGATCTAAGACTTTGACGTAGAACGTCGTCGTCTCCCGTGTCGTGAAGGCGTTCATTTCGCCTCCTAACGCATCGATTTCTCGGGAGATGTCCGTCGCCGAGCGAGCCGCCGTACCCTTAAAGAACATGTGCTCAATGAAGTGAGAGTACCCTGCCTGCGCCGGACCTTCATCACGCGAGCCCACATCGACCCAGATACCAATGGTGACGGATTTAAGGGTCGGGATTCGCTCAGTGACCACGCGAATCCCGTTATTGAGAATAAGCTTGCGATACAAGAGTTACTCGTCGGATGAGTCTTTTGGGCTTCCCGTCGGCACCGGGATAGTTTCTTTTCGACTGAGTCGAATCTTGCCCTGTCTATCGATCTCCAGAACCTTCACGAGAATTTCGTCCCCTTCCGATACTTCGTCCGCCACCGCTTTCACACGGTGATGCGCGAGTTGCGAGATATGAACCAGTCCGTCCGTCCCAGGCAATACCTCCACAAATGCACCAAAGTCCATTATCTTTCTCACCGTCCCCGTATAGATTTTTCCCACTTCCACTTCCTCGGTTAAGCGGTCGATGATGCCTTTGGCTTTCTGTAACGACGCTTCATCAGAGGAGGCAATCGTCACGACACCTGTATCCTCAACGCTGATTTTAACCCCGCAGTCTGATTGAATCCCACGAATGGTTTTACCGCCTTGACCGATAATGTCTCGAATTTTATCCTGTTTAACCTTCATCGTGTGGATGCGTGGGGCAAAGGGTGAGAGGTGGGTCCTCGGTTCGGGAAGGGCCTTCGACATATGGCCGAGGATATGCAGTCGTCCCAAACGAGCTTGTTCCAAGGCTTGCTGCATCAGCGCAGTCGTAATCCCTCCGATCTTGATATCCATCTGAAGCGCGGTGACGCCATTCTTCGTCCCACAGACCTTGAAGTCCATGTCGCCTAAATGATCCTCCAGACCAAGAATGTCCGACAAGATAATGACGTCCTCGCCTTCCTTGATGAGACCCATCGCGATGCCTGCCACGGGTTCCTTGATTGGGACACCGGCATCCATCATGGCCAATGTTCCGCCGCAGACCGTCGCCATTGAGGATGAGCCATTGGATTCCAGAATTTCAGAAACGATCCGCAGCGTATATGGGAACGTATCCTTGTTCGGAATAACCGGCTTCAACGCCCTTTCAGCCAACGCACCGTGCCCGACTTCACGTCGACCCGGCGTGCGCAGCGGCCGAGCCTCACCGACACTGAAAGGTGGAAAGTTGTAGTGGAGCATGAACGTGCGCGTGTACTCACCTTCCAGAGCGTCAATGCGTTGCTCATCATCGGTGGTTCCCAACGTCACAACCGCCAAGCTTTGCGTTTCGCCTCGTGTAAAAATCGCAGAACCGTGAGCTCGTGGCAATGCGCCTACTTCGCAGGTGATCGGGCGAATGTCGGCTGGTCCCCGCCCATCGGCCCGTGACTGTTTCTCTAAGATCATTTTCCGAACTTCCGTGTACTCCAGTTGGTGGAACACGATCTTGACGTGCCGTTCACGGGAGAGATCCTCTGGTTTTTTCAATTTTTCGATAGCGTCAGCCAGAACGTGATCCAATCGTTCCTGCCGTGCGGTCTTGTTAGAGATCATGATGGCGTCACGAATGGGCTGCGCGACCAATGCCTTGATCTCGGCCTGTAGTTGTGGATCGATCGACTCAGCCGCCACCGCTCGCTTTACCTTTCCGACTTTCTGAGCCAACTCAGAGATCTTCTTGACGATCTTCTTAATCTCGGAGTGTGCTAGTTCCAGGGCTTCAAGCATGGTCTGTTCAGGCAATTCGTTGGCACCCGCTTCCACCATCATGACGGCGTCCGCGGTCCCTGCAACCACCAGATGAAGATCGCTCTGCTCCATGGACTCAAGATCGGGATTGACGACGAGCTGACCCTTGATCCGGCCGATCTTCACGCCAGCCACGGGACCATTGAACGGGATATTCGAGACCGCGAGGGCAGCGGATGCCGCAGTGATCCCGATGACGTCAGAAGAGCCAGTCTTATCGGCTGAGAGCACTGAGGCAATCACTTGTGTTTCGAAATAATATCCTTCTGGAAAGAGTGGACGGATCGGGCGATCGATCAATCGACTTGTCAGCACTTCTTTTTCAGCCGGTCGACCTTCGCGCTTAAAATAGCCACCGGGGATTTTCCCCGCTGCATAGGCCTTTTCTTGATAGTCGACGGTCAGAGGAAGGAAATCTATTCCAGGCTTGGCCGTTTGTGCAGCCACGGCCGTCGCGAGGACGACCGTATCCCCATATGACGCCCAAATTGATCCGTCCGCCTGTTTTGCGACCCGCCCAGTTTCAAGACGGAGTGTCCGACCTGCAATGTCGACTTCTACGACGTGTACCATCTATGGTCTCCTCTGGTTAGATCCACAGATGCCCACTGAGATACGCTCGAACCAGGCATATTCAATGATGTACCGAATGTGCTGAACCGTTGGTATGGTTCTACCGGGTCACACCCTGTCGGCATTGAGCATGCAGAGTCAGAACGTATGTCGGTGTTCATCTGTGGGATATGTGAACTCCGCTTATGGCAACGGCCTATGCCGCTGTGGTTGCCACCACCACTTACTTGCGAATGCCGAGGCGATCAATAACCGCTCGGTAACGTGCTTCATCCACTCCGCGAAGGTAGTCGAGCAATCGCCTTCTCCGACCGACTAGTTGTAACAAACCCCGACGGGAGTGGTGATCTTTCTTATGGGTTTTGAAATGTTCGGTCAGATAGGTGATTCGGTTGGTCAACACCGCAATTTGGACTTCCGGTGAACCGGAATCCTTATCGTGCTGCTGAAATTGCTTGATGAGTTCTGTCTTTGCTTCTTTGAGTAATGCCATGGCGGCTCCTTCCATTCTTAATGAGTCACAAGACTGAATACTTTACGAATTTTAATCGGCCCCAAGCCCTGTGTATCGTGCGTGCCAATCGCCAAGAGTTGACCGGCTTCATTCTTCACCCGTACCGGTACGGGATTGGGCGAAGCAGGGAGTTGACTGATTCCCACTGGGGACACCGGCGTTCCATGGACAACCCGTTGGGCCTGCTCTGCGTTGACGACCACCGTCGGGAGCTGAGATAAGAGTTGGTCCAACGAAAGAAACCGTTCTTGGAGCGTGCCCATGGCGAGATGGCCTGCAATTTCATCGATTGTCAATGCCTCATCGATTGAAAGCGGGCCGACTCGACGACGTTGAAGCGCATAAAGATGGCCACCAACGCCCAAGACTTGACCAATATCGGCACACAGCGTGCGCACATATGTTCCTTTTGAGCACACAATACGAAGAGTCACGTCACAACCTTCGATAGCCAGGACTTCCAGCTCGTGGATGGTAACGGACCGCTCGACTCTATCGATGGTCTTGCCGGCTCTGGCTGCTTTGTACAGCGGTTGCCCGCTGACTTTCACGGCCGAATACATCGGAGGCAGTTGCCGTTGTACTCCTCGGAACTGCGTGACGACCATGCGAATCATATCCTCATTCACCTGGCATGGATCAGTCTTTGTCAGCACCTGACCTGACGCATCCTGCGTGTCGGTCGTTTGCCCAAGCCGCAAAACAGCTCGGTACTCCTTATCCCAATCCATGAGGTATTCGGCAATTCTCGTAGCACGTCCGACCAGAATAGGTAGGACACCCGTGGCGCTAGGGTCCAGTGTGCCGGCATGACCGACTTTGCATTCGCCCAGTAGCTTCCGTACCTTGGCCACAACATCGTGTGACGTCCATCCGGCTTCTTTGTGAGCAATGAGAACGCCTTCTACATGATTCTGGTGCTCCATTGTAATGTGTGCCGTCTTCTATACCCTAAGAGGGCGTGGTACGCTCTCTCTCACTCTGAGTGTCAGATGTCTCTTGTCCTTCAGTGTCATGATGGAGTCCATCCAGCAACTGCATAATCCGATCGCCGCGTGGCCCACTGACATCTTTTTTAAAGATGACATCCGGAAGGTAGCGGAGCGAGAGCCGACGACCTAGCTCCGCTCGCACAAAGCCGCTGGCCTTGGAGAGCCCGATAAATATATTCCGCTCGGCTTCGCCCGTTTCCATGGTCGTGACAAAAACATGAGCAATGCGTAAATCGCCGGTGAGCTCCACATCGGTAACGGTGACATCATGCACCCGAGGGTCCTTGATTTTTCGCATGAGGATGTCGGCCACTTCCATCTTTATCTGATCCGCCACCCTATCTGCTCTTTTATAGGTTGTTTTTGACATCTTGCTTGCGTGACCCTATCCATCAGGCTGCGTGTGACAATTAGAGCAATTCCAGTTGGGTCCGCATGACTTCGACGGCTGGCATGCTTTTGATCACATTCAACGCTTGCTCCAGCACCTGGTTCACGTAGCTACCGTCATTGGCCACACAAGCCATACCGAGAACCGCCTTCTGCCAAAGGTCTTGACCATCCACCTCGGCGATGGAAAGGTTAAATTTGCCACGAAGTCTGTCTTTTAGTCCGTGAAGCACCTGCCGCTTGTCTTTTAGCGATTGGCTGCCTGCGATGAATAACTCTACAGTACAGAGCCCCACCACCATATTGAGCACTCATCTTCATCAAGTTTTTAGCGGAACCTCAATGCAGCGGCTGTACTATTCTTCCTCACATCGAGAGAGACGACAGAGAATAGACGCGAGGATTCCTAGAGCTTTGTCGCGATCTTGTCGATCGCGTACGCTTCAACAATGTCACCGGTCTTCACATCATTGAAGTTTTCAACGCTTAATCCGCATTCATAACCCTGTTGGACTTCGCGCACATCGTCTTTGAATCGCCGTAGAGAGCCAAGCTTGCCCTGATACACCACGACGTTATCGCGAATAACCCTTACTCCTGCGCTCGAACGGGCAATCGTCCCATCGACGATATACGCCCCAGCCACCGCTCCAACCTTGGGAATCATAAACACCTGGCGCACTTCAGCTCGACCCAAGACTCGCTCCTTAAGCGTGGGCTCAAGCAAGCCTTCCATTGCGGCCTTGATGTCGGCGATGGCGTCATAAATGATCGTATAGAGCCTAACGTCAACGCCCTGCTGCTCGGCCAATGCAGTGGCCTTGGGCTCAGGTCTGACGTTGAAGCCGATGATGATGGCTCGTGACGCAGCAGCAAGCAGGATATCAGACTCCATGATACCCCCGACTCCGTTATGAATCACACGGAGCTTGACGGCGTCGGTCGAGAGCTTTTCAACGGCACCTGCCAGCGCTTCCGATGATCCTTGCACATCGGCTTTGATCACGATGGCCAATTCCTTGACTGACCCTTCCTGAATCTTCGCAAATAGATCATCCAGCGTCACCTTCGCCGGACCTGCTAGCTCTGCAGCCCGCCGCTTTTGCGCTCGTTCCTCGGCGATCTCGCGAGCCACTCTCTCGTTGGAGACGACTTGGAAGACATCTCCTGCCGATGGAACCCCCGGTAAGCCGATCACTTCCACTGGAATGGATGGTCCAGCTTGCTGAGCTTTCTCACCCCGATCATTGATAAGGGCCCGAACGCGTCCGCTAAATGAGCCCACGACGTATGCGTCGGCCACCTTGAGGGTCCCGCTTTGTACCAACACCGTTGCAACAGGGCCCCTGCCGCGTTCGATTTTTGCTTCGATCACGGTACCTCGAGCCTGTCGATGTGGATCTGCCTTAAGTTCAAGCACTTCAGCCTGGAGCAGGATCATTTCAAGCAAAGTATCGAGCCCCGTTTTCTGCTTCGCGGACACCTCCACCATAATGGTGTCGCCACCCCAAGCTTCTGAAATTAGGCCGTGCTCTGAGAGGGCATTTTTAACTCGATCAGGATTGGCAGTCGGTTTGTCGATTTTGTTCATCGCGACAATCAAGGGGACGCCGGCTGCTTTGGCGTGATGGATCGCTTCAACGGTCTGCGGCATCACACCGTCATCAGCGGCAACAACCAAAATGACAATGTCGGTAACCTTCGCTCCACGAGCCCGCATCGCGGTGAACGCTTCGTGGCCAGGCGTGTCTAGGAACGTAACTTGTTTGCCACGCACGGAGACCGTATAGGCGCCAATGTGCTGCGTAATGCCGCCGGCCTCTCCTTCCGCCACATTGGTTTGTCGAATCGCATCGAGTAAAGATGTTTTGCCATGATCGACATGACCCATAATAGTGACGACCGGAGGTCGAGGTTCTGGTCGTTCGTCCTCACCCGTATCGACGAGATCTTGCAATAATTCCTCTCCCACCTTCTCAATCGCGATTTCGATTTTGACACCACTTTCTTCGGCAAACATTGTTGCCGCATCCAGATTCATCGGCTGCTGAAAGGTCAGCATCTGGCCCATGTCCATCAATTTTCGAACGATATCTGCTGGCCGCTGACCGATCAACTCGGCAAATTCCTTCACCGTGGTCCGTGGTGTGACTTTCACACTTTTCCGCCGAGGCTTTGTGATTTCGGCCGGCGTACTGTGGTGCAAGTGCTTGGATCGGTCGTCACGTCGCTGGACGGGGATCGCACGGAGATCCTGCCATCTGGCTGCATCTTCACGGAGCTTCACATCCTGTTGCTCGTCTTTAGGGCGACCCAGCTTTCGTGCTTTTTTAAGTTTATCTTTTTGACTTTCCGCCTCGATAGCCTCGAACGCCATGCTTTTCTTTTTCGCGGCCACAGACTCAACAGTCGCCGCCACACCTGGTGGAGATACCGTCGGCTTCTGTTGGGTCTCTTCCTGAGGCGGAACCATAGGAGCCGGAGCCGATGGAAGACCCTTTTCCAATGCCTCTTCTGGCAGAAGACTGCGTTCAGTCTCCACGTCTACACCAGGCTGGTCCGCTAGTGTGACGGAGGCTGGCACGGAGCTGGTTGCTCCGATCTGAGTCGGACGTTCATCTTCGAAAACGGGTGCGGCAGACGCAACCTCGGTTGGTTCATCTTCCTTCTTTCGCTTGATTAGAATACGACGCTTGTCGGGCTTAGGAGATTCCTCCGCCAAATGTCCTTTGGTCGCCGTCCCTTTTCCGCGGGGTGCGTCTTGAGCTGATTTTGAGGGGAGATCTTCTTCGGTTGCCGTCGACTGCCCCTTAGATCTTGAGGCAAGCTTTTCAATTGCTTTTTGAACGACCTCATCATCCAGGGTGCTGCTATGAGACGTAACCGACACACCCATTTTTTTGAGCTCGGGGATGAGCACACGATTTTCCATTCCTAACTTCTTTGCAAGTTCGTAGACGCGCATGGCCATCGAATGGTTCCGTCGGTTATCCGCTTGTTGCTTCTTCAGCTCTGGCAGCTTGACGCGCTTCTTCCTGGAGGCGCTGTGACTCGGCTTCCTCGGCAAGCGCCGCTTTAATTTCCTTATCGCGCTCGACCTTTTCTTTCTCGTATTCAGTTGCGCTGATGATATCGATTTTCCACCCTGTCAAACGGGCGGCAAGCCTGACGTTTTGCCCGTTCTTACCGATGGCCAGCGACAATTGTGAGTCAGCGGCGACCACGAGCGCCGATTTCTTCTCTTCGTCGATCCCGACCTTTTCAATTGTTGCCGGGTTCAAGGCCTCGGCAATGAATACGCGAGGGTCCTGCGTCCAGGTAATGATGTCGATCTTCTCGCCCCGCAACTCACGGACGACCGCCTGGACACGGGACCCCTTGATTCCGACACAGGCTCCGACTGGATCCACGGCTTTTTCCCGTGACGTGACGGCGATTTTCGTTCGATCTCCAGGCTCTCGAACAACCGATTTGATCTCGATGATCTTCTCCATGACTTCTGGCACTTCAAGCTCAAAAAGCTTCGCTACAAATTGCGGGTGACTTCGAGACAGTATGACTTGAACATCTTTTGGCGTACGACGGACTTCCAGTAACATTGCCTTTACACGATCACCACGCCGATATGTTTCGCGAGGAATCTGCTCCTGGATGGGTAGAATTGCTTCCGTCTTTCCCAGATCTACAAGGTAATTGCGGCGCTCCATACCTAGAATGATGCCGGTGACAAGATCGCCCTGTCGCGTGGAGTATTCCTTTTGAACCGCTTCCCACTCTGCCTCGCGAACCTTTTGAAAGATGACTTGCTTCGCCGTTTGTGCAGCAATTCTCCCCAACTCATTCATCTCAATCAGCGACCCGATTTCGTCGCCCACTTCAGCTTCACTGTCGTATTGACGCGCCTCCTGAAGCGAGATTTCAGCTTTGGGATTGCTGACCGTTTCAACGATCGTCTTCTTCGAGACGACGGAAATTTCTCCCGTCTTTGGGTCAATCTCCACCTGAATATTCTCGGCCTGACCAAAGCGCTTCTTGGCGGCTGTTTGCAGGGCGGATTCAATAGCTCCGATTACTCGGGCTTTGTCGATCCCTTTCTGGCGCCCGATTTCATCGATGACTGAAATCAGTTCTCGGTTCATACCTCACGCTCCTGCATCCGGTTACCATCCACAATGCCCAACTTCACATACCTACACTTTTATGACCAGCTTCGCCTCGGCAATCATCTCTCGATCGAGACTCATCGGCTGCGACATCCGCGGTGCACCGACAGCCAGCACGACGGCACGCTCATCTACTTCCATTAATCGTCCCGTAACCTTCCACTGACCTTCGACTGGCTGGCGAAGCTTGAGGCTCACCTCTTTCCCAATCGCCCGCTGAAAATCTTGCAGTCTCTTAAATGGTCGATCCAGACCTGGGGAAGAGACCTCAAGCGTGTAGGCGTGGGGAAAGGGGTCGGCGACGTCAAGGGCCGGGCCCAAGGCCTTATGTGCCTGTTCACAATCTGTGATGGTGACTCCACCTGGTTTGTTGATCAGAACACGAACAACCGAACGAGGACCTTGCCCGACACAGACCACATCAACCAACTCAAGTCCAAGCGTCCATAAAATCGGTGAAATAATTTCCTGCAACCGGTCGGCAACCGTCTGCAAACCTTTACCCGGCATGCTCAACCTATATTTTGCTCGACATGTGCCCAAACAAAAAAGTGGGCATGAGCCCACTTACAGAGGCAGCACCATAGCACGCACCCTGAAGCAAAGCAAGAGCACTAGCCGGTCAATAGCGCCCACCGGGCAGCCAGCGTTCTCGTGATTGGGCCTGGCTGGCCTGACCCAATGGTCTTCCCATCGACTTGGACCACTCCAAGCACTTCGAGTGTGGTCCCGGTCAGGAACACTTCGTCTGCTGAGTAAAGTGCATCGAGTGATATGGACCGTTCTTCAACCGGGATCTCTTCTTTTTTGGCCAAATCCAACACCACTGTCCTTGTGACGCCAGACAGGATCCGCGGACCTTCGGGAGCCGTCATGACCACTCCATCTTGAACGACCATAACATTACTTAAAGCACCTTCCATCACAAGACCGTCTCTAATGAAAATTGCTTCGAACACCCGAGCCTTTCTCGCCTCTTCACGTGCAAGAACGTTGGCCAGCAAATTGACGCTCTTGATATCGCATCGTCCCCAGCGAAGATCTGCACAGGTGCATGCCGTGACGCCGGTCTGGCGCATTTCAGTGGGCAGGCCATGTAACTCCTTAATCGTCATGACGACGGTCGGGCAACTTTCGGAAGGGAAGGTGTGCTCCCGAGGAGCCACGCCTCGGGTAATCTGGATATAGATTTTGGCCTCTTGGTATCCCGCCAGACTGAGTCCCTGGCTGATCCACTGCATCCATTGCGCTCTTGAGTATGGCTGGGAAATAAAGAGCTCCTTCGCACTTCGCTCAAGTCGTGCGAGATGCGCTGGCAGCTGGAACGGTACCCCACGATACGTTCTAATCACTTCGTACACGGCGTCACCAAACTGGAACCCCCGGTCATCGATAGAGACGGTCGCATCCTGCCATGGAATGAAACGACCATTGATGAACGCGACGTCGGACATGAATTCAATTCCCAGTGACAGGCTGTGCGTCGATTCTAAAGACTCGACGCTCCTCAGCGGTAAATTTCCATCCCATGCGTTTTTCAAAAACTACCTGATACACACCTGGCTGGACGGCCTTGAACTCAAAGATGCGTTGCCCATTCTCCACCGCGTTATTACTCGCGATGCGGAGGAATTCATCGCTGAGGAGGGCAAGCCCATTCGTGTCATACGCGGGCACCCATTGTTCGCCTCTCGTCCGATCCTCCCACAGGTGGATGACGAACGGCTCATCAACTGTGACGTTACGGCAATCCGTGACATCCGGAGTTGAGTTGTGGCCTGCGCTAGAAAGGCTCACGTCTTTTCCTGTTCGTGCAAATCATCGTCGTGACTGATTACTTTGCTTATATTTTCCTACGCGGACCGATCAGGACGTCGGATCCCTCAATCCGGACCTCGTAACTGCCGACACAGTATCCGCCCCCATCAGTACCTTGCCCGTTTCGGATATCAAACGCGAGATCATGCCAAGGACAAGCAATGACATATCCCTTGAGTCTCCCCTCAATAAGCGGTCCTCCCTCATGAGGGCAGCTGTTATGAATGGCATAAAATGTGCCGTCAATATTGAACAATGCGATCGGCCGGCCATTGACTGTCACGATCTTCGACTTGCCCGGCGTCAGCTCTTCAATCTGCGCAACTTTCTGAAAGCCACTCATCGTGCTTGTATCCTTTTTCACGTTCCGCAGTATCTACATGCGGAGCGTGTATTTGAGCTCATCCTCTTTTGCAACTTTTGCCTTCTGAATGAATCCCGAATCAGCCTGTATGACATAACGAGCGGGTTCAGGTGGCGGCCCGAAGAATGGGCACGGGTCTTTGCTACACGGTTCCGCGTACTCCAGCATATGGACGACATGATGACTCTCGTCTATCCAAAGAATATCGACCGGAAATCGATATTCTCTAGTCGTGATGCGGTGCAAACCGTTCTGCTCAAAAATGTAAAGCATTCCGCCATTTGGAGGCAGTGCGTCGCGGAAGGCCAGCCCAAAGAGCAATTTCTCCGGAGTATCCGCCACTTCAGCTTCGAGCTGAATTCCACTGGGGAACGTCACGACAATGATGCTTGACTCCTTGCGCTCGACTAGAAAGACCGAGGCACTCATTAGAAGAAGTGCAAGCAGGACCATCATGATGATCCGCTTGTTTCGCTGTTCCCGGCTTCCAGGTTCTATCTGGCTAGCTGACATGTGGTGACGGCCGACATTTCTTTTACTGTTGGGCCCAATGGCCCATGCTGATGCCCACGCTAGGCCTTCTAACCGGCTGGCGTTCTGTTGACTTAGAAAAGAATCGCAGAATAAAATGTCTCTTCGAATTTCTTTCTACCATGACGTGCGCACTATGGTGGGAGTGGCGTGAACTTGTCAATATTGTTTAGTCTTTGGGAGTGAGAAGGAGGCTTGGGTCATGGCTTTATTGATTACGGATGAATGTATCTCTTGTGGAGCATGTCTGCCGGAATGTCCTAATGAAGCGATTTTTGAGACCAGAAGCGATGCCGAGACCAAAGGCAATCACGTTGGTGATGGACAAGGTGTCGGCGACAATATTTATGTCATTGCCCATGATCGCTGCACCGAGTGTGTTGGCCACTTTGACGAACCTCAGTGTGCGGCAGTGTGTCCTGTTGATAATTGCTGTATCTCAGACCCCGCTTATCCTGAAACAACAGACATACTTCTTGAAAAAGCAAAGACTTTGAATCCTGATAAGGAGATTGATTCTGCCAAAGTGTGGAGTGGTGTAAGAAACTAACTCATTTCCGAATTGGTGTCGTGAGGGCCCCAGTTTCTAATAGAAATTGGGGCTCTCTGCATTTAATGCGATCAGCTGAAAAAAAGGCCTCGGTGAGACTCACCGAGGCCTTTTCGATGACCACTTGAACTGGAGTATCTTACTTCAGCATGAGTAACTTGCCGCCGACATGGCCTGCATGCAAGTGACAACGGTATTCAAGAACATTCCCCGATGCATAAAACAAATCACTGGTTGGAACACCGATATACCGCGTCTCTCCTGGCTTTAGCACCAGCTTGGTATCCAGAACAGTTGGTGCTGATTGATTCACGGCTGCGCTCAGATGAAATCCATGTTCGGCCGTTGCATTATTCGTTACTTTCAAGAGAACCGGCGAACCTGGACGCGACTTAAAATCGATGACTGTCATCGGAGGATACCAAACCTTCATATTGCCGATTTCTATGGCATAGAACGAGGCGTCGACGGTTAGCTCCTTAAACGGCTGTCCAACGACAGATCCGGATTCTAGATCGCCGATTTCAACACCACCTGCTTGGAGCGCATACGAACCGGAAGCCCCAGCCAACAGCAGCCCAAGGCCGAGGATAATTGCCAACATTGACTTGCCCATGACTACCCCCCTTGCAAGATAAAGAAGAGATGAATAGAGGCTTGAATATGTATCGACGAAGTCTGGAGGACGTGCAGGCTTTCTTGTAATGTTTACCTTTGGTCTCTACGTATGAGACCCGTAACCTTCGACACGATCCGGCAATTCTTATATCACAGGGGTTAAAACGGAAGCAACCAATTAGGAACTGCTTGGGCTTGAGGAGTTGCCTCATCCTGATCCAGATTGTATTTCGGCTACACGCCACCGCTCGACACGTTCTTGCAGTGTGGCCCCTCACCTCTCCTTGCTATTGTTTTCAAGCCGATCATGTCCTTCAGAGCTGGCTTTAGTATTCCCAAAAAGTTCCGATACGGTCGGTGAGGGGTTGCCGGATGCCTATTTTTCTCGCAGTCAATGGAATCACAGAGACCTATCCCGTAAGACCATCGGGCTCGCGGCCTAGTCTGGTGGAGCCTGTTACGGAGAGTGAACGTCGCGGCCAACACTCTCCTTCATTGGATCATTCGGCCTTGAATGCGCAGACCGCCTATCAACAACAGAGTGCCCAGCAACCACATCCAAGACCAGCGGTGCTTGCGCGAGATTTGATGAAAGCCCCGGTCCTTTCTCTTCCCTCTGACGGTACGTTGCTTGACGCCTGGATGCTGATGTCTCACAAGGGTTTCCATCATATCCCCATCACTTCCCTGCATGGCACCTTGGTGGGAATGGTATCTCATCGCGATCTGCTGCGGCACGTACCTGAGCTGGTCATCGCTGGTGATAGCAGTCAAGCTTCTTCAAGACGATTAGCCGAGATCATGACCTCAAGAGTTATCTCCTCAACTCCCATGACGGAGATTCGAGAAGTTGCGCGTGTCATGCTCGATGAACAAATTCATGCGGTTCCTATTTTGGACAATGCCCGCCGTCTAGTCGGCATCCTTTCGACACAAGACCTGCTCCAAGGCATTGCCAACCACGTCCCACTTGAGCTTTGGACTTGACCCCCCTCTTTTTTAGCGAACCGCCTCATTCTGCCTAGAGAAAACCACTCTCAATTTGATCAATACGTTAGTCCGCCTCCCTCGAAAGGCTGCTCCACATTCGTAGGGCTAGGCCAGCCGGCAGTCCCGTAATAGGGTGGTACCCACCGAGGCGATGGCTATGAAGTTTCCCGCCAGAACCCATTCAACATGACGCTGATAGACAACTTTTTCGATACTCCTATCGCTGCAGGATTTTCTGCTCTGGCGCTCTTGACTATAGGGCTCCTCCTTAAGAAAGACCAAGGGCGTCGGTGGGTCCTGAGTCTGAGTCTCCTCTTGTATATCCGTTACATGGTTTGGCGAGCACTCTACACAATACCCACCGACGACGTGAGCAGCCTAGTTATTGGATGGACCGTCTATCTCGCCGAACTGTACGGACTCTGCCAATTTTGCTTCTTCACCTATCAATCTTGGTCACCGACCGACCGTCAACCGGCACTGATCACGAATTATCCGACCGTCGACATCATGGTCACGGTCGTGGATGAACCGCTGTCGCTCTTGCGGCAAACGTTGATAGGCTGTCTATCACTGGAATATCCCAGAGATCGATTCAATGTGTACGTTCTTGATGATGGCCGTCGCCTTGAAGCGAAAAAGCTGGCGACCGCACTGGGATGCGGCTATATCAGACGCCCGGATCATCCCCGTCATGCCAAGGCGGGAAACCTCAACCATGCTCTTCGCTTGACCGACGGCGACCTCATAGCCGTGTTCGATGTTGACCATATCCCTGCTCGTACATTTCTGAAGGAGACTATTGGATTCTTTAATGACCCAAAAGTAGCCATCGTTCAGACTCCCCATCACTTCTACAATCCCGACGTCTTTCAACGAAATCTGCGAGTAGGTGATCTCGTCAAGAACGAGCAGGCATTGTTCTTCCGCTCCTTACAAGCCGGGCGAGACGCGCATAACAGTGCCTTCTTCGCCGGAAGCGGTGGTCTCTTCCGACGACAACCCCTTGAGGAGATTGGTGGCTTCCAAACCCAGACTATCACCGAAGATATCCACACGAGCATGAACCTGCATGCGAAGGGATATACGTCCTGCTACCTCAATCGCGTGCTCTCAGCTGGTCTGATGCCGGAGACGTTTGAAGGTTATCTCAAGCAGCGGAAGCGGTGGGCCATGGGCTGCATTCAGGTCCTCCTCCGTGACAACCCTCTCACCAAACGGGGTCTGACCTTGTCACAGCGGCTGGATTATTTCGGGTCGATCTTCTACTTCTTTTTCGGTCTTCCTCGCCTCATTTGTCTGATCGCTCCGCTTTCTGGTCTTTTGTTCCAGGCACCACCAATTCATGCCAATGTTCTACTGCTTGGCCTTCATTTCTTTTCTTTCTACATCGCGTCAGCATTAGTCATGCGTCCGGTGAGCCGAGGCTCGCGCAACCCATTCTGGTCTGACATCTATGAAATCGCCATGTGCTTCGCGCTCACCTGGGTCGCATTGAAGGCCCTGGTTACGCCACGGACGGAGCGCGTCTTCGAGGTGACACCGAAAGGGCAACGGATTGGAAGAAACACGTCCGCTGAATTGACGTTGGCCTGGCCGCACTTGCTGACGTTCGGATTGTTGGTCGTAGGGGTGGCATTGGGAATTCAGAACTTGCGTCACGGCACTGGAGATCCAGGTCTCCCGGTCAGCCTTTTTTGGGGATCCGTCAATCTCTTGTTGTTGATGATCGCAATGTTCGTCGCCAGCGAACAGACGCAGGGCCGACAGGCATTCCGACTTAATCGAGATTTTGTGAGCGA
The DNA here is from genome assembly GCA_041742455.1 of Nitrospira sp. Taxonomy (GTDB): domain Bacteria; phylum Nitrospirota; class Nitrospiria; order Nitrospirales; family Nitrospiraceae; genus Nitrospira_D. The sequence continues at coordinate 9,824 of JBGSIO010000013.1, read as the reverse complement.
GTTGTTTCTCGATGACACTTCCGTCGCCGCGCGCATTCTCAACATTAATGAACACGGCGCCGCATTGTCACTCGAACACCCCGTATTTACTTCACGGGACATCGTGACCCTTCTTTTGACGTCCTCTCAAGGCGCGATCGTACGATTACCTGGCCGAATCATTAGACAGGAACGGTTACCATCCGGTGACGTGGGAGCCGGGGTTCAGTTCGAAGGACTTGATGAGGCCACGAGAGAGGTGCTCGTTGATAAGATCTTTGGTGATCCTGCATCCTGGGAAGAGACTTATCAATTCCAACCTGGGATAGCGAGCAGTCTACGGTCACTGCTGTTTGCTCTTACCGCTCCGTGGAGGTCCTTCAACTGGGAACGGCGCCGGATGCTCCGCGTTCATCAGGAGACCCCTTGTCGGTTGAATACTTCGACATCCTTGCTGTCCGGCAAGTTGGAAGATATGTCTTTCACCGGCGTGAGTGTCCTCTTCCCTTCAGCTCCGAAAGGGTCGTTAGTCGGAGCTCTATTAGAACTGCCTCGCATCACCCTTAAGGTAAGTCCTGTATCCGTCATGCACCGCCTCCGCACGAGCTGTGTCCGTTTCAGAGTCGAGAGCATTGAACGAGGTGAACAGCACTGGAGAGCATTGCACCAGAAGCACTGGAGACAGTCGTAAGCGTTACCGTGCCCAAGAATGACCCTCCATACTGCAATACTTTTTGCTCGACTTAATTCACCGACTACTATCTCGACGCGCTCCGATGGATCATCTGTCAATAGGCCAATCGTATAACTCGTGAGCAACGGATCAGGCGGGAAAGGCGCTTGTCGCTGATCCGGTTCACCAACTTGCCCACCGAGAAGAAGATCAGAGCTATGGGAATGATGCCCTGGCCTCATTCCTTCCAGTGGACCATGTATCCGGTCAATACCCGCAGCTGAGAAGACAGTTGGAAGGAGTGAACATCGCAATCAGATTATCTTTTTGCTCCGATCAATAATCCGAGACTTATTCCACGATCAGTCACATACAGCGTACACGATCCTCGCTAATGATAGGACTCGGAAGAGAGCCGCACTGGACTTGTCCGGCAACGGATGAGCCGCCCTATTTTCTGATTTTTCTCCTGATTATCTCTGGTGTGCACTATTCTAGATCAAGTTCAACAAGCGTACCGCGATGCCTATTTGGGCTCTGGCATGGTTCATTAAGGCCGCTACACTGTTGTTCGGTTTCGCGTTGACTCCGTTGTAGAGAGGGAAAACCGATGACGCGATGTATGTCATTCCTACTGGCAACACTTGTCCTGACGCTCTTACCGGTTCGTGCACAGGCGGGTGATGTGTTCACCGGATTTCAGATTGACAATAAGCGTCAATACTTTGGTTATTTAGGCGTGCGGACGCCGATCTTGCTGATGTCAGGCGGAACAACCATTTTTGCGCAGGCGATGACAGCTGGTCTTGGATATAGCTTCAAAAGCAATGGGCAACTGTTGGATGCCAACGTCCAATTTGTCGTTCCGTCTTTTGGGATTTCACAGACACTCGGCAGGTGGACGTTCATGGCACTTGCAGGTCCGCAGCTGCGCCGAATCGAGGAAGACCGATGGAATGCAAGCTCGAAGATTGATCATCAGGTCGGAGTATTCGGTCAACTCGAAGCGCTCTACTGGCATGAGAACGGCAGCCTCCATGCGATAGGATCCTATGCTGATCTCGACAATTTTTTCTGGGGCCGTCTGCGCGGGAAACGGCTGACATACAAGTCCGATCGGGGTTGCTGTCCCCTCTACGCTGGGTGGGATATTGCCGGCATGGGCAATGGAGAATTTCGTGCGGTACAGACAGGCCCAATCTTAGAGGTGCCGATCAGTCAGGTGTTCTTTCTGGTAAAAGGCGGGTACCAGAATAGCACCTCTTTTCATAATGGCGGGTATGGAGGAGTCGAAGTGTATTTTCCCTTTTAGCTCACTCTACCATCGACCAATGTGAGAAAGTCGCTGCTTGACCCATCGGTCTTCCAGCCAAATCAATAACGGTCCAGATCAATGCCTGTTCGACGAGAAAGCGCCGTCCGGTTGAAGAAATCCTGACCCCACGATATCCATCAAAGTAGCCATTCACCCTCGCCTGCTTCAACATACGTCCTCGTTCAGCCCGGTCATCTGGCTCAGCTGTGAGTCGCGATGGCGTCTTAAGGAATTGATCCCAGGAGAGTTCCCAGAGATCTAGCGCCGCTTGGTTCCCGTAGTTCAGGATCGGATCGGGCTCTACCCCATGCGAGACGACGACAAAGGGAGCCTCGAACAACATGCGCGCTTGCTGTGTCGTATCCCCTGTTCGTTGGATCAGTTCTAGTCTTGTCCAATGACAATAGCTGTCCAGTAGTCGCTGACTCCATTGTATAATGTGGAGTTGGTTCCACTGTGTGGGACTCATGCGCGTTGTGGTAGCACGTCCTGCAAGACGGGACAAGGCTCACAGACGCCTTGTCAACCGCATGGTCCTTCTCTGTATAATGTAGCCTCCTTCTTACCAAAACCCGCAGGAGTTGTGATGGCCGCTAAAACATTGTTTGATAAGATTTGGGATTCGCACGTCGTGCGCGCTGAATCCGATGGGACGACGTTGCTTTATATCGATCGCCAGTTAGTGCATGAAGTGACTTCCCCGCAAGCGTTTGAAGGGTTGCGGCTCGCCGGACGGCACCCGCGACGACCGACAGCCACACTCGCGGTGCCGGATCACAATGTTCCGACCACAGACCGCCGCCTAGGAATTATGGATCAAGTCAGCGCGCTTCAGATTCAAACGTTGGAAGATAACTGCAAGCATTTTGGGATTCCGTTGTTCAACATGAGCGACATCCGCCAGGGCATCGTTCACGTCATCGGTCCCGAACAGGGGTTTACACTCCCCGGCACCACGATCGTGTGCGGTGATTCGCACACATCCACTCACGGAGCGTTTGGCGCCTTGGCATTCGGAATCGGGACCAGTGAAGTGGAACATGTATTGGCCACTCAATGTTTGGTGCAAAAGCGGCCAAAGACAATGGAGATCCGGGTCGATGGGGTCCTTTCAGACCGTTGTTCAGCCAAGGACATTATTCTGGCGATCATAGGAAAGATCGGTACGGCAGGCGGGACCGGCTTTGTGATTGAGTTTACCGGCGCTGCAATTCGCTCGCTCAGCATGGAAGGCCGCATGACCCTCTGCAATATGTCCATCGAGGGCGGAGCTCGTGCCGGCATGGTCGCGCCCGATGACAAGACGATTGCTTATATCAAAGGGCGTCCACTCGCTCCAAAGGGAGATCAATTTGAACAGGCCGTCCAGGCATGGCGAGACTTCAAGACCGAGCTTGATGCCACGTACGATGCAACCATCACTCTACGAGCCGAACGCATTGCCCCGCAGGTCAGCTGGGGAACGAGTCCGGGTATGGTGAGCGGTGTAGATGAACACGTGCCAGATCCACGGACGATGGTCGACGACAAGTCCAAGAGCGCCACCGAACGGGCTTTGTCTTACATGGGACTTACCCCTAACATGCCCATCACCGATATTAAAATAGATAGAGTGTTCATCGGCTCCTGCACCAATTCTCGAATCGAGGACCTCCGTCTTGCCGCCAGCTTCGCAAAAGGGAAGAAAGTCGCGAAGACCGTGCAAGCCATGGTGGTGCCGGGCTCCGGGCTCATCAAACAGCAAGCGGAGGCCGAAGGGCTCGATCACGTGTTTCGTGAAGCGGGGTTTGAGTGGCGGGAGGCAGGATGCAGCATGTGCCTGGCGATGAACGCCGATGTGCTTAAGCCGGGCGAGCGCTGTGCCTCTACAAGCAATCGCAATTTCGAAGGCCGACAAGGGGCAGGGGGCCGAACTCATTTGGTGTCACCAGCCATGGCGGTCGCTGCGGCGATTGAGGGCCACTTTGTCGATATCAGACATTGGTCGTGAAACTTCAGGATCCTACAGTGCAGATTCGCCTCTCGATATAAAGGGGATACACGACATGCAACCTTTCACGATACTAACCGGTCTTGTGGCCCCATTGGATCGTGTCAACGTCGACACCGATCAAGTGATTCCTAAACAGTTTCTCAAGACCATCAAGCGCACAGGGCTGCGCGAAGGCCTATTCTTTGATTGGCGGAAACAAGCAGACGGTTCTCCCGATCCATCGTTCTTCTTAAACCAGCCTCGGTACCAGGGGGCAACCATCCTCTTGACTCGCGATAACTTCGGCTGCGGCTCGTCTCGTGAACATGCCCCATGGGCTTTGTTGGATCAGGGATTCCGCTGTCTGATCGCTCCAAGTTTTGCCGACATTTTTTATAACAATTGCTTTCAGAATGGGATCCTTCCGGTGGTATTGAAAGCGGAGGAAGTGCTCGTGCTCCTGAATGAGGCAGTCGACACCGAGGGATATCAGCTCACCGTAGACCTGGATCGTCAGACAGTAACCACGCCCAAGGAAGTCACGTATCGGTTCGAGCTTGATCCATTTCGTAAAGATTGTCTGTATCGAGGGCTTGACTCAATCGGCCTCACTTTCCAGCATGAGAGCGCGATCACAGCCTATGAGACTCGTCGGAAGGGCGAAGCTCCTTGGCTCTTTACTGATCTTCGCTCTTAGTCGAGCAGAGACCTGGAAACAGTTCGTCTCTCAAATACGGCGGGCATCCAAGAATAGGGACCTGAATACTTGTCTACAGCCATTTTTTCCAGCGAAATCCCAGGAGCATGGTAGCCGCCACTAGTCCCATCACCCCGAGGGCCATGGGGTACCCCCACGGCCATTTCAGTTCAGGCATGTATTCGAAATTCATCCCATAGATACCGGCAATAAAACTCAGGGGCATGAAAATCGTGGTGATCACCGTCAACACTCGCATGACGGAGTTCAGCCGGTAGCTCACGCTGGAGAGATAAATGTCGAGGCTCGCCGAGACCATTTCCCTCAACGTCTCGATGGTGTCCACGATCTGCACCACATGGTCATAGACGTCCCGGAAAAAGACCTTGGTCGGCTCATGTAAGAAGGGGCACTCCGAGCGTGACAGGTTGTTGATCGCTTCTCGCAAGGGCCACACGGCTCGACGCACGAACAAGAGCTGCCGTTTCAGGGCATGAATGTCCTTGAGTGTCTCCGGCCTGGGATCGGCCATCAGGCGCTCTTGCATCGATTCAATTCGCTCGCCTAGCATTTCAAGTACCTCGAAATATTGGTCCACGACGGCATCAATCAGGGCATACACGAGGTAGTCTGACCCGTTATGTCGGAGGCGTCCTTTCCCAACCCGAAGTCGATCCCGGACGGATTGGAAGACATCGGTTCCGTTCTCCTGAAACGAGAGGACATAATTTCGCCCCAGGACGAAACTGATCTGTTCGACCAATATATCGCCTCGGTCTGAAGCTGTGAGCACCTTCATGACGAGAAAGAAATAGGTGTCGTAATCGTCGAGCTTGGGCCGTTGATCAGTATTGGCAATGTCTTCCAGCAGTAGAGGGTGGAGACCGAAGTGCTTTCCGAATGCTTCCAACACGTCGGTCTTGTGCACTCCATCAACATCCACCCAGGTCACCGTTTCGTCCGAAGGTGGACGAAGCTCGTTCACATCGCGGATGGGGTGTTCATCACAGTGGGTACCGGAGTAGTTAAATAGGGTAACCGTGACAGGCTCTGTTCGCTTCTCACCGATGTGGATGAGCGTGCCAGGAGACAATCCCTTCTTCCTTGAGCGTTTCTGCATCAGTTTCATCGTATGGTGCTTGTACGCAGATTCGTCATCCAGGTCAAGTTGGTGAGGCGATCACTCCTTTTCTTCTGCCTCCAGGCTTGCTACTCTTTCTGCATGGCATGGCAGTATGAACTCGATATCCTCATCGCGGTGATTCGAGCGGCCGGTAAAGAGGCCTTGCGAATGGCCGTAGAAGGATTCGAAACGGTGAAAAAAGCTGACCATTCTCCAGTCACTTCTGCCGATCTGGCTGTGAATCAGATTCTCGAATCTCGCCTTCGGTCGACCTTTCCTGACGATGGATGGCTATCAGAAGAATCACCGGATGATCTGGACCGGATTCGGAGGACGCGAGTCTGGGTAGTAGATCCGATCGATGGGACGAAAGCGTTCATCGATGGCGAGCCGGAGTTTTGTATTTCCGTGGCACTCATTGAGCATGGCCGTCCCATTGTGGCCGCCGTTTTCAACCCTTCGGTGGATGAGCTGTACACGGCAATCCGAGGCGGTGGCCTTTATCTCAATGCCGAATCGGTCACACCACCCGCGATCCACGGTGATCAGCAGCCGGTCATCGCCATGAGCCCATGGGAACAACAGATAGGTCGCCTTTCGTCGGTTGATGGGATGGCGAACAGCCGTCCGATGCGTTCGATCGCATGGGCACTTGCCCTTACTGCCAGCGGACGCATCCAGGGTCTCGCTACACTCGAACCGGAAAATGAGTGGGATGTCGCGGCCGGAGCGCTCCTCATCGAGGAAAGTGGTGGTGGTGTCTGCGACGGGAGTGGACGCGCTCTAGTTTTCAACCAGACCGAGCCTCGCTACCAGGGAACGATTGCCATCAGTGCGCGATGTCCCGAACCCCTGAGGCAAAGACTCACACTCCTTACCCAGGCAGGAATGGATAGTTTGTAGTAGTGGCTTACCGATTGGTTAAGATGGCGAAGGAGTCTCGCAGAGACTGGTGATGGCCGTTTCCCTACTTAAATGGAATGTTCCGTCCTCCTCGGATGGTGTGGCATTGGGACCGAACGGTCATACCACCATCTGCCTTCACATGGACATGAAGCCCACATTCATGGTCGAACCTCATACGACGGGTGTTTTCTCGTGGCAAGTACGTACCAGGCGTGATTGGGTTGTGGCTAGAAGCTGACCTGGGTGAATCGTCGACAAGCTTCATCCAGGTCCGAGTCTGTCTTTGCGTAGCTGAAGCGAATGAAGTTGGCTCCGGTCTTTCCCGAAAAAAATGCCTCTCCCGGTACTCCCGCCACACCGGTTTTTTCTAATAGATACATGGCACGAGCTTTCCCTGTGTCACCGGGAAGGCGGGCGACGTCAGCCAATACGTAATAGGCCCCTTGCGGGATGGACGGAGCCAGCCCGGCTTTGGCCAGCGCACGGCAGAACCGGTTACGCTTGTCTTGATAGTCGCGAGCCAAGTTTGTGTAGAAACCGTCGGGAAGTTGCCTGATGCCACGAGCCACCCCGATTTGAAGCGGCCCTGGAGCACAGACGTAGAGGAGATCGTTCATCGCGCCAATAGCGCCTGCCCATGGCTTGGCCGCCACACTGTACCCTATCCGCCAGCCCGTCACGCTAAACGTCTTGGAATAGCCGCCTATGGTGATCGTGCGCTCAACCATCTCCGGCAACGTCGCCATACTCACATGGGTCCGCCCGTCATAAAGAAAGTATTCGTATATTTCATCCGTAAAAACGAACAGATCATGTCGACAGGCGAACTCAGCAAGCATCTCTAACTCCAGGCGGCTCAACACCTTGCCGGATGGATTACCTGGCGAATTGACGATGATCGCCTTGGTTTTCTTGGTCACGACTTGTTCAAGCTGAGCCAGAGAATAGGTCCAGGCCGGGGGCTGCATATGAACAACCACGGGAACCGCCTCCACAGCGGCAAGAGCGCTGATATGGTATTGATAGTACGGTTCAAACAGAATGACTTCATCGCCGGGATTGAGCAGCGCGGCACAGGCACAGTGAAAGGCGCCGGTTGCCCCAACGCTGACCGTCACCTCCGATTCAGGATCGGCGTGAATCCCGTTATAGTGCGCTAGCTTATCGGCAATGGCCTGTCGCAATTCCGGCAACCCATCGAAACGGGTGTAGACATTGTACCCGTCTCTGATTGCCTGCTCAGCTCCTTCAAGGACGATTGGTGGAACCGGTGTATCGCAGACTCCTTGCGCCATATTGAGACCCTTCAGATTCACGCAGGCCTGTGTCATCGCACGAATTTCCGACTGTGCGAGATCCACCATCCGTCGACTGACTGTTCGTGTCACGATGGATTCCTCCTTGCGAGGCTCCTTTGTCGCAGAGAGCTCGGCCTGCGTCAAGCCGTCGTCATCTCACGCCTACTCTGTGCAAAAGCACAGTTCTCTTTGCCGGGATTACCTCATCGCTTAGACTATACGCATGCGACCTTACGATGAATGGTTTAGTGTCAGGGGTAATTGGTGGCTCGCATTCGATTGCGTTGTGCTTCCCGAGAAAGGACCAGAAGGATGACACCGAGGTCATCGAGTAAGCGCCCTCTTAATCCTCAGGACAATGGCGCGGAGTTACAAGACCGACGGGGCAGACGAATTGCTCATTCCTGCCGCATGTTCTTCTTCGGGGATGATGGCTTTGAGGGTGAAGCGACGGTCCTCGATGTGTCGACAAATGGCTGCAGGGTGGAATCATCGGTCGAAGTCAAGATCGGGATGGTATTGAAGCTGTCGCTGTTTCTGTCTGATTTTAAGTGGCCCTTGCGGATCGACCAGGCCATTGTTCGATGGATTGATAGCAAACAATTTGGTCTAGAGTTCACCAGCATCCGCCTCGCCCAGCGAGAACGGCTGAGAAACCTAATCATGAAGGTCAGGCCCTAGCGGTAATCCTCTGCACTAGCCAACACCTGAACTTCATTTTCAAATCTTGTACCGTGAGATACTCTTTGCCCTGCCAGCCTAAGGACACTGCCTTCCTGATTTCTGATGATTCTTTCGAGGATCTGGAATATTAGACATTGCTTTGCTCTAACTAGGCGTTCAACGGCAGCTCACACGGCAATGCCTCCTAAAGTTCTAGAAGATCGATTCAGGAAAGCAAGAAAAGATAGCGATACGGATTCGCTGATTCAAACGAGGTCCAACGAGACTGAGGGCGCAATCGTTGGTTATAGCCCCATCGCTGCGTTGCAAATCTTCACGGGTTGGTCGCTTACTGTCCGCGTTCGAGGGTCTGATTATCTCCCTACGACTTCCCCCACAGTGCTTCCAACCGCTTGGCTCGACCGCAGCTGTACTTGTAATATTTATACCGAAGTGGGTTCTTCTTGTAATAATCTTGGTGATAGTCTTCCGCCTGGTAGAAGGTGGATGCGGGGACCAGCTCGGTCACGATCGGCGCAGGAAATTGCTTCGCCTGTTCTATGGCTGTTTTTGATGCTACCGCGAGTCGCTGTTCTTCCTCCGTGGTGTAGAAGACCGCTGACCGGTATTGACTCCCATGATCGCAGAACTGCGCATTTGGTGTGAGAGGATCGACGTTACGCCAAAAGGCCTCTAAGAGCTGTTGATAGCTGATCTTGGCGGGGTCATAGATCACTTCGACGGCCTCAGCATGGCCTGTGCGTCCGGCCGACACCTGCTCATAGGTAGGATTGGCCACGGTTCCCCCCATGTAACCGGAAGCTACCGACTGTACGCCCTCCACCTGTTCGAATGCCTCTTCCATGCACCAGAAACAGCCTCCCGCGAAGTAGGCTTTAGCGGTGGTCGATGCGCTCAGCGCGCTATGTGAAGACCACGCGACTAGAGTCACACAGATTGCCAAATGGACTATCTGGAGTGTTAGACGTCGATGCGTTGCCATAGGTACTTTCTCCTTCCCTATCGTCGCCTAGATGAGACGGTTCTTACATCCTACTAGGGGCTGTTGAAAAAAGCGGTGTGCGGCCTCCGGTGAGAGGAGGATGGTCCAAACGATCTCGCCACCGGTCTTCGAAGAACACCGACGCATGCGGCACTCCCCGTCGGATGCTCCTGAGGTGGTATCTGAAGGAGGAGT
>JBGSIO010000012.1:0-23025 GCA_041742455.1 Nitrospira sp. | reverse complement strand
ACTCCTCCTTCAGATACCACCTCAGGAGCATCCGACGGGGAGTGCCGCATGCGTCGGTGTTCTTCGAAGACCGGTGGCGAGATCGTTTGGACCATCCTCCTCTCACCGGAGGCCGCACACCGCTTTTTTCAACAGCCCCTTACACTATTCTTCTCAGGCTGGATACCGGTCCGAAACGATCGGTGTCTGATGGGCGAGGACGGATGGCTGAATCAATGGTTCGGCCACTGGGGATGCTTGTCGTCATGCTGGCTGGTCACCTTCCGATTCGACGATGGAGCTTAGACGTGCTCGCAAGCAGTGCGGTGCTACTGGCCCTCTCCGGTTGCATGACAGACCATGCGCTTCCCGGCGAAGAGTATAACCTCTCGTCTCTCAGGGTCGTTTTCCTCGATGCCCCCCAGATACAGGCCAAGTACGAGGCGATCACCGGCAAGTCAGCCGTCATGATGACGCCTCGCCTTGTCTTGGACACCCACCGGCGGGAAGAAGTGGTTGTCGGGTTCTATGACTTTCGCACACGCACGATTTACTGCCCCAAGATGGATTTCGAAGTCTGTGGCCACGAACTCCACCACGCCGTGCTGGGCCGTTTTCACCTCGAGCAGTAACATACACCTCCGAAGATCCTTCTTCGGTTTCAGCAGGCGATCCGTCTTAGGACATGACGGTTTGTCGACTTTACCATCCCTTCATACACAGCGAATACAATCGTAACCCTTCTCGATTAATCTGGCGCTACCGAGTCCCCTGTATCCGGGGCAACTGTCTCGGACATCTACAACGGGATCTGAACTCTCGGAAGAGCTTCACTGTAGCCCAACCATCGGAGGTGATGATGAAATCTTTGCGTCATGTGATGACATCGCTGGCGGTCAGCCTCGTCTGCGTGGCAACGGCCCCTGCCGTGCTGGCCGCGCCTGAATTCGTGAATGGCCTTGCGTTGGACGGGGCCTTGCTTGACCGCAGCGGCGGTACGGACGCCAACAACGGGCGGGTTGGGTACTTCTCCGACCTCTATTACGATGCCAAGAAGAAAGATTGGTATGGCCTCTCGGATCGAGGCCCTGGTGGCGGCTCCCTGGATTACCAGACTCGAGTTCAACGATTCCGATTGAAAGTCGATAAGAAAACCGGCGCGATCAGCGGATTCAAGATCCGCGAGACGGTCATCTTCAAGGATGAATACGGTGTCCCTCTGAATGGGTTGGCTCCAAGTCCAACCAATGTCCTCGGCAAGGCGTTTGACCCAGAAGGTTTCGTCATAGGGCCGAAGAATCGCCATTTCTATGTGTCGGATGAATATGGTCCCTCGCTCTACGAGTTCAACAAGAAGGGAAAGCGCATGCGGTCCTTCGTCACCCCTGCCAACCTGATTCCTCGAGATGCCGCAGGCATGCCGAATTTCGCCAATGATGCGGGCAACACCAAAGGAAAACGAACCAACCGGGGCTTCGAAGGTCTTGCGATCAGCCCGGAGGGTTTCTATGTCTATGCGATGCTGCAGAGCGCCACGCTGGACGAAGGCGGCGGTAACGGTGTGTGCAATCGCATCGTCAAGTTCAGCACCGCCACCGGCACAGCTGTCGCGCAATATGCCTATCAGATGGAAGGTTCCAGTCAGGGTCGTGGTATCTCAGCCTTGTTCGCCATCAATGACCATGAGTTTCTGGTTCTTGAGCGCAACAATCGAGGCCTCGGCGTCGGCGCGGAATTCTCACCACCCAACAAGAAAGTCTTCAAGATCGACATCGCCGGCGCTGTTGATGTCAGCGATGTGCCGTTTGGGCCGGCCGCTTGTCCGACCGGAAAGGTCACGAAAACCTCTGTTCCATTCCTTGACCTCGCCGCCGACACCCTGCCGGAACTCGGCAACAAGGTTCCTGAGAAATGGGAAGGACTGGCCATTGGGCCACGGTTAAAGGATGGCAGCTATGTGATGGTGACTGGCACGGACAACGACTACAGCGTGACTCAAAATGCGACGGGTCAGCAGTTCGACGTGTACTTCCGGGTCACCGATGCGGATCCCTTCGTCAGTTCAATTCAGTGCCCGCTCGGCTTCACGACCGGTTGTTTCACCACCGCCGATATTGCGGATGGCATGATCAATGAGATGCTCGATCTGCCGAACGACGGCAGCTACAAGCTCCTCCCTGGCGTATTGCACGCCTACAAGGTAGCAGCGGCCGACCTTGGCGACTTCGTTCGGCCCGGAAGTCATGGTGGCCATGGTCATGATGATGACGATGATGATCGCGATGACGACAATGATCAGGACGATGACGACCATCAGGAATAGACGGACGCAGCTAACCTGCCCGCTGCTTGAATGCCGTGGCGCCTCAAGCGCCTCGGCATTCACACCTATCGTGAAGCCTATCATGGGACGTGAAGCTGTGAGCATCATCGCATCATTGGGATCGCCGAAGATGTGGACACATGACCAGATTTCCGTTATCCCGCCTCCCCCTCCTCCTTGGCCCGAAAGCCGACAGTATCCAGAGAGCAGAAACAGGAACGACCGATTCACACGACTTGTATGTCTATCACCTTCGCCCCATGGTGACACAAAACATGTGGGATCGAAACGCTCGGGATAGACTCACGCGGCTTCTGTGCATCGCAGCCATCAGCCTGATCTCCTCGATCGGGGGCTGTGCCGGCGCTCCTGAAGAGACAACCTGGATTGCGGTGGGTACGACGACCAAGGATGAGGTGGTCAAGCGGTACGGCCAACCGGATATGATTCAGATGTCGGGCGAGGACTCCATCGTCACCTACTGGCCGGCGTCAGCACGACCGATCCGGCCGCAGATGGAGATCCCCACAGTACAGACGGGCCCCTCGGGAACGACCACCACTCAGATGACACCGATTCAGCCAGGATTCGATCGGCCCCACACGCAGGAGCGTCCGATGCAAGAGATCCAGATCCGCTATGACGCGCAAGGCGTGGTGCGAGAAGTGATGCCGTAGGGGAATCTCATGGTCAGCGCTCGGAGGCATGCAGTGTCGGGAGTGGGGTGTGAAAAAGTACGGGCGGTGCCTTTCGAGACTGTACTCTGAAATTGATCTGTGTAGGTGCGCGCAATGATCGCATTTCTTACTCTGTGTTGAGAGTGATTTCCAGGGTTCTATCCCATTCCCACGGACAGCTGTGCGAGGAGTTCTCCACTTGCTGCTGAACGGCCAGTGGTCGCTGTCTCAAAGTTGGATCTAGTCAAATATCTCCCCTCTCGTTTTAGCCCTCGTCCGATACCTTTGACCCGTTCACCCCGGGCACTCGCGGAAGGAACAATTAACGAAACCATTAGACCGAGCCAATGCGGCGGTAACAGATCGTACGTACCTTGTGCTTAGGAATAAAAATTAGATTGTTCCATCACTACACTTCGATCGCTCAGCGTACTTGCACCCTCATGGATGGAAGGAAGCCACTATGATTCAGTCACTCATCTCAGCCTATCGGAGTGCCTCCCGAGTCGTCCGTCGTGTGCCACACCTGTTAGGTGTCGTCGGACTCACAGCTGCGACGGCGCTCTTTGGCGCCCCTGCGGGGGCGTGGGCAGCCGGCGATGTCGTGATCAGCCAAATTTACGGCGGCGGGGGCAATTCGGGAGCGACCTTTCGCAACGACTTCATCGAGTTGTTCAATCGTAGCAATGTCGCTGTGAGTCTGTCTGGGTGGTCGGTGCAATATGCGAGTGCGACAGGCACGACGTGGCAACGGACAGATCTAAGCGGAACGCTCCAGCCCGGTCAGTACTATTTGGTGCAGGAATCGGTCGGCACCGGAGGTACCGTCACGCTCCCGACACCGGATGCGAGTGGGAGCATCCCCATGTCTGCGACGGCGGGAAAGGTGGCCTTAGTGAACTCAACGACCTTGCTCACTTGCAGCACCGGGTGCGCCACCTTGTCGAGCATAGTCGATTTAGTAGGGTACGGAGGAACGGCGAACAGCGTTGAAGGCGCCGGACCCGCCCCGGGCTTGAGTAATACCACAGCCGCATCGCGCAATGGAAACGGCTGTCAGGACACCGATGTCAACTCGACTGATTTTAGCGCGGGCTCGCCGAATCCACGCAACACGGCTTCACCTGTCTCTCCCTGCGGAGGCTCCGCAACGCAGTCTATCGTTGCCACCTGCCCGGTGACGCTTTCTACCGCAGCCGGCACCCCGGTGTCGGCCAATCTCAGCGCCACGGACGCCGACGGTGTCGTGATGAATGTTGTCATTACAAGCGCCGCCGTTACCGGCATCACTGTCACGAATATCGTTCCCGCCAATGCAATAGGTGGAACCTTGACCGCCACGCTTTCCGTGGCAGCGACAGTTGTGCCGGGATCCTACGCTACGGATCTGACCTTTACCAATACCGACACCACTGCGCAGACGGCGCTGTGTACCGTGACCATCTCCGTCGGAGGTGGGACGGGAGTCGCCTTGCGCATCCATGACATCCAAGGGGCCGCCCATCTTTCTCCCCACAACGGGGAAACGGTCACCAACGTCCCTGGAATCGTCACGGTCGTGCGGCCAAACGGCTTCTACATGCAAGACCCCTCTCCGGATAACGATCCAGCGACATCCGAAGGCATCTTCGTCTTTACCTCGACGGCTCCTCCCGTCGCCGTAGGGGACTCCGTACAGGTGCGCGGCACGGTGAGTGAATTCCGGCCAGGCGGAGCCGGTGGCGCGACAAACTTGACCATTACGGAAATTTCGTCACCGATCGTGACCGTGGTCTCGAGTGGCAACTCCTTGCCTACGGCGGTCAATATCGGGATCAACGGGCGTATTCCCCCGACCCTCGTGATCGACGACGATGCGACCAGCGATGTCGAAATCAACGGAGTCTTCGATCCCACGAACGACGGCATCGACTTTTACGAGAGCCTTGAGGGGATGTTGGTGCAGATCAACAATCCCGTCGTCGTAGGGCCGACGAACGCCTTCGGGGAAATTCCGGTACTGGCGGACAACGGCGCCAACGCCGGTCTCCGCACAGCTCGTGGAGGGATTGTCATTAGCAGCTCCGACTTCAATCCCGAACGTATCTTCCTGGACGATGCCATCGTTGCTCCGGTGCCGGCTGTCAATGTGGGAGATCGGTTCGCCTCGGTGAATGCGGTGGTCGATTACAGCTTCGGGAATTTTAAATTCCTCGTGATGAATTCATTGACGCCGATTCCGCAAGGCTTGAGCCCGGAAATTACGACACTCTTGGGAACGAGTGATCGTCTGACGGTGTCCTCGTTCAATGTGGAGAATCTGGCCCCTACGGATCCGAGCAGCAAGTTTGCCGGGTTAGGGGATGCGGTCGTCAATCGCCTGCGGTCCCCCGATATCATCGCGGTGGAGGAGATTCAGGACAATTCCGGCGCGACCAATGACGGCGTGGTCGATGCGACGACCACGTTCGACCTGTTGATCAGCGCTATTCGAACGGCCGGGGGACCGACCTATGCCTTCCGCAACATCAACCCCGTCGATGGGCAAGACGGCGGGCAGCCCGGAGGGAACATCCGCGTGGGCTTCCTCTTCAATCCGGCGCGAGTCACCTTTGTCGATCGACCCGGAGGCACGTCGACCTCCGGCACGACCGCGCTCAATGGACCAACCGGCCCACAACTGTCCGTGAGCCCGGGGCGAATTGACCCCTTGAATCCGGCGTTCACGGACAGCCGCAAACCATTGGCTGGCGAATTCCAGTTCAATGGCCACTCAATCTTCATCATCGCGAATCACTTCAATTCCAAGGGCGGCGACCAACCGCTTTTCGGTCGTTTCCAACCGCCGGTGCGTTTGTCAGAAACTCAACGCCAAGCGCAAGCTCAGGTGGTGCATGATTTCGTCCAAAGTCTCCTGACGCTGGACAGCCAGGTACGGGTTATTGTGTTGGGGGACTTGAACGATTTTCAATTTTCGACAGCCGTGACGACCTTGAAGGGCGGCGGGATTCTGCACAATCTGGTCGGGACTTTACCGGTTGATGAACAATATACCTATATTTTCGAGGGGAACGCTCAAGTGCTCGACCATATTCTGATCAGCCCAGGATTGATGAATTTTGCCTTGCCGGAATACGATATTGTGCACATGAATGCGGAGTTCACGACGCAACTCAGCGACCATGACCCGGCCGTCGCTTGTTTGAATCTCCCACCTGTCCAGGATGTCACCGCAGAGGTTCCGGCGGTCAGTTCCGGACTCACATTCAACCGGAGAACGCAAACGTTCACAGGGACGATTCAGATCACGAATACCAGTGCCAGCTTCATTGCCGGCCCGGTGCAGGTGCAACTGCAAAACCTGACGGTCGGGGTGGCTCTGGTGAATGCCAACGGCACTCAAAGTGGCAATCCCTACCTCACTGTGCCGGTGAGCGGCTTGGCGCCAGGAGCATCAGTCTCCGTGCCGGTTCAATTCAGTAATCCAACGCGCGTCGGCATCAGCTACAACGTGCGTATGTTCTCAGGGAGCTTCTAATAAGCACATTTCATTCAGAGGAAAGGACGGGCCATGGCTATAGCATTACGAATTCAACGCTCCAAACGTCTCGTACTCATGATGGGTCTGATTGTGGCGCTCGCGGCGCCGGTACATGCCGCGACCGTCGAGTATGACGTCGCCCTCAATACCAGCTCGCTCACGGGGACTTCCGGCTATCTGGACCTGCAATTCAATCCTGGCACTATCCCAGGGACGCCTGGTGCGCAGGCCACGATCAGCCGTTTTGGTGGAGACGCTATCCTCCAGAACCTAGGGCCCACGAATGGGACGGGAGATGTCACGGGTGCCCTACCCGGCGACCTGGCCTTCCACAACACCACCCAATTCAATGATTTCTTCCAACAAGTGACGTTTGGAAGCTCGACCAGCTTTCACCTCAATTTCAACGGCGCGTTCCTCACCGCATTGTCCGGCGCTCACACCGCGTTTTCAGTGAGCCTGTATGATGCGGATGGGGTCACTCCTCTCCTCACCACGGACCCATCCGGTGCGCTGATGATATTCGACCTCGCACCGGGTGGCGGAGTCGCCCCGGATATATTCAATCCCTCGGTGGTCACCGTGGCGGCGGTGCCACTCCCGGCCGCTGCGGTACTGTTTCCCACCGGCTTGAGCCTCCTCGCGTTCGCCTATCGCAGGTTCAGCGGGAATGCAAACGTCGTGGTCTAATCAGCTCGTCAGCAAGAGTGGGTTAGGAAATAGCAAGCCGTCATAGATGGTACGGGATGCCTGAAGAGCTGTTGCAGTTTTCGATCTTCGGCTGGAGCTCTCCTGGCTCGACGGATGGTCCGCGGTCTGTTGGATCATTTTGATGCTACAGCCACGCGAGCCTCGCATCTGGTCGCCACCAGCTGTTCACCGACCAAACAATCTGCCGAATAACTCGGTAGGTCTCAAATACTGGGCAATTTGTCATCCAACTTCGTGCTCAATATTCCATTGGTCAGTTGGGCATAGAGAGGTCGCCACGGCATTGCATGAATGCCTCCCGTTCACCAGGAGAATACACCCAGGCGGCGTAGCGCGACATCAATTCTCGTTGAGCCTCCACATCCCCATCAGCGGCCGCCTTCATCAATATGCCACGATCAATCAGGTCATCTGACATCCCAACCATTTCGGCAACTTCCATTTGGAGCCTCCTTCATTTTTTGGGGAGCCCAGTGCAATGAAACTCCACGTATGGTACGTACCGTAGTAATTCTCAGTTTGTGGCAAGTGGGGAGTGATCTTAAGTTGTCGTAAATTCCTTACCGAATGAGAGGTGTTCTGATTCGAAGAAAAGTGACGGTAGGAGGAATAGCCCTATTCGCGATCCATGCCTCTGGGGGCTATGCGCAAAGGGGGACGAGTTTTCCCTAAGCCTTATCGAAGGCCGTCGGTTATATCAATGGGGCCGGTCTCGGAGATGATCCTTCACGTGCTTCAGCGCGAGGATAAGCACAAAATCCCGAATGCGAGCGACTTGCTCAAGATCGTGGATTTCATCCCATAGCAGGTCATGCGCTTTGGAGGTTGGAAGCGCGAACTGCGTGGCCAGGGCACTGATGTCATGCTCGATACCCTTGCCCTTTATTTCTAGGTCAACTCCCATGGGCGCACTCCTACCATGACACAGCAACAATTTTCTAGGCCTGTCTTTTGAACTAGTAAATCACCTAGTCTACAAGTACAGTTCGGAAAGCGAGACCTCTCCCCCGACCAGCGAATAAAGAAGGCCTCTCTCGAGTATCCATAAAGAGATCGAGAATCGTCTGTTTCCTCATAGCCCCGGCGATCCCTTGGTATTGGCCGAAATATGAAAAGCTTTGGATCGTCTCACCTGATTTCATAGCCCGGTGGAGGCGCGGACGTGATCTTTAACGAATAGCGCCTCTGGTTAACGCACTCCTTACAGGTTGTTGATGATCATGAAAAACACGCGAGCCATCATGAAAGAAACCGGATGGTGGTGAGCAATCCGGAGAGAGAAATTCGCAATGCATCCACACACGAAGGAGGTCAGTATGTTTCGTAACGCAGGAGGCAAGATGTTCTTAGCCCTGATGGCACTTGTCGGTCTGACGACTGCCGAGATGGGTGCTGTCTATGCCGAACGATGGGAGCGACCGTCACAAGGACACGATAAACCTATTGTGATTGCGCATCGTGGAGCCAGTGGATATGTGCCAGAACATACCCTGGCGGCCTACGCGACGGCGATGCTTCAGGGAGCAGATTTTGTTGAGCCGGATCTCGTCATGACGAAGGACGGACATCTGATCGCTCGACATGACAATGTCCTGGATCTCACCACGGACGTGGCGACCAGGCCTGAGTTTGCCGGACGGAAGACCACCAAAACGGTGGACGGTGTGACGGTGACGGGTTGGTTCAGCGAAGACTTCACGCTGAAGGAGATCAAGACGCTCCGGGCGATCGAACGCATCCCGAGTACGCGACCGGCTAACGCGCGGTTTGACGGTCAGTTCGAAATTCCGACCCTCCAGGAGATCATTGAGTTGGTACAGGCTTATGAGAAGGTGCTTGATCGCCGAATCGGATTGTACCCGGAAACCAAGCATCCGACGTATTTTGACCGGTTGGGTCTTTCTCTTGAGGAACCGCTGGTCAAGATACTTCATCGGAACGGGTACGAAGGGCGACGAGCTCGGGTGTTCATCCAGTCCTTTGAGATCAACAATCTGCGCAAGCTGAAGACTCTGACACGGATCCCGCTGGTTCAACTGCTCTGGATCGAGGGTAAGCCGTATGATGTGGAGGCCGGGGGCGGCTCACTGACCTATGAGCAGATGGCGACACCGGCAGGATTGGCTCAAATCGCGTCGTATGCTGAAGGAGTAGGTCCTGAGAAAAGTTTCATTATTCCTCTGGATCCAGCTGGGAATTTGGACCTCTCTCAAGCCACGAGCTTCGTGAAGGATGCCCATGCGGTGGGGCTCCAAGTGCATCCCTACACGTTCCGTTCCGAGAACGTCTTCCTGCCCACCAACTTCAAATCATCCAGCGACCCCAACGCTCTGGGAGACGGAGCAGGGGAAATCAAGGTTTTCTTGAGGACTGGGATCGATGGCTTCTTCACCGACCAGACCGATCGCGGCATCGTGGCTCGCGATTCGTTCTTGAAGAATTGGTGACAGCCCACAAGATGCTGCCAATCTAAGCGGGGGGCAATCGTCGTTCCTCGGAACGTACCTCCGAGCACTGGCGGCGATTCGATAGCCACCGACAGGAGCCCGTCGGAGAAATCCGGCGGGCTCCTGCGTTCTTGAGGCCTTCAACCTTACTCAAGGGCGACGATCAAGATACAAGGTTCGGCCCGTCACGAAGTGTGGTGGGGAGGGCTTGCAGCGTGAGGGGCGGCGAAAGACTAAGCTTTTGAGGGGGAGAGTGTGTTCTGAAAAGGCCTACGTGACGACCGGCGCATGCGTTGAACCCCTGGAGGGAGCCTCATCGGACGGGTCAGACGGAAGCCTCGGATTTCGCAACGCGACAACTGTGGTAGTTCAGGGGTGTCCGGGCATAGCCTGGAAAGATGTCCTCGTGGCTGCGGACGGAGTCGCAGCCACGAGGAGCGTGAGGGTTACAGGCCGGGTGTCGCCCGTTTGTTGCCGGTCTCGGCGAGAGTTACGCGCCCATCGACCAGTTGGTCACGATCGAGTCGTGAAGACGCGCACGTCACTTGCTCGCCGCGATAGCTACAAGGGAGACGGCCACCATAAAGCCCCACGCCAATCCTTCTTTAGTTGAGCCTCACGATTCGTCCATCAACAGCAGCAGAAAAGGGCTGCGGGAGAGTCTGGATGTGGGTGATCAGAGCATCCAGATCCAGGGGGCCGCCCACCTGGTTGCCCCCCTGCAGGAGGACCGTGAAGTTGTCCCCACCTGCCGCCATGAAACTATTGACGGTCACAGAGAACGTCGCTTGCCGGTCGATCGGTGTCCCATTGCGCCGCACGTCGACAATACGATCGCCGATCGGTCGGTTGTTGTCCCACGTATAGGTCAATCCGGACGTCTTCATGATTCGGGGAAACGGCTGGTTGACCCATTGCTGATTGAGGAGGTCGTAGATTTGCGCGCCGGTCAGGTCCATTCGTACCAGGCTGTTTCCGAACGGTTGAATCGTAAAGAGTTCACCGTATGTCGCCGATCCGGCGGAAAGATCGGCCCGGATACCCCCAGGATTCATGAACGCAAAATCGGTGCCGAGGGCGGCTCGTTGCGCATCGGCGATCAGATTGCCGAGCGACGACTCCCCGGCCGGGTTTTCCGCGCGCAACAAATCCGTCGCGGCTTCGCCGATCACCCGGTTGACGAGCGGCGCCACTTTGGCTTGGGACTGCGCAACCAGGTCCGCCACCAAGGGATCCGGTGTGAGGCCGGGTCCGGCATCGGCAAAGGTGGTGACGATCGAGGCGCTCTTGGAGACGACATCCCGTGTCTGTTTGTTGATCATCAGATCGATGTCGCCGTAGGCCGTACTTGACGAGAACGCTTGGGTGACGAGGATTTCAGCGCCGTTCTGATTTTTCATGAGGGCATTGGTGAACGCATGCGCATGGCCGGACACCACCACATCGACGTCGTCATCAAGACGCGAGACGATGTCGACGATCTCCTGTCCGTTGATGAGGGCACCCGGCTGAGTCGGACCTTCAAATGTCGTCTGGCGGCCGCCCTGGTGAATGAGGACGATGAAGGTATGAATGCCTTCCGTCCTTCGCAACCACCGCACATAGCGATTGATACTGTCGGCTTCATCCAGAAACTTCAGCCCGGCGACGCCGCTCGGGGTGACGATGGTGGGAGTCTCCTTCAAGACCGCCCCAATGAACGCCATGCGAATGCCCTTAACCTGTTTGATGACGAACGGCGGCAGGATGGGCTTGCCGGTCTTTTCCTCGACGACGTTGGAAGAGACGGTCGGGTACCGCGCGCCGCGGTAGGGATTCTCCAGAAAGGGGCCGGAGGCATGGTTGCCGCCGTTCAGAAGCCGAAGGAGCTCGTCTTGACCTTCGTCGAATTCGTGATTCCCCGGAGTGCCCACGAGGTTGCACTTGGGATGCATCCGGCGATCGCGCTGATCCTCCCTGGCCTCCTCATCGTTCCACCCTCTGCGACGATCGCGAGGGTCCCGGCGGTCGTCGTACCGACAATGGCGATTGGCCAGGAGATTCAAAAATCCGATCGCCGGTTCGTCCTGCAGGAGCGCGGAATCGGGAGGGGACGCTCCGACGTGGTCGCCGGCATGAACGATGAAGGTTCGGTCGGAGAGGTCGGGATCATTCGCGTCCGTTTGGGCAGCTTCCAGATACGCCGCCAGTACGGCGGCGCCCCCGACCAGGCGGCCTGCCACTAGTCTTCCTCCCGAGAGCTGCCCGTGAAAATCATTGATGCCCAGCAGCTGTACATGAAGGAGGGAATCCATATCTTCACGATGGAATTCCGGTTTTCGCCATTCCACCTTCCGGCCCGCGCCCTGGCGCATCTCAATCGTATCGTCGGCCTCGTCGTCGCGGTCCCACTCGTGGGAGTGATGCTCGACCGAAGCCTCGGCGAATGCGGGCGACATCGCGCAGGCGGCGCTCAAGTACAGGGTGCCCATAACGGCGGCGCGAGCCAGGGGCTTTAGGATGATACGGTCGATACGCATAGGGAAACTCCTTTCGTCCAGGTCGTGCCATTGGAAGTCCAGGCCCAGTTCCAACCAAGATGACGTCGGTGTTCGGACGGCTCACCGGAAATTCTTAAAGCCAAGGATATGGCAGGTGTGTTACGACCCGGTCGGGAAATGGTCCAAGCCCGGTAAATTCTCGATCACACCCTGTGCGTTGAGGCAACGATCATGCAGAATTGGACCCTCGTCCGGTGTGTCGGTCGGATCCCCTATTGGATTCAGGCAGGAGCGATTTGGCCAGACGTAACTCCCGAAGTAAGGCTCGTCTCTTGGAGTTGTGCGCCTGCATCCGCCGCAGGATGTCGTCAAGCACACGAATCGCACCGAGCATGTGAGGTCCCTTGTTCAACATCACGCGCTCGGCACGCTGGCCCATGGCTGCATCCGTCACTTCGGCGCGGGACGGCATTCCCGTTTTGGCGAGCGTTTCCAGGACTTGCGTTGCCCAGATGACGGGCATGTGGGCGGCCTCCGAGATCCAGAGGATCTCCTCCTGGATCTCAGCCAGACGTTCGAACCCGCATTCGACCGCCAGGTCGCCTCGCGCGATCATCACTCCACAACTGGGCCACCGCATCGCTGCCAGGAGCATCTCTGGAAGGTTCTCAAAGCCGCGTCGCGTTTCGATCTTCAGGACAATACCCGGTTGTCGACTGCCCAGTCGTGTCAGGTGCTGCTGAAGTAGTTCTACATCCTGCGCGCTGTTCGCGAAGGACAATTCCACGACATCGGCATGCTCGGCGACGAAGGGCAAGTTTTTCAGGTCATCAGGCGTCAGGGCCGGCAACCGAAGAGCGCTTTCAGGTAGATTAATTCCCTTATTGCCCCGGAGCCGTTCTCCAGCCGCTGACGCATGGGTGATTCTGACGAGCGCTCTTGTGTGTTCGACCTTTTCAATGACCCCGCCGATTTTCCCATCATCGAACCAAATGGGCTCTCCCGATCGAACGTCCTCGAACACCTCGGGGATGGTGCAGCCAATCGAGGCAGGGCTGAGCATTTTCCCCATATGGTCATATGTGGGAGGACCTCCGGGCGTGAGGGCTCGATAGAGGATGAGCAGGTCCCCTGGTCTGAGAAAGATACGGTTTTCGCTGGGAGGCAGTTTCCCGACGAATGTCTCGGAATCGCCACGCTCTGTACCCGTTGCGATGTACCGCATGACTGTGCCGGGGACGACATACGTCGTTTTCGCCACTTCCGCCCAGCAGCCGCGCTCGCTCACCTCCACGACCTGCAACGTGCGTTTCGCTTCCCGAGCGTCAGTCAGCTTTAACCGTCCTCCAACACGAAGGTGAGCCAGCCAGGTCGCAGATACGAACAGGCAGGTTGCCGCCGGCGAAGGAGGTGAATGGGGGGCCGCTGCCGGAGTCAGCCAAATCCTGGCTGGAGCCAGGACTCGACCAAAAATATCGCGAGACGGATGAATACGGGCTACGGCCGGACCGGGTCCAAGTGGTCCAGTGCGGAGCTTCGGACCGGCCAAGTCCATGATGATCCGACAGGGGATCCTCAGCGCCTGCTTGGCCCGGTTCAGGTGCTCGATCATCCTCGACCACGCCCCCACATCGTCATGCGCACAATTGATGCGCATGCAATCCATGCCCTGTTGGAGCAGGTCGTGGACCAACTTGTAATCGTCCGCGGCCTCACTCGGCATGGTGACCATGATTCTCGACAGCCGCCTGGGAGAGGGCGGGCCTAGCAAGGCTTCGGCATGTTCGGCGAGCAGCCGCTGCCCGCTGGAAAAATCGAGCGCTGGTATTTCACCAGGCGGTTGCCGCCATGGTCGCTGTGCGAGACGATGCAAAACGTCCAACACCGTGTCCACGGTGGTCAGGACATGCGATTCCGTTCGACCAAGAGACGACAGCCCCATAGCAGCCAGCCTGAGCTGTAATGGACGGAGATCTCGTCGACGGAGAACCAGGTAGTGGAGGAGATTTTGAGCGCTCGCTCTGTAATTGAGGTGAATGGTGCCGAGGCGTGTGTTGGACGCGGCCGGCTCCGCAACCATGTCCGCCCGAATGGCCGCAAGCTCACAAAGAACTGATTCAAGATCAGTCGCCCCAAGATGAATGCCGGGACCGGCGTTGCTTGGTGTCACCGGCGCACCTCAAGAAAGAAACCAATGGGTCTTCCGCGGCTCCAGCTCAAGGAGGTTCCTGGATCCTGGACATTTCTTGCGTTCATGAAAGTTCGCTGATTCTGGAAAATGACAGAGCTCGTTTATTTCCTAATCTTCGTCATCCTCCTCGTGATCCGGTCGATCGTACTCGATCTCGAAGATCGCAATGGTGTTGCTCACTTCATGTGACACGACTAGGAGCGGTCTGCCGTTGGGACTATCTTTCCTCTTGATGAAGAGGATACCCTCCGGCGACAGGTCGGTAGGGGTGGTGTTGGCATAGGTCGCGAACTCGGGAGATTTGGGGTCGGAGATATCGTAGACGATGATGCCGCCGGTTCGTTCAAGGCCGATAAAGGCATAGGTTCTTCCGCCGATCTTCCCCAGCGCAAGCCCTTCGGGCTCGGGTCCCTTATTGTCGCTCCTCGTATCAAAGGTATCGACGGTTCCGTTGGAGTTGAAGATCGTCGGGACTAGGGCAGCCGTGCGCTGTTCGAGTTCGTCGCCGCTGTCGTAAACCAGACCACCGTCAGCGTCTCGAATACTGAACGAACGGGCGCCGAAGACATAGAGCTTTTCAAATTCTGGGTCGCTGTCCGTATTCCCGAGCGTGTTAGTCACCGTCAGACGCCCAAGATGATCATTATTCCGAAGACCCTCCGTACCGGTGGTTACGTCGGGGAATCCCTGGGTGGAAAAACTCGCGGCGTCGAGTGTAAGCGAGCCCACTCTGGCTTCTTCGGCAAAACCCGTGTAATCCCGCGCGTCACCTTCGTTGGCCGTGACCAAGTAGGTCTTCCCTTTCACGCGATAGGCCGCGATGCTGTCCGGTTGGTACATGCCGAACACCGGCCAGTTTCGAATATTGATCACGCCGTTATTGCTCGAACCAGGCTCGTCCCGGTCGCTTGCATCGAGCTTATTGGCGGCTTGAAGGTGATCCTTGAAACCTAACCCAACGATCTTGGTGAAGGTTGCTGAACGGATATCGAGGATAGCGATCGCGTTATTTTCCTGTAGGGTTACCCAGGCCATGCGAGAATCCTTGGACACGGTAATGTATTCCGGTTCCAAATCTTTCGCAAGGGTTGCGTTTGGGCCGAAGATGCGGATGCTGGACGCATTCTCCTGTGGGATGGCAGGATTGAACGTCGCGGTACGGACGTCGAACTGTGTGAGACTGGTGACGTCGCCGCGCATGTCGATGATGCTCACCGAACCTTCCGGATCTATCGAGTCTACCTGGTTATAACTGTTGGGTTCGCCTTCGTTTGCCACAAGCAGCCATTGACCGTTCGGCGAAAATGTGAGCATATCGGGCAGAGATCCGACGGTGAGTTGATTGAGCAACATCCCGCTGGTGTTAAAGAATTTTACGCTACCGGGGTCGGTTTTCTGCGTTCCCTCCAGCGCGACGGCAACTACCCCGCGATGCACTGCGACGCTGTTCGCCTTGCCGCCGAGTGGAACCGCCTGGACCAACACAGGTGTCTCAGGCGCGCTGAGATCCAACACGTCGAGTTGACGAAGGTTGAGGTTGATACTGAACAGCCGTTTCGAGGCCGGATCAAAGGCTGAGATCTCTGTCCGTGGCTCATCCGGGTTGGTGCTTACCCCGGTACTGTACCGGCCGATTTCTTTAAGTGTGATTGTCTTGGAGTCAGACGCGTCGACGGTGACTGCTGTTCCCACGATGCCGAGCAATCCGACTCCCACGAGCAGCCGTTCAATGGCCATGGATACTCCCTCCTGATCTGAAGTGAACGTAAAAGGCACTATAAGTGATCCGAATCCTGCCTGAGGCAGATTCCAAGGAGATTACGTCGATGTTAAGAGGGCGTAACCTAGATGAAGAGAACTCGTGCCGAATTTCCGAAGATGTTCAGAAAAGATAGGCCTTCCTATCGCACTCCTACCGGTAGTCCTAGTGTTTCCCCTAGTAAGATTCAAGGTTGATTCCCGGTTGCAAACGATGATCAATGGGTATAGGAATCAACGGGTATAGGGAAGAAGAGATCTATGACGGGCTCATCTGAAAAATTGATCCATCCGGGCGAAGTGTTGGGGGAGGTCTATATGAAACCATTCCACCCTCCCATCACCGTCGCCGATTTAGCAGAGTCACTCGATTTGTCAGCACAGGACCTCACCACCTTCATAAGAGGAAAACGGCCTGTGACCACGCC
Source organism: Nitrospira sp. (assembly GCA_041742455.1). GTDB lineage: Bacteria > Nitrospirota > Nitrospiria > Nitrospirales > Nitrospiraceae > Nitrospira_D. The sequence goes on along the minus strand of JBGSIO010000012.1, from coordinate 6,511 downwards.
GCTGGCAGTGAGGCTTGCGGTGCGCTTCAGGACGACCGCCGACTTTTGGCTCGGGTTACAGGACCAGTACAACAAGCGATTGCGAGCTGGTCTTCCCCAACGGGTGCATCGTCTGAAGACATAGAGTTGTCGTGACAGGGACCTAGCTAGTCTGAACGGGTGGCGACAGAGGTCTGGATTTTGCCCGACCCTCATTCGACGGCTAGGAAGAAACACCAGCAGCGTTTTGACCGTCGAGATGTGTGAAGCATCCCTTCGCGAGCTATACAACGTGGCTCGCTGCCTTGGTTCTCCTCGTGATCCGCGAGCGTCTGTAGAGCCTCTGGAGGTGTGCTGTGATGACGGTCCGGCAATCTTCAGCACCAACTCGATTTCTTTGTTCGTTTGTTCGGCTGCTACAAGAGCGGCGATTCGTTCATGCTCACCCGAGAGCTCTTGGAGGATGGTCTGTTGGAGTTTCCACCCTCCGTGGCGCACCCAAGGTGAGAACCTGTTGGGTCACTTGTTGATCTAGGACCGACTGTCCGGTCGCCACGAGGTCGATACTCCTCACAACAGCCTCAGGGGAAGCCATCTTCAAAAGGTAGCCATGCGCACCGGCAAGGATGGCGGATTGGAGGACATTTTTGTCATCGTATTCGCTGAAAAACAGGACCGCGATCTTCGGATATGACTCCCTCATGACCCTGCAGATGTCGATTCCACTGGCTCGACCAACACGAACTCCCAGTACCACCACGTCCGGCTGACAGATCTTCAAGGCGGTCAAAGCCGCACGTTCCGTGCGTGCCGTGCCGACAACTATGATGTGGTCGCTCTCTGAGAGGTAGCTTTTCAGGCCGTGAAGAGTGATGATGGAACCATCGACCAGCAGCACGTGCACCCGTTTCAGTGCCTCGGTCGATCGCCCCCTCTGGACAACCGTGTTCCGTAGAAGTTCCATAGCCGTGACGCCTCGAATGAATAAAGTTGCTCTAATAGTTGGTGGTGGATAGTAGCGCAACTTGACAGGGCCTTGATTAATTCCTTGTTAATGCTTTGTAAATTCTGCCCGGTTCACTAGACTCGGCAACTGCCTATCCGTGGCTACCCGGAATAAATGACACGGCGATCGACAGCGTGATGAGTGCAATGATGATCCACTCAAGGACTTCCATCCGTCTGGTTCCGGCTCGATCCGACATCTTGCCGTAGATGCTTTCAAGCGTCTGCAATTTCCGAAGGATGCTGGCATCCCACGCCTCTAAGTGAAAACGCTGTGAGACGAGTCGATACACGCGTGCGAGATACTGGTCTCCCAGCAGTTTCAAGGTGTTGGTCACGCGCTCAAAGATCAGGGCGCTGTCGACTTGCAGCTGTGCAATGTGCGTCAGATCCTTTTCATGCGAGCCGGGCAGGGAGAGGAGGCGTGGCTTACGTGACAACGCCTCATACCCTTCATCCAGCGCACGATCGAGTTGTTCATCGAGGATTCGCATCTCCAGCAGCTCGACGTTGGCAAATTCGAGAACTGCTCGGACGTCGTCCATCTCCTTGCCGAACAGGACTGCGGAATGCCAGTCGATGACCGCTGCATCTTCTTGCCCGAACGAGATTCGGCAGGACAGTGCGTCGGCCACTTCCTGCTCCGAAAACGGTGCCCGCTCTGCTCGCAGAATCTGAGCCAAATTGGTCTCGTTACTTGTCCATAACGGAGGAGCATCCACCGGCACAGAGGACTCGATCGAGAACATGATGTAGTCCTCTACGTCCCCCGCAATGGCTGGACGCTCAATGGCTGGGCCCAGGGCTTGGACCAACTGTTCTACACGGGTTCGGGATTCCGTCAGCAATCGCTCATTTTCATACAGCGACTCACTCAGCTCCAGCAGTTGATGGAAGGGGCCGTTGATGGGAAAGCGATAGGTAATGGTGACGGCACCGAAATCGTACACCATGACCTCGACGGTGGGGCTCGCCTGATAATGACTGATACTGAAAACGCTGCCTTCCTGAACGAGCCGTAGCGGAGCCGGCCGATATTCGAAGTACTGAGGGGCCCTCGTCTTATGCCGAAGGTGGCTGCGCTCGGTCCCTTCGAGGATTCGCTGCTCCGCCTCCGTGAGGTTAATGGAGAGACCAATATCGTAGGCGAAGAGGGCGAAGCAGGTTCCTTTTGTAATTGTCACATGCTCCAACATGGTTATACTTTGTACCCCAACATTGTCATAGGTTGCGTTCTTGCGTTCCGATAACCATGCCTCACTATAGGCTGTTAGAGGCACTCGGTAAATAGAGGCGTTGCGCGATCGGTGACCTATGAGGGAATGGTTAGGCCCACAACGAAGAGTGTTGAAACTTGGCAGGTACGCAGCTTCCGTCCTCGTTATGCCACAGCGGGTGTGCTGGTTCGATATGATAAGGAGAGACATTCAGATAGCGGAACACCAGCGCAATATACCGTGCTGTTCCCGAGTCGCCGGTTAATTGTGGCAGGACGGGACCGCCATTGTCGCACCTGACCAATGCAACGGTCCGCGCTCTACCGCTGACATCGGGCGGCATGTGGCAACGGAACAGAGATAGAAAATCCGAAGTGAGTATGAGGAGCATTGCATGAAAATAGGTCGCAGATCGTGACAGCCTTTCAACAGAACCCACCCCACCCGTGGCGAGCACATGCGAATTCTTCAAGCTCTGCACTCTACCAACCGAGGACATACGCGAAAATCAATGGGGCCACGATCGTGGCGTCGGACTCGATGATGAATTTCGGCGTGTCTCCCCCTAACTTTCCCCACGTGATCTTTTCATTCGGGACCGCTCCGGAGTACGACCCATAGCTCGTTGTCGAATCGCCGATCTGACAGAAATATCCCCAGAGCGGCACCTGTTCTTTTCGAAGATCCTGGCTCAGCATCGGCACGACACAGATAGGAAAATCACCGGCAATCCCGCCTCCGATTTGAAAAAATCCGATCGAATGTGCCTCTGTTGTTTCCAGATACCATTCGGCCAAATGCATCATGTATTCGACGCCGGATCGCACGGTGTGCACGTTTCTAATGGCTCCTGTGATGCAATGTGCCGCATACATATTCCCCAAGGTCGAATCTTCCCACCCTGGAACAAACATTGGGAGATTCCGCTCTGCTGCTGCGCACATCCAACTGTCGGCTGGATCAATCTGGTAATGCTCTTTCAGCGTGCCGTTGACCAAAAGCTTGTAAAGGAACTGATGCGGAAATGCTTTGGCCCCTGCGCGATCCGCTGCCGTCCATTCGGTCGCGACCGCTGCCTCAATGCGCCGCATCGCTTCCGCTTCAGGAATGCAGGTGTCAGTGACACGATTCAGATGTCGATGCAGGAGGTTCTGTTCATCCTGGACTGTCAGCTCGCGATAGTGCGGGATCCGCTCGTAATGTTTTTGCGCCACCAGGTTGAACAAATCCTCTTCCAGATTGGCTCCTGTGCAACAGATCGCGTGAACCTTGTCACTCCGGATCATTTCAGCCAGCGATAGACCTAACTCCGCTGTACTCATTGCGCCGGCCAACGTCACCAGCATTGTGCCACCTTGGTCCAAGTGAGTTCTGTAGGCATGGGCCGCATCTTTCATCGCCGCCGCATTGAAATGCCGATAGTGATGGTCAATGAATTGCGAAATAGAGGTCGGTTTCATATTCAACTCCAGCTTTCAAGATTTTGCCGCTAAGAACTGTTGCCTTTGTCTTCTCCGATCATGTCGCGAATAGATAGAATACGATTAACGACGACATATAACCGAGCTCAAACGGTCGCGACAACTGCCGAGAATTCCCAGTGTGGGAAAACGCGATGGGAGCAACCCCAGTGGTAGCGATTAAATTCCAGTGTGGTCTTCTCGGCGGCCGGTATGATCTCGCCCAAGAAATGCCATGCAGATGGCCATAGACACAGTGGGTCATGTCAGGAACCTCATCTTTACACGTGTGTTGAAACGGAACCTATTCCGGAAAATTGGAAATATATTTTTTAAGTGGAATGCATTACAGATCCATTACGGGAGTGTAACCGCACGGTAAAAAGTTTTTGGGCTTGGTAGAGGAATCACTCATCTTGTTGAGGCTCGTCATCTGGAAGTCGGAGCCATGTTGGCCAATGAAATTCAGGCGTTCCGAGCAGCGATGGCGTGGTGGATCTAGGATTGAGACGTGAGAGTATCGGTGCACCGATCCGATGATCGTGTCCAGAAGATATTGCGAAGTCCAGTTCCACTTTGCTACAACAAGCACCCGACACAGCCGTTGATCTGGTCCAGTTTGTGTGCCTGAGTGGCCTCTTCGGAACCACATCAATTCAAACAATCTTCCGAATAATTACGAACGGCCCATGGCCAGGCGAAAGGGAACACGATGGTACCTACGCATATGTTTCTGACACGAGGAGTTGGAGTCCACAAGGAAAAGTTGACCTCCTTCGAAGAGGCCTTACGCAGCGCAGGTGTGGAATACTGCAACCTGGTCAGTGTGTCATCGATCCTTCCGCCACACTGTAAGATCATTCCCCGGAAGCATGGAGAGAAGCTGCTGAAGCCCGGAGAAATAACGTTTTGTGTTATGGCTCGATCTGAAACCAATGAACGGAACCAATTGGTCTCAGCTTCGGTCGGAGTGGCGAAGCCCACCGATCACGGTACCTATGGGTATCTCTCGGAGCATCATGCGCACGGTGAGACGGATGAAGAGACTGGAGAATATACGGAAGACCTCGCTGCGCAGATGCTCGCCACGACATTGGGCGTGGAGTTTGATCCCACTGTCGCCTGGAAAGAGCGTGAACAGGTCTTCAAGATGGGCGGAAAGATCGTGCAAACGTTGAATATTACCCAATCGGCCGTCGGGAAGAAGGGCAAGTGGACGACGGTCATCGCTTTGGCCGTGTTTATCCCACCGGAAAACGTGCCCGCCCGTCCTCGGCGGTAAAATGCAGCGGTGCTAATCCGAACGGGACGCCTCGTTTGCTGGCAGCTATCGCACCTGGCCCTGTGTCGGGATCGTTGCCTGCGCCTCCGTGGCAGGAAACGTGCTGCCTTTTGTGCCACTAAACCCGCATCGGGTAACTCATCAATGTTCATGTTCATTCTCATGCCACAGCTAGGGTGTCAGGACAAGATCGTACTCCCCTCCGGCAGGCGATACATGCTGATTCACCTCACCCAGACCCGATAAATTCTGTTTGTGTTCATAGAGGGAGGTATTGGGGCTGTGCTCGGAAGGGCAGATGAGCGATGGCACCGCCAGGTGTTTGCTGGCTTCCTGACCACCGCCATCGACCCGATTGCCGACTGTGGCTACGATACCGATCGACAAAGGGTGTGACACCCTGCATTCTGTCACGCAAGAACCGCACAACAGTCTCGCCACGGCAACACCCTGTGAAAACAGCCCCATCCCATCGAGATCATGTTCGGTCGTCTCAAGAGTTGGCGCCGCGCCGCCATGCGCGATGACCGCCGTGCACATACCGTTTACTCGGTCATCTTTCTCTTCTCTGTCAAAGAGTGAGCCTGAGCCTAGCAACCGGGGCAAGGGTCCGTCGGCCTGTACTCGAAGTACTGGGGAGTCACGCGACAGACGAGACCGACATTCTCCCAGTTGCGTCTCTTAACGAGTTTGTTACCCATTATTAAAGATTATGAGACTCGGCTGTAACGAATCACTGTGAAAGTGCGGACGTGTGGGGTTCGTGCTCGCGGCGTGAAGGAAGACTGCAGCTTCATTCAACCGCGAGTGGTGCATGTCGAAGATATGGATAGGTCTCGATTCGGCTTACCATCATTATGGAGAAGAGAGTGCTGAAGATCCCTCAAGAAGAGGTGAACGAGAGCAATGAACCATCCGTGCAGGCGCCACTGACGTCGCAATCAATGTTGTTAGTGTCATCTGGCGTGCTGAGACGATATGACAGGGAATCACTGATAGCAAAACTGACAAGACGAATTCTGAAGATGTGATCACGAGCGGGTCGGGAACTCTGGTAGTGAACCTATGGGCAAGAGGCACAACGCTGTCTACATACATAACGTACGGGGGGAGGGTCTATGTCGATCATCGATGACGAGGGTGTGAGCAACACTTCTGGCAACGAACAGTTTCAAGACATTGTGAACGCGCGCTTGTCGCGCCGCAACTTCTTGACAGGCGGTCTCGCGACGGCGGCGGCCGTAACGCTGGGGGGAGTTGAAGCACTGTTAAGTGCCGTACCCGCAGCGGCACGTGGAACTGAAGAAGCCGAAGATACGGATCAAGACGAAAAAAGTCTCGGGGGCCGCCGGCCGACGTTGGGGTTCGAGAGTGTGCCGGTTTCCTCGGCCGATGAGGTCGTGGTGCCCAAAGGCTATACCGCCGACGTACTCATCGCCTGGGGTGATCCCGTCTCGCACGGCCCCGCATTTAAACAAGACGCCAGCAACACGGCGGTGGAACAAGCCCGACAGTGGGGCATGCACAATGACGGCCTCGTCTATTTTCCGATCGTGCAGTCGCAGCGC
>JBGSIO010000011.1:0-11678 GCA_041742455.1 Nitrospira sp. | reverse complement strand
TGAAGCTCCTCGAGCAGGCCAATCTGTTGGAAGCCCCTTCGCCTGAACCACGAATCACGATTCAATTACCGGAATCGGGCAAGATGCATCTCGTGCTTCGATTTCCAGCTCCGGATCGTGGGCGCTCGCGCATCGAACAAGCTATTCTACGTCGCTACCTTTCTCAATCCGTCACTCCCTCTTTGCCGTCCTGAGAAATGAAAGAGGGCCTTCCCTCGACCGATGGTCGACGGAAGGCCCTCGCTTCGACTTGCGCTATACGTTTGCCGACTTACTTCGGAAACGACTTTGGCGCGGAGACGTGTTGCCAGCCTTCGCCATTGAGCGTATGAAGAAATTCCACCAGATCATGCTTTTCTTCATCCGTCAGCTCTAGCGGTATAATGAGATTGTCCTGGTGGGGATTCTTAACCCCGCCCTTGTTGTAGAAATCGACGACTTCTTGAAGGGTCTTGAAGCGCCCATCGTGCATATATGGGGCACTTCGAGCGATCTCTCTCAAAGTCGGGGTCTTAAACGCGCCGATTTCTTCGGCGTTGCTGGTTACCATATAACGACCGAGATCCACTTTATTGTCGTCCCAGCCGATGCCGAGGTTGTGAAACTTTTCGTCGGTGAAATTGAACCCGGAGTGGCACTTGGTACAGCGCCCCTTATCCCTGAACAGGATGAGGCCCCTCTGAGCGGCTTCCGGAATGGCCCCTTCTTCTCCCCCCTGATCAAATCGGTCTGCCGGGCTGTTGCCGGAAAGGACGGTACGTTGGAAACTGGCGATGGCCATGCCCACCCTTTCCGTCGTAATAGTGTCATCCCCGAAAACTTGCTTGAAGAGTTTCCGATAGCCTGGGATTTTCATCATCTTCGCATTCATCACATCGTAGTTAGCAAAGCCGTGCTCGATTGGATTGGTAAACGGACCGACCGACTGAGCTTCCAATGTCGGGGCCCGGCCGTCCCAGAATTGTGTGCTGCTGAACACCCGATTGAAGGATGCCGGCGCACTGCGACCGCCCTTCTGGCCTCGGATACCCGTAGAGACCGGCTTGCCGTCCGTAAACGCAAATTTTGCGAGGTGGCAACTCGCGCACGCGATCGTATTGTCCTGCGACAGCCGCTTGTCAAAGAACATCACCCGGCCTAACTCAACCTTTTCTTTCGTCAGAGGATTATCTGCCGGAATGACCACAGCAGTCTCTTCAAGACCGAAAGGGATCTTGAGCGTATACTCCTCCGCTTGTGCCTCGCCTACAGCGAATCCCAACAACAGCCCCAACACCATACACACCCGCGCAGACATTGAAACCATTAGCTTCTGCCTCTTCATCCTGGGCTCCTTTCATTATGCACTGACCGAACTATCATTCTGCATACGATCATTATAGCGAATCAACGACTAGATCAACGATCCTTCCACGATTCTAGAATTGAAGAGGCTCGCCGACAACGAGCCAGCGTGACAGGCCACAAACAATCAGCAGCTAAATCGAGCTAGCTGACACCGCAGGGTCGAGGGCCTGTTCCTCTTGGGGTGACTAGCAGACCCTCACACAGTGGCATTCATCGCACGAGTTGTCTCACCAACCCATGTATCGACCGGCTCAAATCTTTGGTATGGCGCTCCCTACTCCAGCAGGCTTCGGAGCATCCACGCTGTCTTCTCATGCACCTGCATGCGCTGAGTCAAGAGATCGATCGTTACCTGATCGGAAGCCTTTTCGGCCGTTACAAAGACTTTCCGTGCCGTTCGTACCAGCGCTTCCTGCCCTTCAACCAGCTGACAAATCATATCTTCCGCCTTGGGCACGCCCGTGGCTTCAGCGATAGACGACAGCTTCGAAAACTGGGCGTAACTCCCCGGCGCAGGATGCCCCAGCGCCCGGATGCGTTCCGCCACCAGGTCAACCGCCAGTGCCAGCTCGTTGTATTGCTGTTCGAACATCAGGTGGAGCGTCTGGAACATCGGCCCCGTAACGTTCCAATGGAAGTTATGCGTCTTGAGATAAAGGGTATACGTATCGGCCAGCATTTTTGATAGCCCCTCGGCAATCGCTCTCCGCTGAGCCGGATCGATCCCGAGATCGATCTGCGGACCGTTGTGAGATCTCGCCCTTGTCAGAGGTTGATTTTTTGGCATGGTTTCTCCCCTCATTTAAGCTCGGCATCCGGGACTCTCATATCATGACTTGTGTTGTTGACTCAATTGTCGAACGATCATCGAGGCCTGATTTACAGGGCGCGTAGGCCTATATCCCAGCCCTTCAGACTCTATCTCCATGCGCCCGATGAGACCCACCTCATCTGTTTGCTGGCAAACTAGACATTTTAAAACGGCGGCTTCAAGTTCCAAGTGCAACGAGTGAATGAAGCCACAACTGCGCGAGCTTCCAAGGGCGCGGCAAACGCGAGACATTTCCCCGGGCGCGTGTTCAGCCGATAGGCGATGGCGTTCAACTCACGCTGGGTGTAGCGAGACAGGTTCGTTCCCTTCGGCAAGTACTGGCGCAGCAAGCAATTCGTATTCTCGCTGGTGCCATGTTGCCACGGCGCATGCGGATCCGCAAACAAGATCCGGAGCGCGAGCCGCCGAGCTGACTGCTCGTGCTCGGCCATTTCCACTTATGATATCTCCTTTCTTCTCAGATCTAGGTCACGATGGTTCTTGGCGGACTGAAGAGAGATAGTGCCCTCTTCAGTCCGGTATCTTCCCAAGTCATCAGTTATTCATCGTGCTGCTGGAGGAATAGGTCGATCCCCCTGCCCCGATGCGCGCAACGACATTTGTCCTTTTCTCCTCCCCTCTCATCGTATGACAATCACCCGCCTGGACAGACTTCGACCGGCTGAACGAATAGGTCGACCCGCCATGTCCAATCCGTTCAATGGCATTCACTCCTGTCACAGAACAAGTACCCACGCCATCAGCATGATTGGAGGAATAGGCAAACCCGCCCGCTCCAATGCGTTCAATTGAATTCACTCGCTGAGTTTCGGAAGCAACGCCGTCCGGCGCGCTCGCGACGCCAGTTGCAACCACTATTGACAAGAATCCAACTGTCACCATGCTCTTCACTCTCATGACATCCTCCTTATGGTTAGATATTCTCCGCGGTGTCTTCCATATGCTTAAATACAAGGTAACCTGACCTTGACTATCAGTCCAATTGATAATATATAGAACAATAATAAGAATAACTAATTGATCGAACCGATCGATGACCTTGACCGAATTACACTACATTGTCGCAGTGGCTCAGGAACGGCACTTTGGCCGCGCCGCGGAAAAGACTTTTGTGACTCAACCGGCCTTGAGCCTTGCGATCAAAAAGCTGGAGGAGGAGTTGGGTACAACGATTTTCGAACGGCGCCAGAACCGGATTGAACTGACTTCACTCGGAGAGCAAATCGTCCATCAAGCGCAGCGTGTGTTGGAGGAAGCGGAGCAAGTCAAACTCATCGCGGTTCAAGGTAAAGATCAACTGAATGGGCTGCTGCGGTTCGGGGTCATCGCCACCGTCGGACCTTACATCCTGCCAGATCTGATCCCGACTCTTCACAAGCGCGCACCGACGATGCCCCTCCAAATCGAAGAAAGTTTAACAGCCAATCTGACCGCAATGCTGAAGAACGGGAAATTGGATGTAATCATGGTGGCCTTGCCGTTTGAAGAGTTGGGCATTCTCACCCAAGCCCTCTATGACGAGCCGTTCAAAGCGGTGGTACCGATTGGACATCGGTGGGAGCACAAGAAACAGATCGACGCGCGAGAGCTCGACGGCGAAAAGGTGTTGCTTCTTCATGCCGGGCACTGCTTTCGCCAGCAGGTGTTAAATTCTTGCCCGGAACTGAGCCGATCGGATGCGGAAGGCCTACAGGGAAATTCTCTCGAAACGATTCGCCAGATGGTCGCGTCGGGGTTAGGCGTCACTGTGTTACCATCTAGTGCTCTCACGAAGAAGTACGCAAACAAGCGATTGATCGCCATCGACCTGGTGAAACCAGTGCCGAGTCGTCGCATTGGACTCGCATGGCGCCGTGGATTCACCAGGCCACAGGTTATCGATGTGATCCGGGACGCCGTTCAGGCGATGAAGGTGCCGGGGCTGAGTATGGTGACGGGCTGACACTGATCCGCAGGACAGCTCCCGACGTTTCGTACGGGCGCTTGTTGCCTCGGATGGCTTTTGTTAGGATGCGCCGAATCAATCGGAGCGGCCTTGGAATGAAGATCGCCACATTCAACGTCAATTCATTACGGAAGCGCTTGCCGATCGTGCTCGAATGGCTCGATCGGCACAAACCGGATGTCCTGTGCCTTCAAGAAACCAAAGTCCAGGATAGCGAGTTCCCGTTGCTCGCCCTGACTCCCAGCGGATACGAAACGACCTTTCGAGGGATGAAATCCTATAACGGGGTAGCGATCCTCAGCCGAAAAAAACCGGAAGTCGTCTCGTATGGGTTCGATGACGGTGGAGATCCGGAAGACTCTCGCTTGCTCAGAGTTGTCATCGACGGAATTCCGATCGTCAACACCTATGTGCCGCAAGGATTTGAGATCGATTCGCCCAAATATGCTTACAAGCTGGGTTGGTATGAGCGGCTACGCCGGTATTTTGACGCACATCTTTCTTCCCAGGCGCCGGCTATTTGGTGCGGCGATATGAATGTCGCTCCCAGACCAATGGACGTTCACAGTCCGGAGAAACATCTCACTCATGTTTGTTATCATGAAGCAGCCCGCAATGCTTACGAACAGACGGTCGCGTGGGGATTTCAGGATGTATTCGTGAAGCTATACCCGACGCGCCAGCAATACACTTTCTGGGACTACCGCGCGCCGAGTTCATTGGCAGCCAATAAAGGCTGGCGCATTGATCATATGATGGCGACGGCACCGCTCGCGGAGAAGTGCATTAAGGCGGATGTGGACGTCGAGCCACGGCGAGCGAAAGAACCTTCGGACCATACGTTCTTATGGGCAGAGTTTTCGATCTGACCGCGTACGCGACGCCCAATCCATCCGAGCAGATAGATCCTCCCACATGTGTCGGACCGATGAGCCGCTCGTTTTCTAAGCCGCCTTAGCCCGCACATGGTTGCTACGATTCTGCTCGATCAATGGGTCGATGAGCAGACCGCAATTGAGACAGCGAAGGACAATGGTACTGGACGATACCGCCGGTTGACGTTCGGAAATCATCAAGCCTTTGCATTTTTGACAGGTCATCGAGTTCCTCCTGCTAAGACCAACGAACATTAATGACTTAACATCACAACATTAACTTCGTGTTAACAGTCAGTTAAAACTATCTAATGTTTCTCATATCATCGCCTGTTCACTGATCCCCTATGGCTTCCAGCAATCAGTTGTTACCTCAATCCCAACGACTCAGTGACGACGCAGTGAGCGTGACCGTCGTGGGAGGCGGTGCAGCAGGACTGACGGCAGCCATCGCGGCTGCGGACACATTGTTAAAGGAGAAGGCGCCAGGTCGAGTGATCATGCTGGATGGCGCGAAGCAGATAGGAGCCAAGATTCTCGTGTCAGGCGGCGGGCGTTGCAATGTCACCCATGACATCGTGACGTCAAAGGATTTCTTTGGGAATCGAAACATCATCCGAAACGTTCTGGCCGCGTTCCCAGTCGATCGCACAATCGCCTGGTTTGCATCGTTGGGTGTCGACCTGAAGCGTGAGCCAACCGGTAAGCTGTTTCCCACGACCGATAAGGCACGTACGGTACTGAACGCATTACTCAACCGTGCCCGACACGTCGGGGTCACGATATGTCCGGATCATCGCGTGTGCGAGATCTCACGGTCAGGATCAGGATACCGAGTGCATCATACCCATGGCTCGATCCACGCCGCTCGCGTTATTCTTGCCCCCGGGGGGCAGTCGTTACCAAGAACGGGAAGTGATGGATTCGGATACCGGCTGGTTCATGCTCTCGGCCATTGCGTGACGCCGACCGTACCGGCATTGGTCCCACTTGTCCTAGAGCAATCGATGTTTCATGCAACGCTCTCAGGCCTCTCGCATGAGGTGCAATTGACGACCGTGGTGAAAGGCCGAGAAGCTGATCGACGGACAGGGAGTCTGCTCTGGACCCACTTTGGGATCAGTGGTCCGGTGGTTATGGACGCCAGCCGTTTCTGGACTTTGGCGACGAATCGAGGCACACAAGCAGATCTCTATGGCAACTTCGAGCCAAGTCGGACACCTGAAGGATTAAAAACTTGGTTGACCGTCCAAACCTCCGAGCACCCAAAACGTTCCTTGGCAAGAACGCTGGCGCTGCTGGTCCCCGAACGATTTGCCCATGCCCTCTGTCTGTATTGTTCGTGTGCCCCGCAGAAGGCCATCGCTCAGGTCTCGCGCATTGATCGGAATCGATTACTCGACGCACTCACCAAGTTTCGATTTCCGGTCGAACGAGATCGAGGATGGAACTTCGCCGAAGTCACTGCCGGCGGCGTGCCGTTGGATGAAATCGATTACCGCACCATGGAATCGAAGGTGGCTCCAGGCCTGTATCTGACCGGAGAGATGCTCGATTGCGATGGGCGTATCGGTGGGTTCAATTTTCAATGGGCTTGGACGACAGGGTGGCTGGCAGGACAGTCAGCTGCGCACAGTCTTCGCGCCGAGGACATCGCATCGCGCAACCCATGAGTCCGCCTTGGGTTGTCGTCGTATTGCTCCGATTTTTCCAATTCGACAATCACCACACCCCCGCTTCTATCTCCGAACAAGCCTTTGCCTTTGGAAGGGCTCGATACAATGCCTCCGCTTCCTCCCTCTTCGACTCCCCAGACGACACCATCGTCACAAGGAGCTTTTCATCAGCGAAACCCTCGTCCTGAGTCCGCAAGACTCCCTCCCGATTCAACATCTTTACCGCATTCGTGCGCGAAACGATCGGTGGATACGGCCTGAATTGGTCAGCCGACACGGAGGGAATTTGGATGGTCACCGGACGCCGTTTGACATAGATAAAGTCCCGCAGGTAGTCGTCAATCGGTGTCTTCAAGGTGACGACCGCCGAGCTCTCCGCGGGCAGCGTCTCGATCGTGATGACATACAAGGGCTTCACGTCCGGCGGCGCTTCCTTATTTCCGGTGGCGACTACACTCGGGGCAGTCAATAAGAGGGTCGCCTGATTGATGGCAGGAGACCGCACACCGACCCGAAGACTCGTGATGTCGCGATCGGACACATTTTCAAGCAACAACTTAATCAAGACCCAGCTCTGCGGGTCAGGTGCCTTCGTTCGACCACTTGGGACCGATCGTTCCTCACGGCGAATGCTGCAGTCGGACACCAAATTCCGTCGCTCGAAGAAATACAGCGTGTTCATGCCCTGTGCCTGGGCACCCCGTTCATACGTGTAGAAGGACACCCCGACATGAATCATTGTCGGTCTGAACCAGGCTACAATCGTAGGGAGTACGAACGGGACAAATGCGGCAAACAGCCCGATAATTGCCACCTTATTGAAGACAGACTGCCCCCAGAACCAGTTCCAGCACTTTTTCAGAAATCTCATCGACTCCCCACCAAAGATTTGACCTTTTTCTCTCCTTAACCATACGCCCTTCTAGGAACCATCGACAACCATGTTCGTGCAGTGTCAGTGAGCGCTTGTCGCAATCGATTCACCCTGGAGCGGTGGAAAGGTGTGTTATTTCAGGAAGGTACGTTCATGATTTGACGAACTCACCACAAACATATTTCTGGAACTCTACACGAAGACCCCGTCGCTCTATTCAGACGGGTGTGGAGGTGTGTGAACGGCAAGGTAAACGCCCGCGTCAAAGAGCCGAAGGAAGTAGCGCCCGATTATGGAGTTCCTGCCTGGAGTTGGACTGCGCTCACGCCATACGGGCTGGTGAAGGCCAGCACCTTGTCTCCCGCCTTAAATTGAGCACTCAGTTGGGTTTGTTGCGTGAGCTTCAGAATATGGAGTTGCCCCTTCTCATCTCGAATGACCATCGTTCCCGGAATACCGGTCGTAACCGTAACCACGACCCCTTGAATTGGGGTCGATGTGGATGAACGAGCAGTATTAGGTAGACTGACGAAGGCGATCATCAGAAGAAAGACACCGATTAGCATGGGTCGTATGAGTCGACTCAGAGCCATGGTTCCTCTTTTCCTATCGAGAGGGGCACGCCCCACATAAGCCGAATATTTTATGGATTGACGTACCCGGCGCTGACACGCACCGTGATTCTACCAAGATAGTCGGCAGTTGGGCACTGTGCAGCATAACAAGTGTACACTGTGGCCTCCTGGAGACTGATGCGTGCTCTTCTCGTTATAGGGATTCCCCTTGATCATGGCGACTCTCAACCACCATGCTTATCGTGAACCGGATAGACAGGCTTATGCGGGAGAAACAGACACAAGAAGCTCATGAAACAGACCGAAAGATCTCGTTACGCTGGAAGGTGTTACAGGTCTTGGGCGGCATCCTGATCGGCCTCGGCCTCTTCATCGACTGGCCTGCTCCACAGGAAGCCAATCTGCCGGACACCTCCTCTTTTTTGGTGATCGTCGGCGCGCTTGTCCTTGCCGCAGGGCTCTTACTTGCACTTCGGCAGGAGTAGCTCAGCACAGTCTTCAAACAATCGTAGCTGTTTCGGTTGTTCTATCGGGCGCATCCAAGCCTGACCTCTTGGCGCTTTCATAGGCTTACGAGCAGACGGACCGGCTGCCAGCAAGGCTTGTGCGGAGAGCCATGTGCCGATCAGATCAAAATGGGCTAGGTCCTTCTCTCGGAGGTTCAAACTCCATTCCGAAACAGCTCTTCCCCTCGGTCCCGCCTGCCGACCCAGGTAACGTAACTGGAAGAACCATTCGCCGGACAAGCTAATACCAACTCGGTGAACGACGGCAATAATGCCCATGCGGTCCCCGATGGTTTCCCTGAGATAGACGCCTAGGACAATATCTTCACGGGCTGTCACGGTAACCAATGGTTACACCATAAATGCCCTAAGGTCAAGAGAGATGGAAGTAATGCTTCTAATCGGTCTCCTCTCGGCTCGTGGAAAATTCACGCTTTAGCTTCTGTCCGATCCCTGCTTTAGCTTGCCCATCTGATTTGCGAAGCGCCTGCGTGTGATTGCTCTGCCCGATAGGGCGGGGTTCTTTACCCCAACGTAGGATGGTGCTCTACAGCGCTTGAGGCTAGCTTGAGGCCTGTCGAGCATTGAAGCGGGCTCCCCATAAAAAGGAGGTTCGATATGAGACTCTTCTTAGTTGGCTGTACGCTGATTCTCGGTGCCGGTACCTTAGGTTGTACCGAGCGGCCTTACGTGATCTGTCGTGGCGAGGCGTACTGTACGGCTCCCTTGACCCATGACCAAGCAATGCATGCCGCACAGCTCAAGAAAGCCTGGGGAGACGATGCATTATACGTTCGCCCCGGGCAGTAGGAGTGCAGCAGGAGGGGGAGGGGGCAACAAGTAGTGAGAGGGTCAGCAACTGATCTGAGAAATCAAACGGGGCCACGTCTTTGCGTGGCAACGTGCTCAACTCCCAGAGATCAACCACAAGCGTCGTGGTGAGCACGGTGCCGAGTCCAACTCAGTCCGCACCAGGCCTACTTTCTCCCACCACACCAGACTCTGCCACACCGTGATGGTCACAAGATCCAGGGCTGGATCTTGTTCTGCGCATCATCCATCAGTCGTATCCTCCCCGAAGATGCACGATTCAAGATCCTGTATTGTGCACAGCGCATTCAGAAAGAGCTCGACTTACAGGCGCCGACACTCCTGGAGTTGGCTGCACTCAAAATCATTCTTGGATCCATGAGCCTAGATCCGCGGTGGCCATAGATTGAAGCCGGTGGACAGGCTACGGATCTCGAAATGATGGATTGAGCTCGCGATTGAGACCGTTCGGCAGGAAAGCCCGGTGGCGCCTGTTTCCATAAGTGAGGCCTATCTGGCCCCACTCACGTGAAGATGGGGCGTTTTTCCAAAATACACCAGGGATGGTTTCTAGCGCCCTTTGCCTGCGATTAATCACAGGTTTTCCTCCTCATTCTCCTCATTTAGTGATTGGTCGGCCTTGTGCACAGACTAGATTTCTTTCAGCCTTAGAAAGTGGAACGCCTCCTGCAGTGACTTCATACGTGGCTCGTGCGGTAACAGGATCTATCGCCCCCACACAGACGCACTCTTTGTCATCGAGAGTCACAGCGCTCGCTCGATGACATTCGACGACCAATCACGATTCACTGAACAGGAGCACGCATGAAAATCGCACAGATCGCACCGTTGTGGGAAAGTGTGCCGCCACAACGTTATGGAGGAACCGAACGGATCGTTTCCTATATCACAGAGGAGCTGGTACGTCAGGGCCATGACGTGACCTTGTTCGCGAGCGGTGACTCTGTGACTGCGGCGCAGCTGAAAGCCATTTGTCCGCAGGCACTACGCCTGAATAATGGGATCTTCAATCGTGATGCTCCCCAGGTGTTGTTGCAGGAATGGGCATTCGGAGCTATGGCGAAAGAGTTTGATCTGATCCATTCGCACTTGGATTTCCTCGGATTCTCGACCGCGCGACGGTGTGGGACGCCGGTGGTGACAACCTTGCACGGACGGCTGGACCTGCCAGAGCTCGTGCCAGTTTTTCATGAATTTGCCGAAATGCCATTGATCTCGATCTCTGAGTCCCAGCGCCGCCCGCTTCCCTTCTCCAACTGGGTTGGAACCGTCCACCATGGCTTGCCGGACCTTTATCGTCCACATTACGAGCCAGGCCAATATCTGGCCTATCTCGGCCGCATCTCTCCGGAAAAGCGTCCAGATCATGCCATTACCCTGGCCAAATGCGTGGGGATTCCACTCAAGATGGCGGCAAAGGTTGATCCAGCCGATGAGGCATATTTCCGCGCCGAGATCGAGCCGATGATGCGCCATCCCTTGATCGAGTTCGTGGGCGAAATTACGGATGAAGAGAAAGATGAGTTTATCGGCAATGCGATTGCGCTGGTGTGTCCGTACGATTGGCCTGAGCCCTTCGGCATCGTGCTGATCGAAGCGCTGGCGTGCGCCACGCCGGTGCTCGCGTATCGCCGCGGATCGATCCCCGAAATTATTGAGTCCGGAGTCACCGGATTCATCAGTGAGACACTCGAGGAGATGATCTCCTCGGTGACCAACTTGGAAACGATCGATCGCCGTGCCTGCCGCGAGTCGTTTGACCTGCGTTTCACCGCGAAACGGATGGTAAGCGACTACTTGAAGATTTACGAGGAGGTGGTCCGCGAAAACCAGTTCGCCTCCCCCTCACCGTTACGTATAGACGCGCGAAGCTCCATGCCTCGGCAGAAGTAATGGGTTACAAGCGCGGTTCGTCTGCATTGTGCAAAGAACATGGGCTCGGATTTCGTGTTGTGCATCAATAGTGTCCGGTTAAAACAAGCCCCATGAACTGGAGAGCCAGATCTGGAGCGGGATTTGAAGCGATGAAGGGTGGTGTCGATTTGAACGGTGTTGGCCGCTTCAGGCAGTCTTTCGGATTTTATCCCGGAGACCGCCGCCATGAACACCGGCAAGACCTTGTTCGCCCAGTTGATGGACTTCCTGCCCTGGACGACCTTCACACGCCTGGTCAATCGTTACGGGGGCGACCGTTACATCAAGTCGCTGACCTGTGCC
>JBGSIO010000010.1:0-23696 GCA_041742455.1 Nitrospira sp. | reverse complement strand
AGGGCAACACGGTTTGGCGTACCATCGGCTCACCTTGTCGGTTAACGGTTGTGTTTGGTGACGCATCCGTCATATCCGCATCTAACGCGGCCGACAAGGTCTTTTCCTGCCAAAATTAAATCTCTATCTCTGTTTTAGGGCCTGTGGGATTCATTGACAGTGTGAGAAATCTTGTGCTACCGTCCACCGTTCTTTACTCTAAATAGGTACCCTACACCTCGCTCCCGACTGGTTCGGGGGCCTTTGTCCAGGAGGATTGCTGCATGGAGCTCTACGAGTCTCTGTTTATTATCCGTCCGTCCGTTTCCGACGAGGAGACGAAAGCCCTCATCGATAAGATGAAAAACGTCGCCGATAAGACCGGCGCCCAATTCATCAAAGCTGAGAATTTAGGGAAGAAGAAGCTCGCCTACGAAGTCCGTCGTGAGCGGAAGGGCACCTACGGCTATTTTTACTTTAAGGCTCCGAACAACACTGTCGGAGAGCTTGAACGAGCCTATCGGTTAGAAGATAACATCATCAAGTTTCTGACGATCCATCACGAGAAACCATTGATGGAGCGGCATCCAGCGGAAGCCTCAGCACAGGAGTCCGACGGTGGCCGGGTTTAACAAGGTCATCCTGATGGGGAATCTCACCAGGAATCCTGAGCTTCGGTACACACCGAGCGGGACACCGGTGGCAAGTTTCGGTCTGGCGGTGAGCCGTCGGTTTAAGCAGGGTGACGACCTGAAGGAAGAGGTCTGTTTTGTCGATATCGTCGTGTTCGGCAGGCAGGCGGAACATTGCGGACAGTATCTGAGCAAAGGCAACGGGGCGATCGTCGAAGGTCGGTTGCAGCAGCGTCGATGGGAAACCGAAGACGGCCAAAAGCGTAGTAAGCACGAAGTGGTCGCGCAGACGGTCACGTTCATGCCGAAGCGCCAGGACGGGGGTGCCAGTGCCGAACCTCCGATACACGACGACCCCGGGTATGAAATGGGTGAAGACGGTTAATGCCAAGCGTATGAGGAGGCAGTATGGATCGAGGTGAAAACGAGCGTGGAGGCGGTGGGCGGTTGTTTCAGCGAAGGCGTCCCTGCCGATTTTGTCTGGATAAAGCGCCGATCGATTTCAAGGATGCCGGCCTGCTCAGGAACTTCTTGACGGAGCGAGGGCGGATCGTTCCGCGCCGCATTTCCGGAAATTGCATGCGTCATCAGCGTGAGCTGACAGTGGCCGTGAAACGGGCTCGGCATATCGCCATCATCAGTTTTGCCGAGGAGCGATAACGAACGTGACCGGTGATTCCGACGCATCGAGATGGGGATGGGGCAGCAGTACGTTGTCGGGGATGACCATGGATATCTTGACACCGAAAATCGCGGACATCACGGCAGAAGGCCTTTCTTTGTCGGCGGACCTGACAGGCGAAGATCTCGGGTTGGCTGATGTGGATGTGTCCATTCGAGGAACGGTGGCAGTGGGACTGGATCTTCGAGCAATCGAACGTACCATCTATGTGACCGGAGTTGTGGAAGGGACAGCCATTCGCCAATGTGTGCGGTGTCTCAAGGATTTCGACGACCCCCTGGCGTTTTCGTTGCGTGTAGCGTACGAACGGGAGGCGACGGCGTCTGCTCCAAAACGAGACGATGGACGAAAGAAAAAGGCGACGACGCCCCCTGAGGCTGAACAGGACGAGCAGAACGACGACCTGTATTACTTTACCGGTGATCAGCTGGAGCTGACGCCGATGTTACGCGAGCAATTGATTCTCGCATCTCCGATGCATCCCTTGTGTTCCGAGGAGTGCCTCGGGTTATGTGCCCGTTGTGGCAAAGACCTGAATGAAGGACCCTGTCATTGTGTAGTGGACCAGACGGGAAGTCCATTTCAGGTCTTGCGCACGATGAAGGAAAAACTACGAAAGTCCGGCAATCGTTGAATGACGATCGGGATCGAGCGGAAATAAGGAGTTACCATGCCCAATCCAAAACATAAACATTCACGGGCGAGACGTGATAAGCGTCGTACCCAAAAGCTGCGCATAACCCCACCAGGAATGGCCGTGTGTCCGCAGTGCCACGAGTTGAAGTTACCGCATTACACGTGTCTGAATTGCGGTACCTATAAGGGCAAGGCCGTCATTCAGGTCGAGGAAGCGTAAGCAGAATGTCGAACATCCGCCAGCGTGCCACGAGGCCAGGCGTTGATGGGGCAAGGCAAGTTCATCACGAGCTTGCGTACGGTCTTGGCCGTAACGTTGAAGACCGCTCAGTGTACACATCGGTCCGTTGCCTTAGGTTCTCAGCGCATCCGGTGTGAACCAAAGGGGGCGACGCATGGTCAGCCACTCTTTCCGACGCCATCTGTGAATACACCATCTCGTATGAAGATCGCGCTTGATGCGGTGGGGGGCGATCATGGCCCTTCGCCCTGTATTGAGGGAGCGGTTCAGGCCGCGAAAGAACTCGACGTCGAGATCATTCTCGTCGGCGATGAAACGATCCTCAAACAAGAATGTGAGCGTCTCGCCTGTCACGATTCCCGCATTTCTATTCGACATGCGTCCCAGGTGGTTGAGATGCATGAATCGCCCGCCGCAGTTGCTCGAAAGAAGCGGGACTCGTCTATTTGGGTTGGAACGGAGCTCGTGAAGAACGGTCAGGCCGAGGCGATTGTGAGTCCCGGCAATACCGGGGCCAGCATGGTGGCGTCGTTCTTCTTGCTAGGCTTGGCAAAGGGGGTTGAACGACCAGCCATAGCGACTAGTCTGCCGACGCTGAGCGGGGAAGCGATCATGCTGGATGTCGGCGCGAATGTTGACTGTACCGCCGAGCACCTTGAGCAATTCGCGTTGATGGGGAACGAATATGGAAAGCATCTACTCGGGAAACCGAATCCTCGTGTCGGTCTTCTGAGTATTGGAGAGGAAGATAGTAAAGGCAACGAAGTCACGAAAGAGGCGTTTAAGCGGCTCAAGGGAAGTTCGCTCAATTTTGTCGGGAATGTCGAAGGGCGTGATGTGTATAGTGGAATCGCCGATATCGTTGTGTGTGACGGGTTTATCGGCAATGTCGCTCTGAAGATTTCAGAAGGGGTTGCCGCGATGATCAAGCGGCTTCTGCTCAAAGAAATCTCGGGGCATTTCCTTGGCCGGCTTGCATATCCCTTCATTTCAGGTCCTTTACAGAATCTCAAGCGGAAAATCGACTATGCCGAGTTCGGTGGCGCTCCACTTCTTGGGGTCAATGGAATTACGATGATTTGTCATGGACGATCGTCGGCCAAAGCCATTAAAAATGCGATTCGACGAGCCAAAGGGATGGCGGATAGCAGGGTCCCAGAGCTGATCCAACGGGATATTGAAGCCAGTCACTCCCAGCCATCGGTGGAACTCGAGACATGAAGGCGCGCATTGCCGGAACCGGGTCCTATGCTCCTACGAAAGTGCTGACCAATGCGGACCTTGAGCGCATGGTCGCCACATCCGATGAGTGGATCCGAGAGCGGACCGGTATCCGAGAGCGTCGAATTGCAGCGACTGGAGAAGCGTGCTCAGATTTGGCAGTTCAAGCCGGGAGACGAGCGCTCACAGCGGCCGGTGTGGCGGCGACCGATCTCGATATGATTCTGGTCGCGACGTGCACGGGTGATTTCCCTCTTCCAGCAACTGCATGCCTTGTACAGCATCAACTTGGCGCGACGAAAGCAGGGGCGTGCGACCTTTCTGCGGCCTGCTGTGGATTTGTCTATGCGTTGTCCGTGGCGGACGCCTACATCAAGACAGGGATGCGTCACGTCCTCGTGATCGGATCCGAAGTGATGTCCGCCATTACTGATTGGACTGACCGGAATACCTGTGTGCTATTCGGGGATGGGGCAGGGGCGGTGGTCCTCAGTGCGAGCGATGGAGAGCAGGGGATTCTTTCCACTGATCTCCGTTCCGACGGAACTCTCTGCGAGTTGATTATGGTGCCGGGAGGAGGCTCGCGGACTCCGCCGTCCGAAAAAGTGATCACGGAACGTCTGCACACTATCAAGATGAAAGGAAACGAGACGTTCAAAGTCGCGGTACGGACATTGGAAGAAATTGCGCGCACGACACTGTCAGCCAATCATTTCGGGGTGGAGGATCTCGATCTGTATGTCCCGCATCAGGCCAACGTTCGGATACTCAGGGCGGTGATGGAACGGCTCGGTCTTCCGATCGAAAAAGTGCTCCTAAATCTCGATCGTTATGGGAATACGTCAGCGGCATCCATTCCGATCGCTCTGGATGAAGCCGTTCGCGAGGGGCGCATCAAGGACGGTTCGTTAGTGATGCTCGGGGCGTTTGGAGCTGGATTGACGTGGGCCTCTGCAATGATCCGATGGTAGGCGACTGTTGGGTGAGGGGCTAGCAAGGTGAAGAGGCTAGGCCTCTCGGGTGTAATGAGAACAGGTGACAGGTGAAAACTTTTCCCGTTGACTTTACACGGCATTTCTAAGATATCTAACCTCCCATGATTCAAGGAATCGGGTTTGTTTTCCCAGGACAGGGGTCACAATCGGTTGGAATGGGGAAGTTGCTCTATGATGCGCATCCCTCGGTGAAATCCGTCTACGATGAGGCATCATCGGTTCTGGGATATGATGTCGCGACATTGTGTTTTACCGGACCTCCGGAACGGCTCAATCTCACGGAATTCACCCAGCCGGCCTTACTGGTCAGCAGCATGGCCGCATTCAAACTTTTGGAGCCGGTTGGTCTTAAGCCAGTCGCTGTGGCCGGCCATAGTTTAGGCGAGTACTCGGCGTTGGTTGCGGCAGGCGGCCTCGCATTTCGAGATGCGGTCGGCCTCGTTCAAAAACGAGGGCGCTATATGTCTGAAGCCGTGGCACCAGGAACTGGTCTGGTGGCTGCGCTGTTGGGTTTGACGGCCGAGGTTGTGAAAGATGTGTGTCGCCTTGCGTCACCTACCGGGGTCGTTGGGGCTGCCAATTTTAACTCACCGGGGCAGATTGTTATTGCCGGGGAAAAAGCAGCGGTAGAACGGGTGATCGAATTGGCCAAAGGCCAAGGTTGTAAAAAAGCCATTCCTCTCCAGGTGAGTGTGCCGGTCCATACTCCGTTGATGCAGCAAGCTGCCGATCGATTGGCGCAGGACTTGGCTGAAGTTTCGTGGTCGGACCTCCGCGCGCCTCTCGTGAACAATGCTGAAGCGACAGCGATCAGCCGGGCCAACGAGATCCAAGCGTCGCTGATTCGCCAGTTGCCGTCTTCTGTGCTGTGGGAAGATACCGTGCGGACGATGGGAGCGATGGGTGTCACGACGTTTGTTGAGGTCGGCCCAGGAACCGTCCTCACTGGATTGATCAAACGAATTCTCCCGGGCGCGAGATTATTGAATGTGAATGACCCAACGTCGTTGGACACGACGCTCGCGGCTGTCGCTTAACCTGATTAGCCTCACAGAGGAAACCAGGTGACGAACTCCCTGTCAGCCTGTTAACGTATTGCCTGAAAGGTCTGTCATGTCACTACAAGGAAAAACTGCGATTGTCACCGGCGCTGCGCAAGGGATTGGTCGGGCCATTGCCGAAAACCTTGCTCAAGCTGGCGCCGATATCGCCGTGGCCGATCTCGATCCTGGACGTTCTTTGGAAACGGTCGGAGCTATTGAGAAGCTCGGAAGAAAGGCCCTGAACCTGAAGGTCAACGTTGCGGACACCAACGATACCAAGGCGATGGTTGAGCAGGTGATCAAGGCTTGGGGAAAGATCGACATTCTGGTCAACAATGCCGGGATTACACGCGATGGGCTGCTCTTGCGGATGAAAGAGGAAGATTGGAATCTGGTGCTTCAGATCAACCTGAACGGCACCTTTCATTGCACGAAGGCGGTGTTGCAGCCGATGACCAAGCAACGATATGGCCGCATCGTGAATATTGCCTCGATCGTCGGAGTTATCGGCAATGCAGGACAAGCGAATTATTCGGCGTCCAAGGCAGCTGTGATCGGGTTTACTAAAACCGTTGGAAGGGAATACGCCAGTCGCAATGTCACGGTGAATGCGGTGGCGCCCGGTTTTATCGATACGGCCATGACCCACGGCCTTCCCACCGATGTGAAAGACACATTGCTGAAACAAATTCCGTTGGGTCGGTTGGGGACGCCGGGAGATGTGGCTGCGGCCGTGCGGTTCCTCGTGTCCGAGGAGGCGGCGTACATTACCGGTCATGTCCTGCATGTGAACGGCGGGATGTTGATGGTCTAGGGATAGCGAATTGTTTGGGCACACGGCCGTCACAGATCCCCATGGGGCGGTGCAGAGGGAGTCATACTGGGGAAGGAGGTAGTCATAGCAATGGCAACTGTCGAAGAGCGAGTCAAGAAGATTATTGCTGAGCAGCTCGGTGTGGAAGAAGACGAAGTGACGCCGGAGGCCTCCTTCGTCGAAGATCTTGGCGCTGATTCGCTCGATACCGTCGAGCTTGTGATGGCGCTTGAGGAAGAATTCTCGATCGAAATTCCCGATGAGGATGCTGAGAAGATTCTGACTGTCGGGAAGGCGTTGGACTACATCAAGGAAAAGTCATAGGTATGCCTCCAGAATCCTCCAATCGGGCCGGCCGACGTGTTGTGATCACCGGTCTTGGGCTGGTGACTCCACTAGGCACGGGTGTCGAGAAGACCTGGAAGGCGATCTGCGCCGGTGAATCAGGGATCGCTCGGATCACTAGGTTTGATCCAACAAGGTACGATGCCCAGATTGCGGGGGAGGTCAAGGATTTTGATCCGGCTCGATTCATCGAAAAGAAAGAAATTAAGAAGATGGATACGTTCATCCACTATGCCGTGGGGGCTGCCCAATTGGCTGTGGATGATGCCGGGCTGAAGGTAAAGCCGGAGGAAGCCACCAAGGTGGGGGTCTACATCGGTTCTGGGATCGGTGGGCTTGGATCGATTGAACACTACCATGAGGTACTCAAAGATAAGGGGCCCGGTCGAGTCTCACCGTTCTTCATCCCCATGACCATCATTAACCTTGCCTCTGGTCAGGTGGCAATTCGGATTGGTGCCAAAGGACCAAACTCCTGTGCCGTGACTGCTTGTGCTACAGGTAACCATTGCATTGGAGATGCCTACCGTTTGATTCAGCGAGGTGATGCCGACGTCATGGTTGCAGGAGGCGCCGAAGCGGCGGTGACTCCGCTCGGTGTGGCAGGATTCGCATCAGCCAAGGCGTTGTCGTTTCGGAATGATGCCCCGACGAAAGCAAGCCGCCCGTTCGACAAGGACAGAGATGGCTTTGTGTTAGGCGAAGGGGCTGGTGTCGTGGTGATCGAGGAGCTCACTCACGCCCTTCAGCGTGGGGTCAGAATCTATGGCGAGATCATCGGCTACGGGATGAACAGCGACGCCTATCACATTACTGCCCCGCCGGAAGAAGGTGAGGGGGCTGTTCGTTGCATGGAATTGGCGCTCAAAGATGCCGGCATTCAACGCGATCAGATTGGCTATATTAATGCGCATGGTACCTCGACGATGGCCGACGCAATTGAGACTCGAGCAATCAAGCAGGTATTCGGTGAACAAGCCGCTCGTATTCCTGTCAGCTCAACAAAATCTATGACCGGGCATTTGCTCGGAGCAGCGGGTGGGATCGAAGCCGTCTTCAGCGTCTTGGCCCTATATCACGGGATTCTTCCGCCTACCATCAATCTCGACAATCCTGATCCAGCCTGTGATCTCGATTATGTTCCCAATAAGGCTCGGCCAGCTGCAATTCAGATAGCCCTGTCGAACTCCTTCGGATTCGGCGGGGTCAACGCCTGTTTGATCTTCAAGAGGCTGGACGCTTAGTGCGCGTGCCACAATGAAACCGGCTTCTTCAGCCGATTCTCTTTCTGCTATATCAAATTATCGTTTTACGAACTCAAGCTTCTTGCAAGAAGCTCTGACACACAAGTCATATGTGAATGAACGGCGCCCGTCTGGCCTAAACCATAATGAACGGTTTGAATTTCTGGGCGATGCTGTCTTGTCCCTCGTTGTCAGCGACTATCTCGCGAGTCGATACCCAGAGTTAAGCGAGGGGGCCCTCTCGCAGTTCAAAGCTAGGTTGGTGAGTGAAGCTCCATTAGCCAATGCTGCCAGGCGCCTTGACCTTGGGGCTAGACTGAGACTTGGGCGTGGCGAGGACCTTTCGAAAGGGAGGGAGAAAGCCTCGATACTTGCCGATGCCTTGGAGGCGGTCATTGCGGCGGTTTATCTCGACGGCGGCCTTGAGGCCAGTCGCAACTTTACGATCAATGTCTTAGAGGAAGAGCTGCGTTACATCGACGAGTTGCAAACAAGGCCTGATGGAGGTGACTACAAGACACGCTTTCAGGAGTGGTGTCAGAAGCACCATGACGTGTTGCCTCGGTACGCGATTACGCGGGAAACCGGGCCTGATCATCAAAAATTGTTTGAGGTGGAAGTGTATCTGAATGATGAGGCGTGTGGTATTGGTCAAGGATATAGTAAGAAAGAGGCAGAGCAGCAGGCAGCGCAACGGGCATTGGAGCGGGTTGAGCAAGGCGATGATTTTCCATTAAGATAACAGTCCTCTATCATAATCTAAGGTCGGGGAGGGTAGAAATGCTGGAGCGAGCAAGATGGCGAATGCTTATTGGATTGCTGGCATGTGTTGCTTTCTCAGTCACAAGTATCGAGTCGGTCATGGCCGCGGATACGGCGCCAAAAGCGCCGAGGGCAATCATCAAAACAAAATTCGGCGATATTGAAATTGAGTTCTATCCGGATGTTGCGCCAAGACATGTGGAGAATTTTATTAAGCTTGCAAAGGACGGGTTTTACAATGGAACAATTTTCCACCGCGTCATTCCTGGTTTCATGATTCAAGGCGGAGACCCTAATACCAAGGATACCCTCAAAAAAGAGACTTATGGCCAGGGAGGGCCAGGCCACAACGTTAAGGCGGAATTCAACGATATTCCGCACAAGCGTGGCATTGTCTCGATGGCCAGGGCGGCCGATCCGGATTCAGCGGGTTCTCAGTTCTTTATCGTCGTAGAGGACTCACGATTTCTGGATCGTAAGTATACTGTCTTCGGACAAGTGAAAAAGGGAATTGGTGTGGCCGACAAGATCGTCAATCTGCCACGCGACGAACGGGATAACCCAAAAGAGCGTGCGGAGATGACGGTCACGATTGTGGAGTAGGAGTGTGGAGTAGGAGTGACGTGCGTATCTGCGCAGTTGGGTACTCGACCGGCTAGATATTTGTCCGTGGTGTCTCGCGTGCCTTCCTCGTCTCTTCACGTGATTCCTTCCATATTCTCACAAACGCCTTACTTTTGAGGGGCGGCTTTCGTGGGGTTTCCCCCAACCTATTTGACGGGTATTCTCAGAGCCACGTTCTTCGTCTCCTCAAAGGAGGGCTCATGAAACCCGTTGTGACGCGTCGCATGTATCGTCGAGTCTCGGCTGAGTATCCAAGTTATTATCTCATGGGTCAGGTGCTGAGACAGTCGGTTATACGGGATATCTCTTTAAATGGAGTTCGAATCCAGAGCCTTTCCGATCTTCCGCGGAATCCCCTGGTGATGATACGGCTCTGGTTGCCCGATCAACAAGGCAGCCTGGATATTGATCAGGCGATCGTGCGGTGGGTGCGAGGACAGGAATTCGGTGTTCAATTTGTATCGCTTTCAAATGAGGCAGATTTTCGTCTGGCGGTTCATATTGAACGGGTTTTAGAACAGCAATCCGCAACTGTCGCCGTCTAATTGACGTAGACACATCGGCTAATGGTGGTGTTTGCAGTCGGGACCGTGGGTGTGAACGTCGGTGGTGGGCGGCGGTAGGAAAGATTGGCCAGGCAGAAGGATGTGTCCGGGTTCATGAGTCTTCTTCAGATGCGCCGCGATCTCCGGATGCATCATCTTAACATACCCGATAAGTCCTCCCAGAAACCTGCTTGATTGAAAATCATTCTCGGAACATTCGGAGACAAACCGAGCAGCGCGATCCAGAACTTCCAGTGCCTCGGCTGATTCAGCAATTTGGTCGGGGTTCAGCTTGCGAAACACCTCGTACTCCTTCTTGAGATGTTCAGCAAACACCGGCATCGGTGCGGCGGGAACATGAAGTGGGCTCAGTGTGCGACGGAGCGCTTGCAATGCCGCGACGATTTCGGCGTCCTGCCCATCCCTACGCCCTTCAAAATAGCCAAAGGTGATGACTTCGATTAGATTGAACAGCGCGACGGCTTTATGGCCTCCCAATCGGTCCAGTTCCTGATAGAAGTTTCGCCGAAGAGGCATGAATTGTGTGCCGAGTCGTTTTTGCTGATAGTCGCTGCCGCTATCAAGGTAGGTGCAATCATTAGGGCATGAGATCCGTGTCATACGGTGCTCGCCACAGCAGGTACTACAGATCAATCCTTGAAGAGCCGGACATGGGCGTTTGCCCTTTCGGCTGTGACAATACGTGCACGCGCTCATTTGGTGGTCCCTTCCGTGCCGGGCTTGGGAGGCGGAGGAATAAACCCGTAGTCTGCGAGTGTGCGCTTTTCACTCTTCGATTTTGCCGATGGCGGAGTTTCCAGTCCATTCATCTCCGCCGCATGCATGTAATGGTAGGGAACCAATATCAGGTTGTTGGCACGATCAATTCCGATATCAGCCGGGGCAGGGAGATGCTCCGCAATAACCTGGAATCGATGGTCTCGGGTCATGCGCCAAACCTTACCTTTTGTGAAGTCTGACACATACATGTTGCCCCATTGATCGAAATCCACTCCGCTCAGATTTTGGAAGCGACTTGTAAAAAATCCATTCGCTTCCAATTCGCTCAGCTGTCCATCGGGAGTGATTTCAAGGATTTTGCCTTTCTCCCAACTCACGGTAATAAGATGATTCGTCTTGGGATGGATCGCGATTCCCGCAGGACCTGCAAGCCTGTTGTCACGGATCAGTAGATCGACTTGATGATTGTCTGTTGGGTTGATGCGGTAAATTGAATTGGCCATTTGGTCTGAGACATAGAGAAGACCGGTCGGTGAGGCGACAACGTCAGTCAGCGATACCTGCCCCTGCGAGCGAGGCGAAAAGGATACGGTGGCCACGAGTTTCCCTGTCGCCTTATCAAAGCCTTTCAATTGGTCAAGATCTGCAACATAAAGTATTGACCCCACAAGAGCCATCCCCTTGGGAGCATGGAGGAAGACCTCTGCGACACCGCCTTGTATGAACTTGAGGTTGGTGACTTTCCCCTCGGCATTCAACTTGGTGATGAAGCCATTGTTGTCTCGCGCATCTGGTTCGCCATTAATGTTGGAGATAAAGTATTCGCTGCCAGTTGGGTCGCCGACGAAACTGTTGGGAGATGCCAAGCCAGTGATTTGTACCGCCTCACTGGGCGAGGTAAGGCTCAACGTCAGAGCTAAAGAGAGAAAAAGCCGCTCGTGGGAATAAACAGACAAAGGAGGGAGGTCCCCAATTGAACTGGAAACTATCGTATCCAAGGGGTGAAGAGCCTGTCAAGGAAGGATGGGGGATAGCGTAATGGCGCGGCCCGAAGTAAAGACTGCCGATTCCTGACGGCCGGCACACTGGCCTGCAACGGTCGAGAAACATTGACTTACCTAAAATTCCCCTGATAAGTTGCAGCGTTTTTACTGGATAAATTGCTAATAGGGAGGAGATTGTGGCCGCAAAGCTAATCGACGGGAAGGCGCTTGCACAGCAGGTTCGTGATCGACTGGCACGGGAGTCGGCTGAACTGTTTGCTCAAAAATCGATTAAGCCTGGTCTGGCGACCATTTTAGTTGGTGACGATCCTGCCTCGCACGTCTATGTTCGAAACAAGCAGAAGGCATGCGAATTGGCAGGAATCTATGTTGACGATCATAAACTTCCAGCCAGTACGACACAGGTTGAGCTGTTAACGCTCATTGAACAGAAGAACGCAGATCCCAAAATACATGGTATTTTGGTTCAGCTCCCACTGCCGAAGCACATAGACAGCAAGGTCATCCTGGAGGCTGTCTCGCCGCTCAAAGATGCAGACGGATTTCATCCGTACAACTTCGGTCGTCTCGTTGAGGGGCATCCCATTTTCGAAGCCTGTACTCCTAAAGGCGTTATTAAGATGATTGAATCAACTGGTATTACGATTGAGGGGAAGCGGGCGGTTGTGCTGGGTCGGAGTAATATTGTGGGGAAGCCGTTGGCGCTCATGCTGCTCCAAAAAAATGCAACGGTCACGATTTGTCATTCGAAAACGAAAGATCTTCCTGCAGTGTGCCGGGAGGCGGACTTGCTTCTGGTAGCGATTGGAAAGGCAAAGTTTGTCACAGCTGACATGGTGCGCGAGGGTGCGGTCGTCATCGACGTGGGAACGAATAAAACGCCAGAGGGCAAATTATGCGGCGATGTGGATTTCGACGCCGTCAGTCAAAAAGCCGGCTGGATCAGCCCCGTACCCGGTGGAGTGGGTCCGATGACGATCGCGATGCTGCTTGAAAATACTGTGGAGTCCGCTAGGAGGTCAGTCGGACTGCGATAAGGAGCCAGCGATGATTCGAGAGCCTCAGCGTCTCATAGACGTCCTTAACAACGGAACGTTTGCAGTGACCGTCGAGTACAATCCGCCCAAGGGAACCAATATCGCGTCTGTATTGGAGAGTGCCAAGCAACTGGTTGGGAGAGTACACGGGGTGAATGTCACCGACAATACTGCGGCGGTGGTTCGTGCCGGCTCGCTTCCGGTCTGTCGCCTGCTGTACGAATTAGGGCATGATCCCGTGATGCAGTTGACTTGCCGCGACCGTAATCGGATCGCCATGCAATCGGATTTGATGGGCGCGCATATGCTCGGGATCAGAAATATCCTATGCCTCACCGGCGATTATCCGACAGTCGGTGATCATAAGGAGGCCAAGCCGGTCTACGATCTTGATTCTGTTCAAGTGATGCAACTGGTGCAGGGCTTGAACAACGGCAAGGATATGATGGGAAACAAGCTGGACGGGTCCACGGCATTCACGATCGGTGCAGCCGTCACACCGGAGGCCGATCTCGTCGGGCCGGTGTTGGCAAAGTTTGAAGTGAAAGTGAAAGCCGGTGCCCAGTTTTTCCAGACTCAAGCGGTCTATAACCCCGATGTCTTCGCCGGGTTTATGAAACAGGTACGGCCATTCAACGTGAAGGTGCTTGCCGGTATTCTTGTGCTACGGAACCATAAGATGGCGGAATTTATGAATGCCAACATCCCCGGCATGTCGGTACCCAAAGAGATGATTGATGAGCTCAAAACGGCAGGAGATCGAGCGGAAGATGTCGGAGTCGACATCGCTGTGCAATCCATCAAGGCGGTACGGCCCCATTGTGACGGCGTGCACATCATGGCCATCAAGGCCACGCATCGATTGGCGGAGATCATCACCAAGGCTGAAATAGGCTAATGACCATCCTCGAATTCCAACAGTACAAACAGGACCGGAAGAAGCTTGTTGTGGTGACGGCCTACGACGCCCTGTTTGCTCGCATCGTGGAGCAAGCAGGGATCCGGGTGATTTTGGTAGGGGATTCGCTGGGAGTCGTCGTGCAGGGTAAGCCCAATACGCTCTCCGTGACAATGGAGGATATGCTGTATCACACCAAACTGGTCGCCGGTGCGGTGCAGCGATCGCTGGTGATCGCTGATATGCCGTTTATGTCTTACCAGGCAAGTCCGGAAGATGCTGTGCGAAATGCGGGGCGCTTGCTACAGGCTGGAGCGGCTGCTGTGAAATTGGAAGGTGGTGCTGTGATGGCTGATCGAATCAAGGCCATGACGAGCATCGGGATTCCTGTCATGGGCCATCTCGGCATGACGCCACAATCGGTTCATGTGCTAGGCGGTTACAAAGTTCAAGGCAAAGTCGACGACCAAGCCTTGAGGCTGCTAGAAGATGCGAAGGCCCTTGAAGCTGCTGGAGCCTTTGCATTGGTGCTGGAAGCGATACCTGTTGATTTGGCGAAAAAGATTACCCAAGCCGTTTCCATTGCGACCATCGGGATCGGTGCAGGGCCACATTGCGATGGCCAGGTCCTTGTGATTTACGATCTACTGGGACTCTTTGATACCTTCATCCCGAAATTTGTGAAGACCTATGCCCATCTGAAAGCCGATACCCTGCAAGCTCTGGGTCGGTATAAGGAAGAAGTCGAGCAGGGAAAGTTTCCGTCGGATTCAGAATCCTATCACTAGTAGATCGTAAGCCCTCACGCTCATCGGCAGCAGACAGGTTTCTCTGATCCTCTGTGACTTCGTCTGTACGATTGCCCATGGCGATTGATCATGGGCACGAAAGTGTTTATTAAGTAAGCAGAATTGTTGGCATGACTGCAGATGCGTATTGAGACTTGGGTGAGTGGAATCATGTGAGCATTGGGTGTGGAGGGGGCAGGGCCCCCTCCACCGGTGACTGGTTCCGCAGTACGGTGCCTGGGAACGGAAATGGGACAGTCGCTGGTCAGAAGGGCTACCGTCCCCCGGGGATGCCTCGAAAGAGATTTCCAGGGATATCAGATGCGTTTCTGCCAGCGGGTCCAATCTCGTCTGCTATGTATGCATGCTGTGATTAACAGCATGTCGTCGTGAACGGTGTAGATCAGGCTATAAGGAAATCGCCGCAACGTCGCCCGCCGGGCGTTGCCGAACACGAGAGGATAGAGCGTGGGATGGCGCTGCACCTGCGCGATGACTGCGTCGAGCGCCCAGAAACTCCGCCCAGGTTCTGGCTGCGTGCTTCGTACCAATCCACTGCCTCAGCAAGTTCGGTCTCGGCCTCTGACCGGATACCAAGGCGTCGTGTCATCCGAGGCGAGACCACAGCCGTGCATGTACATCCTTCCAGGTGAGGGCCGAGCTTGGGTCCTGTGCGTACACCGCGCAGCGACGCTCGATTTCCTTACGCTGGTCGTCCGACAGCGCCGGTAGACTTTCCGGTTGTGCCGCTACGCTGTCCCACAAGTCTTTCGCAAGCTGGATGCGTTCTGCCGGGCTGATCTTCAAACGTTCCGCGATCACGGCTTCTTTCATATTCAAGTACCTCCTCTGACGAGGATTGTTGGCCGATTGTATCGTGTCGCAGCCGGGCTTTCTAGCTTCCCCACTTTTTTAGAGAAGGACCGGCGTCTGTTCGAGCAGGCTGGAATCGGCAAGGCTAGCGGATGTCGGCGATCACGGAGCGCAGCCCCCGCCGGTGCCTATCCCTGTCTGATGCCGATCAGGCACATGAGTGGTGCCTGGCACTCGGGGCTGTTCACGCGCTGCCGTACTCCTTCGGTGAGGCCTGCGACATCCATCCCCATATAGAAGTCCGGCACTCGTTCTAGTCGAACCAGTCCACGTTGCAGCAGATTCTGCGCAGCCTGCCGGTTGCCTATGAACAGTTTCAGATTGGCTGCAGCGAGCTGGATGAGGGCTTGGAAGAAATTCCCCTGTTCCGTGTGGCGTCCAGTCATTTTCCACAGTTCTTCGAAGACCTCATGGCACTCCCACCAATAGCCGTGATTGTAGAGGTCAATTCCATACCGATAGTCCTGAGAATGTTGCCATGGATCGGGGGGGAACGGGGATGGTTGTGGCTTCGGTTGAGCGTAGGAATGCCCCTGGGTGGTTTGTCGAGGATGTGGTGTTCGTCCCGGCACAAAACGCGAGGAAGGAAACGGGCGTGACGAGTAGCGGGGCGGCATAGGATCAGGGAACTCTGACTCAATCACCGTTCTATATCTGCACCGTCATAGGAAACCTGAAATACCGCTCGGTCTTCCAACCGTATGGCTGTCAGTTCCCGTCCCCACACACAGCCGCTATCGATGGCCAGGAGATGCTCTTCGCAGTGGAGACCCAATGCGGCCCAGTGGCCACAGACAATGGTGCTGTCGCGACGAGCTTCGGCATTGATCGTAAACCAAGGGAAGTACCCGATGGGGATCCGTTCAAGCGGACCGCTGAAGGATGATTCCATCAGGCCATCCGGTGAACAGGCTCGAAGTCTTGTCAAAACCTTGATCACGGTGGCGAGCCGGGTGGGACCGGTCAGATCTGGCGACCATTGAAGATGTTTGCTGGGATATAGCGCTCGGAGGATGTCTCGATACAAACGACCTCGTAAACCAGCCTGGACTTCAGAGGCCAGCTTTCCTGCCTCATCGATGGACCATTGAGGAAGTAGGCCTGCATGGACAAGGACGAAAGGATCTGCTCGATAGAACAAAGGTTGCTGACGGAGCCACGCGATGAGTTCATCACGATCCGGTGCACTTAGGATGGCCTGCAGGGTGTCTTCTGGACGGACTGTGGCAATACCTTCGGTAACAGCGAGAAGAAAAAGGTCGTGGTTGCCCAAAACGACAACGGCCCGGTTTCCCAGATTCTTGATATAGCGGAGGACACCTAGCGAATCCGTGCCGCGATTGACCAAATCACCGACAAACCAGAGGCGGTCGACTGCTGGGTCGAAATGAATGTGTTGAACGAGGCGTTGCAAGGCATCATTGCATCCCTGCACATCGCCGATAGCATACGTTGGCATATTGGAAGGATGAAAACCTGTCCCCGTTTCGCACGCATTGGGTTAGACAAAGGCACGGCAGCCCAAACGTTGAGCTCTATGGAAACTTGGCTTCAATTCGACTCGACAGCCCGCCTCGTGCCGTAAAGGTGCCGGTGACTTTGGCCCAAACAGGACGGCTGGCTTTTACGACATCGTGGAGAATCCGGTTGACGGCATTTTCATAAAAAATGCCGAGATTGCGGTAGGCGTAGATGTACATCTTGAGCGATTTCAGCTCAAGACATGCTTTATCGGGCATGTAGTGCAGCGTGATCGTCCCGAAGTCCGGCAAATTAGTTTTTGGACAGATCGCTGTATACTCGGGAATCTCAATCGTGATTTCATAACCCTTATACTGATTCGGGAACGTTTCTATTTCAGGCAGTGGAGCGATTATGCCGCTTGTTGCATGCCGTTCGTTGTATCCCAGTTTCGTGGTTTTTTGGTTTATTCCGCTCGTTTCACGTTTCACGTTTCACGCCTCACATCTTCTACACTTGTTTCATCCACTCCGTTTGACCGATCTTCTCCAATTCGATGTAGAGCGAGACCCAGGGGCATTTCATCTCGGGGTAGACTTCGCACAGCCCACCCCTGCGCACACCTCCACAAGGGCCGTGGGCCATGAACTTCGGACACTCGGCTTTGAGTGAGTCGTCTGGAATCGGTGGACGCTTGTGAACTCCGCCGACATGGGTGCCAGTATCATCCTCACCCGCGATAAGAACACGTCGTGTCATGAATTGCAGTGTAAACGGAATGTGGTTGATCGGCAATCTCTAAACATGAATTGCCATGAAAGATATGGTCATGAATGGTTTGGGCAGTTACTTGAGAGAGTGGTGGTTTTGTGTGTGTCGGTTGGGGCGAATGGCCTATCTTGCCATTTTAATCTAGGCCTTCTTTCGGATACCTTGGGCCCTCTTTGAAGTTGCTTTGATTTTCCTGACGTTATACTATCTATATAGATTTCGTTGGAAGTCTCCGCGCAAGGGGCCATAAGGGGGATTAGGCGACGGATGAGAGGAAAGACGAAGCAAAGATTGACAGCCTTTTTTCGGCTTTGCTAGGATGCCCAATATTCAATGATCAAGATGATCAAGAGATAGTGGTCCGATTGTTCAAACCCTCAAGTCTCCACGTTTTCTTCGATGCATGTTGGTGGTGTAAAGAATATAAGCAGCGGTCTGCCGTTGCCAACGATATAAGGGAGGTGCCTGATGAGCCTTGATTATGTCAAATTTTCCAATGGATTTGAGAAGTTCATGCCAAAGGAATACCGAGACATGGTGGAACATGGACCGTTTGGAAAGAAGGTCACTGTTTCACAGATGGGGAGTTTCAAGGAAGTATTGGAAGAGCACCCCATGTGTGCCGGCTGTGCGATGACGCTCTTCATCCGACTCGCCATAGTTGCATTTCCAAATCCTGAAGACACAATTACTGTTGGGACGGCCGGATGTGGGCGTCTTGCCATCTCTCAGGCTGCGATCCCGTTTGTCTACGGCAACTATGGTGATCAAAACGGAGTGGCCAGTGGATTGTCCCGAGGCCTCCGCCTTCGTTTCGGCGACAAACCAAAAGATGTGGTTGTGATGGCCGGAGATGGCGGCACGGCGGACATCGGCTTTCAGCAGGTGCTCCATTCCTGGTTCCGCAAGGAACGATTTACGACTATCATGTTGGATAACGAGGTATATGGGAATACCGGCGGTCAGGAAAGCGGGATGACGAACAGGGGCGCCGTGTTAAAAATGGCCCCGCTTGGGAAGAAGTTCGAGAAGATGGATATGTTGCAGATGGCCAAGGTTGCCGGTTGTGCCTATGTGGCAACCGTCGTGCCGAATAATCCACGCCGTGTCGAAAGTGTCATTAAGAAAGCCGTGTTGATCGCTCGTGAAGTGGGGTCAACCTATATTCAAGCGTACACCTCTTGCAACATCGAATATGCTATTCCGACCGACAAAGTCATGGAAGATGCGAAGACGGTCGAGAACGATCGATACCAGTTCACCGAGTATGTCAGTGAAGAGGCCAAGCAGTACCTTGCCGAGCGCTATGGCTATAAGGAGTTCCTTCCTAAGCCAGCTGCTGCGATTCCCAACAAGGCCTAAGCGGCTGTAAGGAGATTTCACAATGGCGAAACGCTTCAATATTCGAATGGCAGGTGTCGGCGGACAGGGCGTCGTGACCGGCTCTCATATCCTGAGCACGGCCGTCATCAACGCCGGTGGGGAAAGCACGATCGTACCGTTCTATGGATCTGAAAAACGGATGGCGCCGGTCGAAAGCTATGTCCGTGTGTCAGATGAGCCGATTTATGAGATTGGTGAAATCACGTTTCCGCACATTATCATCATTTTTCACCCACAGGTCATCACGCACGGCAAATCGTATACGATGCCGTTCTACTTCGGTCTGAAGGAAGACGGGGTTGCCTTGATCAACAATGATGGGCCGATGAATCTCCACAGAGATCAGGCAGCTGAATTGGAAAAGCTTCGGGCAAAGCTCTATTACTTTCCAGCGACGAAGATCTCCCTGGAAGTGGCGAATATGGATCTTGCCACGAACATGGCGCTGATGGGCTGTATCGGCGCGATTACGGGACTCACGAGCATGGAGGGGTTGGACCAGGCCGTAAAGGACCGGTTCCTCGGCAAAGGCTTTGTGGTATCTGGAGGAACTGCCGCGCTCGACAGTGTCGTTGAACGGAAGTTCAAAAAGAAACAGGAGTTGATCGACAAAAACGTGGCCGTTATGCGGGCGGGATGGAACTACGCGGTCGACCATGGGTGGGCCGCACCCGATGTCAAACGCGCAGAAGAACCAGTGGCAACGGCCACTGCGACTGCGTAGGCGAGCCACAAAGGAGTCTTCATGTACCTTGTAGCCGATATTAGCGTTGAAATCTGCGCAGCGAAGAGTTGTAAACTTTGTACGCAGTATTGTCCGGAAGCTAACACCATCCTGTATAGCGAAGAGATGGGGAAGGATCAGGGATTCAAGTATGGCTCGGCCTATGTCGCGGTAGATCGCTGTAAAGGATGTGCGCAGTGCGTGTGGGTCTGTGACAACATGGCTAAGAACAATGCGATTAAGATGATCATGATCGATCAGTTGCCGAAGGCGGCGTTGACGGACAACATTACATACGGCGAAAAGAGCACGACGGCCGTTTTGGCCAGCCCGGTCGTCGGATAAGAGCGAGGAAAGGGGAAAGGGAGTGGCAACAACACAGGATACGAGAGAGCGCATCATTGTACCGGGGCCTGCGGGTTTCCATCCTCCATCAGCCGCGCAGTTGGGTGTGTCGCTGCCGGATCCTGGCCAGGGGTTGTTCTACGGATTACTCGAGCCGAACGAGGAAGTGGTTATTGAAGAGATGGCTCGTAAGATGCTGACGAGCCCGAACGCGACGCTCTTTCCCGGGCCGCTGTTACTATGGGCCTGGAACGATCATGCCGTGGAAAAAGCGAAGGCGACGCTGGAAATTGCCGCGCAGATTCCGGAAGTCATGGTCATCCCGATGCCGGATTATCGGCCGAAGTATCCAAAGATCGACCCTGAAGAAGTGATCAACCCTAACCATCCAAATCTGACGATCTGGGGCAATAAGATCGAAGCCTGCATCTTCATCGGTGTGCATTGCCATTATGCGAATCTCACCCTCAAGATGATTCGGGCGGGAACAAATTGCTGTACCATGGCGATCTGTGCTGAGCAGGGACACGAAGACGCCATGCTCACGATCCGAGACTCCGATACACTGAAGATCAAGCGTGTCGCACAGATTTTCAAGCGCGTCCGTGAGGAGATGGGGATCAAGTTGCCGGAAAACGGTGAAAACGTCCGCTTTACCGGCACGCAGTCCAAAGTGCATGGTGGCAAGACCCACACAAACCCGATGGCATTCGCTCCGACTGGTGGTACGGGTAGTGCGGCGATGTTCGGTCATTCTGCCGAGCACATGAAGCGGGAAGGATAAGGCCGGGCGGCAACGCTCGAACTAGCCAAGAGGTGTAATCATGAGCGAGACCGAAGTCAAAACCAATCCACAAGGTGATCCGATTACCAGCGTCGCAGTACCTAAGGCAGATAGAAAAACAGATCCGCATGGCGAAGCTAAAAGACAGCGCGTCGTGACGCCGGAATATATGTTCCATGAAGCGCCGCGGACCAAAGAGTTCATCACGGGTAGCGAAGCAGCCAAGGAGGCGATCCGCCGTTCGAACGTGGATTTAGCCATCGCCTATCCGATCACCCCACAGAGCGAAACGATGCAGCTTGTCGGCGTGCTCTACGGTGAAGGTTATGTGAAAGAGTATTATCGTGGCGAAGAAGAAGTCGGCGTAATGGCGGCCATTGCCGGAGGCTCACGGGCAGGAGTCCGTTGTTACACCGCTACGGCCGGTCCCGGCACATTGCGTGGTCTCGAAGGC
Organism: Nitrospira sp.; assembly: GCA_041742455.1. GTDB lineage: Bacteria > Nitrospirota > Nitrospiria > Nitrospirales > Nitrospiraceae > Nitrospira_D. Next base: position 2,670 of record JBGSIO010000010.1, on the reverse strand, counting down.
ATCGCCTCCTGGCCAGGCCACCGTCTTCCAGTCGTGGCCATGTTTACCTGCCGCGTCGTCAATGCGCCGCTGGCCATTCAACCGGACAACATCGAAGTCTCCTACCTGCTCAACTGCGGGATGATCGTGTTCCACGCCGAGAACCAGCAGGACATGTTCGACTTTACGATGGCCGGTTTCACGATCAGTGAAAAGAATGACGTGACGTTGCCCGTCGGTGTCTGCTGTGACGGCTTTTTTGTGACGCATGCCCGTGGGTATGTGCGCATGCAAGATCGTGGCATCAAGCTCCCGCCGCGCGAAGCATGGCGTGGTGCCGTTCCTGTGCTCGATGCAGAGAATCCTCCTGCGCGTCTGTCACGCGACGCTCCGGTACAGAAGTCGAACTTTATGGCGTACAACATTCACGCCGTCTGGCAACAGGAAGTCTGGGCGGCCGTCGAACGGTCTCGTAAATACATCGATCGGTATATGGGCGGATTACTCACGGCGGAGAATGTCGATGACGCAGAAGTCATCATTATTGCTTCTGGCAGCGCTGCCGCGCAGTCGCGCGAGGCGGTTCGTCTCTGCAAGGAAAAGGGCATGAAAGTCGGACTGATCAAGGTCCGATCCCTCCGTCCATTCCCGACGAAGGAACTCCGTCAGTTGTGCGGCAAGGCCAAGTTGATCGTCATTCCGGAATTCAACTATGTGGGCTGGCTAGCGAAGGAAGTAGCAACCGCCATCTATGGTTTCTCCAACGCGAAAATCATCGGTGGTCCGCGCGTGTACGGTGGACAGTCGATGCCGGTCGAGTTGATCGTGGACGAAGTTGAGTCTGGTGTAAGCGGTAAGAAGTCTACCAACGTCGCGATGTCGCAAATTATGGGCGGAGTCGTCAATGCTGACGAAGTCGCTCACTTTATGCGCAGCATCTAAACAGAGTGTTGTTGAGAAAGCACAAAGGCCCGCTCGGCTCAGCCGGGCGGGCCTTTGTATTTTTAGAACAGGTAGCGTTCAGCCCTGGATCTCGTCCTCGATCATTTCCTCGCTGTTCGGCATCCCGTAGGCCACGTACTTCGCATAGGAGAGGTAGATCGATGCGCTGTCGGTCATGGCTTTGGAACCGGCGGTTAGTCGGACGACTTTGTCTGAGCCAGGTGGCTCAACGTTCTGCAACATGGTGACATGGTCGTGCAGCAGTGTGATGTAGCGTTCAACAGCCGATTCGACCTCTTTATAGGCTTTCAAAATGTCATCCGTCATGGTTGTCCTCCGTATTAGGCTCAGCATACACTACGCTGATGCAATGCCTCAACGCTACGGTCTCGCCGCTCCTTCTTGCGGCTATTAATGGGCTTGCTCAAGAAGAAGGACTTTCGCACGAGAAGATTGTGCAGGCTATAGCGGAACTGTCCCGCCGTTTCAACAAAGAGCGACATTCGCTGAATCAAATCTATTTAGATGACCGGCTTCTGTCGGCTGCGTACCTTCAGTATTTTCTTCCGGTCAATCTCGCCAAGATTCAGGTGTTGCTCACTGAGCTGCCGGCATCGGAAACCGTCGAGGAGTTTTCCGTTCTCGACATTGGTTCTGGGCCAGGGACTGGAGCCCTAGCGGTTCTAGACTGGTGGTATCAGCGAAGGTGGCCCTGTGTGGTATCAGTAACCACCGCCGATAAGTCCAGGGGCGCTCTTAGACAAACCCGACAGTTGTGGGATGGGTACTGCCGGGCGGCTGGCCTTGGAGACATTGACTTACAGACGGTCGAAGGAGATCTAGAGCGACGAACCTGGGCTGAGCCGGTAAGAAAGAAGGCTCCGTTTGATCTCATCATTCTCGCCAATGCCTTGAATGAGGTCCACACAGGGGCCAGCGATCCAATCATAGCGCGAACTGCCCTTGTGGAAGAGGCCTTGTCGTTACTTGCCGCAAACGGCACCATGATGATTGTCGAACCGGCCTTACGCGAGACGTCCCGAGCGTTGCACCAGGTGCGTGATCGATTACTCCAAGAGAAGCGCTGCACAATCTATAGCCCATGTCTTCATGAAAACAACTGCCCCGCGCTCGTGAAGCCAGACGATTGGTGTCATGAAGAGCGGGCTTGGGCACCGCCGGCATCAATCCAAGAAATTGACGGCGAGGTCGGTTTTATCAAAGACGCGTTGAAGTTTTCGTATCTGTTATTGCGCAAAGATGGGAAGACGATTGTGGATAGACAGGCAGACGTGTATCGAGTGGTGAGTGAACTCCGTCACCTCAAGGGTGAGAAGCGGGCCTGGCTCTGCAATGAGACGGGGCGATCTGAAATTGGTCGACAGGATCGTCTAGTTTCGCCTCAGAATGCACCGTTTGATGAGTGGCATCGCGGCGCAATCGTCCAAATTGAGCGGATTGTCAAAAAAGAGCGAAATGGGAAAGTGTCGACGCTTGGTCGGATTGAGCGTGATGCGGCCGTGAGGATCGTTCGTTCTGTTTGACATTTGCCAATTGGATCAAAGTAAGCATGCTCCTTCTCGCTCCGGCGCCTCCTATGATTGATACTGTACCGCTCACGATTTCTTGGACACGGTTGTTGCCGTATTCGACCCGCCCTGTGGGTCGCATTGTTCGGCGATCGTCGCGCCTCAGCCAACTGTGTGCGTCGTTTGTTGAGGGCCACTTCACACGAAGCCCCCAATCCTC
>JBGSIO010000009.1:0-15965 GCA_041742455.1 Nitrospira sp. | reverse complement strand
ATGGTGTGATGCTTAGAGGATGGTACGTTTGTGCGCCCTTTTCATGGAGGAGATCTACCACCCTAAAGGGGGGTATGCACAAATGCGCTCATTTCTCAAGGGCCCTCATGGGAAACTGAAACTCTGGAACAGATGTGACCTACGCCCAGTGGCTGCACCAACCTCACTGTGGTCAGACGCATTGCACAGGGAAGCGGCGGTGAGTACGAATCGAGAAGGGCATGAGCGCCTCGCAGGGAGGCTGATTTAGGAGGGGACTGAGCAAACCGCAAGGTGAGGCTCAGGTAGTTCTCATGTTTATCAGATGACGAAAAGGAAGAGTTTAGCTCCCAATTCCAAGGAAATCTTATGTTATCCAAGATTTCCACTTCAACGTCTTTAGGTAAAGGATCGCCGAGAATTTTATGAAATCCTTGTACTGCATCTTGGCGGATAAAAGCCTTAACGACAAAAATCCATGATGCATCAATTACAGTGCTAGATGGTCCTCCAAGTAAATCCCGAAGCTTGTCAAACCATTGCTTATATCTATCTTTTACTTTTCTTGCCAAGTCTTTAGCATTGGCATTTGTAGATACTTCAACAACCCAAATTTGCTTATACCGGTAGTTTAACGCAACGATATCTGGGCAGCTCCAACCTCCCATGTTGTACTGTCGGTTAACGAATACAAGAGGATCACGAGTGAGTTTCCATGTCACTAAGTCCTCAAATAAAGCCTCCATTGCAAAGCTCTCTTAAAAAGACTCTATTGCTTTTGCTAAAGTGATGATACCTACCTAGAGTTAAATAAGTGAAACATGCGGCAATTAGATCGGGAGACAACTATGCAGGAGACTACACAACATCCCCTGTTCGACTTTGGTCCAGATCCTCGGATCGAGCCCCCCGTACTCCCCGGTGGTGATTCGTTAGCTTTTCTCGACAAACACCTCATTCCACTGCTGTCCGAAGACCTTGGCGAAAATGTTTTTGCGAAGAAGGCGGAAGCCGTTCTCCGAGATCTCTGGAGGAGGACCCATGTCTATCGTCCACCGGCTGACCGCGAACGACGCGGCCGCCGACCGGTACGAGTCCCGGCACTGGTCGCTATTGCTCGTGGTCTTGAGAGCAAAGAGCATGGGCGATCCGGCCAACCGACTCAGGGAGACTTGGAACGCATCCTTGAGAAAAGAAAGCCAGAGCTGGACGAGGATACTCGACGCAAATATGCCAGACTCTACCGATTGACTATGCTGACAAAAGAGGAAGCTCTCTCGGAGCAGGAATGGGGTTGGCTCGCGAAGCATGCGCCAGATCATGTTCACCGAGCTTTTTTCATCTTCAAGACCATTCGCGACTCTGCGAAGCAGCAAGGCCTCTCGAAAGGCCCGAACGAAACAGGCGCGATTTCTTGCTACATCAAAATCTGCAAGGCTCTTCAACGGCTTGGTAGACCCTTCAGCGCGCCCTCCTATGTTGAGGTTATCCACTTCGACCGCGGTCCTCACGATAAATAACCGCTCTCTTCTATCCTCCTGATAAAAATCGCCCTCTTTTCATCCCTTCCTGCCGTTACCTTCATCAACCTATTCTCGTCTCATGCTGGATGAACTTCTGACAATCGGCGAAGCCGCAAGTATCCTCGGTCTAAGCACCCAGCGCCTCCGTCAGATCAGCAATGCAGGCCAACTGAGCACGCGAAGGACCGCTAAGGGGCAACGGATTTACTTGAAGCAGGACGTTCTAGACCTCAAAGCTGTGCGCCAAGCTACACAAACTGGGCCGGCAAAGGCCCCGGAGAGATCATGAAGGAAGATGAGATCGCGCTCGAGTTTGATTCTGAGCTTCCTCCCTTGCTTCCACCCGGCAATTACACCGTCTCGTTCTTACGCGCTGAGAAGAAATGGCTGTGGGGCAGTCGGCTCAAAGTCTTTCTTCATTTCGAAATCGTTCACCCCGCAGAGGCTGCGGGTAACCGATTATTTATGGCCGCCAACGCTCCACCGATGAATCGCTGGACCATTGGCTATAAGTTTTACCGAGTGTGGGTATTGGCCGCTGGACATCGCCCGCAGCGTCGCACTCGACTGTCCACCCAAGTGTTCCGCAACAAATACTTCCTCGCGCGTGTCAAAACGGTTGAGAAAACCGCCAAGGACACGAAACGACCTATGGCAGCGCAATACTCGATCATAGATGAACTGTTGGACGTGGTGGCAGGACGCCCATGCTCATAGTCAGGCATCGAGACTCTCTTAGCGGTACCGTTAGCCATACCACTACCGGTACCAGTAGCCCTACCCCCTTAGGCATGGAGAGAAGCCAATCACTACGCGTGCGCCAGCCCGTCGGGTTGGCAGATACAAGCAAGGCACGATTCGGAGCCTTGCTTTGCCACAGGACAGGGCCTGTGGTCCAACACCCTGGCAGACCGACACCCTCCCGGCCGAGTCTCGGGGCTCGGTCGGGGCCAGGCATCAGCCGGAGTAGGGCGGTGGAAATCTTCAGCCCTCTTCCATGTAGACCGACCGTCTTCCCTCACGTTCGACCATCGGGAAATTGGAAGGGAAAAGGGTGCGATCCTCGCCTACTCTCATTAGAGCGGCCGGTTGCTAGGATCTGTCCGAACGATGAGAACCTTGCGGGTCCTTCCTGGGATTGGAACGATGCGGGTACGCAAAGCCGCAGACACACGCTAGTGACAGAGGCAAAATTGAGGTTGTCTTAGGTAATGGTTAACTACTTGATCAGAGAACTTTGGGCGTGCACAGCGGTACGCATTGTGAAGACGTCTTTCAGGAATGCTGAAGTCCCAACTTCCGATTGGGTGTGCTAGGCATGAAGCCATTGAATCTTCAAGAAGCCGCGCAGTTTCTTAGGATGTCGAAATCTTCCCTATACCAACGGAAGGATATTCCTCGGTATCGCCGGCCCGGATCACGCACGCTGTTGTTCGATCAAGATGAGCTTGAGGCCTGGGTCCGGATCGGCCGCATCGAGCCCGTTCCCATCGAGACATCGGCTGTTGCTCCTCCGGTGCCCACATTGAGTTCTGGTTCAGTCCTCAACACTCTGGACATTCAGAAGTCTGATGTTTACCATCGCACTCCCCGTTACCGCTGAGATCTGCATGACATATACGATCACCAAAAGACCAACCAAGAAAGGCATGGCCTTCGATCTGTATTTCCGGTGGAAGGGGCAACGCTATAGGCCGCTGCTCGGATATAACCTGCTCAAGGATCAAGCAGATGCGGCAGCCATCGCGATGATCGCCAAGATCCAACAAGCCGTGAGAACAGACGTACAGCCTCCTGCATCGATCACGTTCAAAGATTTTCTTCCCCTCTACTGGCAAACCATGCACGTCAAGGCGCGGTTTGACCTTGCGCGGCCTGAATCAGTGATTGAGACGCACTTGTTGCCCCGATTTAGCGACCGTCGTTTGGACTCCCTATCTGCCGAAGATGGCTTGGCCTACATCACGGCCCGAATTGCAGCGAATGCCGCGCCATGGACGATCCGGCGTGAGTGGAGCGTACTCATGCGGATCCTGAATTTGGCCGTGGACTTTGACAAGTTGGATAGAAATCGATTGAAGCGGGTGGAGTTGCCCGATGTAGTGACTCGTGAGCGTGTCGCCACGACGGAAGAGCTCAAGGCAATCAACCTGAAAGCCGAAGAGCGCCGGCGCAAGGCGATCCAGGCCAACCAATATGATCCGGCGGAACTTTGGCGAATCGTGACAGTTGCTCTCAACACCGGACTCCGAGAAGCCAAAATCTTAGAGATCGATCGAACCTGGATGCGGAAGCGGGATGACGGCTGGTGGTTGATCTTGCCCCCGGCCCGAAGCCGCCTGAAGCAGACACCCCGTGAAATCCCCCTCAATCCTGCCGCCTACGCGGCCCTACGCGGGGCGATCGCCCATGTGGACGGGAGAATCTTCAGACGATGGACTCCTGCCGCCTTTAGCATCTTCTGGAGGCGTTTGGTGACGGAAGCCAAGGTTGTTGATCTCCATTTCCATGACTTGCGCCATACCTTTGCGACTTGGCTACAAAACCTCGGCGTCCCGCTTGAAGTACGAGCGGCACTGTTGGGCCACCGCCTACGCGGAGTTGGTCAGGATCAGCTTGGCGGCGAGTCAATGACAGCAGCCTATTCCCATGGCGGGTTCGGCTGGAATCAACAGCTTCGTGAAGCCGTGACCCGCCTCCACACCGCCCTTTTGTCCTATGGATTGTCCTATAGAACTTCAGCCGAAGAGGCGACTCTTCAACCAAAAGTCGCTAACGCACGGAAAGATGAAGGGAAGATGTGGTGGTCCCAACGGGATTCGAACCCGTGTTTGAATTTGACTGCGACTTCGCCCTTTATTTTTGATGGTTTCGATGATTTTCTTCAAGTCAGAAACGAGTACGACTAAAACATGCAGATGAAAATAGATTACTTTTCAGCACCTCAATAAACCCTCGTGAAGGTAGTGGCCTTGTGAGTTATGCTGTCACAAGAGACTTCATGGAGATACTAAGTTCCAGATGCACCTAGGTTTTTGCCGAGGTCGATTCCGGACCTGGAAAGCCTGATCACGACCTTACCCTGTAATAAAATCGAACATTGGTCGACGATAGCTTATAGAACGATGGTCCATGTGCGGCAAAAGGGAGGCACCAATGCGGAGTAGGAGTATTCTCACAGTTGTCATGGTCGGACTGCTGGCTTGGTCTTGTGCGGATACAGCTCAGGCTGCAGCAGATCGAGAGAAGCTGCTCAAAGATCCTGGCGTCTATGGGAGTTTTGCAGTGTTCAAGGTAGATGGAGACTGGTGGAAGCTGGACAAGGCGGCGAGAGGTTCGGCCGCGGCGGAAGTGAAGGCCATCTTCCAGAAGCATGCCGACACCGTTACGGCCGATACCTATCTCCTTCGTGGGCTTTCCGAGAAAGCGGACTTCTTCGTCCGCGTTCATTCTATGGAAATGCTGAACAACCAGAACTTCCTCGTGGACCTGATGGGGACAACGTTCGGGAAGTATCTACAAAACACCCATACGTTTAACGGCATTACCAAAATGGCCAATTATGTGCCGGCCTTTTCAGACGACCTGAAAGAGGCGATGAAGACCCCGCCAGATCCCGGTCCTAAGTCCTATGTGATCGTCGTACCGATCCGAAAGGACGCGGAATGGTGGATCACGGCACAGGACGGACGGGGCACTATGATGAAAGAGCACGCGGACGCTACTGTTACCTACCTTAAGACGGTCAAGCGCAAGCTCTATCATTCAAGCGGGCTAGACGACCTCGACTTCATCACGTATTTCGAGACCGCCAAGCTGGACGATTTCAACAACCTGGTTATCGGGCTGGAGCGGATCAATGAGAACCGCCACAACAAGCAGTTCGGAAGCCCGACGCTGCTGGGCACCATCCATTCGCTGGATGAAATCCTGGAGGTCTTTTCGCGGTAAGGATGGCAATGTTCTCGGCTAGCCAGGCGATTGACGGAGCCCCCAATCATTCTTTCTATTGCTCATAAGCAAACGAAATTATTACAATACGCCCCGGTTCTACGACAGACGACTTCCTGCTTTAAAAATAAGAGAAATTTGAGGCATCCACAATTGGAAGGTTTCGCCATAACTCTTTCTACCCTGCTGTTAGTTATTTCAGCGCTTGCAGCAGCGTTTTCAGCTTATTTTGCCCAGAGGTCAGTAAAATCTATCTGGATGGCATCCCAGGCACAATTGGTTTCAACCTTGCTCGATTCTTGGGCATCAAAAGATATGCTGGATGCATGCATCGAATTGACTGCGTGGAAGAAGGATCATGGAGAGTCCTTTGCTGAAGACTTTAAGCGTTTACGTTGCGGCGAATATGATTCAGTAAGACTGATTGACCATGCACGCAGATTGATCTCTCATCACTTTCAAAAGGTATATACCCTGGGTAAAGAGCGTTTACTGGAAAAACGACTGGTACTGAACGTGGTTGACGAGTGGCAAGCAAACCTATACTGCACTATCGTTGAACCACTCGAAGCCGCTGTACGCCCTGATTATGACAAGTCCAGCTTCGTCTACTTTGCCGCCATGTATGGCATTAAACGAACCGTTTCTCTTAGTTAAACATGCCCCGCGTTGTACCCAGTCAACTTGTTGCTGCTATCGATCAGATGTTCCCTTGGGCTGCAAACCAATCTGAAGACAAAAAGGCAGGAGTTAGTCAGGGTAATTCAAGAGAAGTAAGGGCGTTAATTCATTTGTTTGAATCTATACCATCGGAGCTATTAATTCTCGAGGGAGAGGAGTTCATAAACCTTGAGATCGCAATCACGGTCTTAAAGGATTGCCTAGAAACGTGGCCTCATCGTGACAAGATGGTTTATGGGATTCACGGCTCGCAGAAAATTAACCCGATTACGATAATACGCCGAGCGTTGGCCAGGTGCCCCGATGAACATCCTCCGAGCAAATTCACAGAACTAGACTTTTTGGATGATGCGCAGTTAAGGGCAGGGCTCGGTCAGGACGTGGCTTCAATAAGGAAAGCTCTCTCAAATGGTGAATGGAAAGCAGCAACCGTCCTTGCTGGGTCAGTCGTAGAAGCGCTGCTGCTATGGGCTCTTTCTAAATGCACCCTAAACGAAAGACAGACCGCCATAGATGAGCTAGTGGCAAGCAAAGATCTTAAAAGACCCCCAGCTCCCGATATTACTGAATGGAAAGCACACGAATATATCCATGTAGCGACCAGGCTGAAGAAGATAACCGAAAACACAAAGTACCAAGCACTTCTGGCGAAGGATTTTAGAAACTTTATTCATCCGGGCGCAGAGGTTCGCTTACAGCAGAAATGTGATCTCGCGACAACATATAGTGCCCTGGCTGCAGTCCAGCATGTTATACGGGATTTGTCCCAGATGAACACTCCCCACTGATTTAGCACCTATTGCGGGCAGCTCCGTCAATGCGTGGGTGCAGGAAATGGGGAAAATCTGAATTGTCGCTGGTCACTTAGGGATCAGCCCTGACTTCTCATTGCGATGAGTAGGTGCGCCTCTCTACGTTTCCTTTCCCCAGAATTTAGGATGAGATTGGGCTGGTGACTTTCTTGCGAGGGTGACGACCATGCGCCAAACTATCAAAGCGCGGTACCACGATGGCGTGCTACAGCCGCTGGAACCACTCGCCCTCACTGACGAAGCGGAGGTTCAAGCTACTGTGGACACTACGGCGGTGGTGAGCGCGGACGAAATTCTGCGGAGAGCGGCACAGGTCTATCAAGGCCTGACGACCGACCAGATCGCAGAAGGGGAAACCATTGCCTTGGATCGCCGACGGTTCTTCCGCCAACCCGCAGTCTGATGCTTCAGGCCTCCACCCTCTTCGATATGGATATCCTCTTCGAACTGCTGAAACAGCACCCACAGGTAACACTCCTTGTACGGGGCGCTATCTAGCCGAACTCAACCGGCTCGCGTTCTGCTTGCCCATTTTCAGCGGATTCCCGAGTTAGTCGTAGGGAAGGGGAGCCAGTGGGACAGGCAACCGCCTGTTACAGCGTGCGCGCGCAAAGCACTTCGTCTTGGCGGAGGGCTTCGAGGGCGGAGGCAGGGACGCTGGTGACAGCAATCGTGTCGCCCAGTGCGTTGAAGACTTCGATGGAGTACCCCTCTGTGCCATCAGGGGCCACGTGATGGTCGACCAGTTTGACGATGTCCCCGCGGCGGAGACGATGCTCCGGCACATCGGACCTCAGTGCCACATCAGTGTAGAGTTGAAACTTCATCCGGTCCTCCGCGTGTCTGGAATGAGTGTAACGAACTTCGTGACGCCCGACAAGTGTTCGGTCATCCAGATGGTGCGTACCGGCAGTCTCACAGCGCTTGGGCCAGTCAGCATGCCTCGTATTTCGTAGTACTGGCCGAACTTGTTTGATTCCAGTCGTTGTGCCTCCAATGGTAGAATCTGTGTGCGCAAGTCGCGCAGCAAGTGCCGCATTTTTTCCTGTCCATACCCCGCCTGTGCCAAGAAAGCCGATTTGTCGCCTCGTGCTTGCGGCAAGAGCAAGTACCGCGTCAGCTTGTCTTCTGCAATAGTCGCATCCGGGGGTAATCTCATATGCCATTAACCGCGCACTAACCGCAGTCCGATGCATAGCCCGGAATATTACCCTCAGGGCTTTTCGTTCGGCCACACCGGCATCGGAACGTACCTGATGAGTGCGCGAGAAGCATCAGGGTCAAAGTGAGACACGATAAGAACGGGGCGGGTCTTGGCAGCCAATCCAAGATCGGCCAGCCAGATGTCACCCGGTTTGGCGTTCATCGAGGGTATCGAGCACTTCTTGCACGACGGCTCGCGAAGGCTGCAGATCCAGGGTGTCGGTGTCGGCCAGGTCGATCACGTCGGTCACGATTTGCTCCACTTGAGCGGCCACCTCAGGTCGCCAGGAGGCGAGCTTTTTGTCGAGTTTCTGGGCGAGCTGCGTCATGCGGTGACGGTACCACGTTTCACCCTCCCCCGCAAGATTTCGCCTTCTGAGGCTGGATGCATTTTGAGCAAACATCCGCTACGATGCTCTCTCCCACAGCACTGAAGCATCATCTGATGTGTGGAGGAGCGCCAACGCCGCATGAACTATGATACGATTCGTCAGTGCGTCCAGGGTTGTCGCTTTACAGATCACGCCCGCCGGGAGATGGAAACGGAGCCATTGGGCCGCATCTCCGTTGACGAAATTCTGGGGGTGCTTGACTCTGGTGGAATCATCGAGGAGTATCCTGATGACGGACCGTATCCGAGTTGTCTCATTTTTGGACGCACCCAGGAAGGCAGACCTTTGCACGTCGTGTGCGCGCCAGTCGTGGACGAAGGCCGACTGATCATCATCACGGTCTATCAGCCAGATCCCGCGCGATGGGAAGCTGATTGGCGACGGAGGAAAGTGCGATGACATGTGTCATTTGTAAGCGCGGCGATGTCAGAGCCAAGAAAGTGGAGGCGGAAATCAAGATCGGGAACGATCACCTCCTGGTGACCGTCGACGCCGAGGCTTGTTCGCAATGCGGAGAGGCGTACTACTCCGCCGACATCATGCGTCGATTAGAACAAGTGCGGGAAGACTTTGTGCGCAAAGCGATCACCCCGCCGGCCGTGGGACGGGTATACCAATTAACTTAACAGTCAACGTTCGGCACTCCGAAAAAGCAATCACCTGACCTCACAAGGCCAGAACCATCATTTCATAGCCAATCATAGTCGGCGTCGACTGGATTGTCCCAGACCAGCGTAAAGGCGGTAGTAGCGAATTGCCTCGCAGTGCATGCCGAGCCATATTCCTCCGCCTCCCCCTGAAAATATTTTCTGAGCAGCATCGAAATTCAGTCGACCTGTACCTCTCGCAATACTCACATGCTCGACTTTGGTCAGTCTAGGAGCGGCTCTTCGGCGTTTGACGGAGCACTCTGTGAGTGGTCTCCCTGAGAACGAGGTGACCATTCCTGACCCCTGGTGACCTCTCCTGTCCCTTCCCTGCCTAATTTCCTTCCTTCTCGCAGTCCGCTACGCTCGCCACTGGCGGCACACAGGTTTTGCTGTTCCATGCGTCGTAGTTACGGAGGAGGAGCATGAAGGGGATACCCCACGATCACCGCGTGTCGGTTCGAGAATTGGCTGAGCTCCTACAGGTCAGCACCGATACCATTCGACGGGCCTACCGGAGAGGAGACCTCCCGGCGATTCGGGTGAAGACCGCGCTCCGGTTCGACCTGGAGGAAGTCCATCGGGTGATGCAACGTCAGGCCGAGGCCTATCGGAGCGCCCGGCGATGCGCCGCGAGCGGCGCACGCCGACCGCCCATCGAGGCACAGCCCCCGCCTAGTCAAACGGGGGCGCTATTTCCAGACAACAATTCATGAGTCTTCCCAAGCGTATAGTACAAAACACTGCTCCCTCGAGAGTACTCCTATCGGGAAGTGACTCGTCTGGCGGATTGCACCAACAACACTGTCGGCGCTGCGGCAAAGCCTGGTGGCCTCGCCAGCCACGAAAGCCGGTTCGGTGTCCCGGTTGCAAGAGCCCTTACTGGGACAAGCCTCGGCGAGTAAGGCACGCCGTCACCCCTTCGAACGAATCGGTGAACAAAGAGGCGCTCGCTAACAGCCTCGGCCAGACACTTACCAAGGCCTTTGGAAGAGAAAGCGACCACCAAGGAGATCACAACGACCACTCCTTGGCACACGCCCTCACCGTGCTCAAGGAGATGAAAGCCGCTGGCCGAACCTGGCAGGAGATGGCCGACCGGCTGGAACGGGATTTCGGAACGAAGTTGGAGAAAGACCAACTGAAGGCCCTGGTCCGATAACTCAACACGTTCCCTGCCCCTACCACCAGTCCGGGCAGGGAACGAACAATCCCGGTCGCTGAGCGCAGCGCCTTGCAGGAGGCAAACCTGGATGCGGCAGGAGGGTTGGCCCGCTGCTCCCCGCGAAGCGCAGCCGCCACTGAACCGCTGGCGTTCTGACGCGAGCACGAAACGGGGGCACGGGGGTATCGCAGGACACCCCCGGTTTTTGGAACGTAGAATGATGACAGCCCCAGATGTGCCCACAGACGAAGCTACAGAACTGCTCCCCTCCACGCTTGACGGGTGGGTCGTCCCTCCGCATACTGCCGCTCGGCGAAGTCGTAGTCGTGGCAGGGACCGGAAGGGGGCTGTCATGACCCGACCGTTAGCGGAATTGGTGGAGCAGTTTTGTCAGTACCAACTCAAACAGCGAGGGAAGACGGAAGGAGGAGTGCAGACCTATCGCTGGAATTTGGAGCAGTTTCTCGTCTTCGGACGCGCACGCTTTGGACGAGTAGCACGACTCTCCGACTTGACCAAGGCGGTGATTCAGGACTGGATGGATGAGATGGCTGCACGTGATCTCACACTCGGCACAATCCGAAGCCGACAGTCGACGTTGTCCAGCTTGTGTTCCTGGCTGGTCAAGCGCGAGGTCTTACCAGCGAATCCCATCGCCTGAATGGATCGGCCTCCGCATCGGATCGAGCCGCCTAAGCAGGTGCCGACGCCGGCCCTGATGGATGCATTGATCGAAGCGGCCAGAAAACGGCAGCGGCCTCGTGATGTCGCGATCTTCCTGATTCTGCGTTTCTCGGGTATGCGTCGAGAATCCGTGGCAACCCTCCAAGCTCGACACTTGGACGGGCTCTGGGGATTGCGGCGTGTGCGAGTGAAGGGCGGAAAGACACGAGACATTCCGTTACCTGAACCTGTGATGCGGTATCTGCACGCGTATGTCGCGCAGGTTCTCACGCCGTCCGTCACAACACTCACCCCGGAGACGCCGCTTTTCTGGTCCGTGTGGGGTCGTCGGTCCATCGGGAAGCATCGTGCTCCGATGACTGGGAAAAACATCTGGCGCTTGTGCAAACTCTATGGACGGATGATCGGCTATCCCATGTTGAAGCCACATGATCTGCGCCATGGTGTCGCAATGGAAGTCTTAGAGCGGCGCCACGATCTGGAGCAAGTGCGTGCGCTTCTCGGCCATGCGCGTATCGATACCACGCAGATCTACACGATGATTCGTCCGGCACAACTGAAACAAGCGGTGTCGTTTTACGAGGAACCGCACGGCAGATGCTGGAGAGTTTTCGGAGCGAGGAGGAATCCATGTTCGAGGAACATTCGCATGTTCCTCAAACCAGGAGCCTAAAACTTCAATAAAAACAAAGTGGTGGTCCCAACGGGATTCGAACCCGTGTTTAAGCCTTGAGAGGGCTCCGTCCTAGGCCAGGCTAGACGATGGGACCATCCTGTAACTGCCCGAGAGCTGGACCGTAGCATAAGCGGTTTTCTGTTTGCAATGAAGCGCTACCCCACCGGAAGAGCGCACATCGGCGCTTTCCAGCTGGGCCGTTTGCAGGGGGCCAAAATACTTGTCTATCTCTGCCATGGCGAGTCTTGACAGGAACGACCAGAAAGCATAGCGTTCAAAAAATTTTTAGATGAAGCTGCCTATTGTGCTACGCCAACTCCGAACAACCGGATGGGCACTGAGGATTGAGGATGTTGAATGGATGAACCGGCGGTGTTTCGCAGGACCGGTCCATTAGGTCACCCCGCAGCGGGTGGAGCCCTCACCAGGCCAGGACTCGAACTGTGTATTGGATCCAATATCTTCCGAAGCACCAACGGCGTCGTCAAGATTCATGAAAAAGAGCAAGTCGTCATTGAGACAAACCGTGAGCACGCGCCATTTCTCATCACTCTCGACCTATACGACGCACACGGTACCCGCATCGCCCATCTCCGCCGTAATGTTCTCACGCTGAACGAGCGAGAGCGATTTGCCGTCGAGGTTCACCTTGGGCAGAGCCTTTCGTCGGTCGATGGTCCATCGGTTCGCTTGATGGATCTACAGTCCGGTGGGATCGTTCTCAGCGCAGCGATGACATCGGAACACAAAGTCGCTCTCTTGTTCGGGAGGTTTTACTCGCATCGGGGAGTGGAGGTGGAAATCACCCCCCACTACTGTCGGATTGGCTCCGGAAGAACGCTATTTGGAGACATCGTCGAAAGTCGTGGTGGACCAGCCATCCTAGGGTGACCTGGTTCACCCTCTATTCAACGTGTCTCGAGCTCAACTCCCCAGCCTCTTTATTGATTCGGCACCAGCGGTGGGCGATCAGATACATAGTCCTGCCGCGATACCAAAGGCTTGGCTTCCTGTTCACAGAACAACAAGATCCATGTGGCCGTCGACATTCCATATCCCTAGAAAAGCGCCATGACTGACATTCCCAAACCCACCGTGCAAGCCTTCCTCGTCTGCGACCAGGTCATCGAAGACAGTTTAACGAAAAAGAAAAGTTTGATCGGAATTTTCACCCATCTCCAGGCGCCTTCATTTCCTTTTCAGCATCAGCAGATGGGGCTCTACTTCTGCCTAACCGACGCAGAGGGCCTGTATCATTTCGATATCGACTTGATCTATCTCAACGCGGAGCAACTCGTCTGCCGGGCTACCCTTCCCAACATCGACATCGGCGATCGGCTCCAGATTTCGGACTTCGGAATCAACGTTCCCTTGCTCATTTTTCCCGCGCCGGGGCGATATGAATTTCGGCTGCGCATGGAAGGCCATCTCATCGCACAAAAGGATTTCAGCGTCATGCCGCCACCGGACCATTCCGCTGCTGAACCATCCACGTAAGCATTCCCCGTTTCTCTCTTCAGCCAGTCTATGATAGAACTCCCTCGTGCGATTCATCTGTCCTCATGACCGAACGTAGATCACCACAGAAGACTTTTTGATGGCTTCCGAGTCCACAACCGCATCGAATTTCATTCGAGACATCGTCGCCGCCGATCGCGCATCCGGCAAACACGCTGGTCGGGTCGTCACACGATTTCCTCCTGAACCCAACGGCTACCTCCACATCGGGCACGCCAAGTCCATTGTCCTGAATTTTGGAATTGCGAACGAGACACCGGCGGGAGTCTGTCACCTGCGGTTCGACGATACGAATCCCACCACCGAGGACCCGGAGTATGTCCAGGCCATTCGGGAAGACGTCCGCTGGCTGGGATTCGATTGGAACGGGAAAATGTTCTATGCCTCCGACTATTTCGAGCAGTTCTACGCGTTCGCCGTTGTTTTGATTCAGAAAGGCAAGGCCTATGTTGATAGCCTCTCATCCGACCACATTCGCGAGTACCGTGGAACGCTGACAGAGCCTGGTCGCAACAGCCCCTATCGAACTCGGTCTGTGGACGAGAACCTGGACCTCTTTGCACGCATGCGAGCCGGAGAGTTTGCGGATGGCACTCACGTCTTACGCGCCGTCATCGATATGGGATCGCCTAACATCAATCTGCGCGACCCCATCTTCTATCGAATTCGGCACGCCACCCATTATCGGACGGGAGCCGCATGGCGAATCTATCCCTCCTATGATTTCGCCCATCCACTCTCTGATGCCATCGAGGGGATCACCCATTCCCTCTGCACCCTTGAATTTGAGGACCACCGACCGTTGTACGATTGGGTCGTGGCAGAGTCAGAAGCTCCGCATCGTCCCCAGCAGATCGAGTTCGCGAGACTCAATCTCACCTCCACCGTGATGAGCAAGCGCAAACTGCTCGAATTGGTCTCCAAGAAACTGGTGGCTGGCTGGGATGACCCTCGCCTTCCCACACTCAAGGGCCTTCGTCGCCGAGGTGTGACGCCGGAAGCCATTCGCGCCTTTTGCGACCACATCGGTGTCGCCAAGCGCGACGCCGTCGTCGAGATGCAGTTGCTCGAACACTTCATCCGAGAGGACTTGAACAAACGATCGCCGCGCGTCATGGCGGTCCTCCGACCGTTGAAAATCGTGATCGACAACTATCCGGATGACGTAGTCGAAGAACTTGACGCCGTGAATAACCCTGAAGATGCCGCCGCGGGAACTCGGAAGGTTCCATTCGCACGGACACTCTACATTGAGCAGGACGATTTCCGTGAGGATCCACCGAAGCAGTTTTACCGCCTTGCGCCTGGCCGGGAGGTCCGGCTCCGCTATGGATACATCATTCAATGTGTGAGCGTGACAAAGGATCCTGAGACTGGGGCGGTCACTGAACTACACTGTACGTACGACCCTGAGACAAAAAGTGGCTCATCACACGAACAGCGCAAAGTGAAAGCCACCATCCACTGGGTATCGGCTTTACATGCGCTCAAGGCCACCGTCCGCCTCTACCATCCGCTCCTGCTCCCTGACGAGGCCAAGGGCCAGACCGATCAGGACTGGACCCATTCACTCAATCCTCAGTCTCTTGAAACCCTCAGCGGGTGCGTGGTTGAGCCAAGCCTTGCTTCAGCCGCGCCAGGCTCCCGCTTTCAATTCGAGCGGCAAGGATACTTTTGTGTCGATCTCGAATCATCACCTGAGTCCCTCCTCTTCAACCGAACCGTGCCTCTCAAAGATGCATGGGCCAGGGTTGAGAAAACCCAACCAACACCCCGCCGCTAGCACTAGGTACGGCTTGGTGATCGGCAGCCGCTCAACCACGCAAATTCTTCCTCAATGCGTGCCATGGAAAACCTCCTGATCTATACTATCCCTCCAGGGAGATCAGTGGCTGTCGATCGCGGACTACTCTAAGACGCTTCGCTCACGTGTGGAGGTCACCATGATCGAATGTCGAGAACATCCAAGAATTCCCGTTGAACTGCGGGTCCTCTTTTCCACCACCGAGCATACCGAGATCCGCCAAGGCACGATGTTCGATATTTCTGCCGGTGGCTGTGCGGTCACCAGCACGGTTTCGATGTCACCTGGAACCGGAGTCAAACTGCTGATCCATGCGACTGACTTGGCCGTCCCGATTACAGTCCATTCCGCCGCCGTTCGATGGGTGAAACACGGCGAGTTCGGTGTCGAGTTCTTACACCTCACGGATTTGGATCGAAGCCGATTGCAGCGGTTGCTCCATCTCGCCAGACCGCGATCGGTCATCCAAGACTGACCGACCTCGCCACGACTTCTCTTCATCCGGCCACCACGCTACACTACATCCATGAGCTGTCCCCTCTGCCATCGACCCACGACGTGGGAAGGAAACCCCTGGCGCCCATTCTGTTCCGAGCGTTGTCAGCTCACGGACTTGGGAACTTGGGCCGCAGAGCACTACCGGATTCCTGGTCCTCCGCTCACAACCGAGACAGGCATTCGGGAGTCCCTCGCGCAAGATGAGCGGAAGAGCGAAGGGAACGGTATAGCGAGCGGTTCATCAACCGACTGAGCGACTCCTGACACGATAACGCCATCGCTCCCCCTTCCCTAGGGCCTGTTAACACTAATGGTCATTCGTATGAGATACTGCGGACATGGAAATCACCGCCGCCCAGTATCGCCAGATCGAGCCGTGTTTGCCGACACCACGCGGCAACGTGACGCTCGACAATTTGCAGGTGCTCAACG
>JBGSIO010000008.1:0-56361 GCA_041742455.1 Nitrospira sp. | reverse complement strand
GTCAGTGAGACAGTGGACTCTCTCTCCTCCCTCCAGGAAGGGACGGAGGAAGAAGGTGTGAGCGGTTCGCTCAGACAACAGGGACCATCAGGTAGAGCTATTTCCCAAAGGTTTCATACCCAACATTTGACTTTATCTCTTGGGACGTCTCTGATCGATGAAGCTGAGGCCCAGATACCAGGGACCGGTTACTTGGAATTCAACGAACGACTTGCCCCCACAGGCTCCATTATGGACGTGGCCGGCACGCCGTGGGATTATCGCCAGTTTCGTGCGGTTGGTCAGCAACGCTTCAATCATTGTTATGTGCACCTCGAACGCGATGCAGCGGGTACAGCCACCGCCTCTCTTCGTCATGCAGCAAACGGGCGTGCGATCGACATCATGATGGATTCGGCCTTTTCCGCAGTCGTCGTATACACGGGTGATGCCATCGTAGATGCGCCGCGCGCTGCACTTGCCATCGAACCGATGACCTGTGCAACAGATGCCTTCAACCATCCAGAATGGGGACTGAAGCGGCTCGAACCTAGTGAGACATTTTCGGGAAGGTATCGTGTACGACATCGGGTGATGGAATAACGGTCTGTGAGACGATTCTCAACCAGAAGGCGAGTTGGCCCTATCCGCGAAAAATCTCAGCGAATAGAGCTCCGAACGAACTCTTGATCAGGCTGCTTTTCGTAGGGGCAGCTGTTTGGCGGTGATCAGGTTGCGGCAGAGTTGGCTGAGCTTGAACTGCACTTCGTCAAAAGACTCCCCTTGTGCCGAGTGTTCGGGATAGCCCAGCAGATGCCCATGCCACTTGCCTTGATCCTGTGACAGGACATACTGTGGCGCATCCAAATCAAGAACGATCCGCCTGGGTCGTTCGATGCGGGAAATCTCTCGATGTGGTCTTTTGACCTCTTGGTTCAGCCGCTGAATCTGGAACTGGAGCTCCTCGAAGGAGGCTGCCTGTATTTCGCTATCGGGAGAGCCCTCCGGATAGGCGCGCCACTTACCCTGATCTGGCCAATACACCCAATTTGGTGGTTCCATGGTGGTAAGCATAGCAGGCTTTCTAGATCTGGCCAGCGATTTCGAAAGTTTTGTGCATGAGCTACCTGACCCCCAAATACCCCAGCGTCAAGGTCGTGTCATGTTCCCATATTCCGGCCAACCAATTGTCGTTTCGGGTGACCGTGGCCGGGACCGGAGATCGGCTGGTCCTCTGCCTCCATGGGTTTCCGGAGTCGGCAGCCTCATGGCGGCATCAGATTGAGCCGTTAGCGCAGGCAGGCTATCGGATCTGGGCCCCTGACCTTCGCGGATATGGCGGGACTGCACGTCCAATCGGTATTGAAGCCTACTCCATAGAATTGTTGATGGATGATGTCAGCGGGCTCCTCGATGCCGCGAAGGTGCAACGGGCTATCCTTGTCGGGCACGACTGGGGTGGAATCATCGCCTGGTACTATGCGATGCGGCACCCCGGTCGTGTAGACGCCCTAGTTATTATGAATGCGCCCCACCCTGCCTGTTTTGAACGAGAGGTTCGGCACTGGCGGCAATTTCTCTGCTCTTGGTACATGGGCTTCTTCCAGATTCCATGGCTTCCGGAGGCAGCCTTATCGGCTGGGCATAGTTATATCATCGGGCAGATCTTTGAGCGCATGGCGCCTAATCACAATGAGATGCCGAGCGATGTCATGGAGTCGTACCGGAAGCAGGCCTACGAGCCTGGCGCACTGACCGCCATGGTGAATTACTATCGAGCCGCACTCCGAGGTGGAGGTGGCATTCGTCAGCGCAGGCTGGGGTATCCCAAGATCGATATTCCCTCGCTCGTGATCTGGGGACTCCAAGACCATGCGCTTGTGGCCCAGAACCTCGATGGGCTCAGTGAGTTTGTCAACGATCTGACAGTCGTCAGGATGGCAGATGCCGGGCATTTCGTCCATGAAGATAAACCGGAACAGGTGACGCACGAACTACTGGCCTGGTTACACGAGAAACTCGTGTACTGATCGATCAATTTGCAGCTTATGCTGATGCTGAGACGTGCTGAAGCTAGGTTACGGAAGAGGGAGCAGTGTTACCCGTCAATCTGGTTACACAACTCAGCTTGCTTGACTGGAGATCAATTTACTGACGTTGCTCGACGATGGGGACTGCTTCAGGTTTCGAGTGCCCCGTGTCCAGCAGGATGGCCACGAGCATGTCGCTCATGACGTTGACGCCGGAGCGGGCGCGGGCGATGATCCAGTCCACGGTCATGATCAAGGGAATGGCCGCGAGGATGACCTGGTCCGGAAGACCGGCGGCTGAAAGCACAAGCGGCAGTACGATCATACCGGCTTCAGGGATGCCCGCCACACCGGCGCCGGCAATAATGGAGGCCACGACGATCACGATTTGTTTCGAGATCGGCAGGTCATAGCCCAGTGCGTGGGCAAGGAACAGCGCAGCCATCGCTTCGTAAAGCGTGATGCCGTCGTTATTCAGATTCGTCCCAACACAAGCGGCAAGCCGAGCCGATTGTGGCGAGACTTGCATGCGCTCGAGACAACGGAGCGTAACCGGCACGGTAGCCAAACTACTGTTGCACGACACGGCCGTCGTGATGGCATCGGCTCCCTGTCCGATATACACCGTCGGCGGTTTCTTTCCGACCACCCAGGCAACGAATGGATAGTAGAGCAACGCATGCACCGCCAGACCGAGAAGCATGGCCGCGAGGAAGACCCACAGCACGGAGAACACTTCGATCCCTGATCTGCCAACGACACTTGCGACGACACCGAACACGGCGAACGGCACGACCAGGATGACCCACCAGAGAATAGTCACCAGCCAACCATAGGCAGACTCAATAGCCCAGGCCACACGATCGATGACAGCGTGCGTAGAGCCGCTCTTACTCCGTGTCCACCGCAATGCCAAACCGAGGCCGAGCGCAAGAAGGACGACACCGATGATGTTATGGCCGGCTAATGGATCGGCGAGTGTACGGGGAATATAAGCCAGCAAGTCTTGGAGTGGATGGTCCGATGGTGTGAATGTCGGGGTAAGATTCGTTCCTGGTACTACTTGCAGGAGGTCCTCCACATGGCCCTGCCAGGCTTTCCCCGGCTGCCAAACATTCATGATGGCGAGGCCGATCAACATGGCCATGGAGACATTGATCAGACAGATCGTGAGCAGCTTCACTCCCTGATGCAACGGGATTGAGGCCCTGAGCACCGAATCGAGGATTGCCACGAAGATGAGCGGAACGGCGAGCGTCTTGAGCAGCCAGACCACCCACTGACCGAGCTGACCGAGTTGCTCGTTGCGTAGCCCTACCAGATAGGGTTCTTGCCCAAATAGGACGCCGAGCGTCGCACCGAAGAGCACGGCGATAAGAACTTGCGCATACAATGGAAAGGGAGTCCAGCCTGAGTAGTCATGCATCGTGATATCAGGGTCTCGGAAGCTTACTCGGTTTCAGGCCAAGAAAGCATATTCCCTTCGTTGGAAAGCAATGCTGATCCCTGAGTCATCAGATGCACCGCGTACCTGACAGCTAAATACAGAACCGTTTGCTGCGTGAACGATAATTAGGTAGGAATATCTCTAGTCCCGTCGTACGACGTACGAGATTGGAACGAGAACTTCACCATGTCACCGTCTTTGATGAACGAATCCTCCGAGCCGATCTTCTTGTTGATCGTGATGAGCGTTTCGCGGCTTTTGATGTACGGGAGCAAGCCCCCCAGCTGCATCGGGTTCGCTTCGATCAGTTGGTTCACAGTGACCCGACCTGTTACGGGGACTTCGATCTCGCTCTCATCGACGGCTGCGCGTAACATGTGACCGAATATCTGCACTGATACCATTGCATCCTCAACAAGTCACTCACCGATGCTCATTTCGTGGTGAGAGCGGTGTGCACTATACACCATCGGCGAGACAGACTCAGTTTTTTTCCCGTTCGGCTGCTCGATAGGCGTCTTGAAGAAGTTCAGCGACGTGTTTGACTTGGACGGAGTCCCCTAACCCATTCTTGAGCTGAATCATACAGGCGGGACAACTGGTGGCGACCACATTCGCACCGGTTTGCATGATGGCGCGGGCCTTTCGATCGAAAATCTTCTGCGATGTGTTGTAGTCCTTGACGATGTAGGTGCCAGCACCTCCGGCACATCGGTCGGCATCCTGCATCTCAACGAAATTGACCCCTGGCATGGACGAGAGGACTTGTCGTGGCTCTTTGGTAACGCCTGCAGCTCTGAGATGGCAGGACGAATGGTAGGTGACGCGTTTGGTCGTCCTATGGGTCTTGGCCATAGGAGGACGCTCAGCTGAGCGAGCGACGAACTCTGATATATGGACCACCTTCTTGGCCAATGCTTCGGCTTGCTGTCGTTCCTCTCCATCCTGAAACAGTGTCGGATAATCCTTTAACATCAATGTGCACGAGGCACAGCCGGTCACGATGGTTTCGTAGGAAGCCAGCGATCGCAGATTAAACCGCGCTCCCTCACGCGCCAAGTCAACATGGCCATAGGTTTGAATCGGTGTTCCCGAACATCGTTGCGGAGGCAAGGCCGGATCCACCCCATGCTTTTTCAACACCTCGATCACAGCGTCGCCCACTCCGTCGTCGAAATAGTTGGCTGCGCATCCGTGGAAATAGGCCACGGTCTTGGAGGGTGATGAGTCTGTCCCATTTGGAATCAAATGCCCATGCCGTTCGCGTAGATGCCGTTGGGCTAGTTTCGGCAACACGAGATCGTGCGGGAGACGAGCCGTTGGAGCCAGGGCCTTCATGAACGGGGCAGTGATTCGATCCAGCAGCTTCCGTATCAATGGACGGTCCCAGATGTGTTGTGTGCTTCCGAGGAACCGTAAAAGTGCTTCAAAAGCGGCTCCGTGGGCCTGGCGTTTGAAGATCCAGCCGGTCAACCGGTTCGGATGCTCTGCTCGCTTCTGAAGAATCAAGTCGGACACGTCCACACCGGCCGGACAGATGGTGCGACACGACTTGCAGTTCAGACAGGATTCAATGACTCGCTTGGAATCGAGGTAACTATAGTCTTTGGCTGTGACAATCTCGAACCAGCCACGCGCGCTCATGTCTTCCGATTGAAAGACATCGTAGACGGGGCACACGGAGTTGCATTTCGCGCAGGTCGCGCAGGATTTGGAGAGTCGCGTGTAATCGATATGGTCGGTGAAGGGCGCCTCGCTCAACTTGATCCCGGGATTGAGGATATTCCCCGGATCGAACGCCTTCTTGACCTGCACAAAGAGGTCGTACAGCTCCTCTCCGAACATGGTCTTGACGAACCCGGCACGAATACGACCATCGCCATGTTCTCCACAAATCGAGCCGCCGAACCGATTCAGCACAGTCGCATGGATCTCTTGGTAGGCCTGCACCATCTTCTGGAAGTCGCTGGTATCGTTGACGTCCAACAGGGGAACGATATGCGCATTCCCATTGCCGATATGGCCGAAGATCGCCACGGGCACCTGTTGTCCCCCAAAAAACTCCTCTAAGTATCGGATCAGTTCGCTGATTCGTTCAGCCGGTACGACGACGTCATCAACGAAGTTGATCGGCTTCTTTTTGGCATCAAATCGATAGAGAGTCGGATAGAGGGCTTTCCGGGCTTTCCAGAGTTGCTCCCGTTGCGACGCATCAAATGCTAGGGTGAGTTCCGACGCCAGCTTATACGATCGACAGATGGCTACCATCGCATCGGCCTTTTCACGGAGGTCGACCTCGAGCGAATCGGCATCTAATTCAACAAGCAATGTGGCCGCCGCATCATCCGGAATGCCATGATTTCCACGACCGATCAAATTTAGCGTGTTGGCATCCATGACTTCCAAGGCGCTTGGATGAAGAGTCAGGAGTCGAGGGACGGCGCTACCAATCTCTTCGAGGGTCTGGAAATGAATCAGCGCGGTCAGGGTTGCTGCAGGCTTCGCCGCCAACATGATCTTAGCTTCACTGACGATACCCAGCGTTCCCTCGCTGCCCACAAACAGCTTGGGAAGATCGAAATGGCCTTGAGCCAAACCATCGGCCACGGCAAAGAGATTGTATCCACAGCTGTTCTTACTGACGGTCGGTTGTTTGGCGGCAATCAGGTCGGCATGAGCCTGGGTTAATACAAGCACGTCGCGCAATGCAGGCACGGACGTCAACAACCGTTCAAGCATCGGATCATTCAGTCCATACGATCGAGCCTCGATCCAGGATGATGAGGTCAGGCAAAGACGAAGGCTTTGGATATTGTCTTTCACGGAACCATACCGCAACGTATGCGGGCCTGAGGAATTGTTGGCGATCATTCCACCCAGCTTACACATGTCCCCACTGGATGGGTCAGGGCCAAACAGGAGCCCTTGCGCGCTGAGCTGTTTGTTCAATTCCGCCAAAACAATACCGGGCTGAACACGAGCCCAGCGCTCTTTCCGGTTCACTTCGAGGATTCGATTCATCCGTGACACATCGAGAATGATGCCGGACCCGATGGCAGAACCGGTCAGATTCGTCCCGGCGGCTCGAGGCGTCAGTGGAATGCCGCGTGACACCGCATAGCTAACCGTCGCCGCGATATCATCTTCCGACTCGACCAGAACAACGGCTTGTGGAGGAACGCGGTAGATACTAGCGTCTACCGCATATGCTGTAAGCGCAGGGCCATCGTCCAAGACCTTCTCTACTCCCAAGAGAGCGCGAAGATCCTTTGCAACGACACGGCTCTTTGTCGGTTGGATCAATGATGGAGCAGAAGGTGTCATACGCCCTGATTTATTCCTAACCGAGACGGTCTGCGGGCCGCCACCGTCGTTGTTCCTGGACTCCGATTTCTTCTACAATGCACACGACCATGGATCGGCCGACTTTATTTATCACGCGTCTATTGCCCCAACCAGTGATGGACGCTATCCCTACACACTATCAGATGCTGGCTGAACCAGTCGATCGACCCGCAACCACGGAGGAGCTACGGCAAGGTTTCTCCCAGGCCGATGCCGTGATCTGTACGCTGGCCGACCCTATCGATGCGTCACTACTGTCCCACGCGTCAAAGCTGAAGATTATCGCCAACTTTGCCGTCGGCCACAACAACATCGACCTGTCTGCTGCAGCTGAGCGTGGCATCATCGTGACCAATACACCAGATGTATTGACCAATGCCACTGCCGATCTGACGTGGGCGCTGTTGTTGGCAGTCGCGCGACGTGTCGCCGAAGGAGATGCCTGGATTCGAACCGGCAGGTGGACTGGGTGGACTCCCACGCAGATACTGGGTGCCCCGATCACAGGAAAAACACTCGGCATTATCGGCATGGGACGCATCGGCCAGGCAGTGGCACAACGAGCAGTCGGTTTTCGAATGTCGGTACTCTATGCAAGCCGTCATGCTGTTTCAAGTTCTCCGGGTCTTTCCTGGACCTGGCAGTCGCTCGATAACGTGCTCACAAACTCCGATTTTTCTTTCACTTCATGTTCCACTCACCGACACCACTCATCACCTGATCGGCCAACGTGAACTCGCTCGGATGAAGCAGACAGCCTTTCTCATCAATACCTCACGAGGGCCGGTCATCGATGAGACGGCCTTGCTGTCGGCGATTGAGGCACGGACCATCGCCGGCGCGGGACTCGATGTCTATGAGCACGAACCGACGATCGCCCCTGCTCTGTGTTCACTGCCGAATGTCGTCCTTCTTCCTCACCTCGGATCGGCCACGCTCGAGACGCGTGTTCGGATGGGACTGATCTGTCTCGACAATATTGCAGCTGTACTGGAAGGCCGATCAGCTATGAATCCGGTGAACTGAGGGATGAGAGAGTAAAGGCGCGGCACCCTACGCGGCGTACCGAAAACCGGCGTCCCCTACTCCTTGCTTCCCCTTCAAGACTGCCAGACGCTGGGGGACGTCATGGAACGAAGGAATCGACTGGAAGGCATGTGCGGCCTTCTCCCACTGTTCCTCGGCTTCATACAGTAAGCCCAGCTCATACCGTATAGCTTGCCCCTTCGCACCCTCACATCGTGGATCAGCCAAGACCGTCTCCAGCCCGAGAATAGCGAGAGTGATCTGACCCTCTTCCTTGAGACAGACCGCTGTCATCAGTGCTGAATCGAGATAGAACGAATCACTGTTCATCGACACGTGGAACTCTTCCTTCGCTTCTCCGTACAGTCCCATATTCTTATACGCCACACCTAGCGTGTAGTGTGCTTCATGGTCTGGCGGCGGCCCAACGGGTTCCTTTGTCGCCAACGTGGGAGCAACTGATGGCATCTCTGGAGCAGCAAGGTCGCTTGATGGCGGATCAACGGCCGACTTCGTCGGATGTGGGACTGGTGCTGGAGTCGCTTTGGACTCCTGTCTCCTGTCCTTTGTCGCAGAGGTTGGCTCCCCAGTTGATGGCGCACAAACCGGCTGACTTCCCTCCTGATGCGAGGCCGTTGGCGACGGGGGCGCTGTCTTGGCAACCGCCGACACCTGCGTGGTCGATGCAGGTGTGACCTGTGTCCCTTCCTTTTTATGAACATCCTGCTCGCGGACTTCACTCATGACTGGCAACTCGTGATCCCTGTCAAACGGATTCACGTCGTCAGGTTCCGCCCCAACAAGTGAAAATCCTTGGATTTCTTGAGTCTGTGCCTCCAGACCGTTCGCCGGATCTTCCTTCCCGTCGGTCTCAGTCGATTCACCACTCTGGCCTAAAGAAGGAGCACTGATCCGTGCCTCGTGTTCAGAAGCAATCTGTACGGATTCTCCCGGGTCTGCCGAAGTGTCTCCTCTTATCCTCGCCGCCAACCGATTCACGATCGCATCATCGGTGGACAGTGACCTCACTTTTTCAAAGAGTTCTTCGTGGAGGCTTTCCATTCCCGGTTCAGGATGTTCCAATAACAGCTCAACCGCCTTTGCATATTGAAGCGCTGCGCCTGAATGATCTCCTTTTTCTTCATAGAGTTCACCGTTCAGTTCCAGTAAGGGGACTGAGTTCGGCTCAGCAGAGAGAAACTCCTGAATCAGTGATTCGGCCAACCCGAGGTCATGGGCCCGTAACGCGGCTCCTGCCAAGAAGCGATACTCGCCCAGTGCGACTTGCACATCCCCTCGTTGCAAGTGCAATCGAGCGAGGAGCTGACAGACTTGCGGATTGCCAGGTTCCCGCGTAAGCATCTGGTTCAAGATCGCTTCTGCTCCGGCATATTGCTTCTCGTCGATACGCCGGATCGCTTCGGTCAGGAGGTCGAGCGGTTCAGACGATTTCTGCGTCGGTACAGAAGAACCTGGCTTAACGGCATTGACCGATCCGGTCCCACCTTTCTTGATGCTTTCGACAAACTGAGCCGCTTCACCATTCACCGGATCGATCCTCAGCACGGCAAGATAGGCGTCCTTCGCCTCATCGTATCGACCTTGCGCCGATCGTTCGCGGCCCAGCTGCAGATATACTTTGGTCGCTTCATCCTGCTGGTTTTCCTGGACACAGAGTTCGGCGACGCGTTGTTGTGCATTGAGATTCGACGGATCCTGAATGACGATCTTCTTGTAAATTTCGAGTGCGTCTTTACCTCGACGCTCCTTCAAATAGTACTTCCCGAGCGTGAGATAATCTTGAACCGCGCTGCTGATCAGTCCTCGCTCCACGTTGAGGTCGCCGAGGTGACGATAGACCTCGTAGCGCGTGGGATCACACTTGAGGACTTTTTTGAAGGCAGCGATCGCTTTGAGGGTAGCACCCTCCGCTCGGAATGCCGATGCGGCCTGAAGGAACGCCGTGGCGGCTTCCCCTGGAACGTTCCGCTTCAGGTGTAAATCTCCAATGGAATTATGAATACTCCCGTCGCCGGGCAGTTCCGTGGCCAGTTTCTTCCATTCGGCAATCGCCGCTTCAAACTGTCCACGGGAAGCCAGGAGTTGAGCTTGTTGAAGAACGCGACTGCGATCCGGTGGCACAACCATTTCCTCCACAAACGGAACAGTCAAACGCTAACAGTCTCAATAAGTTTTGTCTAGAAAATGGGAGAATCAAACGGGAGAACAGATCGGCAGAAGAGACCGTCCCTCTTGTTCGGAGGACCGGCTCTCCAGCCGAGTACGATGAGACGGGTCTATGTTAAGATGCGGCGATCACTGACTTGAGAACGTTGGCCGCTTGAGGCCCCTTGGCTCCTTGAACAATGTCAAACTCCACGTTTTCTCCTTCCTTGAGGGTCTTGAAGCCGTCGCCCTGCAACGCGGAGTAATGGACGAAGACATCTTCTCCGCTATCCAGCCGAATAAACCCAAATCCCTTTCGATCATTGAACCACTTGACCGTTCCTTTTGTCTTCACTGAACCCCTCCTTTTGTCAATAACTACGAGCAGTTACGTAACGCCATCGCGCAAGTTGCATGGCTTGGCAATCTGAAAGATAAAGCTAGACCGGACAAGAATTCGGTTGGTCGAGTGGACGGGCACCTGAAGGAGTGATACATCGCTCACGGAACCCATCATTGCAGAGGAAAGTCGCGGAGCATGTAACATAGGGTTGATAGCCTGTCAAGCGAATCTTCATCGAGCAGGATTTCGGTACTGGTAAAGTTTGATTTTTCTAGGGGTAGCGAAAGCCCTAAGTCTCTGGCATGATAGGGCATATGCTGCAACCCAAACGAAAAGCCACAATGAAGCCAGTGCCCAAGAAAAAGAAGCTACCCCCCAAGAATCCATCCGACCCGATGAAGCTAGCCCGGTCCGTAGTGGAGCATGCCATTGGCGAACCACTCACACCTAAGAAGTTGAAGAGGAAGGCTCCCCCAATGAAATAGGCTGAGACATATAGGGGAGTGCTAATGTGTCACCACGCCTCGGGAACGCCCTGTCTAGCAGATCTATAAATTGATCCCAAGATGTCGACACACGCATAAGAGCAATTACAGCATGGAGATGCTGAGCTAGGGCAGGATCACCAACGTCTGCGGTGAGCCACTGATGATGTTTAGACTTTCGCCGTCCTCTCTCGTCGACCGGATTTTTCTTCTCTAATTCCTTTAAGACTCCAGGGGCTAACCGTAAATACACAATGTCTTTGGTGTATCCGGCTACTGCTTGAGGTCTGTTCACCGCCATGCCTTTCCATGTCCAGTTTCGCAAACGGTAAATTTCCTGATAAAAATCATCAGGGAAACGTTTTA
Source organism: Nitrospira sp. (assembly GCA_041742455.1). Taxonomy (GTDB): domain Bacteria; phylum Nitrospirota; class Nitrospiria; order Nitrospirales; family Nitrospiraceae; genus Nitrospira_D. The sequence goes on along the minus strand of JBGSIO010000008.1, from coordinate 45,174 downwards.
CCCAGGCCGCAAGTTCTTTCCCGATGAACTTGTCTAAGATGGCCTGTAAGGCTTGTCTATCACGAAATCCTTGATAACCGGTTGCCTCGTCGACCAGCGCAACAATACCAAGAGTCGCAAGGCCTCTCATGAGCGCATCGCAAGCCTTGACAATATGCTTGTAGTTTTCAGGGACTTGTCCATCTTTAGATAGACATTCATCTCGGAACTTGAGATAGACCTCACATACTCTAGGAAGTAGCTCTGCATCGTACCCAACGGCCCTTCCTCCGCTCTTAGAGCGGAAGAATATAGGCGTGGTCGACATGCGTAACTCATCTGAAATGTACGGTTGCAGCGCCTCTGCCTGGAGGAAAAACGGCAATCCGTCAGCAGTACTCAGAACGCCAGTGCCAGCTTTAGGTGAACGAGATCTTCCGATAGCCCTCAGGAAGGTCGCCTGAGTTAAGAGCCGTTTCCCATTTGGGAGAACGGCTGCCCCAATTTGAGCAGTCCCAAGGTTTACAAACCCCTCATGTGAGGCTTGCGGCACGTCGACATCCCATCTTGCCAATGCTGCCTTCCTGGCAATGGCCTTGCGCTCATTAGGAGTTAATGCCTCAGCCCTAGCGATACCACCTTTAACCTTGTTCGCGTCTACCATGCTTGCACCTCCATGATATTATGCTTGCAGACTATCATGCAAGCATTGTACTGTCAAGCCAGTTGATGTGCTTGCAGCAATGGAGGTCGACATGAACAGGTTGATGAAGGCAAAGAGGGTTCAAGTGATATCGGCTCTCGTCGAAGGAAACAGTGTTAACAGCACTGTGCGGATGACAGGCATATCCAAACCGACAATCCTCAAGCTTCTTGCTGATCTTGGGACTGCCTGCGCAAAGTATCAGAGTGAAGCACTCCGCAATCTTTCGTGTCGACGCGTTCAGGCCGATGAGATATGGTCGTTCTGTTTTGCCAAAGATAAGAATCTTTCTGAAGAAATGAAGGGCAAGTTTGGTTTTGGTTCCGTCTGGACATGGACAGCCATTTGCGCGGATTCAAAGCTGATGATTTCATGGCTTGTGGGGGAGCGTAGCCTGCCCTATGCCGTGAAATTCATCGATGATCTGGCTTCACGGTTAGCTCATCGGGTGCAGCTAACCACGGACGGACACAAACCATACTTGCGAGCTGTGGATGGTGCTTTTGGGTCGAACATAGACTACGCCGTGCTGGAAAAGATCTATGCGGTCCCGCCTCAAGAAGGCGTGACTACTCGGTATAGCCCAGCCCAGTGCTGTGGAACAAAGACCCATCGGATTGCAGGCAACCCAGATGCAGAACATATATCTACGAGCTATGCGGAGAGGATGAACCTACAGATTCGGATGGGAATGAGGCGGTTTACAAGGCTCACAAACGCACATAGCAAGAAGATCGACAACCATCGGCACGCCCTGGCCCTTTATTTCATGTTTTACAATTTCGCGCGAATCCATCAAACTCTCCGCGTTACGCCAGCTATGCAAGCAGGGGTTGCGGATCATGTTTGGTCTCTTGAAGACATTGTTGGTCTTTTGGATTCTCCTAAATAGTCTCCCCTTATATGGGGAATCCCCAACTCCAGGGGTAACGACTGACAAACCAAACCAACAAAATGCCAATCCAAAAAAGCAGTCCAAGACAGATGAGAATGTTGCCGAGCAAAAGCCGGTCGTTGTCACGGTTTCGCCATCCCAAACCAGTGAGCCACCAACCGCACCACCAACCAAGCAAGAGAAGCAGGAATCTACGGACTGGGACTGATGGTTGGACCACAGCCCAGAGATAATCCTTGCGCTGGCCACTCTGGGCTTCTGGTGTGCTACGCGCCAACTTGTTGTCGGCGCTGATAAGACGGCCAAGCGTCAGTTGAGGGCATATCTCTGCGTAACTCATGTTGCACGAGTAAAAGCTACTAAGCCTGACGGCTATGCCTTTGAAATCAAATTCCTTAATTCTGGACAGACTCCTGCTTATGCGATAAAGACTTGGAGAGGTATAGGTGTTGATAATTTCCCGCTGGCCGCGAAGCTTCCAGCTCCTCCAACCCCCACCCCAGCTACAGATGTCGCCCTTGGAAATGGAGCCATTCACACCTTCACATGTGAGAGGGTTATTCCATTCACTCAAACCGAAAACGACCTCATCCGTGCGGGGAAAGCGGCTATTTACTTTTGGGGACGAATCGAATATTTGGATGTCTTCAAGGAGTCTCATTTCACCAATTTTTGCTTGTCCTATAGGAAACCAGACGGATTGATACATAGCGAGATTGGCAACGACGCCGACTAGCGCCAGCCAAACTTTACCAGTGCCAGGATTTCTCCTGTGTTTACAAGGGAGAATGACTACCCTATAGTGTGTGATATTTTCCTTCCCCGATCCAGAGACTTTGTGATCCTACGAACTCTTCTCGACCGCTACATTTTCACGGAACTTCTTTCTCCATTTGGGCTCAGTCTTGGCGCACTCTGTTTTGTGATGTTGACGAGAGAACTTCTGCGTCTTGTCGAGTTGCTCGTCTCCAAGGGGGTGGGATTCTGGGCGGTCTTGAAAGTGATTGCCATGCTGCTCCCCTCCGGTCTGGTGCTCACGCTGCCCATCGCGGGCCTGATCGCGTCGATCACGGCATTCGGTCGATTGTCATTCGATAAAGAACTAGTCGCCATGCGTGCGGCCGGACTCAGCCTGCTGCGCCTCTCACAGCCAGTCCTTCTTTTTTCCATCTTCGTCTGTACGCTCACACTGGTGCTGTCTCACTGGGGGCAACCATGGAGTTCGCTGAACCTGAAGAAAGTTGCCCTCAATCTGCTCAAAGACCAACTCGTCTTGGCCCTGGAGCAAGGTACTTTCAACGAGCCGATTCCGCATATGATGATCTATGTGCCTGAAAGCGAACCAGGTCAGACTCCCAACGGCATCTTCATCTCCGATGAACGCCTACCTAATGAGCCACGAGTCATCGTGGCGCAGCAATACCATGTATTCATGGATTCTGAGCATGAGCACGTTGCCCTACAGTTGATCAACGGAACGATTCATAGCCGGCCTCGTCAAGACGATCAGTACCGACAAATCGCGTTCGCGAGTTACGACATCAAGATCAATTTGACTCTGAGCAGCTATTCGGCTACCGAAGAACGTCCATCCTATGATCAAATCATGGCACGCCTGGCAGAAACGGACGGGAAAGATGCCGGCGCTCTTCGGCGCCTGATGGAATATTACAAAGATCTGGCATTCCCGACCGCTTCCCTCGTATTCTGCTTACTTGGAGTGCCGGTCGGCATCGTGTCGAAGCGATCCGGTCGTGTCGGGGGATTTGCCGTCGGCGTCGGTATCATCATTGCCTTTTATGTTCTCAACGTTGGCTGCGATTTCTTGGTGACAGCGTTACTCCTTCACCCGTTCCTTGGTGCCTGGCTGCCTAATATCATTTTCGTGGTGATTACTGTAGGGATGTTCGCACGGATGAGCAGGCAATAACGTCATGACGATCCTGTTTCGCTATATCCTTCGCGAATTCTCGAAAATCTTCGGAATGTGCTTTGCAGGCTTGGTTACCATTTACCTGGTAATAGATTTTTTCGAGAAGGTCCGTCGCTTTCTTCGGTACGAATCCGGCCTCGTTCCCATCCTGACGTACTTCGCGTTAAAAATTCCCTCCATTTCGTTTCAAGTCGCTCCATTTGCGATACTGGTGTCAACTCTTTTGACCCTTGGACTCCTTGCCCGTAGCAACGAAATCACGGCGATGCGCAGCTGTGGAATCAGTCTGCTGTGGATGTCATCGCCCTTTCTCCTCTTCGCCAGCGCCGTGTCGATGGTGCTCCTTACTTTCAGCTCGACCATCATTCCCCTGGCTTCTGAAAAAGCCGAAGAAGTCCGTGTGATCCAAATCGAACAAAAGCCCGCTCCAGTCACCATCCAGGCTGCCCAGCCTTGGGCTCGCGTCAGCGCCAATGCACTCATGAAAATCAGTGAAATCGACACCACTGGCATGACCGTACGAGGAGTCCGCATTTTTTATTTCCGCCCTCCATTTCAACTCGAACGCATCACCGAGGCGGAGGAAGGTCGCTATACTCCGACTGGTTGGATTCTGTTGAATGGGCATCATCGTCGATTTCTTGAAGGCGACACAGCAGAGCTTGTCCCGTTCACTGAACAGCTGATTAAAATCCCACTTATTCCTGACGACTTCTCCAGTTCGCTCATCGGAAACTCAGACACGATGACGTTCCGGGAGATACGAAATTATCTTGGGCGTTTCAGACATGAAGGTTTTTCCTTTACTCGCTTATTGACGGACTACTATGGTCGGGTAGCATTTCCCCTGGTCACTGTTGTGATGGTGGTTGTCGGCATTGCCTTGAGTCTTCGACGGAGTGGAGTGCGCGGAGGCAGTATGGCGGTGGGAATTGGGCAAGCGTTCATCGTGGGGTTCTGCTACTGGACGACTCACTCCGTCGCCATTGCGCTGGGACGAGGGGGAGCCTTGGCACCAATGCTGGCTGGCTGGATGGCAAACGCCCTCTTCCTGAGCTTTGGACTCTATCTCTTGTTGAAAGTTCGCCATTGAACTATGGTTTCCTAGTTGACTGTATTCTGGTCTTCCGGTAAGAAAGGCGCCGGAGACGCCAATTGAAGGAGGAACAAGCATGGCCTCGCGCGTAGTGATCACTGGTCTCGGAGTGGTGTCTCCTATTGGGATCGGCGTCAGTGAATTTTGGAAATCGGCTCTTGCGGGTCGTTCGGGGATTACAGCGATCCCATCCCTTGGGTGGTTTCCTATGTCCGGGTATCGCTCACAGGTAGCTGGCCAGGTCCATAACTTCGCACCAGAGCAATATATGTCGGCCACACAAGCCAATCGCGTAGACCGCTATGCACAGTTTTCCTTGGTCGCTTCCAAGGAGGCGCTGACTGATGCCAACCTGACCATGGCAAAGGAAGCTCCGCATCGCGTCGGAGTGATCGTTGGAGCAGGGATGGGTGGAATGGTGATGGGAGAGCGAGAAATCACTCAGCTCTTCGAGACCCAACGACCACATCGTGTACACCCTAATTTTATTCCTACGATCACACTGAACTCTGCCTCTGGGATTGTCGCCATGGCCCATGGCGCCAAGGGGCCGAATCTCACCATCTCGACAGCATGCTCCTCCAGTGCCCATGCCCTTGGCCAAGCCCTGCAATGCATTCGTACCGGTCAGGCCGATGTCGTTATCGCCGTCGGGGCTGATGCGAGCATTACGCCCTTGGTCTTCGCCGGATTCTGCTCCTTACGTGCGCTCTCGAGTGAATTCAACAATGCTCCGGAGCAAGCGTCACGTCCTTTTGACCGACGCCGCGACGGTTTCGTGATGGGCGAAGGAGCCGCCGCCTTGATCGTAGAATCATGGGCACATGCCAAGAAACGGAAAGCCAGAGTCTATGCCGAGCTCGTCGGATACGCCGCAACCAGCGAGGCCTATCATATGGTCATTCCCCAAGAGGATGGCCAGGAAATCTGCACCACAATGAAAATCGGTCTGAAGTCAGCCGGCATCGGCCCGGACCAAGTGGACTACATTAACGCGCATGCTACCTCCACGACGATCGGTGATGCCGTCGAGACCAAGGCTATCAGGAGGCTCTTTAATAATCGCGCGGATAAGATCGCCGTCAATGCCACAAAGTCACTTGTCGGCCACACCTTGGGTGCGGCGGGCGCGATCGGGGCAGTGGCAACCACCCTTTCCATTCATACTGGTCAGATCCATCCTACCGCCAACTACGAGGAGCCAGACCCGGACTGCCGCTTAGATGGGATCCGTCGAGCCGTCCAAGAGCGAAAGATCCGCTACGCCCTCTTAAACGCATTTGGATTCGGTAGTAACAATGCCACGGTTGTCTTCAAGAAATTTGTCGCCTAGAAAATGGTCGCACGATAATGAGGCCTATTCACCCGGTTCAGCTGCGAAGAGCCTCATGCCACTCAAGGAGTACCCATAATGACTGAACGGATCAACCCTGAGATCACAGAAAAAATCGTCCATGCGCTGGCCAGCTATCTTAAACGAGATCCGACCTCAATTACTGAGGCACATCATCTCCGAGATGATCTTGGCCTCGATTCGGTGGCCGTCATTGAGCTCCTCTTCGAGATCGAAGAACGATTTAAACTTCAGATCCCAGACCAGGACCTTCCCGGACTGAGCACGGTAGGCTCAGTTGCAGCCTACGTGCAGCGACGTCTCGCAGAACCTCAGGAAAGCTCAAAGCCTGAATCACCAAAATCCAAGGCGCCATCTTCCAAGTTGGGATCAAAAAAGTCCGCTTCATCCAGGTCGACATCGGTAAAATCTTCTTCAAGCAAATCGGCCTCAACGAAACTGAAATCCGGCTCCGCCAGGAAACCAAAAACAATGCCCAAGCCTGCAGCGAAGACAAAGAAAAAGGTCACAGGCCGATGAGCAAACCTCAACTCCCCATCCCTATCACGCTGGCTCAGATCCATCAGGTTGTCGGCGGTACGATCCATGGCAATGACCAGACACAAATCTTTAGTCTTACCAGCCTCGGTCAGGCTGACCCGCAGGCTCTCTCGTTTGTGACGAACGAGAAAATGGCGAAGGCTGCGACTACTCTTGCAGTCGCAGCGCTACTGGTACATCGGCACCAGCCGGATCTTGCAGTGCCGCAGATCGTCGTCGACAATCCAATGTTGGGCTTTGCGCAAGTGGCACAGAAATTTTTCGTTCGCGTTCCGACTCCCCGTGGGATTGCCGAACATGTGACACAAGGTTCCGACGTGCAGGTTGGAGCCGATCCGTCCATCTGGCCCTTTGTCACCCTGGGCGACCGTGTGAAGATCGGCGATCGGGTTACTCTCTACCCAGGAGTCTTCATAGGGTCCGATGTGATGATCGGAAACGATTGTACGCTGTACCCCAATGTCGTGGTGCGAGAGGGCTGTTCACTTGGAGCTCGAGTGATCGTCCACAGTGGAACCGTTATCGGAGCAGACGGATTTGGGTATGTGCAACATCAGGGCCGTCACCACAAAATTCCTCAACTGGGAGGCGTGAGCATTGAAGACGACGTGGAACTGGGGGCCAACGTCACGATCGACCGAGCCACGTTCGGACGAACTCTGATCAAGCAGGGCACCAAGGTAGACAACCTCGTTCAAATCGCCCACAACGTGACCGTGGGAGAACACTGCATTCTCGTCGCACAAGTGGGCATAGCCGGCAGCACAACAATCGGCCGTCATGTGATGATTGGTGGCCAAGCTGGTCTTTCCGATCACCTGACCATCGGTGATCAAGTACTGATTGCGGCGAAATCTGGGGTCAATCGGAGCGTTGAATCGAATCAGATCGTCGGAGGCATTCCTGCGATGCCGCGTGAAAAAGCGCTCAGAGTCCAAGGAGCCATTTTCCAGCTGCCTGAGTTGAAACAACTCGTGAGGGATTTGGAAGCGCGCGTGACGACACTCGAAACAGGTCTAAAAAAAATTCCTGCACGCACCTCTCGAGCGCAGAAGCCTCGTCCTAAAAAAAGATAAGAGCTCAGACCTTTACTTTTTCTATTGTGATCACCCTCCGCCACAAGAACAGCCTTGCCCAATAATAGCCGGCCCAAGGCAAAAAAAACGCAGGAACGATGTACACGTGTCCGTAGGCGAACGCGGCAATTGCGCTTCCGACAAGGAGCGTGATGCCTCCGATATACGCGAACGGAACCAACTGCCGACCGGGATGGTCAAAATCCATTGGTTCTGATCTCTTCTTGAGCTTTCCCTTTTTTCTATCCAATGTTTGTCGCATCCGCGCCGCTAGAACCTCTGGGAATTCACGCAACAGATAGCGCTGGTATAGAGTATGCCCCGCCCCCAATCCAATACCTGACAGAAACAAACCGGAACTCTGATAAAACGTATCCCACGTATAGGTGTCGGTCGCAAACCACTGATAAACTAGCCCCCCGACCCCGCCGACCAGACATATGAGGCCGAGAAAACCAGACGGCATGAGTATGTGTATCTTCACATACTCCTGAGCCTGTTGCGTAGTTTGTTGTGAGTGATGAACGTTAATAAGTTTCGGCACGATGCTCCCTTCTTAATATCTGAAAACTGCACCTGACTAGTAGCGCATTATAGCGACCTCATTCGCTCCAGCAAAGTGGAGAACCATAGGTCCTAAAAATCGGTTCAGGGCTCACAAGGCTACGATAAATTGGTACAGAATCATCAGTACGAATGGGTATTCGTTGCGAAGGATCTCTGGCTGGAGGATCGCTCGAGGGCGCAAGCACATTCACATCTCAACAGTTCCGCTAGAGATGAGAACAGTGCGTCAATCCGGTGGATGGGAGAATGGTTTCGTCGCTGAATGAGGGGGGATGATGTCTGCTCCAGATTCTTTCATCGCAGCACAACGGACAGAAACCACTCCTTGCATCGTTGACGCGATCGCATCAAGACTTTCGAGAAGAGCCGTAAAGGAATCGGAGACAGCCGTCTTGGAAGTCGACCTCTGGACCGGAGATGAGTGATCGGCAAATTTCACGCGGCCAACTGCAGGGGGATTGACCGTCTCAACCACCGAGATCAGAGGAGTGACGCTCAGATCAATCTCATGCCCATCTGAGCCCTTATTCCCGCGTTGCTCGTCAACTCGGACCACTGGGCGAAGAGGATAGCGGCTATTCACCTTGGCCACGATGCCGATGTCTCCGGTCGTCAACCGGACAATCGTCCCGAGCGGGTACACCGACAACTGCTCGACAAGGGCTTTGAGAATCTCTCGTGGGAAAGTCGCTCGCTCGGCAACCAGGAGCTCTTTAACAGCTTCATGGGGAAGCAGCCGGCGGCGATAGGGTCGTTCACTGACCAGGGCATCGAATACATCCACGACTCCACAAATCTGAGCCATCTCGTTGATCTCTCGACCCTTGAGTCGATTAGGATACCCCTGACCGTTAAATCGTTCATGAACCTGACGTATCAATCGCGCAAGCCAGTGATAGCCCTGACCACATTGCTCGATGGCTCGATAGCCGAATTCTGGATGCTGTTCAATCAGTGCTCGTTCTTCCTGAGTCAATCGGCCGCTCTTGGTGATCAACGTGTTCGGTACCGCGAATAACCCGATATCATGTACGAGCCCCGTGAGCGCCAATCGATGCAGCTCTTCTCCATAGTACCCCAACCCAATCCCTACCTTCGTTCCGAGTATGGCCACATTGATCAAGTTGGTAATCAAGGGTGAGCCTGAGCGTCCGGATAAGGCTTCAACAACGAGTTCATCATTCTGCTGTAAGGATAAAACCAGATCTGTCGCACGCTGCTCAAGCGAGTGCAGCACAAAAGTCTGCTGACCCTGCAGGGCCATCGCAATCTCGTTTAAGCCCTGTTCCGACTGAGAATACCAATCTTTCACGAGCATACCCCTGAATCGCTGCTGTCATGTCGGCACAACATGCTTCCTGCAACGCGTTCAACCAATGCTCGCCTGATCTGACGAACTTCCGCAACGCTGCCACAGTAGAGGCATAAGTCACACAGTGAATTAATTAAACGACAAACTCCGCCAGTCCGTTGGAAAATTGAGGATATCGCACCCGACGAAAATATCGGCTGAATACAACCGGCGGCAGTCAAACGCGCTACGATGTACGCTTTCGTCTCGGTACGATCGAGCCGGTCGATATGGTGATGAATGGCCACACGCTGCGCGAGTTGTGGAATATGCGCGATACGATCATGGAGTTCCGGTTGCCCAACGAGGACCAGTGTCATGAGAAACCGGTCGTTCAGCTGGAAATTGCTCAGGAGTCGCAACTCCTCGAACAAGCGCTCGTGCTCAATAGCCTGTGCTTCATCCACCACTACGACGGTATCGATGTCTTGCTGGTAATTGGCCAGTAGCTGGTCATTTAATCGACGTAGCTGCTCGCCTCTGGTTCCACCTGAGTCCAAGCCGAGCTGGAACAAAATCTCCCCGAGGAATTCGTTTCCGGGGATGGTCGGGTTGGACAGGAGGCCAATCTCATATCGGGATCGAGGAAGCTTCAGAATGACCGCGCGACTCAGGAGCGTCTTACCGCTCCCGATCTCGCCAGTCAACATGACAATTCCCTTTCGAGTATGAATTCCATACAGCATGCGCGCCATGGCAGTTTCGTGCTTGGCCGATGGAACATAGAATGTTGGGTCCGGCACGTTTTCAAACGGGCGCAGCTGCAATCCCCAGTGTGGCTCATATGTCAATTGCTGGATCACATGCTGCTCTTGAACAGCTTCACCGAGAGACACCGTCCCACCTCACTCTTTTCGGTCACACGGACACATCGAAGGTCGCCACGAGCGGATTCAACTTGGCAAGACACGTTGTAGGGCAGCGCGTTCTGCCTGTCCGCATTGCGCCCATTCCTCGAGGCTGTTGATGCTTTGAGCGAGGCGTGATTGGACCGCCTCGTATCGCGTGGCGTCAACGGTCACCCGCCGGTCCATCACAATCGCAAGAAAACTATGGAGGCCCATAAAAAACGTCATGGTATGGGAGGCGTTGACCTGTTGAGCTGCAGACCACAACTGTGCAACGCGTTCTAAAGCGTTCTGTAGATGGGATGACGGTACCTCTGAGGAGGCGCTGCCGTTCTTCAGCGCCTGAAGGATGGTTGATAGATGAGGGACTTCCTGCCGAGCGAGCTCAAGAAATCCTTGCTCCCCCTCGGCTGATCGGTCGAGAAATTCCTGTATAGAAAGGAGGTTACATTGCTCCATTCCACGCTGCAGAAGCCCCTCTGTTTGAGCCACCATGGTCTGAACTAAATTTCGACAAAAGGTCCCTGTCGCTGAGACTTGATCGGACAGACCGCGGAGGAGAGACAACAGTTCTTTCGTGCCAATCGTTGTTGGGGCACTGTCAGCGGAGGCTTGGGCGGCCTCGGTGTCAAAGGCGACACCAGTTGCTCGTGTCAGTGTTCCATGAATGTGCCCCAACTGTTTACAAAGTGCGAGGAAATCATCAGCGGAAATTCGTGCACTCGGCTCCTGAACAGCTTCGATAAAGGGCAGGGCTGAGAAACTTGCTCGCTCAACATCATTCAGATTAATGGTCGCCGCAGATCCACCAAGGTTCGTGATGCCGACCTTGATCGTCTGAGCCAAGGACCGATAGCGATCCGCAGGGGGAGCCTGTTGAAGTTCGTCGAGAGCCACATGAATCTGCTGAAGCCATTCCTGTGCTTCTTGAACGAACAGTTCAATCAGTTCTTTCTGGAACGCATCTTCGGTTTCAACAGACATCGGCATCGGCCAATCACCAGCAACGCAGTCATCTCACGACTCCGACTGGTTATATCAGGACTGTCCTTTCCCATTTCCAAGTTGCGAGGCCAACCCTGCAATTTCGCCTAATTTGCGGGCCATTTCTTCAAATCGTTTGGTCGCATTCTCAGCTGCCTGCTCTGTTTCCACTACCTGCCGAGAAAGCACTCCGTTATGCTCGCGTTCAGCCACCAAAAGTCCTTCCAGTTCTTGAACTTTTGTCGAAGTTTTTTCCGCTTCCTGCAACCGTTCTACCGTTTCGGTGTGCTTGCACTGTTCAGACATGAGCTCGGTTTCGAGCGTCTTGATTCTCTCCTGGAGTTCAGCCACCTGTTTTTGTTCATTGAGGAGTCGCCCTTCAGCCTGTGCAGAGATCTTTTCCGAGTCTGCAAGCTGTTGGACCAGTTGCTCCGCGGCTGCCCGTTCGGCATTGAGAGTAGACTCCAATTCTGTAATGCGTCCGGCAGTCTTTTGCAAGCTTAGAGCGTCCTCCTTGAGAGTCCTTACTTGGTCCTGTTCTCCCTTGAGCGCAGCTTCCAATTCGGAAATTCGCAACGCCTGTGGTTCAAGCTTCGTGACTTGTGCTTCAAGATCACTGACACGCTGATACGCTGTCGCCAACTGCGCTTCGCTTTCTTTGGCTCTCATCAGTTGGCTCATTGCTTCGGACAGCTGTTTAGTCAACTCTTCCGATCGGGCCCGTTCCGTCTGAAGCTGGTCTTCAATTTCCTTGAGTTTGCTGGCATTATGATCCATGTTGTCTTGCTGGTGGATCGATATCGCGGGAGCTTTTCTAACGGATCCCGGCATGTGCTCAGAGGGAGGTTGAGTGGCTACGGGCGGTACTGCCATCAGTTCTTGTCGTTTTGCCATCAGTTCGAGCACACGATCTTTCAACGATGTGCCTTGAAACGGCTTCTTCAACACACCATCTGCTCGACAGGACTCAGCCTGCTTGGTCACCTCATCATTGACGATACCAGAGATCAAGAGTACTGGAGTCGTTGCAAGGGCTGGATTTCCTCGGATAAACGCGCACACCTCGTACCCACTCTTGTCCGGCATAATAACGTCAGAGACGACGAGATCCGGTCGCTCCTTTGCCAAATAGGCCAAGGCTTCCTCGCCATTTGCCGCGAGCGTAACACCAAGCCCAGCTTCAGTTAACAGTCGTTCGGCGACTTTTCGCACTGCGATGCTGTCATCGGCTATGAGGATCTTCGGCATGCCTGCACCTTTCCTCTTTCTAGGTCTCTTGAAGAATCATTTCATGCACGATCCGAGTTGTGATATGGCGAGAATCGGTATCTCATCGAGTCCGTTGGCATAGCTTCCTTCCGCTGGTATATCCTTCCCCCGATAGACCTGGATGGCGGAGGGTTCTAACGTGTGAAGAACCGGCATCTCCTCATCGATGCACATCACCATATCTCCCAAAGGATGTTTTATCCTGAGACACAGGGGATGATTTCCCTGCACACAAAGGCGCAGAAATGAAGCCAGATCGAATACCGGGAGAACGGTCTGGTCCTGCCGAACAACCGATGTGATAAAAGGTGTGCGACTCCCAACCGGAATGGATGATTTCCATGGTGAGATACCCGCTACTTCCAACGTCTTCACGGCCAACCGCCGACCACCTATTGAAAAAACCACAAAATTCCATGGTGAATGCTTTGCTTCTCTCTGTCCCTTTTCTCCCGCCCTTAGCATGTTCGGGCATCGCTCACACCAATCGCCCAAGCCTCCACTGATGAATGAGGAGTTTCTCCCTCCTGCTCGACATCTGGCTCTTCATGTATCTCAAGCAGCCACGTCGGATTGAGGATCATGGCAATGCTTTTCTCAAATAGGATCATGCCTCGATACCGGTGTCGCTCAACACCGCTGAAATGTGCCGGCAGTGGTAGGATCTGAAACTGCTGAATTTCTAAAATTCCATGGACGTCACTGACTCGAATGCTGTCTCGCATTTCTCGATCCATGAGTAGCACCACTCGAGTAGTCGGATGTTTCGGAACGTCAGAACCGCCTAATTGCATAGCAAGAGAGACCGTTCTATCGACGATACTGTGAATAGCTGGATCTTCACCGCTTTCCGACTCGTTGATGGTCAGTACCCCTTCGACTGATTCGGCGTCTACTGCCAAATATCTTCCACTGATCGTGAGAATGAGAAAACGCCGTGAAGAGGATGCTGATGGAGCCGATACGCCCTGTTCCTGGATGCTCATGTCAGCACTCTCATTGCCATTCTCTGCAACAACGGACATTCCGTCAATTAATACGAATATTTCCGCAAGGTTACCTTCTAGGCACGGGTGCACGGCCAACCCATCGTTCAATTTCATGCAGCAACACGCGTTCTTCTACCGGCTTCGCAATGTACGCGTTTGCACCGATAGAAAGCGCCATCTGTCGGTGTTTGTCCCCAGCCCGTGTCGTCATCACCACAATGGGTGTGTGTTTTGTTTCAGGACGGCTCCTGAGAGCTTGGATGACCTCGAACCCATTCAGTTTCGGCATCTCGAGATCGGTGAGAATCATTCGATATGCGGCCACTGAGGCTTTCCGTAATCCATCTTCCCCATCCACCGCCGTGTCGATCTGATATCCGGCTGACTCCAACATTTTTCCGACGAATTTCCGAATACTTAACGAATCATCGACCAGCAACAGGCGTGCGTCCTGACGTTCAGTCGAAGCCATCTCATCAGGCGACAGATCTTCATGCCGAAGGGTGGTCCTTGCCAAAACCGTCTGGGCCCCAGAATCCTTAGCCCCTCGTGAGACCAAGCGTGCTGGATCGAGGACTAACAGGACTCGTCCCTCAGGATCGATCGTCGCTCCTCCGAAAAAAGAATGCTCCAGCGGTTTGAGCATTCCCAGGGACTTGATGACGATTTCTTGCCTACCCAACAGTTCATCGACAGCCAACCCCATCGGACCCGCTGCTGTCCGAACAATCACCACCGGCATCGTCCAATCGACACTTCCGGCTTCTCTCCGGAGCAAATGATACAGCGATTGAACTTCAATGGCTTGTTCAGCGACCTGCAGCAACATGCGCCCGTCTTCCGCTCGCATCGAAGAAGCTGTTGGCATGGTCACTTCATGTATATTGAGCAGAGGAATCGCATACCGTTCGCTCCCCGCACGAACCAACAAGGCAGTCGCAATGAGCAACGTGAGCGGAAGATTTAAGGTGAACTTGGTCCCAACACCAGGGATGGACTCTACCTCGATTTGTCCATTCATTCCTTCAATCACCCGCTTGACAACGTCCAACCCAACACCTCGTCCGGCCTGGTCTCCCACCTTCTCAGCTGTCGAAAATCCAGGCAAGAAAATCAATTGCAGTGCTTCCTCATCCGACATGGTTTGTAACTTGTCTGGGTTGGCCAATCCCATTTTGATGGCTTTTGTTCGTATCTTTGTCAAATCCAACCCTGCACCATCATCTTCAACCTCGATGATGACGGAATTACCGCGATGCGCCGCATGCAAGTAGACCGTGCCGAAAGCCGGTTTTCCCTTAGCCACTCGATCGACCGCTGGCTCAATACCGTGATAAACCGAATTTCGAACTAGATGCACCAAGGGGTCCACTAACCGCTCCACTATGCCCGTATCAACCTCTGTCTGGTCACCTGAGGTGACCAGGGACACTTCTTTGTTCGATGCGCGCGCAATTTCCCGAATCGCTCGCCGGAACCTGGTAAACGGAGTGCCGATCGGAACCATCCGGGCACGGGCAATTTCATCTCTCATTAAGAGGGTCAACTGTTGCAACTGGCTCATATCCTCATGCGATCGTCGAATGGACCCATCCAGCTGCGACATCGACTCACTGATGTCGGCCGTGACTTCTCCTATCCGTCGAGCAAGGATGTTAAAGTCATCATACTTATCGAGCTCCAGACTACCAAAATCGCTGAGTGCCGGAACCGGTTGGCTCAGGGATGATGTCGAACTGTTCGATGCCTCCTGATAGGTAAAGGTGTGTTTATCGGCGAAGGATTGGACGGACTCCACTAAACGGGCCTTAACTGCCAATACCTGTTGCGACAGTTGTTCCAACACCCGTAGGCGTTGTTCTAATCGACCGCGGCCGATAACCAACTCTCCGACGAGGTTCATCAGTCGCTCGAGTCGTGCATAACTCACACGGATGACTTCGCGATCTTCTACCGTCTTGCCATCCTGGGGTTTGCCCTGGCCATGAAGCTCCTCCCGCTGATCTTTCGGTGAAGCACCAGCCTCGGATATCTCAGGTGAGCATTGTACCGATGTCGTTTCAACGAGCACGCCGTGATCTAATTGTTTCAACTCTGACCGAGCCGCCTGGAACCTTTGCCTCGTACCATCGACCACGCTGAGATCTCGCCGCATCAGCACACGTACGACATCGATTGCACGTAGCATCAGATCAGTATGCCCAGGCAACACGTTGAGGCGACCGTCCCGCACCGCACCCATAAAGTCTTCGACATGATGGACAAGATCACCTATTGATTGAAACCCTACCGTGTAGGCCGATCCTTTCAAGGTGTGCGCAGTGCGAAAGAGCTGGTTAATCAATTCCTTGTTCTGAGAGTCCTTGTCCAACCGTAGGAGATTGGCCTCCAATAGCTCAAGATACTCCTGAGCTTCAGGAACGAAGTAGGACAGCACTTCCGGATCCAGATCAGGGATTAAGTATTCATCGGACAAATCCGTGGTGGGCATTTCTATACTGACAACGGTCTCGCTCTGGACCGAGCTCGAATTAGTCATTGCAGTGCTCGGAGGTACAGCTTCCTCTAAAGCAACCACATCGGCACTCTCAGATGTCTGGGTAAATCGCTTGATAAGAGTTGGTACATCCCGCAGCAGTTGCGGCACGTTTGCGTGATCCGGCTGAATAATAAGACGGATCATCCCAATAGCTTCAGCCATCATGTTGAGAAGCGTTGGGTCTATACGAAGGCGTTTTTCCCTGACCGCAATCATACAGTCTTCCATAGGGCGCGAAATGTCTCCAATGACTTGGAAGCCGACAGTGTAGGCTGAGCCCTTGAGAGTATGTGTGGCACGAAAGAGCCGATAGATCGCGTCTTCGTCTTCTAGGGTACCGTTAAGGATACGGATCAACTCATCGATGGTGCCGAGATACTCCTCCGCTTCGGGAATGAAGTACGACAGAATTTCTGGATCAAGGGGAGGATTCACATAGTCTGGAGTGGCCAAAGACAAGGCCTTCGACGAGTCCTTTAGGCTCTCCAGAGACGCCAAAGACTGCCGGACCAGGCCTTCATCTTCGCTGCCACCCTGGGCAATTAATGTCACAAGAGTTCTCAGATTCTTGACGGCTTCTCTCATGGCCGTCACCACCCTTGGCCAATCAGAAGGGAACGTTTCAATAGCCCGCTCAAGAATCGCTTCAAGCTGTTCAGACATTCGAGATACCCCTTCGTATCCATATAGCGCCGCTGCGCCTCGAATACGATGGGCAATGATGTACTGGTCGTGGAGCGCTTGAGGAGCAGGAACCGAGTCACTCTCATCCTGTAGTGCTTCTGCCAACGTCCTGAGTCCGTCTGAGGCTTCCGAGACGAACACGCGAACTAAATCAGTCTGATTGGATTCGGATCCCATCGGCCTGCCTTAAAACTGGGAAAGAGGTTTCCTGCAGATCCTGATCAATTAGGCCAACTTGAATTGCGCGACGGACGCCGTCAGACTTTCGGCCAGCTTCACCATGTCCTCTACCGTTGCCCGAGCCGAGTCTGTCGCCTTTTGTGTCGCCACGGCACCACCGGTAAAATCTTTGATTGATCGGCCAACTTGATCCGTGGATGCAGTCTGGTTGACTGCAGCTGAAGCAATGCTTTGAGCAAGCTCCGCAGACCGTTCCGCAATCGTCGAAATCTCCTTAAACACATCACCGGTACGAAGCGCTGAGGCCGACCCCGCTTCCACCGCCTGGGTTTCATGCTCCATTGCGATAACCGCGTGTTGTGTCTCACTCTGAATGACCTTGACCAGATCGGCGATCTCTCGCGTCGCTTGCGTCGAACTCTCTGCAAGCTTGCGGACCTGATCAGCGACGACGGCAAATCGTGCGCCGGCTTCGCCCGCACCGGCGGCTTCAATTGCCGCATTTAACGCGAGAAGATTGGTCTGGTTGGCGATGTCACGAATGGTTGAGACGATCTGCGAGATCTCCAATGAGCGGTCCCCAAGTGCTTTGACCTGCTTCGACATCCGTTGAACGGCGGATCGAATGCGCTGCATGTCTTGCACGGTTTCCTGTACTGCGACTCGACCGTCTTCTGTCGCTTTCAAGACCTGCCGCGCAGAATCCGATGAGGCTTCTGCAGTTTCAGCGACCTGTCTCATCGAAGCGGCCAGTTGTTCGACCGCACCGAGCGTCCTCATCGACTCATCTGCTTGGTGCTTCGCAGTTCCCGCCATCTGCCCGGCATTCTCTCGCAACGCACCGGCTGAGCGGTTCACGCGTTCCGCCGATTCCCTCACCTGCTTCATCAGCTGGGCGAAACGTTGAATCATGAGGTTGAACCCGTCTGCAAGATTTCCGAACATGTCAGCCGTCACTTCACCACGTTTGGTTAAGTCGCCTTTGCCGACATCGGACACGAGCACGAGAAATTGAACCAGGCGTTTTTGCATCGTGTCCCGCTCTTCCTCTGTCGACACGAGACTGGTGATTCTGTCAAGCATGGAGTTGAACGCCTTCGCCATATGACCAACCTCATCGTCACTCTCCAGCCGAGCTCGAGCTTGAAGATTCCCCGCTGCGGCTTGTTGAGCCACATCGGCCACATGAACGATGTTCCGAGCGATGTTGCGTGCAAGAAAGTATCCGATCGCACCGGCCAGAACCAAAGCCAACAGGCCTCCTATGAATACAATGTTCGTTCGATACGAGGCCTCGGCTTGACCACTGTCGTTGAGTTCCTTCGCGACTTCTCGAATCGTTGTCATGAGCTCACGCACCCGTAACGTTGCAGTTCCATACTTGCTCGCGACTTCGACGGACAACGTGGACTGCCCAAGAGCACGCATGTCTTGCTTCTGCTCATCGGTCAGTGAAGAGCCAAAACTATCAGCGAACGCCCCGATCACACCTTCTGTCGCTGTAAAATACTCGCGCAAAGCTTGATGAAGCTCCGCAAGATCCTTACTTTCATTGCGTCCTGTCGACGATTCGTGGAGTTGAGACGACTGAAGCACCTCAAGTGGAGCAAGAGTCTGTCGTTTGAGCTCGGCAAGCGGACCGAGCGCCTCTTCAAAGTCGCTTTTACGAATGTGCCTTCCCACGTTCAGAATCGCACTATGGTATAGTCCCAAGTTACTACTACTAATTCCGACGTTCGACAGTGCCAGGGTCGATCCGTTGTAAATTAATTGCAGCTCGCCTTTGAGTTTATGAAGCCCCATTAAACCGACCAGACCGACAGAGACCATGATGACGCTCACGGCGGAGAAGCCGAGAATCAACTTGGGCAAAGTCTTAAGGTTTTGGAACCACGAATTCGTCGGCTTAACCGTCGGCTTGCTATACCTTGGCATAACGTCCTTCCTCCTCAACGCGCTCGACCACATGGAGCTGTCCGGGAATCGTTATGTTCATTTACCGACTCTCCGACATGTTCACATCTGTGGCTGATTCCTCAACAGACGCCAACAGTGAGGGAATCTCCAGCATCCCACTCACACGATCTTCCACTTTGACCAGTCTTGATAGAAAGGGACGCCCACCGCTTACACTCAACCCTGAGGAGTCCAAAATATCTTCGGGACAGATCGCTCGAATCTCAGGGACCTCATCGATCAGCAAACCGATCTGATGAGCTTCGTGCCGCACCACGATGACATATCGAGGTGTTGTGGATAACGCTGCGCCTAAAGACTGTCTCAAATCTGCCAACGGGACGATGGTCCCGCGGAGATTGGCCACGCCTACCAGCGATGTTGGCATTCCAGGCACCGATGTTACCGACTCAAGCTCAAAGACTTCGCGGACTTGACGAAGATCGATGGCGAATAGTTCCCCTCCTATCACAATGAGGCACACCCTCAAAACACCTGATGCTTTGGTTTGTTCAGTTTCAACGTCGGAGGCAAGTTGTGGTAGATCACATGGCAATTCCATCGTTATTCGGTCCATGCTGCCATCAAATACTCAACCAAGTGCACGTTTCACGGCTTGCAGCAATTCTTCAGATTTGAAGGGCTTGACGACATGTCCGTTTGCCCCCTGCTGTTGCCCCCAAAACTTGTCGCTCTCCTGGCCCTTCGATGTGCAGAGCACGATGGGAATGCGATTGAAACGGACATCGTTCTTCAAATCGCGGCAGGCTTGAAACCCATTTCGGCCAGGCATCACGACATCCATGACGATCAGATCAGGCTGTTCCGTCACAATCTTCTCTTCGAGTTTGTCCGTGCTTGAGAATGTCACGACCGTATGGTGGGCCGCCTTCAAGTATGACTCGATGAGTTGAAGCTCAGCCTGGGAATCATCGATCACCACAATCTTACTCATAAGACCGTTCTCCTCTTTCGACGGATCGAAGAAGCGACTAGCACAACGGCAAGACCATACGGATTGCGCCTGCGAGCTCTCCTTCTTTTTTAATTCCGCTCATGTCTCGTTTGACTTTAGGACCGCCATGGCATGTGAGACAAGCGGCGCTGGCATATTCTGGATCCATGACGCGCATAACCGGGTTTCCGTTCAACATCGTCACCTTCGCATACCGCTGTCCCTTTGTTTGCCGTGGATCGGTAAACATACGAAGGACCTCCGCCTCAAGGTCATCGGGCTTATTCCCAGAGAAACGGAGGTCGATGCCTATCAGATTGACTTCGATTCCGGTTATCGCGAAGAGCTTCTGTCCCGTCTTTCTGACAAACACCGACGGAACGAACCCTTAAAGGCGATTCCTTGCCTGTTAATGATCGGTTGTGCTTCAAGCACAGCTTGATGCTACGACTCCAAGCATGGCCAAGAGAATATCAACATACAGAATCCCCTGCGGACGGGAGAGGTCCGTTCGTGTCTTTGGCTTAAATTTATCGAGGACTTGGCTTACTAAGAACTTATCGGTGAAACCTTTCTCACCTTTAGATGCACCGTTGATGAGCAACTGATGCTCCGACTCAACCAACCGTCCGGTTCTCAACAATTCAATGAGCAATTGCGTAAGCTCCGTGTCATCTGTTCCTCTACCATGAACCAGACTGTTCCCCATCCCGACCCAACACACAGCTGCGACCATGACTGGCACCAGCCACACCCGGATTCTGCGACCTCCTGGCACGACCGATTCTGGCTGTTCACACGCAGTGTATCGACTTGTACACAGTTGGCAAGAAATCGGTGATTATTGGCAGTTTATTTTCAGGATTTTGAGCTTGAGACTACATCCAAAGATGGAGGAACAAGTGGTCGGAACATTGCGAAGAAGCCCGTCACCTCATCGAGGCATTCAGAGATCGAAAATTCTTGAGAAGCCGAAAGATATCTAAATGATGAGCCACATGATCAGCCCATCGGTCAAGTTCGTTCTGTAATCGTGCGCTGGTCACCCTGGATACGATTCCCGGTAGTGGCGGAAGACTTTTCCTCCGGCGAGCACGATTCAACCAATCACGGCGAAACTCGGATTCGTCAAATACCCCGTGTATGTACGTTCCCCACACAAGACCATCATTCCGAACGGCTCCATCATAACCCTGCTCACTCATAGTCGCCGGAGATTGAACGTTTTGACGTTGTGCCGTTTGACCGCAAATGGTGAAGCATGGCCGTTCATTCATTCGTCGTGTGACACCCATATGAACTTCATACCCACGAACTGGAGTACTCTCTCGCATAAACTCACCCGTCGGACGAGCTTCTACCTGCCTGGTGAACTTGGAACCCAGAAGGGTTGTCTCGATATTCAAATAACCCAATCCTGAACTGATCCCACCCTGTTCAACATGGTCGGGGTCCACAATCATCCGGCCAAGCATTTGATAGCCACCGCAGATACCGATCATTTCTCGTTCATTCTGGAGATGTTCCTCTAGTAGAGGAACAAACCCTTTTGCTCGCAAGTAGGATAGGTCGGCCACGCTGCTCTTGCTTCCGGGAATGATGACGATGTCGGCATCAGAGAGCATGGCCGGAGTACTTGCGTACTTTAGCGCCACATCTTCCTCTGCCGAGAGAATGTTGAAATCAGTGAAGTTACTCATATGCGGAAGTAAAATTACGGCAATATTGACTCGGTCTGAGGCAAAGCGTGCTCCCTGGTTAATGACGTGACCAAGGCTGTCTTCCTGATCGAGCATGAGATCACGGAGATACGGGATCACCCCCAATACGGGAACTCCGCTTCGTGATTCCAGGAATCGCACCCCATCAGTAAACAGCTCGGCGTCACCACGAAACTTATTGACCACGACCCCACACACCCTGTCGCGCTCGTCCGGTTCCAGCAAATCCAACGTTCCAAGGATCTGAGCAAAAACCCCGCCTCGGTCGATATCCGCTACCAACAAGACGTGCGCATCGGCCATCTTAACGACAGGCCAATTGACCAGATCCTGCTTCCTGAGATTCACCTCCGCCGCGCTGCCCGCTCCTTCAATCACCATCATCTCGTACTGACTCGCCAAGCGAGCGTAGCTGGCTTCCACGACAGACCAGAGTATTCGTCGACCATCGAAATACGCTGATGCCTCTTGCTTCGCGAACGCCCTGCCAAGAACGACTACTTGGGAACAACTATCAGATTCTGGTTTGAGCAGGATCGGATTCATATCGACATGGGGTGGGATCCCACATGCGGTCGCTTGTAACGCTTGAGCTCGCCCGATTTCTCCCCCTTCGGGAGTCACGAACGAATTTAGGGACATATTCTGCGCCTTGAAGGGAGCCACATGAATACCGAT
Organism: Nitrospira sp.; assembly: GCA_041742455.1. Lineage (GTDB taxonomy): Bacteria > Nitrospirota > Nitrospiria > Nitrospirales > Nitrospiraceae > Nitrospira_D. The sequence continues at coordinate 22,877 of JBGSIO010000008.1, read as the reverse complement.
CCGCGACAGCAAGCGACAAATCCCGGCTGTCAGCACACTCTTCCCTACATCAGAGCCTGTCCCCAGAATGGCAAGCGATTCGGCCTTCATCGGGAGGCCTTCTGCCACTGCTCAGCCTTGACTAAGCCTAGAGAAATACATCTGGCAACCGCTTTTCCGATGAGTGCACCGATGATTGTGTGAGTCCCACTGTATTGGTGAAACGGTCCTTGTCCACGCAACGCACAAGCAATGACGACTGCATCTGTCCCAGTCCCGGTTGCCAAAGACTGGTCTTCCTTACTCCTCACCGCATGATCCATCAAGACACTCGTCTTGGCTTCCGTAACGACCTGTACTGCACCGACCATTGCGGCGCTCGAAAGACTCGCATTCGTGATCACGATGAGATTGATCGTGCTCGGTTTGTTGCATGCCTTTGATGGTGCCCATCGCAGCGGCCACTCTCCTGCTCGGACAGCATTGGTCACGCCGACGGTTCCAAAACATTCCACCCAGAGTTCCTCTGCAGTAACTCGCGTCGTGACCAGCTGTGTCATCGGCACCGCAGTCATGAGTCCGATGGTTTTACCACTGAGTTGGAGTTGGGAAGCGAGTTTTTGTAAGTAGTGCGCCGGCGTGGGATAGTGCCCCTTGATGAGACCATTCTCTTCGACTTGATGGTTTAGGATTGATGATGCGAGACCAAACCCTCCGCCTAGCGGCGCTGATGAAAGCACTCGCTTTCGACCACCGAGACGAATCACAAGCGTGTGCTCAACTACCTGATGCTGAATACGTGCACCTCTCCGAGTTCGGATATTCACGACCTTTTTTGCCGTAGCAATCTTGACAAGGCTTGAATCAGGCAAACATTCTCGTCATGTGAACGCACTGCAAGTCGAATCGAACGAGCATTTGCACCGGGAACAGTCGAACAGTCACGGATCAGCAATCCCTTGCCTCGCAATGCGGCACTGACTTCACGCGCGGACCATCCACGAGGGAGTTCTAGAAAGAAGTAATTGGCATAGGTTGGCGTGACCACACAATAGGGTAGAGCAGCCAGCATGATTCCAAGCCGTTCTCGTTCACAGTCCATGAAACGCACACTTTTTCGAGCATAACCCGAATCGTTCACAGCAGCCAACGCTGCCGCTTGCCCCATCACATTGACGGACCACGGCGGCATCTGCCGGCGGAGCGCTTCGACCACGGTGGGTTTGGCGACTGCGTACCCAACCCGAAGGCCGGGTAGTGCATAGAACTTCGTTACGCTGCGCAAGATCACCACACGCGGCCAAGCAACTGCCACTGGAAGGAAAGATCGTTCAGCGCAGTAATCGGCAAATGCCTCATCAATGATCAACCATATGCCTCGCCGCTGAGCGAGGTCCGCCAATCGCCGGACCTCATCGACCGTGCAGGCTTGCCCGGTTGGGCTATTGGGATTGCACAGCATGACTCCATCGATCGCACTCGACTTGGGCCGTCGTGTATCCAGCGCATGACAGAGGTCGCTGATCGGTTGCATATACTGTTCTGTGCGCTTTGCGTAGACGGCACTGACACGACCTCCGACACGCTCCATCGTTGCCACATACTCCGAAAAGGTAGGGTGTATGACGAGCAGATGCCGAATCTTGAGTGCACGAGGGAGTACATCAATCAATTCCGTTGAGCCGTTTCCAACCGCAATCTCATCCGGCTGTCTCTCCCAGCATTTGGCGAGCGTCTGACGAAGCTCCCAACAATCTGGATCGGGGTAATGAGCCAGCAGATGGCGAGAATCAGCAATCGCTCGCCAGACCCGTGGAGATGGCCCCAGCGGATTAATGCTGGCGCTGAAGTCGATCAGATTACCAACACTTCGACCGAGATCCCGTGAGGCCGCATAGACGTTACCACCATGGATCGCGTTCCTTAGACGAACCACATGACTCCCATGGTCAACAACAAACCTAGAAGAGAGACACCAATGATGATCCGAGATGCGATCTCAATGTCTTTCAAAATCGGTTGACGCCCACCCAGCCCGATTAGGGGTCGGTCGTTTGGTATTCCATGATAGAAGTTACTTCCTCCTAAGCGAATCCCCAAGAAACCGGCCATTGCAGCCTCCGGCCGCCCACTGTTGGGACTGGGGTGCCTGCTGCCGTCACGCCGCAGCACATGCCACCCCATTCTGATCCGAGCACGCTCACCCATGACCAACGCGCCGACAACAACAATAAGGACGGCAGATAGACGAGCCGGAACCCAGTTCGCAAAGTCATCTAGTCGAGCAGATGCCCACCCAAAATCGACATAGCGCTCATCCTTATGACCAATCATCGAGTCCAACGTGTTCACCGCCTTGTAGGCAAGAGCCAGAGGGGCGCCACCGAGAGCAAGATAGAACAAGGGAGCTATGATTCCGTCACTGATACTTTCAGCAATTGTCTCGATCGTCGCACGGACGACATCCTCCTGCGATAACCGATCGGTGTCCCGGCCAACAATCATCCCAACTGCCCGTCGAGCCTCAGAGAGATTACCTCGACCTAGCGGTTCACTCACTGCCTGAACATGACTCCACAAGTCGCGCGCAGCGAGCGTCGTCCAGGCAAGTCCAATCGAGACGAGGCTCCCCAGCCACCAGACTATCTCGTCAGCCATGACCATCACTTCATAGCTGAGAACAAACACAAGCAAAGGCAAACCCAGCGCGAGGACAATCCCGGCTGCCCGAAGGACAGAGGGATGACGGGAAACCTTTCTGATATTGTTGTCGCACCATCTAATGACGATGCCAATCCCCCGAACTGGATGAGGAAACCAGCGTGGGTCGCCTGCAAGGGCATCGAGACCTGCTGCGGCTAACAGTTCCCCTCCCATCATGACAGGACAAGTACCAGAGGAACGAGGAGAAGGAATGTGATTTCCACAATCTCGTTTGTGGCACCTAACGTATCTCCTGTAATCCCACCGAACAATGCACGACACGCGGTCTGGATCGCGATGAGGGCCAGGCAGCTGCCAATCACTGTCAGGATTGTTGCCGTCACACCGAGTCCGATCGTAAGCGCCACAGCCAGCACCAACGTCGATCCCATCACATGGAAGACTGACAAATGAGCAAGGAACGGGGACGCCAACCCACCTCCCGTTCTTGCATAAGGAACCAGCCAAGCCAAGACCACCATGGCGCACCGTCCTAGTGCCGGCATGCAAACCAACGCTGGAAGCCGGAGCGATTGGGGAAGCGCCATGAGGCCCGCATAACGAAGAATCAACGACAAGAACAGACCGGTCGCTCCCATCGCCCCGATTCTTGGATCGCGCATGATCGACAGGCGATCGGCCGGCGTCCGGCCACCTGCGAGCCCATCAAGTGTGTCTGCCAAGCCATCCTGATGCAGTCCGCGAGTGAGCGACACCAGTAGCACGATCAGCAGAATGTTCACGACCTCCTGTTCAAAGACACGGCTCAACAATATATGGGATAACGCTAATATCCCGCCGAGGATAAGGCCAACCGTGGAATACCACGCCATCGACGCAGCCAGTTCCGGCGCAGTGGGCTCATGATGAGTCCGACTCAGGGGAATAGTCGTCAGAAAATGCCACGCAAAGATAAATGGACGGGCAACCGTTCCCATACAGCCTAGTCCTTGTCAGACACTCCTGCCTCTTCAAATGTTGCCATCTCGGTGTACATCTTAATCGCGGCGCAGAGCAGATCCATGCCCAAGCAGGAGCCCGTCCCTTCCCCGAGTCTTAACTCCAGATCCAACAGAGCTTTGAGTCCAAGATGATCCAGGATCGCGAGATGTCCCTGCTCGACTGATCGGTGGGAGGCGATGAGGTAGTCGCGACATAACGGTTGAATCCCCACTGCAATCAGCGCCGCAGCACCGGCAATGAACCCATCCAATACCACTGGCACTCGGGCGGCCGCCGCGCCAAGAATGACACCAGCCAGTCCGCCGATTTCCAGCCCCCCAACCTTTGCCAGTACATCCAACGGATCAGTCGGATTGAGACGATGAAGGTCCAAGGCTCTTTGAATCACCGCCACTTTATGCGCTCGTCCAGATTCGTCGATACCGGTTCCACGACCTGTCACCTCTTCCACCGACCGACCGGTCAGCACAGCGGTGATGGCAGCGCTCGGTGTTGTATTGCCGATGCCCATCTCGCCGGTACCGATCAGCCCGATCCCCTCTTGCACTGCATCGGCTGCCAGCTCGATTCCGACCATCAGAGCTCGTTCCGCCTGACTCCGTGTCATGGCCGGCTCGACCGACAGATTACGCGTGCCTTTCATAACCTTTCGATCAAGCAGACCAGGCACGATACCAAACTCATAATCGACTCCGATATCCACCACGCGCACATCCACACCGGCATGCCGTGCCAGTGCATTCACACCTGCACCGCCTCTTAGAAAGTTGAACACCATTTGAGAAGTGACCTCACTCGGATAGGCACTGACTCCCTCCGTTGCCACACCGTGGTCTGCCGCGAAGGTGAAGACCACTCCGCGCGGGATATTCGGCTTCAACTCACCGGTGATCGCAACGTAAGACGCCGCCAGTTCCTCCAGCCGACCAAGACTGCCGAGCGGTTTCGTCAACCGATCTAATCTAACTTGCGCCTTCACACGTAACGTGGTATCGAGCGGCTGAATTCGACCAGTGACATCTTTAATCGACATGTTCTACCCTCCATTCATTTCAAGCGAAGCGGCATCCCACTAACAACGAACAGGACCTCTTCCGCCTCGGCAGCGATGTGCTGATTCACCCGCCCGGCAAGGTCTCGGAAGGCTCGTGCTGTGGGCTCCACGGAAACCAGTCCCAGTCCCAATTCATTGCTGACGATCACGATCCTTGCCGCGGTTGCCCGCATAGCCTGCAGGAGTGAAGTAACTCGCGTAAGCACCGTTGCTTCAGACAACCCAATTCCGATGAGATTGCTCAGCCAGAGCGTGACGCAATCCAGCAGAATCGTCCGGTACCGAGATCCATGTTTGGCAATCCAGGCCTCCACCTCTATCGGCTCCTCAACTGTCTCCCAAACCGGCGAGCGTGTAGCGCGGTGCCGATCGATCCGGAGTATCATCTCATCATCCAGCCCCTGTCCCGTCGCGACGAAGGCGTGGGGGCCTCGCGGACCAGCGAGGCGAAGCGCCGCTTCACTCTTCCCGGATGCAGCCCCGCCCAGCACAAGAATGATTCGACCTTTGGCTCGCCGAGCTGATGGACGTCTACTCGGCCTTCTTGGCGACATCGCGCTCCCATAAAAATTCTGGTTCGCCCTGCGTTTTGGCGACCCAACGGGCCAATACAAACAGCGCATCACTCAGCCGATTGATGAACTTGATGATCGTCGAATCGACCGGCTCCGTTTTTGAAAGCGCCACACACAACCGCTCGGCTCGGCGGCAGATCGTCCTGGCTTGATGCAGAAAGCCGGATACTTTCCCTCCGCCGGGCAGTATGAATTCTTTAAGGGGTTCCAGATCTTTTTGGCAGCGATCGATCAGTTTTTCCAGGCGCGTGACGTCCTGCCCCCCTACTCGCGGCATATTCTTGAATGTCTGCCCCGGCGCCGTCGCCAGAATGCTGCCCACATCGAACAACTTGTTCTGCACCCAACGCAACTCGGCTTCGAGCTGAGCTGCCGCTGCATACTCGTCTACGACATCGGCGTTCATGACCCGCACGACACCAACCGTCGAGTTCAACTCATCGATCGTGCCGTAGGCTTCGACTCGCAGACTATCTTTCCATACCTGTTGTCCGCCAGCCAATCTAGTTTTTCCTGCGTCCCCTGTTCTTGTATAGACCTTGGTGATGCGCATGCCCATCCCCTCTCTTATCTTGGATCCGATTGCCCCATGCCTCCTGGTGAATTAACTGATCGACTGGAATCCGGCTCCGCCACCCAGCTGCTTCTAAATCGGGCTGTTCTTCAAACTTGGACACATAGCCGAGGCAAAGATAGGCGAGGACCGTCACCGATTGAGGCGCGCCAATGACCCGCCTCAGCTTCTCGTGATCTAAAATACTGACCCACCCGACGCCGATGCCCTCAGCTCTCGCGGCCAACCAGAGATTCTGAACGGCGCAACAGGTGCTGTACAAGTCCGTTGCGCGTACCGTGGAGCGGCCAAGCACCTGTGGCCCCCCGCGCCGTCGGCTACACGTGATGCACAGATTCATCGGCGCTTCTTCAATGCCTTCCAGCTTCAGCTGCCTGTACAATGCCCCCTTGGCACCTGCATATCGAGCGGACGCTTTGGTATTCGCATCGACAAAGAGGTCCTTCACCGCGCGCTTCGTCGCACGATTGCGGATGACCACGAAATCCCACGGCTGCATAAATCCCACCGACCCTGCATGATGTGCCGCCGTCAGCAGCCTCATCATCACCGCATCCGGAATCGGCGCAGGCAGAAAATTTCGGCGCACATCTCGCCGCTCAAAAATCGCCCGGTAAACGGCTGCCCGTTCTGCGTCGGTGAATCGGCCATTGGTTCGCATTATCTCCTCGCTCGATCGCCCTGGTTTTGCTAGTCAATTGAGCTGAGGCCCCAGCTCACCTGCTGCGATTTTTTGTAAACAATGGGAACAGAGACAATCTTTATACCGCGCTGTAATCCAATCCATCTGCAGTTCGGTGATTCCAAGTTTGCTACACCAACACAGGTATCCCAAGCACTCAAAACCCTGGCCGCAGCTTTCGCAGGTCTTCTGAACCGGCCCCCTCATCGATCTACTCCCAGCATACTCCTGGCCGCTTCGAATATCCGACTAGCTGCAGAACGCGCCGACCCACCCAGCGACACTGCAATTTTAGGCTGGCTGGCAAAATGCAGACGGGTATTGAGCGCCAGCGCGTTGCCGTTCATGAGTCCATTCTGTCCCCTCAAGAGTCGTTCAGCATCACGCAGTACGCAGGCATATGGTCGGCCTGTGGCCGCCTGATGATGACTTGGATCGATAAAGTTAGGCCCAATCTTGAACGGCTGGACCCGGCGGCCTCGCTCCCGCAAGGCCGCCAGAATTCCCGAAGTGACCGTCGTTTTCCCGACACCGCTTGACGTCCCGGCAATGACCAATCGTGGATAATCAGCCATGCTTCCTTAGATCGGAAGATCATAATTGATGCGCACGCCGCTGAAAATCGAGCGGATGGGCGTGCCGAAGAACAGAATTTCTTCGTATTTCTCATTGAAGATGTTGTCGAAACGAATGTAGGCCTGCATATACTTCGTCACGTCATAGCTGGCTGACAAATTCCAGATGAGAAAAGACGGGATCGGATTACTGTTTCCGACATTGTTAAACCGTTCTCCGACATATCGCCCTTCCAAATTGCCTCGCAATGCCTCGATCGGTTGATAGCTGAGAATGGCTGACCATTGGTTAAGCGGCCATTTGGGAACACGGGTGTTCTGGCCATTCTGGAAATTTTCCGTATCTGTGTACGTATAGTGAACCAGCAAATCGAGACTTTTGGCCCATGGCTGGTCGCGATACAAATGCAATTTGACCGTTGCTTCGAAGCCTCGTGCGGTTGCAAGACCGACGTTCAGGGCACAGAAGTTGGCGCCGAACGGTCCGGTTCCGCATGCGATAGGATCTTGAGCAGAAAGAATGAGGTCCCGATATCGTGTCCAGAAATACCCCACGCTGACAGTCCCTAGATCATTCGGCAGTGTTTGTTCGATAGCCGCGTCCAATCCCTGGCTTCTCTCTGGCTTCAAGTTAGGGTTGCCGAAATTTGGAAAGAACAGCTGGTTGATGGTCGGAGCGCGAAATCCGGTTGAGTAACTCCCTCGGAACTTCGTACCGGTTTCCTTGACCAAATACCCGCCGGTCACTCGATAAGTCGTCGCGCTCCCGAAAACATTATATTCGTCCTGCCGAACGCCGGCAGTTGCAAACAGACGGTCCCAAAGATTCAATTGCGCTTCGCCGAATCCTCCATGGTTGCTGAGGGTCTTGTTCGAAAACGTAGGCGTCTGAAGCAGTAGGTCGGTGTTATTGCCTTTCTGCTCACGAAATTGATATCCACCTGTCAGCAGCAAGGGTTTAGCAATTTGAATGTTGTGCTGCCATTCCAAGCGATTACTGGTTGTCTCGATCTGCGAATTGAACGGGAAACCGAGTGGTCCTGTCGCTCCAGTCACCACATTTTGTTCGATGGTGCCCCCATAACTGACGAGAGATTCAGTCGCTCGCGACAAGGTCAGCTGTTGCGACCACCAAGCAGTAATCGGCTGTGAATAGTTGCCCGCGAAGACATATTGCGAATTTCGTGATCGCGCACCAAACACATCAGCTGGCTCGGAGGCAAAAGTAACCGAGTTAAACGCAAATCCGTCGAAATTCACACTGCCGCGCAACCATCGAAAGCTAAACTCCAGACGTCCGTCTTTTGGAAGATCAGCTCCAAGCCGAACCGACCCTTGCCAGTTGTGGTATCCATCGCGCTCCGTCGCGCCTCGCCGATAATTGATCGCTGAAAAACCGGCCGTATCCAAGCGAGAGATCGAACCGGAGAAATCTATGGGCCCCTTCTTGCCCGCTAGACTGGCTCCTTCTCGAATCGTATTGAAAGACCCATGCTCCGCAAACGCAGACACATTGGGTTTGTCCCGTCCTCGCTTCGTCGTAATATTGATCACACCGCCCATCGCATCCGACCCCCAGTGCATGCTCTGACTCCCCCGCAAGATTTCAATCCGTTCGATGTTGTCGGATGTGAGATTGGCAAAATCGTAATTGCCGATCGTGGCACTGTTGACGATCGCCCCATCGATGAGCACAAGCGTCTGTTCCGGTGTTCCTCCGCGCATCCGGACATCAACACTGGTGCCCAGTCCTCCGCCCTGGTTGACAGAAAGTCCCTGAGCCCAACGCAGCGCTTCCGCAACGGTTCTGATTTTTCGCTGTTGCATCCCTTCACCGGTAATCACTTCTACAGCGCTGGTGACTTGTTTAGCCGGAATGGGGGTCTTGGTCGCGCTCACGATCACGTCGGGAGCCTGAACCACCTCCGACTGGTCGGCCATCGCGACTTCCTGAGCCGATACGGGATAGGCAAGAGCGATCATCCACGGAATGAGCGCACATGAACGAAAAACATGAGAAACTGAGAACCGCCACATGAAAACCTCCCTTTGACTCGAAGGGTGTCTATCGTCCCGTCAGCTGGGTCTCCTGACTTGCGGATCACAGCTTCTCTGCGCCTTCCCATGTGCCGAGGCACACAGTGGCATTCTGCAGAGTCACTCCCCGCTTACAGTGGCGGCACCGTGATGGATTTTCACCATCTTCCCCATCGCTGACGGCATGACCTAACGCATCCCTCCCGAATGATTGTTCTGCACCAGACTATCTCTGCAGGAGAGCGGTGCAAACTCTTCCTGTTCACATCAGTTGGGTTACGGAACCACGAGGCCCCGCTTCCACTCCACACACAGGACATCGAAATCTGCCGGCATCACCATGAAAAAACGGCCCATCAGTTCCGGATGTAATCGATCATATATCGCGAAGAGCGCGGCGCCATGTCTCCGAAATCCCATGTAAACGTCAGCACGGCAGATTTCTTGGACGTGTGTACGAGCAGGCGCGTGCCCTCCTTCACAACAAGACTCGGGGCCTTCCAAAAGTCCAACGTCTTTTCTGCGCCGGTTCGATTACAGACAATCAAAGGCAACCCTGTTTCATGAGTCCGTTGCTCCCATTCCCCATTTGGACCGTGAATGCCGGGACCCCACGACGCCGGCGACACCAACATCTGAGCGCCTTCGAATCTCAGCGCTCTGGCAATATTCGATGTATAGACGTCACTACAGATGAGTGCACCGACCTTAATCCCATCGCACTCGATGGGAGCGACACTGTCGCCGGGGCTCGACCATGCTAGTGAATCGCTCACCACATTGATCTTGCGATGTTTCCCCAAAATGTCACCGGTCGGACCGATAACGAACACCGAGTTATAGCACCGCCCCCCCTCCCGCTCCGGGCAGGCGAGAAAGACAGTTCGCTTCAAAGTCCTGATCAGTTTGCAGACCTGTTGCATCCATGGGTCGGGTTGCGGCTGTATCCACTCCGAGCCGACGACGTGGGCAAACTGTAGTCCGCACACCGCAAGCTCCGGTGTCACAATCCACTCGGCACCTTTTCCCGCGGCATGCTTGATGGCCTCGACAATCACATACCGGTTCCGCTCGATGGCTCCTGGAACGGTCTCAAGATGAAGCAGCGCGATTTTGCCCACTCTCATATCACGTTCCTCCCGACAGCGAACGTCCAGGAAGCGTCACCCGGGGCAACCCGGTTCCCGGATGCCGATCCACCAACACTCGGCACCGATACACCGACTCCAAGACCTCCGGTTCAATCACGTCTTCTGGGCGGCCTAGCCGGATCACCTGACCGCGATCCAGCAACAAAATGCGGTCGCAATACTGGCTGACGAGATTTAAATCATGTGACACGAGCACAACGGTTAACCGGCGTTCCTCTTTGAGCCGGACCAACACCGAACAGATCTCAACCTGATGCTGCAGATCGAGGAACGCGGTTGGCTCATCGAGCAACAAGACTTTCGGCGTCTGCGCAAGCGCCCGTGCAATCACGGCGCGCTGCCGCTCGCCACCGGAGAGATCCGTGACGGCACGATGAGCCAAGTGGACGATATCCACCGTCGTCATCGCCTCTCCGGCAATGGCCACGTCGTCTCGACTTTCCCATCCAAATCCGCTGGTCCATCGGCCGCGAGGTCGATGAGGAAAACGACCCATCAATACGGTTTCTGCAACGGTAAACGGGAAGAGCTGCTGAGTATCCTGCGGCACGACTCCTACGACACAGGCAACCTCTTGCTGAGCCATAGAGGCTAATTCCTGTCCGAACAAGGCGATACGACCTTGCAGCGGACTCATGAGCCGCGCCAGCACTTTTAGCAAGGAGGTTTTTCCCGACCCATTGGGGCCGACGACACCTAGCACTTCACCCGCTCGAACGGAAAAGGAGACATCCTCAAGGATCCACCTGATGGCATCCGATCCTTTGGACTGGTAGCGGAACCGAACGGCTTGCACGTCGTATGCCGGATATGGGTCGATGACGCCGACTGAACCGGCAAGGGCTCCTTGCTTCGATTGGCTGTCGAACACATCACTCACGCCAAGCGATCCTTTCGCCAGAGCAGGAGATACACAAAGAACGGTCCACCGGCCAGGGCGGTAATGATGCCCACCGGAATTTCTGCGGGCGATATCAACGTCCGCGCAAGCGTATCGGCACCCATAAGGAAGGTGCCACCGACCAGGGCTGACGCGGGAAGAAGCAGTCGATGGTCCGCGCCTGTGACCAACCGCACCGCGTGGGGAACAACCATGCCGATAAATCCGATCATGCCGCTGACGGACACGACCGCGCCGGTCACCAACGCCGTTAACACAAAGATGAACCGCTTCGCCTTTTCCGTATCGATTCCCAGAGTGCGAGCAGAATCTTCTCCCAACGCCAAGATGTTGAGAACCCGCATTTGGCTGAACAGAAGAAACAGGCCGATCGAAAGATAGACGGCGAGCCCGGCCAGGCCACCGTATGTGGGAGCGGTCAGCGTGCCCATCAACCAGGCCATCATCCCGTACGAACGATTCGGCTCCAGGATCGAGGTGATAAACATAATCAAAGCTGAAAAGATGGCGTTCAGAATCACCCCAGTCAGCAGCAGACTATGGATCGGCAACTGCTCATAGCTGGCGGCCATTCGATAGATAACCACTAACGCCAGGAGGCCTCCGGCAAACCCGTATGCCGGCAACGCGGTTTCCGCCAAAAAGGTGGTGCCTGCTCCAAGTAAGACCCCTACCGCGGCTCCAAGTGCGGCTCCACTAGAGACGCCAAGAACATAGGGATCAGCCAACGGGTTCCGTAGTAGCGCCTGCAAGGCAACTCCCACCGTAGCCAGTGAACACCCGACGAAAAAACCTAGCAGCATTCTTGGTAGTCGGACCTGCAGGAGAATGGTTGTCGAGACATCCAATGTCCCCCCATCGATTTCCTTGTGGCTAAGGACGTCAAGAAACACGCGCAGGATCTCGGCATACGCAATCGGTTGTGCGCCGAAGCGAAGACAGGCAAAGCTGACCGCTATCGCCGCGAGAGCAAGAACTCCCATCGTCGCCATCCAGCGTGAATTGGTGAGGATGGCGCCTTGAGCAACAATGCCGCTTGCTGAGTACACACGAAAAGATTCGCTGGGTAGGACTCCGGGACACGAACCAGATTGAACCGGGGCAGGCAGCGGCTTCAAAGGATCCTCATGGATGAACGGCACGTCCACCGGAACTGAACAGTTCCGGATGGATCCCACGGGCAAGTTGTTCCAAGGCCTCGACGACTCGTGGACCTGGGCGATTCAACAGATTCGAGGAGACTTCGTGAAAGCGCTGCTGCTTGACGGCCGAGAGCGAGTCCCAGCGTCGCCATTGCTGCTGCTCGCTGCGCGGCACTGTTTCCACTTCGCCACTAGGAAAGATCAACACCTCCGGATCGTCCTTCAGCACCGCTTCCATACTCAGTTTCGGATAGGCCATGCCGGCCCGCGCGGCAATATTGATCCCTCCCGCGAGGCCGATCATCTGGTGGATGAAACTTCCCGGTCCCACGGTAATCAACGGCTGGCTATTCAGGACATACAGCACCCGCCGCGCCGGCGGCGTTTCGACTTTGCGCCGAATCTCTGCGATGCGTTGCCGCATGCTTTGAGTTACTTCATTGGCAGCCGACGCTTTCTCAAACATTTTCCCCAATGTGTGAATTTGGAGCAGGATATCTTCCACTGTTTGAGCTTCGAGAACGAAAAGCGGAATTTTTAGCTGCTCGAGTTTAGCCTGAAGATCCGGACGGAGAAAGTCTCTGGGCGCCAGGACTAATTCCGGCCGGAGGGCGATCAAGGCTTCCGCACTCGGGTTCGAATATCCAACCTTGGGTTTGGACTTCGCCGCCGCCGGATAGTCACAAAACTCGGTCACGCCGACGATCTGTTCATCCAGCCCGATCGCAAACAGCATTTCGGTAATGCTCGGAGCGAGCGACACAACGCGAGCGGGCGGCTTGGCAAGGTAGATCCTGCGCCCCGCATCATCCACAAAAGCCCGCGACGACACATGCGCCATAAAGGGCATGCCGGTAAGAATTCCTGGTTGCCTCCGCTTCATCTCACTGCACCCATCTCCGGTACACCCATCAGCTGACGAAAGAAGCATCAGCAGCGCTGCCACAAGGCTCAGTGCGCTGACGAAAAGGCATCGCTCCCTTTGACTCAAATAAAAAATCCTCAAGGCCTGGATAGACCCTGAGGATTGCACCCGCTGCTTCATCCTCACCTGCTCCCCAGCCTCGAGGGAACAAAGATCACCCTCTCTGAGCAGGTCTTCTGGCTCATGGTTCACCCTACTCCCCGAGCCTTCCCAGCATATACGTGAAGCGTATCTCGTGAAGCGTATCTCGCGTCAAGCTGCAAGCGCTTCACGATTCACGAACGACGCTTCACGCCCACGCCAGTGGTCTTTACGGGTTTCGTCCCCATTTACAGCGGCGGGACCGCGAGGGCTTTCCACCCTCTTCCCTTACTCAGGAGTCACAATGGCCAGCACAATAGGAGAGAGTCGCAAAATTTGTCAAGTTCAATCATGTCGGCTGAGGCGTCCACACCCTTGGATGCCGATATCCTTCGAATGAGATCAAGAGCCTCCTGCGAAGCCATAAGCTCAGGACGCTTGTGAGTGTTTATCATGCTGTGGTACTATCTCACCGTTATTTGTGGGCTCACCTAGGTAAGGAGTATAACCGTGGCACTCATGTGTGAGATTTGTCAGAAGAAGCCTGTATCCGGGAATAATGTCAGCCACGCCAACAATAAGACCAGGCGTGTGTTCAACCCAAACATCCAAACTGTTCGAGCGGTAGTCGGGAAGAGTCACAAACGGATCCGCGTGTGCACTCGCTGCTTGCGGTCAGGATTGGTCCAAAAAGCGGTCTAACACCCATCTCTTCCTTTCCAAGGACATTACGGCGCTCCCCAGAGTATCCGGCCCCCTCGGTCTACCAATTTAATGACCGATGGTTCGTCAGGAGAAAGCGTTAAGGTCCGGTCACCGTCCTTGCTTCTGAGGACAAGCCCAACTTCCCCATTCGCATCCAGCCCAAGACCTGCTCGCGCGTTCCCTCTCGCATCTAGCAGGAGGAACTCCTCGGCATTCACCCCGTTGGGCTTCTGCGCTTCAGCTGATTGTGGAAATAGAAATTGAGTGCTCAGCGCACCACCTAACACGCCACCTAGAAATGCTGCTACGCAGAGCACGATCATTTGTCTGTGGCTCATGACAAGTCCTTTCGTCTGATCACTTAAAAACAGGAATGGGACAGAAGATTGTGTGCGAGGTGGATTCAAACCAGGCTGGCTCTAGCCGGACTTCATTTGGAGCGGGCGATGGGATTTGAACCCACGACAACTAGCTTGGGAAGCGGATCTACGTAGAAACGCCAGCTCATAGCAAGCCACAGCATACAACGGCAGGAGCAAGCCTATCAAGGGGTTTGTGGCCTGCCGTTGTTTCTTATGCCCTCCTGTGGTATCCCCTCACCGTGACTCTTTTCGGACTCGAACCGTGACAGAAACCGTGACGGAGAAGAGGGGGGGCGGCATCAAGCAAACGTACCCCCCGGCACATGGAGTCCTCTTCGACAAGCCCTACATACAGCCAACACAACGAGGAAAAACCAATGCTAAAGAAAACTTTCTTCCTGCCCCTAGCTCTTCTCAGTTTTGTCTACAGCCTCGTGGGATGCAGTACGGACGCCGTACTGCTTCGGCATGCGGGTACAGGCAAAACAGTTAAATGTGGTCCTTATTCAACCACTACACGCGAAGCCAGGATTGCAGCTGTGGAACATGAACGCGGTTGCATCGCGGACTATCAGCGACAAGGGTACGAACGAGTCATGGAGTAAGAATCGGCTGAACTGCCTCCTTATCCGGCCCGCATTTCCTGGCACGGGTGTTACCTCTGCTCACAGGATCCCATAGGAAGGAACATGAGAAAGAAACATGCAAAAAGCGAGAATGAGCTTCCACCCGAACGGCGTCGGTTGAATGCTGCTCGGCGTACAGCTCGGAGCTTGCGTGGCCAGCCTGTATTTCCAAAGAGAGGACTGAAAGATAAACTTCCTAGTCCGGCGAACCCTAAAGAGGCGAGAGAATGGCTCAAGGAATTGGCCGACTTCCTCTCGACCTACCCGAATGCAAGTCGGCAGTTTCGATTCATCGCGTATGCCATCAAACGGTTTCTTCGAAATGGCGATGAAGGCAACCTCCGTAAGGAACTTGGGCTTGTCAATCCCGTCGGCAACCCATCGAGCTTTCAGGTACGAATGAGGACGCGAGAGCGGGCGCGTACTATCATTGAGTTGAAGGACAAAGGAACCCCGTGGCATCTAATCGGGGAGAAAGTGGGGCTGAGTGACAAGCGATCCTTGAAAAAACTATACGCTGAGTACACTGCGATTTTTCGCAAGGAAAAATTGTTAGCGGGTATAGCCAAGGAGCTAAAAACAGGCCTGGACGAACCCGGTGAAGACACTACCCTCCACTCCCCGTCTTCCTAACCACCTCCTCTCCCTGAAAAGAGGGGGTGCACAAATTCCTAATAATTGACTGTATCCCCCAGGTTCTCCCTGCCGTGAGAGAGTGCCGCTGTGCGCTCAATTATGAGCCTCCACGTACCAAGGAGAACTTATGGACAACACACTTGTAGATGCCGCAACTGTTGCGGCGAAGCTCGGCCAGGCCAAGTCGAGCATTTACCGCATGGCTCAAGCAGGGCTTATTCCGAGCTACGCGGCAGGGCCTCGCCTTCGGGGTAGGAGGTTTGATCTCACGGAAGTTCGAGACGCTCTAAAGCGGCTAGCCGAAAAACAGAACGGCACAGGCGATGACAACGCTTAATTCAGAAAAACAAAACCGCCGGGGAGCGGCAACTCCCACGGCGGTTTCAACACGAAAGGAACTGATACGCAATGGGAACCATACATGAACTACGAATTCAGCGCAAGACTCCCATGTCCTCTTCATTCTCTCGGGAACTCCCCTCGATGATCCACACTGTCGAAGAAGAATGGCGACACCAAGCCAAAGCCGGAACATCATGCCTCCGACAACGGGCATTGCTCCGACAAGCGCACCAGGCACTCGCGGGACTCTTGAACATCCAGGAGGGCCTATGATCGAGACACTTTCAGCAGCGCTCAACTATGCAGGACGCGGCTGGCCTGTGCTACCACTCACCGGCAAGATTCCCACGCTCAAGGACTGACCCAACAAGGCCAGCACGAACGCCGAACAAATACGGATCTGGTGGACTCAACAGCCTTCGGCAAATGTCGGCATAGTCACCGGCGCACCATCACGATTGTTTGTCCTCGACGTGGACCCGGACAAGGGCGGAGACGATTCACTCCGGAAACTCGAAGCGCGATATGGGCCTTTACCCGTGACGATCGAGGTGATCACTGGCGGGGGGGGGGCGTCATTATTATTTCCAGCATCCCGAAATTACTCTCGGCAACTCGGCGGGGAAGCTCGGACCCGGCCTCGATATTCGCGCTGATGGGGGGCAGGTCGTGGCCCCACCTTCCACCCACCCAGAGACAGGCAGAAGCTATGAGTGGGAAGGAGCCCATCATCCAGACGACGTGTCACCCGCCCAGGTCCCTAACTGGCTCCTGACCCTTCTCGCAGCAAAGCCGGACCCTACAATCACAAGAACGAGCCAGACGCTTCAAGAGGGTCAACGCAATGATTCACTTGCACGGGAGGCGGGAAAGTTACGGCGCATAGGTCTGAGCGAAACTGAACTACGAGCGGCATTGCTCGTCATGAACAAGGAGCGCTGTCAGCCTCCGCTCCCTGATGACGAAGTACAAAGCATTGCGGCAAGTATCGCTCGGTATCAGCCGGTGCAGGACATTGCTTCCGCCTGGCCAGTCCTCGACGACGCGGCTTTGCATGGGTTAGCCGGTGAGGTTGTCCGGTTGATCGAACCACATACAGAAGCCGATCCAGTGGCCCTGTTGGTCTCCTTCCTCTCAGAGGTTGGAGCCATGTTGAACCGTGGCCCTCATTTGATCCTTGATGGTTCTTATCATCCATTGCTGTTCTGGCCGGTGCTCGTGGGGCAGTCCTCCAAGAGTCGAAAGGGCACGGCGGGCCGACGCATTGAAAGACTCTTGGGCCTGGCTGATGACTCATGGACCCGTGGCGAATGCAAGGGAACACTCTCAAGCGGTGAAGGGTTGGCCTTTGCAGTACGGGATGCCCAATACAAAGAAGAGCCGGTGAAGCAGAGCGGAAAACCTACGGGGGATATGCAGACAATCTGCATAGACAGCGGGGTAGAAGATAAACGGCTCTTTCTCGTGCAAAGCGAATTCGGGGCGGTGCTGAAGATCATGGCGCGAGAAGGCAATTCCCTCTCTGGCGTCCTCCGTGACGCATGGGATGGTCTGACACTGGCTCCGATGACCAAAGCGAACCGCGTACGGGCCACGGATCCGCATATTGGCCTCGTGGCGCACGTGACACAAGACGAACTCCTGCGAAACCTGTCCGACACGGAGGCAGTCAACGGTTTCGGCAATCGGTTTGTCTGGTTTTTGGTGCGACGTTCAAAGGAACTTCCCTTTCCCAGTGCTCCCAATGATTCGGCCCTCTCAGCCCTCACCAGAAAGATTGGGTATGTGCTACCGATTGCTCGCACCTGTGCTGAATTGACCCTCTCATTCTCTGCTCGTGAGTTGTGGGTCAAGTCCTACCATGATCTTTCGGCGGACCGCCCCGGTATGGTGGGAGCCTTGCTCGGACGGGCGGAGGCACAAGTGATGCGGCTCTCCGGCCTCTATGCCATCCTGGATGGGCAGAGCGTCATTGAGCTTGTTCACCTTAATGCGGCTTTGGCCCTCTGGCAATATGCGGAAGCCTCAACCCGCATGATTTTCGGAGACTCACTCGGTGATCCCACAGCCGATACGATGCTCAGGGCGATACGGACGAACGGCGAACGAACAGATAGCGAACTGTCCGACTTGTTCAAACGACACAAGGCAGCAGCGGAGCTAGAGCGAGCCAAAGGCGTCCTGGAGCAGGCAGGGCTAGCCCATTGTGTGACGATTGAGACAGACGGACGGCCTCGTATTGTGTGGCGACTCGGTGCGAAAAAAGCGAATTAAGCGAACAAAGGCCTACCGTTATTTCGCTTTTCTCGCTTATTTCGCAGTGAAGAGAAGCTAGCTGATTCTAAGAAAGAGGAAAGTAGATGCCATTTGAACCTGGCAGAGCCAAGACAGGGGGGCGCCAAGCAGGTACCCCCAACCGACTGACGGGGGTATTTCGAGAAGCTGTCTTACATGTCTATCAGGGCCTCGGCGGACACGCTGCCTTTCTCCGCTGGGCACGAAAGAACCCGACTGAATTCTACCGGATTGCCGCCCGCTTGATTCCTGGTGAAATGCGAGAGGAAAGCCCAGATAACCGGCTCACCGTTATTGTCAACCGTGCGGGTGGTAATGGGGATGTCCCGGCGTTGCCGGTCAATCACGGAGAGGAATAGCGGCTACTCTTCAACTATTTTCCCTTGGGCAAGATCCCCTTCCGCTCAAGTTCCTGAATCTTCACTTCCGCCAGCTCGATCAAGAAGTCCTTCACCGTCTTTCCCTCATGCGCCGCTGCCATTTTAACCTTCCGCATAAGGTCGCGAGGGATATCACGGAAGTTCCACGCGCCGGTGCCTTCTGGTGTGGTTCGTGCCATAGCGGGGGAAGCCTAGCATGCTTCCTAAGAATGCGTCAAACATCACTTGACATAGTTCACTATCAGATGATAGTAAGCTTATCATGCAGCAAAGGGGGTGATTTTATGAAGATGGTGCGGTTGTTGGTACAAGTTCCTGAGCCGGTCAAGGCACGATTGGATGCCCTGCGGCAGGAAGGCACGACAGCTAGCGGATTTATCCGGCATTTGCTGGAGGATCATTTCAAACAGGCTCCGATGGTGAGCCGGAAAGGACGGTGAGCGATGGCGCGAGCAGGGAGAAAAGACCGCGGCTTGCTGAGTAAGCCGGACTCGACCGGCAAGCCGGTATGGTTTGTTCGGCTTTATCACGAAGGCCGGGATCGGCGGTTCGGCAGTTTTCCCAACAAGACGAAGGCCCGAGAATTCTACGAGAAAGCCAAGCTGGAACAGAAAGAAGGCCGGTTCTTTCCAGAACGGTATCAGCACGGTGGGTATGCACTGCTTGAAGAACTGATTACGGCTCATGTGGACGTGTCGACGGTCAGGAACCAATCCGCCGAGAAACACTATGGCGAGTGGTGGAAAGGTCGGCTCAAAGGAAAGCGGCTCAATGCGGTGAGCCCTGCCCTGCTCGAAGAAGCCCAGCGAGATCTTCTGGCCGAAGGGTTGGCTGCTCAGACGGTGCTGCACTACATGAAGTTTTTGCGCCATATCCTGAACAAGGCGGTTCGGGATGGGAACGTAGAGAAGAACCCCTTCGCTCGCGTGAAACTGCCCAAGGTGGCCACGGGAAAGACACGGTTCTTGACGCAAGAGGAAGAAGCCGCCTTGGTCAAGAAACTCGGGGCCCCCTACGGAGCTTGGATGCGTTTCGCCGTTCTGACCGGGTTGCGGCTGAGCGAGCAATTCAGCCTCAAGTGGGCCGATGTGGATCTCGATCGCGGTCTTCTGACTTTGCTGAACACGAAGGCCGGGCATGTGCAGTATGTCCACCTGAACGACGAAGCGAAGGCGATTCTGAGGGGGTTTGATTCGTGGCACCGATCGACGTGGGTGTTTCCGTCGGAGAACCCGGCGACAAGCCTGGATCAACGGAATTTCTACACGCGGATCTTTGTTCCGACGGTACAGGCACTTAACCTGGAGGGTGTGACGTGGCACACTTTGCGGCATACCTTCGCCAGTCGGCTGGCTATGAGCGGCCAAGGTGAAGGCACCATTGCCGCCTTGTTGCGGCACAGCACAACCGGACTGGTCCGGCGCTATGCCCACCTCTCCCCCACACATCTGAAAGCCGCTGTCGAAACCGTGGCCAGCTTCGGAAAGGCTGCTCCGATCAGCCTGGTGGCTTTCCACGCAACGGCTGAAGAGGCCCAGATTTTCAATGGAACCGTGACGAAAACCGTGACGGGGGAAACTGTTGCGGAAGGAACGGCGAGCGAAGTGGTTGAAAAGATTGGAGCGGGCGATGGGATTTGAACCCACGACAACTAGCTTGGGAAGCTAGGACTCTACCACTGAGCTACGCCCGCTCGCTGATTGCATCCTACGTGGGAAAGAAAGAACAAGTCAAGGAACTGAAGCTATCCGGCCCGTTCCACGATCGCAAACTTCCGTCGACCAATTTTGAGCCGATATTGTTTGCCCGCGACGACCGCGAGTGCCGAAGTGGCATCACTCTGTTTTTGTCCGTCGAGTTCGACACCGCCTTGAATGATCAGCCGACGCGCTTCGCTCTTACTGGGCACCAGCCCAGTTTTGGCAACAAGATCAACCAACCCAATGGCCGTTCCGTCGCGTAGATCATTTGCGGCCAGTTGCAATCGGACATCCGGCTCATCGGGAAATTCTTGTTTCTGGAACTTTTGCTCAAACTCCGCTCTAGCCTGCTTGCCTGCTTCTACTCCGTGATACTGCACCACGATCAGTTCGGCGAGTGTCTGCTTCGCCTCCATTGGGTGGAGTGTTTTAGCGTGACTGAGATCTTCTGTTGTCAGCAATTCATAATAGCGATACATCAGCGCATCGCTGATCGACATGACTTTCCCGAACATCTCTCCCGGCTTGTCCTCCAGCGCAATATAGTTGCCGACACTCTTGCTCATCTTCTTGACACCGTCCGTTCCTTCGAGCAACGGCATCGTAATGACAACCTGTGACTCCTGACCATAGTCTCGCTGTAGTTCACGCCCTACCAAAAGATTAAACTTCTGATCTGTCCCACCCAATTCCACGTCTGCCTTCAACGCCACAGAATCATAACCCTGCACGAGCGGATAGAGAAATTCGTGCACACTGATGGGTTTCTGCTCCTGATAGCGCTTGTGGAAATCGTCCCGCTCCATCATGCGCGCGACTCGATAGTGCGCAGCCAGCTCAATCAGTGCATCGGCGGTCATGGGACCCATCCATCGGCTGTTGAATTCAATCATCGTTTTGGTCGGATCGAGAATCTTGAAGATCTGCCGTTGATAGGTCTTGGCGTTTTCCTGTACCTGTTCCTTGGTCAACGCTTTCCGTGTTTCGGAGACCCCGGTGGGATCGCCGATCATACCGGTAAAATCGCCGATGAGAAAGATCACCTGATGTCCGAGATCCTGAAAGTGCTTTAACTTGTGGATCAGGACGGTATGCCCGAGATGAAGATCAGGAGCAGTCGGATCAAACCCTGCCTTGACGCGCAAGGGCCGCGTCTCGGCAAGCGCCCGCTTGAGCTTCGCTTCCAGCTCAGCCTGCTGAATCACCTCCACGGCCCCGCGCAGGATCAGGTCTAGTTGTTGTTGAACATCCATCATAGTTCGCGCTGTTTCGATCCATGTGATCGAGATGCCGAGACTGTTACCAATACCTTGATGCGGTCGAACTTCTTCAAGCCAATACCCTTAACCTCACGGAGATCTTCTATTGTACGAAAGCCTCCAGCAGATGTTCGAAAGGCGATCACACGTTGGGCCAACACCGCTCCGATGCCGGGCAACGCCTCAAACTCTCCGGCAGTTGCCTCGTTGAGGTCGAGCAAGGGCTGACCTTGTTGTGTCTCTCGTATCTGGCTATCAATCTCCTGGATCTTTGGCGTCTGCTCATGGAGAGCAGGTGTGCGCGGTAACGTCTCCACGAGCCTCTCAACTGTTACCGCAGCAAAAGGGTCCTTGGGATGAGACCTCGCCATCAGCCAAACACTGACCCCCATCGCGACGATGAGCAGGCTCAGCTTGAGGAGCAACGACTTCATCACCGCTCGGTCTTCGTGGCAGGTAGACAGGAAAGTCTGAAACTCAACCTTGAACGCGACATCAGCCTTTTTTCTGGCTGGCTAGAAAGGCTTCATACTGCGCGGCCGTCATCAACTCTTCGACTGCACCAGGCTCGACCAGATCGATCACGGCGATCCAGCCCTTGCCGTAGGGATCGGAATTCATCACTTCGGGATGATCTTTCAGCTCGTTGTTGATCTCGATCACGGTTCCACTCACCGGTGTATAAATAGTCGAGGTCGTTTTCGTCGATTCTACTTCTCCGATCTGTTGACCGACCTTGACCGCTATGCCCACTTTAGGAAGATCCACAAATACAATATCGCCTAAGGCATCCTGCGCAAAGTCACTGATACCCACAGTCGCCCGTTTCCCATTCAGACGAACCCACTCGTGCTCTGTGTGAAATTTCAAATCGGATGGAATCATGTCGGCTCCCTTTGAAGAACGATGCAGTTGAGGACAGGTCGCACACTGGCCGGATGCCTCGGTGATCCTCGTACATCGGCCATACTCTTTCAACTTTTTCAGGATGGTAGTTTGACCTGGCTGAGATTGTCAAGGAACGATCTGAGCGAGCCAAAGACGGAGGTCAGCAGCTACCGTAGCCTGAGCTGGTTCAACCTTGAAAAGGACTAGCAGTCTGCTGAAAAACCCCTCGCCAAGCGGTGCGGAATATGATTCTCTGTTTTCAGGAAACACGGAGGGGCAAGCATGCGCGGAGCATTTGACGATCAGGGACGGTTATTTTCGTATATCTCGCCGGAACAACGG
>JBGSIO010000007.1:0-35470 GCA_041742455.1 Nitrospira sp. | reverse complement strand
CCGTTGCATGAGTTTTTGCCGAAGCGTGAGGAACTGATGGTGGAGATCGCACAGCTCGAGTTGACCGGCGAGGACGGGGCTAAGTTAGAAGAGCAGCGTCGTTTGCTCGTGCGTGTTGAAGAGTTGCATGAATTCAATCCGATGCTGGGGCTGCGCGGATGTCGGTTGGGTATTACCATGCCGGAGATCACGCGCATGCAAGCGCGCGCCATTATCGAGGCGGCCTGCGAGCTGGCCAAAGAAGGCAAGAGGATCGTTCCAGAGATTATGATCCCGCTGGTGGGCATGGTAGCGGAAATGAAGTCGCAGAAGGATCTCATTCGCGAAGTCGCGCAAGAGACCATGAAGCGCTACAATGTGAAACTCTCGTATCTTGTCGGGACGATGATCGAGTTGCCACGTGCCGCCGTGACTGCCGAACGGATCGCCGAAGAGGCCGAGTTTTTCTCATTTGGGACGAATGACCTGACTCAGACGACTTTCGGCTTCTCTCGCGATGACGCCGCGAAGTTCATCGACCACTATCGAACGGTGAAGATTATGGATACGGACCCATTCGCCACGCTCGACCGAGAAGGCGTGGGGTCGTTGATGAAAACGGCCATTGCAGGAGGACGTACGTCACGGCCAGGGATCAAGCTTGGTATCTGTGGCGAACATGGCGGCGATCCGAGTTCCGTCGAGTTTTGCCATCAGCTCGGGTTAGACTATGTGAGCTGTTCGCCTTTCCGTGTAGCCATTGCGCGGTTGGCGGCGGCACAGGCAGCGATCACCACAGCAGACGTCAAGCTGGCAGCATCCAAGAAAATTATGCCGGCGCGTGTAAAGAAGGTGAAAACCAAGAAAACATCGCAGTCTGTGAAGCAAGCCAAGCCGGCGCCCAAGAAGCCTTCAGGCAGCCGCAAGAAACGGTGACGAACCCTCCGCGAGATCTCCACTATATGATTCTGGCGCTTCGTCTTGCGGCGAAGGGCCAGGGAACGGCAAGCCCGAATCCGATGGTCGGAGCCTTGGTAGTTCGCCAAGGCCGAATCGTCGGCCAAGGGTTCCACCTCCGACCAGGAACCCCTCATGCAGAAATTCTCGCGCTCCAGCAGGCGGGCGAGCAGGCCCGAGGTGGCACGCTCTATGTGACGCTGGAGCCGTGCTGCCATCTCGAGAAACGCACGCCCCCCTGTGTCCCTGAAATTCTTCGCTCTGGTGTCCGCCGTGTGGTGATTGCGATGCAGGATCCGAATCCATCCGTAAAGGGGAAAGGAGCTGCCTTGCTTCGGCGGGCCGGACTTTCAGTCACAATTGGGGTTGCTCAGCGTGAGGCGGAGGAACTAAACAGAGCCTACTGCCATTGGATGAAGAGAGGCCGCCCCTATGTGACGCTCAAAGCAGGGATGACGCTTGATGGAAAGTTGGCTACAGCTTCCGGTGAGTCTCAATGGATTACGGGGGAGTTGTCCAGGAAAGACGGTCATCAACTCCGCGGTAACATGGATGCAGTGCTAGTAGGGGTGGGAACGGTTTTGGTCGACGATCCTGAGCTAACAGCGAGAGCAGGAGCGCGATTGGATAAGTTAGCCGCACGGCAGCCTCTTCGCATTGTGGTTGATAGTAGACTGCGCACTCCGAACACAGCACAAGTCCTGGCACATCAGCACAACACCAAAACGATGATTGCCACAACGGCAGCAGCCCCAGCGGCTCGACGACAGGTTCTGCAAAAGAAAGGCATAGAGATTCTCACGTTGCCCGCTGTGAAGGGCCGTGTTTCATTGCGCGCTCTACTCACGCAACTCGGTCGGCGCGGTATCATGTCCCTCCTTGTCGAGGGGGGAGGTGAGATCAATGCGGCAATGCTGAAGGCCAAGTTGGTCGATCACGTTCGCCTCTATATAGCGCCGCTGCTGCTCGGTGGCCAAAATGCCAAGGGAGTGATCGGGGGAACGAGTCCGGCACGGCTGGCCGATGCGATAGCGTTACGGCATGTTGTGACACGGTTTGTGGGTCATGATGTTGTGGTGGAAGGAGATTTGTGATCCTCTGGTTATGGAGTATCATCCTGTCGGCATCCTTGGTAGGCAGTGTCGCCTTCGGTTTTGAAGAATTCTTAACTCAATCGAATGAGCGCCTTGATTCACTCGTCTATCGATTCCTCGATACGGGGGATGCGAACGAAGCTGAACGTCTCTTGCAGGTTATTCTGGCTGATGAAAGGGCGGCGTCAGTCGACGTAGTTTCTCAGGTCATAGGAGCGGAAGGAGCGTACCAGCGTCAACCCGTCGAGATTCTTCCTCGTGAACAGATCATCGTTCGTGGACATTCCTACCCGCTGTCTTTATTCATCCCCGCGTCGTATCAGACTTCGAAGAGCTATGCCCTCATTGTGTGTCTGCATGGATACGGTTTTACTGGTGAAGAGTATTTGGAGCGGTGGCGACCTCGGTTGGGCGAGGGCTATCTATTGGCGTGCCCGACCTATCCGTCTGGCGCGTGGTTTACCAGGCATGCCGAGGAGTTGGTCTTGGAAACGATCCGGGAAGTCCGACGGCAGTACCATATCGATCCAAATCGGATCTTTCTCACCGGTATGTCGAATGGAGGGATTGGAGCGTGGCTGATCGGCATGCATCATGCTCCACTGTTTGCCGGCCTTGCGCCAATGGCCAGCGGATTGGATGATGTGTTACTGCCGTTCTTGGGGAATCTTCGCAATACGCCGGTGTATATCATCCATGGAGCGAAAGATCAGGTGATGCCGGTGAGGCTGAGCCAGTCGATCGTCCGCGAGTTGGAGACACTTGGCTATTCGTATGTGTACCGCGAACATCAGCGTGAGCATCCTATCGCGGGCGGGCACTATTTCCCCAAAGAGGAATTACCGGACCTCGTTGACTGGTTCGATCACCAGCGCCGAGCGCCATTGCCTACAGAACTGACCGTCGTGCGTGATGCCAGCCACTTTCAATCGTTCAACTGGATTCGAATAGACTCGACTGACCCAATCGCTGCGTTCTCGCAGGACTTAATCGACAAGCGAGATGAACGAATTAAGCGCCGGGAATATGCCAAGGTAGACGCATCGATCGTAGGGACCAGTCGCATTGAGGTAACCGCTGAGCGGGTCCAACGGTACAGCCTGTTCTTGAACGATCAGCTCATCGACCTCTCCAAGCCGATCACCGTCGTCACAAACGGACGTCTCTCATTCAGTGGCGTTGTCTCGCCGTCGGTCGAAACATTGTTACGGCAGGCCAAGCTACGACAGGACCCTCAACAGCTTTTTTCCGTCCACCTCGTTATAGCCGTTGAAAAGCTCACTCCATGAGTTTCGCTTGGCGGGTCACACGGCGACACATCGTTGGAATAGCCATGGCTGGATTTGGAGTGGGACTGTTCCTCTTTCCTGACCAGGGGAGGACCGAATCGTGTTCCGTCTTGCGTGATCATGCTGGGCTGACATTTCCTGTTGAACGAGTGGAGCCTGTCTGGACCTGTAAGCTACAACCCATCGTTCAGAGCCATACGACTAAGAGCAAAGTAGGGCCTATCCGAACCGCACTATCTGAATCGATGTATCAGCATCTCCTGGATCACCCTCCATTTACCGCGGCGTTGATTCGGCGACTCAATCTCGGTCGCTACGAGTCAGAGGCGAGAGGGCCGGGGAGATTCTGGGGCGATGATGGTGAGGGGACCAAAGGCATCGTTCAGTTGGTCTATGAGGACCTCGATTCACGTATTTACTATCTCGAAGGATCGCATGAGAGTCGGCTGCTTTCACATGTGACAGGGAAAGCGGTTGTGTTTCTCAGGACTGGGGTCGTGAGAGAGCCAAATAGCCACGAAGCGATAGATAGCACATTGATCGCATATGCCAAGTTGGATAATTGGTTTCTCGCTGGGGTGGTGTCTTTTCTCCATCCGCTTGTCGACAAGATTGTCAAAGGCAGATTGCAGAAGGGAGTGGAGACCGTCAATCGATTAGGTGTTGCGATGAGGCAAGACCCTCAGCGGGTGCTATCTGAAGCAGCGAAGCCACCGTCGTTACCCGAAGCGCAGGTGGCATTCCTAAGAAATGCGCTAAGCACCGACCCAGACACTGAGAGGGCGCTTCCGCAGAACAGATCCCTCCCATGACGACATCCCGCAGTTTCGTACTGATTTGCACAGTCGGCATCTTTTGCTTCATCAGCTACAACATGGTGCGGATGCCCGCACTCTCCTTGTTCGCCGAATCGCTCGGCGCGAGCCCTGAACGGATCGGTCTGATCGTGTCCGTTTCGACGTTGACAGGCGTCTTGCTCAAACTGCCATCCGGCGCCCTCTCCGATATCTATGGCAGGCGGGTCTTGCTCCGGATCGGCGTGGTAGCGTTCGGGCTGCCGCCGTTTCTCTATCCCTTAATTACGGATTTGAATGCGCTAACGGCGCTACGGTTTCTTCATGGCTTGGCGACCGCTATCTTTGCGCCGAGTGCGCTAGCCACTGTGGCCGAGCTCTACCGGGAACGGCGTGGTGCGGCCCTGGGGACCTATACGGCTTGCACGCAATCCGGTTCTCTCTTAGGCCCCTTTCTCGGCGGCTACCTTATCCATGCAGCAGGGTTCTCGACGGCGTTCGTCACGGCCGGTGTCTTTGGCTGCATCGGTATGGTGTTGTTCTATGGCCTTCATCTCGAGGTCTCTGTTCCGCAGAGGAAGGAACAGGGAATGGCCGTTGTGTTGTCCGAAATGTGGAAGGGCTTTGCCGCCGTCGCCAAAAATAAGAAAGTGCTGATCACTAGCGTGACTGATGCGGCGAAGATGATTGCAAACGGGGCCTTGATGGGGTTTTTGCCGCTGTACGGAGTTTCAGCGGGGTTGAATCCTGGCGAAGTTGGCCTATTGTTTACTGTCCAGGCTGTCACATCATTTTTTTCCAAGCCGATTATGGGTCGGATATCAGACCGAGTCGGTCGCCATCCGCTGATTATGCTTGGGCTACTTATCTGCGCCGGAACCTTTGTCTGTATCCCACACGTGTCGATGTTTTCCGTCTTGCTCCTGCTGTCGGCTGGGTTCGGATTCGGTGAGGCGGTCGTCTCCTCCTCCTCCTCAGCTCTTGTGGCGGACAGTTCCGAGTATAAGAGGCTAGGGGCTGGCATGGGTATGCAAGGGACTATCATGGACATCGGGCATGCAAGTGGACCACTCTTAGCTGGTGTGCTGATTGGAAATCTCAGTTATTCAGTCGCGTTTTCCATCATTGCAGGGATCCAACTGTGGGCTGCAGGAGTGTTCTGGGTTATGATGAAACGAACGTAGACGCTGCTATCTTGATCACGGCTGCGATATAATGGGCGTGTGATGAAGGAGATTGCGACCGAGAACTTCGTGATCGGCGGGCTGGCTGGTCTGGGCGTTGTGGTGCTAATTGTGTTGTTCATCTATGTGGTGAAACAGATCATCCTGAGGAAAGACTAATGTTCTCCGGTATCGTCGAAGAAATGGGCGGCATTACCGTTTTGAGAAAAACCCTTGCTGGAGCCAGGCTTACGATTCTGGCCTCGACCGTGATGGACGATCTGAAGATTGGTGACAGCGTGAGTGTAAATGGAATTTGTCTCACGGTCGTCTCGAGAACCGAGCGCGATTTTTCTGTAGAGGTCTCGCCTGAAACACTTTCGGTGACGACGCTCGGCGGCTTCGCCGTGGGCATGCCGGTCAATCTCGAAAGGGCCATGAAGCTCAACGAACGCATCGGGGGGCATCTGGTAGCCGGTCATGTGGATGGAGTGGGGGTGATCCGTAGTCGACAGCAAGATGTCAATGCGATTGTATTCACCATCGCAGCACCTCCAGAGATTCTGCGCTATTGTGTCGTAAAGGGTTCCATTACCGTCGATGGTATCAGCCTCACGATCAATGCGGTCACCGAGCACGGGTTCAGCGTCGCCATCATTCCGCACACGGCGAAGGTGACGATACTTGGCCTCAAGCAGGTCAACGACACCGTCAACCTTGAATCCGATCTCATCGGCAAGTACGTCGAACGGCTGCTCCAGGAGCGCGGCCAGCTTCCGAAACCCACCATCAGCATCGATACAGACTACCTGCATAAACGCGGGCTGATCTGAGCCAATATCAGCACTCCTCACGGTGTTCTACTTCCGTACCGACTGTGGGATAGCAGAGGGAGCGGGTGTCCTGTCTAGGACACAACTCAGAATGTTGCGACTTCCGCTGTTGCATTTGCATGTTACGCCACACTGAGATATCCTGTACGCATATCATGATAAGATATTCAGAGAGGACACTATGGGAGCGATCTCGCTGAAACTACCAGAAGACGTTTTGGAAGCCAGTCGCCGCTGCGCGAATACCCTCCATCTCTCCAGAGCCGCCTATATCCGTCGAGCGATCGAGCGCATGAATCGGCAGACGCAAGCAATACTCCGGGCGCGGCGTTTAGCTGAAGCCTCGAAGAAAGTTCGAAAGGAAAGCCTGCGCGTCAATCGTGAGTTTGCCGCCGTCGAACAGACTCCCGATGCTTAATCGAGGAGAAGTGTGGCTGGCTGATCTCAATCCTAAACGGGGGACCGAGCCGGGCAAAACGCGACCGGTTCTGATCGTTCAGGCCCAAGCCTTACTTGACGCGCAACATCCCTCCACGCTCATCGTTCCTCTAACGACTGTGCTGATTGATGGTGCTGAACCGTTGCGCATCCGTGTCCCTGCAGCCGGCCGTCTTCGCCGCACATCCGATCTCCTGATCGATCAACTACGCGCGATCGACAATCGTCGTTTAGTCGAAGGCCCCTTGACCAAACTCTCAGCCACACTTATGAGACGGATTCATGAGGCTATGCTCGAAGTCCTTGACCTCGACTTCGATCAAGATCGCAACTGAATTGAGATGGGGGAGCGGGAGCCAAAAGTCCAATGAGAGCGATGTTGAGATATCATGCGATAGGAGTGGCAGATCTTATCTTGTGGGCGTGAACCAAAGCGGTCAGACCCAATAGATCGCGCGCGGCTGAGAATATGCCGTGCTGATTCCAGTTCTTCCTGGACATGGTGAGAGATGATGGATTGGTGATGCCAAAATCATGTTCTTCATCGAGGGCCGCGGGTTGCTTCACGCCCGCTGGTGAGCTGCAGGGTCGTTAGGCACAGAAAGAAACAGGGAGAGTATATGAATAGATCCAAATGCGCTACCGTCGTTGTGCTAGTCTTTCTAGCGATCGGTCACGCGGCTTCCGCCGAAGACGGAAACATCAAATTCCACCTGAACAAGATTGAGCCATACTTCATTGACCTTTCTCGAATGAGCGAGCATCTTCGCGGTGGTGACCGAGACATCGCCATCATAGTGTCTACCGACAGCCTGGACTGCTATCGCCTTCTTGACCACATCTCTGATTTGCTCTTCGCGCACAGTCTTATCCGTGATGCAAACGAGCAGTTACGTCTTGAAGCCTTGATTCAAGTTCGGATACAGACAGCTCGAAAGATTATGCAAGAATATGACAATAAGACATCGAAGCTCCTTAGTTTGGTGAGAGCCAGTGGCCTCAGCGTGAAAGCGAATCGCTATCAAGAGGATCTCAAGTCCTGTATCTCATTCCCGCAATCAATGGATCGTGAGGCGAGTCGAACAAGAGGATCAACAGAGATTAGGTGAATAATCAGAAAATAAAGGTCAGAGAACGATATCGCTGGGTTGTGGGCCAGGATGCCTACTTAATCATGTCAGCCTGTACATTGGATTAAGTCCGGTCCGTTAGGAGACGGTGCTTCACCCCTAGACTATTGCTGGAAGACGGCTACGACATCCGCATGATGTAGGAGCGGTTGGGCCACACCGACGTACGAACGACCATGATCTATACACACGTCCTGAATCGTGGCGGAGAAGGATTCCGGCGTCCTGCAGATGGGCTAAGATCGGTGTTGAACCCTCTGCAGCCACAAGGAATTATGCTTGCCTGTACAGCACGCTGATCGGTTGAGAGGGGAATGTTGACAAGTGATTGAACATGCGAAACAATCGCACCCCTACGTGAAGGTTGCAGGTGCGTATTATTCCAGTCAGTATACTCAATGCTTAGAGATCGCATGCCTCCCCGGGTCACCGCTATGGATGGTCAAACTCAATGAATTCACAAGCTAACTTCTCGTCGCTAAAACGCGCAATCCAAAACGCCTGCACCCAGAAGAACCACTTAGCGGTGCGCGACGCCGCACTTGCACTTGGCTTTTCTGAAAGTGATGTATCGAAAACAATGACCCTTGCCTTCAAGTATGAGCGTGTTGAGCCAGACGGTACGTCAGTCGCATTGAGTTTTCGGTCGTTCGACCAATCTGGACCGTTCCAGAATTTGCCGGACATGAATCGCTTCGAGCTTCGGCTTATGTCTAAAGGAGCGCTGATGGAAGAATTCAAAGCGGAGTACGAAGACTGAGGCCATGACATAGGTGCATTCTACACACCTCAAAACCGGGATTTCTAATGCTGCGGGAGGAAGTGGTTGATGCGAGGTGTCGTGGATATGTCAGAGTCGATAGAGCAATGTGGGAGAGCCCGTGATCGCCTTATAATGACGCGGATGAACAGTTCCTCTATCGAGCTTTGTGTTTTACCCGCTGCAGGGCTTCCTGATAGACCGTGAGATCTTCACGCCTTCCAATGGCGACGACTTCGACCACGATTTCTTGGTCGATAATCCGGTACACGATCCGGATCGATTTCTTCGCTGCGTAGAGTTTGTAGTAGCCGGTGAGGTCGAGGCCTGCCCGATTTCCAAGATGCTCTCCGAGCCGTGGGGCGGTTTCGAGTTTTCTGAGCTGCTTCGCAACCAGTTTCTTCAGCGATCCGTCAAGACGTCGAAAGTCCTCGGCGGCTGCGATAGTCAGGACGACGCTATACCGCAACACGTTGCTCCTTCAGCAACGTCTCCAGCGGGACGGTTTTCCTTCTTTTTTTGCCTGTCCGCTGTGTGACAAGGCGATGGATCTCCATGTGCTCCAAGAGATCGAGCGCCTCCGCCATCTTTTCATAGTCATCCACCGGCACGATCACTGCTTCCACCTGATTGTTTTTGAGGACGACCACCCGCCGACGATGCTGGGCCTTCAGATCGGTCAGCACCTTTCCGAAGGAGCGCGCTACTCGAGATGCGCTGAGGATTTCTTCTTTCTTGTAGGCCACGGCCATGTGCTACCTCATAGGTTAATCATGTGCGTAATATAACGCATAATTCCACGCAATCACAAGGTTAAGAATTCAGTGGGCAAAGAAGTAAAAAGAGAACGACGAGTTCTTTCTATGGCTGGTTCTTCGCGGATGAGCGATAGGTAAGGTGCAGTGCAACTCCGAGGATGACGGAAAGGACCAGTCCGACGCCAAGCTGAAAATCGAAGCTGACTGGTCCAATGTAAATCTTATACAGCTGCAAAATGATCAGGGGAAGGATCACGGCCAGGGCGAGCGCGATCATGTGCCGGCGCAAATAGATCGGCTCGCCTGGTTTTCGCCCGCCCCTTCCCATTACCGTCATTCCTCGATGGTCGAAATGTCTCCTGGATCTTGCCCAAGTTCTTTCGCTTTGAGCACGCGGCGCATAATCTTGCCGGACCGAGTCTTGGGCAGTGACGAGACGATATCAATTTCAGACGGCACTCCGATTTTACCCAATTCCTTCAAGACTTGATCCTTGATCGACTTGATCAGCTCCGGACTTTCCTGTTCTCCCTGTTTCAAGATGATGAAAGCCTTGATGGATTCACCGACTGTCTTATGCGGTTTGCCGATCACGGCGGCTTCGGCGACGGCAGGATGACTGACCAAGGCGCTTTCAACCTCGGCGGTGCCCAGCCGATTGCCGGCGACTTTAATCACGTCATCGGCTCGGCCCATGAACCACATATAGCCATCCGAGTCTTTGTGACAGACATCGCCGGCTGTATAGCAATTGGGGATCGTGTTCCAGTAGGTCTTGTACCGCTCGGGATCTTTGTAAATTGTGCGCATCATGGAAGGCCAAGGTTTCTTGATCACGGCAAATCCGCCTGCGTTCGGCGGCAGGCTGTTTCCTTCTCGGTCGACCACATCAGCCTCAATCCCAAGGAATGGTCGCGTGGCTGATCCGGGCTTCAACGGTACGGTAGGAAGAGGCGTAATCAAGATGGATCCGGTTTCGGTCTGCCACCAGGTATCCATGATAGGCTTGTCTTCGCCGGTCGCACGATGAAACCATTCCCAGGCTTCCGGGTTGATCGGCTCTCCCACGCTGCCAAGGATACGGAGTGTCGAGAGATCGAATTTCTTTGGCCAGTCTTCGCCGTAACGCATAAGGAGTCGGATCGCCGTGGGCGTCGTATAAAAAATCGAGACCCCATATCGCTCGATGAGATCCCACCAGCGTCCAGGATTAGGATAGTCGGGCTTGCCTTCTGCGGCCAGAACCGTGGCACCGTTGAGAAGCGGGCCATACACGATGTAACTGTGGCCTGTGACCCAACCGGGGTCGGCGACGCAGAAGTAGACATCGTCGTCTTTTAGGTCAAACACATACTTCGTCGTCAGGTACGTGCCGACCATGTAGCCACCGTGGACATGGACGACCCCCTTGGGACGACCGGTCGTACCGGATGTGTAGAGAATGTAGAGTGGTGCTTCGGCATCCAGCTGTTCTGCTTCACAAACCGGCCGTTCACTCTCCAGCCACTCCTTCCAATCGATTTCTTTGGGGGCGGTGAGGGGAGTATTCTGGCTCTGGCGTTGCACGACAATCACGTGGTTGACTGATGGGCAGGTCTTCAGCGCCTCGTCGACAACGCTCTTTATCTGAATAGACTTCCCACGGTCGAATCCTACATCAGCCGTAATCACGACCTTTGCCTCGGCATCGTTGATCCGGTTGGCGAGAGCGGGGGCGCTGAACCCTGAATAGACGACACTGTGGATCACGCCGATTCTGGCGCATGCCAGCATGGCAATGACTTGTTCAGGAATTTTCGGCAGGTAGATGGTGACGCGATCGCCCTGTTGAAGGCCCAGCTTTTTGAGGGCATTGGCACAGCGGTTGACCTGTCGAGAGAGTTCGCCATAGGTGAAAATGCGCTCCTGATTGTTTTCACCTACCCAGATCAGGGCCACTTTGTTTTTGCGCCACGTCTTGATGTGGCGATCGAGACAGTTGTAGGTGATGTTGCATCGTGCGCCGACAAACCATTTCGCCCACGGGTAGTCCCATTCCAGAACCTTCCCCCAAGGGGTGAACCACTCGAGCTCCTTGGCCGCCTGGCTCCAAAACGCTTCAGGATCAGCAATGGATTTCTGGTACTCGGTCTCGTAGTCTTTGATATAGGCGGCGGCCATTGTCTTCGCCGTCGGGCGATAGGTGCGACTTTCCTTCAAGAGGGTCTCGATCTTTTCACTCATAGCGGGAGGGTCTCCTTCTCCGGGATGGATCCATTGTGCAGTCGACAATTATGGAGAAAGCTGAAAGGAGCTGCAACCACCCATTTTCTTCAGAACACGATAGGCGATGCGACCTGCGTCCATTCGGTTTCTTGACACGGGTCGAGGCGGCAGATAGGCTGACCGCATCAACGATGGCTAGCATGCTATGAAAAATTCGTGGATCATTGTGGTGACGTCACTGCTGTTCGCGGCGTATTCGTTCGGCACGTTCCCTCTTCATTCTGTTTCCACCGTACAGGCTCAATTGGGGAAGCCCGAAGGGCTCTATTACAAATCGTGGGCGATCATAATTGGGATTGAGAATTATGTGCTAGCACCGCCAATCCCCGGAGCGATCAATGACGCGAAGAAAGTCGCTGACACATTTCGGCAATTAGGGTTCGAAGAGGTTGTAGAGGTCTATGACAAGGACGCAAGCGCTCGGCGACTGCATCAGCTCTTGAACGACATGTTACCGAGAAAAGTCGGGCGCATGGATCGACTCGTGATTTTCTATGTGGGCCATACCGGCTCGATGCAAGACTCTGATGGGCAGGATCGAGGGCATCTTGTGCCGATCGACGCACCAATCAATAACGTGGCAAAGTCAGTCACAGTGGAACAGCTCAAAGAGTTTACGAGGCGGTCCGCCTCGAAGCACACACTGTTGATTCTGGACGCTCCGATCTATGGATGGGAAACCACCATACCGCAGGAGCTCACCCTGGAAGGGCGGCTCAGTCCGGAATCGGAGACCGAGCGCCGCGCGGTGCAAGTGATTAGTGCTGCCGGGAAGGGTGAAGTTTCAGCGCGCCCCTATAACAGTAGTCGCTTTGTTCAGACTCTAGTGAAAGGACTGTCAGGAGCGGCGGATCTCGACAAGAATGGCTGGCTCATGGCATCCGAATTAGGCACCTATCTCGTCCAGCAAGTCGGAGCGGTGTCCAACGGAATGCAACTGCCGACGAGCCTACGCATTGATGGCGATGGAGATACCGTGTTAGTCGAAGGACGTAAGGCTGCCTTTCTCCTGGGTGCCGAGCCCCAGACTCCGTCTGAACGACAACAGGAAGCAAAGGCTCAATACGAACGTGCCTTTGCGCTGCTCCAGGAAGGAAAGGCGACCGAAGAGGCGGTCGAGCGATTAGATCGCGCGATTGCTTACGATCCCACCTATGGCGACGCCTATGTCCTCAAGAGCTATGTTCGATTGGAAGTGCTCCTAGACCTTGATGAAGCCTTGAATGCCGGTCTCCTCGCTGTGGAGTATGCGCCGGGGAATCCAGATTCTCATTATACGCTTGGCTTAATCTACGAAAAGCGTGGCAAGTTTGCGGATGCTGAGGTGGCGTTCCAGCAAGCGTTGCGTGTGAACAACACCTATCAGGATGTGTACTTCGCTTTGGGGACATTATACGCGGATCACCTCAACGATCAGCAGAAGTCGGTCGAGGCATTTCGGCGTTACCTAGAGCTGGGCGGCACCCATGATCGAGCTCGCGCAGTTGTGGGTCAAGCCGATCGCACACCAAAGCCTTAGTCTGTTTCTCCCCCTTTGAGATACCCCAGTCCGATCTTCACTGCACGACGGGTGATTTCCGCCCAGCGTGTTTGTGGATAGGCTGACAGTATCGCGGCGGTGGTCGGGTCCTGGATATCAAGATTTCTAATCCGAAGAATGCCGTCGTCAATCTGAATGTCTGCCACAGCTCCTCCTTTTTATGAACCGTAAGGAAGCTCGAAGCGAGCCTTGCGTTGACTGATTAAAAACCCCATGTTAGCATGATCCAACATTTTTTACCTGTATTCTATGCGTACGGAAAAGTATTTAAACAGAAGGAGGATGGTCATGCTCAGGTCACAACTGATTCCCTCAAAGCTGGTCGGCCTCAGTCTTACGGTCCTGCTGATGGGGACACTTGTGGCTTGTGGCGGTCCCCCCAAATGGGTCCAGCATGGATCCGGCGCCTTTAATGAAAAAGACAGCAAAGCCTTTTATGGAGTGGGGGCGGTATCCGGCGTGCGCAATGCCCCGCTTGCATGGGATACGGCAGAGAATCGCGGCAGGGCAGAAATTGCCAAGACATTCGAAACCTATACCGGATACTTGATGCGAGATTATGCAGCCTCAACAACGGCAGGCGATTTTACGCGGAATACCGAAGAGCAAAATGTCGAGAGAGCCATTAAGACCATCACGACCACGACGTTGAGTGGAGTTCGGAAAATGGACCAGTATCTAGATCCAAAGACCAACACATATTATGTCTTGACCAAGTTGAGTTTGGAAGATATGAAGAACAATCTGGAACAGGCCAAAGAGCTTAACAGCCAAGTTCGGGACTTCGTGCGGAAAAACGCGGATCGCTTGTTTGAGAGGCTGGAGAAAGAAGAAGAAAAGCGAGGCATCCAGTGATTGTTGTGAGACAGGCCCTCACTCCTTGCGGAGGTGGATTGTGATTCAACGGCCCGATTCTTCTCTTCTCGTCATGATGACTGCAGTCCTTGCATTGGCTGGCTGTGGACACGAAACAAAGGTGACTCGGGTCGACACCGGGGTCGTCACTGATTTGAGCGGGAGATGGAACGATACGGATTCCCGGATGGTGGCGGAAGCCATGGTCAAAGATGCCCTCCAATACCCTTGGCTCGGGAATTTTGAAAAGTCTACGCAACGCCAACCCGTCGTGGTCGTAGGAACCGTCGTGAATAGTAGTCACGAACATATCAGCGTACAGACCTTTATCACGGATTTGGAACGAGAACTTACCAATTCTCAGAAAGTCACGTTTGTGGCCGGCAAAGGCGAGCGCGACGAGGTTCGAACCGAACGAAAAGAGCAGGCGATCTACGCGAGTGAAGAGACTCAGAAGGCCCCCGGGAAAGAGACCGGGGCCGATTTCATGATGAAGGGCACGATTGCCACCATTCTCGATGAAGCCGATGGGACCAAAGCGGTCTTCTATCAGGTTGATCTTCAGATGATTGATTTGGAAAGTAATGCTAAGGTCTGGTATGGGCAAAAGAAGATCAAGAAGGTGGTCGAAAAG
Organism: Nitrospira sp.; assembly: GCA_041742455.1. Taxonomy (GTDB): domain Bacteria; phylum Nitrospirota; class Nitrospiria; order Nitrospirales; family Nitrospiraceae; genus Nitrospira_D. Next base: position 20,981 of record JBGSIO010000007.1, on the reverse strand, counting down.
AAGCGCACAGTCTTTTAGTATCCGCGGACTCTGTTGAGACCATTCCTCCCACGGTTTGCCCCCGAGGCTTCTGTGCAGTGGGGCGCTGACACTCCAATCTCCTGGGTCTTATTTATTTTCATCATCATGTTTTTGACCGGGTGCGGTCCCTCGGTCAGTCACTACCTGTTAATCGAACAAAGCTTACATGTCGGTGACCCGCATCGGGCTGCAGCTATCGTTGAGCAAACTGAGAAAGAGTACGGAGCGAAGGGTCGACTTCTGTATACGATGGATCGAGGTATGGTGTTGCAGTTGGCGGGACAGTACGAGCAAAGCAATGCGTCGCTCGACCGTGCCGAAAAGGAAATTGAGCGACTCTATACGAGGAGCATCCGCTCTGAAACGGCCGCCTTTCTGACCAATGATAACGCCTTACCGTATGAAGGGGATGCCTACGAGCATGTGATGGTCAATGTGGTCAAGGCCCTGAACTATGCGGCACAGGGGCAACTGCAAGAAGCTCTGGTTGAGGTGCGTCGTGTCGACCATCGCCTGAATGTGTTGGGTGATAGGATCAAGGAGCCAGACAAGTATCGAAATGACGGATTTGCCCGATACCTGAGCGGCATCTTGTATGAGGCCGCCGGAGATCTTAACAATGCGTTCATTGCCTATCGGAATGCCTATGAGGCTTATGGTTCCATGCGTGGATGGTCGAAGATGTCCTCCCCTCCATCCTTGCGAGGAGACCTCCTGCGCACGGCTGAGGCGCTGGGATTGAGGACTGAATTCGAGGCGTACCGACAGGCATTTCCAGATGTGGTATGGGACCCTGTTTCCTCTGTCCAGCACTCAGCTCAAGTCGTGATGATCAGCTATAATGGGCGAGCTCCCAGAAAAGATGACCTGTTGCTCGATTTGCCGATCGGTCTTGATGCCGTACAGTTAGTTTTGCTAAATAGAGGAGTTTTCTATGATCCTTATCAGAGGAATCGCGTCACAGACAGCATACTTTACGGACTCAATGGGCAGGTGGTTCGGGTAGCGATTCCACAATTAGTTCGACAAAAAACCCAGGTTCCGTTTGAACAGATGACATTGACCGATTCGCTTGGCCGCTCCGTGACTGTACGATCGGAGTTGGCCCAAAACGTGACCGCTCTGGCGGACAAGAGCCTATCAGAGCGTCTGCCGGTGATTACCGTGAAGGCACTCGCCCGAGCCGCAACCAAATTCGCAATGGCAGAGGGAATCACTCGAGGCGCTCAACACGCTGCGGGCAGGGATGCTGCTCCCTGGGTTGGACTTCTTGTGGAGCTGCTCACCAAGGGGATCGCAGTGGCCTCGGAAGAAGCTGACAAGCGAAGCTGGCAGACCTTACCTGATGAAATTCACGTGGCCAGAGCGTGGGTCTCACCCGGTCAGTATCGCGTGTCCATTCAACCGTCTGGACACAGGTTGATGGGGATGGATGGACATGCACTATCACTGGTTGCCGGTCAGACAATGTTCATTATACAGCGTGTAATGCAATGATCGACCTGCGTGGATCGATTCGCGGTCATGGGATGGCGATCAGCCTCTGTCTGTGTAGTGTGGCGTTTATCATGAGCGGATGTACCTGGGTGCTTGGAAAGGGAAAACCCACGTGGGTCGATGGTCGAACCTCGGAATATCCTCCCGCGCAATATCTGACAGGGGTCGGACGAGCAGAGAATCGGAGAAGCGCCGAGGATCAAGCCTATGCGGCGGTGGCGCGCATCTTCAAAGCGGAAGTGGCTGCACAGGCGAGAGACCAGGAGTCCTACGAGGTCATTGAAAATGATGACATCGCGAACACCAAACGGCGATTGACGATCGACAGCGTGACGCGAGTATCGACCGAGAAGGTGCTTGAAAATGTCAGCATCATAGACAACTGGTATGACTCAGACCATGAGTTGCATTTCGCGCTGGCTGCGATGAATCGGTCGCAGGCTGAAGCGTCGTTGATGGACAAGGTTGTGGCGTTGGATCAGGCGATCACAGCGGAGATTACTGAGGCCGGGCAAGCAACCAACAAGCTTGTCAAGGTTCGTGCTCTCCGAAAGGCTGGTCGAAACATGATTCTGCGAGAGGCCTATAACACAGATTTACGTGTGATTCGACTCAGCGGGCAAGGGACTCCCTCTGCCTATCGAGCGAACGAACTATTCCGCGAATTGGATCAATTTCTTGCCACGAATCTGGTGATTGCTGTACAAGTGTCGGGCGATCAGGCAGAGCTGGCCCAGCATGCGCTCATCGAAGGACTCCTTCGAGAGGGTCTGCACGTGGCGACGAAAGCAGGCGAGGATGACGCCGACTCTTTGGAATTACTCGTCAGCGGCACCGTGCGACTCCTTCCCATCGATGTGGGTGACCCACAGTTCACATATGTTCGATGGTGCGGCGATTTCAAGGTTGTGGATTTGGCCACGCGGCAAGTGGTTGGGACGGTTGCCCGTGGTGGAAGGGAAGGACACTTGACGAAGCGTGAAGCAACTGCCAAGGCGCTTCGTGTGATGCAGCAAGTAGTGTCGTCCGATGTGGCGAAAACCATTGCCGCACACGTTTTCGACGACGATGCGCTTCCGGTTACGACCGAAGCGCCAGCCGGTTGTCCACGAGAAGAATCAACGGTAAGTCCGTGAGCGAACGTTTATATAGAAGGAGGCAATGATCGTGAAAAAATCAGAAGAACTGTCCGTCAGTCGTGCTCCACGCAGTCGGGGGAGAGGGTTGACCAAGTCCGGGCAAAAGGTTTCAAGCCGACTGGCAAAACGGCGCTTGAATGACCGTCTGAAGGAAGACACCGTGTCGTTCAACCAGGGCAACTTGGCCGACACCTTTCGTAAGGAAGGGTATGAAGAGGTTCCTCTCGATGAATTGCAAGACCGGCTCTCCAAGCTTCAAGGGCCGCTGGCCGAAATCATTCTGAAGGGGAGGGTATAAGGAGATGCCATATTACTATTTTGATTCAACCGCGCTGGTGAAGCGTTACAGTATGGAGCGAGGTACACGGATCGTGAATAAGTTGATGGTGAAACGCGGGAAGGTGGCGATCGTTCCGACGTGGTCCGTTACGGACTTCTACGCGATCCTGTGTGCACGCGCGCAAGAGGGGAAGATTACGCGAGACGATTGTTACTCTGTCCTGCATAAATTCGAGATCGAGTCCAAACAAGGGCTCTATCAGTTTATCACCCCGAGAGTGGAGACCTATCTTGCAACCAAGGAATTGGTCTTGGAGTATCCGTTCCTCCGATCGCCTCAAGTGATGCACCTAGCCTTAGCGTTGGAGCTGAAACCGTTGCGGCTAACCGTCGTCAGCGCGGACACACAACTCTTAGCCGCGTCCAAAACCGCGGGGCTCCATATCATCAATCCGGCAGAGGACTAGCGGTATCGATGGCTTTGGACTGTCTCGTGCTCAGCTGGTTCTAATATTGACTGGTTGCCCGGAAGTCGCCTCTTCCGAGGCTTGCTGAAGAAGGTCGAGAACAGCCCGGTTCCATCCGGCAGGGCCGATGTCTGGCGCACGGATGAGGTTTGGGAGATTGATGTCCGAATCATACGACCCGTCAGGTTTTTTCACCAATACTGGATGATCAACTGCGAGTAACAGAGGAAGGTCGTTCAGGCTATCACCGATGCCGATGGTTTCGAAATCCGGCAGGTCGCGTTCTCGTCCTTGTCGCTTATAGCAGCGGAGAAGAATCTCAGCGGCCCGCCCTTTGTCGTTATTTCCGGTCAAGTGAAAGAAGCGTCCGCCTCTCGTCCAGTTCAACCCCCGAGTGACAATCTGACGACAGATTTCCTCGATCAGTTTCGGAGGGCCGTTGACCAAGAATGGCTCATCAAACTCCCGAAGCATGGCCCGTAGCGCATCTTCACGCGAAAGCCCCGTCGTCGCCATGGTCTCATCGACCGAAAGGTCGCCGAACCCTCGGAGTGGGGTTCCCACTGCATCTTCAATTTGCCTCAGTACATCACGGAGGAGGGCATAGGGTGTGCCTAACTCGATGACATGATACGAGGAACGGCGACGTGATCGTTCCGGCGTGAAGTCAAAGATCTCGAACGGGACATACACCGCCGCTCCGTTCTCGACAATAAAGGGGGCCTGGTGATCCAATTGTTCTCGAAGCGGTTCCATCTCGGCGCGAGTCTTTCCCGAGACCAAAATGACCGGAATGTTCTTTGAGCGGAGCACGTCGAGCGCCGGCTTTGCTTCGTCGAACAAGTACGTGGTGCTGTCTAAGAGCGAACCGTCCAGATCTGTGAATAATAGGAACCGTGACATAGGCGTTAAAGATGTCGTAAATCTTCGTTAATCTGTGCCCGGGAATATCTCCCCAGACGTCGTTCCAAGAATTCTTTTGCCAGCTCCTGTCCTCCCAACCCTAAGGCAAGAGCAGCAGCCAGCACAAGGCCTCCCCAGCTAATACCGAATCCAACGACGACGATATGCCGGGCAATCCCGAGTTGTTCGAGTGCCATGGCGATCGCCAACAACTGAATGCCCCATCGTGTTCCGACAGCGACCCACTGAGCTGGCGGTATGCCTGCATTGACCGCGGCGATAAGCACGGCCTGAGAAACAAAATTCGAGATGAGATAGCCGGCGATTCCGATGACGGCGGCGGTGATCACATGCGGAAGATACGACAACAGCGAGCGGGCCGCTTCATTGATCGGCGTCACGTTGAGCGCGCCAAGCGAAGCCGTGATGGCGAGCATCACGATGAGCCAATAGGTGATACGGCCGATGATGTAGGACGGATCAGCTTTCATGCCCCCTCTCAGGAGCACCGCCGCAAGACCGATGCGACCGCAGATACGATCCAAACCGATGACGCGAAGCAGCCGTTCCATCAAATGGCCGATACCCCACGCTACACCAAGGCCAGCAAGCAGAAGAATGAGCATAGACAGGAGATGAGGCACGATCGCGAGGAGGTATCCTGCGAGGTCAGCCACAGGTCCGAGTACTGTCTGTTCCCAGCTTGATGTCATGTCACTCTCGTGATGTGGAGGTTGTTCATGAGACAAGCTGCGGTGTGTCGGCGGTGGGATTCCATGCATGGTCTTGTTCAACGGCATCCATCAGCCGTTGGAACATATCCGGTACGGCATGGGTCACACGACTCCAATTCGAGATCATGGGAACGCCCAGCGGATCTTCGAGAAAGCTGTCCGTCGCCAACGTCATCCCACGAAGGAAGACCTCCACGGCCTGGCGTTCTTCATGGCGATCAAAACGGAGGCTGTTGATCGCGGCATCATTTTCGTAGCGACTGATGGCCTCTTGGGCGGCTTGGAGGTAAGTGGCTCGCAACGTCTTGAGTGTGCTTTCAGAAAGAACCAACCCTTCACTGGCCAAGTTGCGAAAAAGGGATTTGGTAATGTCGACGCACATTTTTAAGAGGCCGGCATCCGGATTGTGTGTCGACAGCGTTTGGTGTTTGTGTTCGTAGGCATCCGCAATGTCCACCTGGCAGATGCGCCGGAGTGCACAATTGCGGTATACCTCGGCCAGTACACCGATCTCCAACCCCCAATCGCCGGGAATTCGGTTGATCCACGCCAAGTCCCGCACCATGGCGAATTCACCTGCAAGCGGGTAGCGGAAACTGTCCAGAAACGAGAGGAGGGCATGGGGGCCAACCAACAGTTGTAGGCTGCGGACCAAGGGCGTGATGAAAAGGCGCGTCACCCGGCCATGCATGCGGTCCGTCACCCGACTGTAAAACCCTTTGCAAAATTCGTAAGCGAGGTTCGGGTTCGCAACGGGATAGCAGAGACGCGCCAGGTACTGACGGTCGTAGCTCACAATGTCGCAGTCATGCAGGGCGATGACCTGACTTTGTCCTCTCGCCAGTACGTAACCATAGGCCGTCCAACATCCGCGTCCCTTGCCCTGTAGGCCGATATCGAGTTCGTGTGAGACCAGCGTGTTCAGGATCGCCTGGATCCTCGATCCGTCGTTCCAAATAACGCGGACTCGCTGGGGCAGCTGGGAAAAGAATTGCTTAGCGAGCCGGAACTCCAGTGCGGAAGCCTGATCCAGAGAGATGACGATTTCATTGATATAGCGAACCTTGCTCAATGTCTCAACAATGCCCTTCAGGGCAGGCCGCTCTAGTTCCGCATAGAGTGAGGGAAGAACTAAGGCGATTGGAGTCGTCTTCGCATACCGTTCAAGCTCCTCTTCCAGTTGCGCCGTGTTGGACCGACCGAGACGGTGGAGGACGGTCACCACACCATTTTGATAAAAGTCGGACACGAGGTCCTTTCCGCTGAGCCGTAGACCATACCGACGAAAGCCAATTGCGCCCAAAGCCAAGGTGAGCGCGGAGTAGTACCACTCGGCCCATTCTAATACAAGCTGGGATAAAGTGCAGGGGGTATACCATCACTGATCGTGACGAACGCCTGTGACTTCCGTCGGTTCGTTCGGAAGTGCCCAAGAGTTTTTGAGGAACTCCTGATCGAGTGTTGGGAAAAGCAGGCAGGAGTGGAGGATCTTCCCTATGGCTTATCCGTCGAAAGTTTCTTCCCGAGACGACGTGCCAATCGCACCATGCCAGGGGAACGGTCGTTTGGACTCAGCAGGACGTTGAGGAGGTGAAGCTGGCTTCCGTCTCCAAACGCGGCGGCTAGACCCTGTTCAAATTCCCTCTGCGTGCTCACCCGAGAACCCTTCCCGCCGCCGATCAACTCGCACACACGTTCATACTGCCATTCATGCACATCGTTGAAAGGGCCTTCCAAAATCTCTCGCTCTGTCGAATAACCCCGGTTATTGAGTAAGATGACAATTGGGGCCTGCCCATAGCGCACGCAGCTGGCTAACTCGGTTCCCGTCATCTGAAACGCTCCGTCTCCTACCAAGACAATAGGCCGTAAACTGGGGTCGGCGAACGAAGCCCCTAGGGCAGCCGGCACGGCGAAGCCCATCGACGTGTAGTAGGCCGGAGACAGAAATTCAAACCGGTGGCGCACATGTAGATCGGCCGCCGCGAAGAGCGATTCACCCACGTCGGCAATCACCACGGTCTTTTCGGTGAGGACCGTATCCAGATGACGGAACAGCCCCTCCAGCGTGACGGGCGCATCCAAGTTCTGAACCGACGAAGTCGCGACCGCTCGAATCGGAAGCGGGCGTGGAGCATGAGAAAACGAGGGAAGCGGAGATCGTACCAGGCCCTGGACAAAATCCTGGAACTTGATCGATTCATACCGGTGGTGCTTGATGGCGACACGGTCAGCCGTCGCATGAATGGTCCGTCCTTCCGACAACAAGGGCGATCGTGCATCTAGGTCTTCCACATCAGATAAGATGGATCCCAGGATCAACAGACAGTCGGAGTCGTTGATGAACTGCTGTACTTCTTCTCGGCCGATGAGTCCGCCGTACACGCCCACATAGAGCGGATGGTCTTCCCGAATGATCGATTTGCCGAGCAAGGTTGAGGCGATGGGAATATTGAGACGTTCGACCAAGCGTGCCAAGTCGTCCTGTAGCCCGAAGCGGCCCACTTCGGCGCCGACGAGCATAGCCGGCCGTTTCGCCGAGGCCAGCATGATCCGTACTTCGCTGAGCGCTTCCTCTAACGCAGCTGGATCGCTCGGTGTATCCTCTAGGCAGATCGGCTTCATGCCGCCGGTGAGGGGGCAGTGCACCATGTCCCGAGGGATTTCAAGATAGATGGGACGGCGGTAGCGAAGCAGGGCGGCAAAGGCTCGGTCCATTTCACGTTCAGCGGTCAGGGGATCGTCCAGCGTCACCGCAGCCACAGTCATCCGTTCGAAGACCTCTCGTTGAGTGGCAAAATCGCGAACCATGTGGTGCAAGTAGGGGGTGCGAGTTCGTTCAGAGAGGCCCGGTGAACCGGTCAGTAAGACGACCGGCGACCGTTCGGCATAGGCGCAAGCGATGGCGTTGACGGTATTGAGTCCGCCGACGCAGTAGGTGACACAGACGGCCCCAATGCCATTGATCCGGGCATAGGCGTCTGCCGCAAATCCAGCGCAATCCTCTCGTGTCGTTCCCACATGTTTGATCGGTGAGGCTTCGATCAGTTGATAGAGGGAGAGGACATAGTCACCCGGAATGCCGAAGATATGGCGAACGCCGAGGCGATGCAGACGATCCAACACAGTGGAACCAATAGTGGCTTTGTCGCCCATTCTTCTTTATCCTCTTCACAGACAATGAAACGTTTCATCATCAGGAAAACATACTGGCCGAAGTTCGTCAAGCAATGAACGTGTGGCGCTCGAGCTGATGACAGCCGGCACGTGATCAGTCAGGCCCACCGTTCGAGACACACGTTATGGGGGAACAGATTATGACATCCGTGGCCCACGTCCGCCTCACTTCGATCCGTATCCCGGAGGGGCGGCCTCTCTGGCTCTTTGCTGGACATGTCGGACCGCTCGTCGGTCAGGCAGCCGCTGGGGACCTGGTCGATGTGCTGACCGCCGCTGGGCAATTCTACGGCCGTGGTCTTTATAACCCTGCTTCGAAAATCCGAGTTCGTCTGCTGACGTTCGAGGATGAGCCGATCGATGAGACGTTCTGGCGGGGGAGAATCCAGCAGGCCATCCGACTACGGCAGCGCGTGGTGGCGCAGTCCAATGCCTATCGGCTGATTTATGCCGAGGGCGATCGACTGCCGGGGTTGATCGTGGATCGCTACGATCAACTGCTGGTCATGCAGTGTCTTTCGTTTGGCATGGATACCAGGAAGGAACTCATCGCGGACGTGCTGATGAAGGAATTGAATCTGACAAGAGTCTATCTACGGAACGAGGCCAAGACCCGGCAACTCGAAGGATTACCGCTCGAACGGAGGTTTCTCCGCGGCAGCGGCCCGACACAAGTTGAGATTCAGGAGGGAAACGCGAAGTTTCTCGTCGATGTGGAGAAGGGACAGAAGACCGGCTGGTTTTGCGACCAACGGGAAAATCGGTTGGCGGCGGCCAAGCTCGCAGCAGGAGCGGAGGTGCTGGAAGTATTCTGCCATACCGGTGCCTTCGGCATTCATGCCGCGCTCGCCGGAGCTGTATCAGTGGAAGGCCTCGATGTTAGTCTAGATACACTGGCCATGGCCCGAACACAGGCCAGGATGAACAAGGTGGAGGATCGCTGCATCTATCGCCAAGCCGATGCGTTCGAGGAGATGCGTAAGCTGGTGAAGGAGGGCCGACGCTATGACCTCGTGATCCTCGATCCTCCAGCCTTTGCACGCAGCCAACAGGCCTTGGCGGGCGCGCTGACCGGGTATAAGGATGTCAATCTCTTAGGCTTGAAGCTGCTGAAGCCGGAAGGATTTCTCGTGACCAGCTCCTGCTCCCATCCGGTCTCCGAGGCGGACCTCTGGAAGAGCATTCGCCTCGCAGCCCGCGACGCCAAGCGAGACATCCGGCTGATCGAGCAACGAGGTCAAAGCGCCGACCATCCCATCCTCGCCAGCATGCCGGAAACGAGGTATCTGAAGTGTTTTATCGTGCAGGTGCTTTAAATAGCGCCCTAACGGTTTAGCGCAGCAGCCCGAGCCTCATTGGATCCGACTGCTTCATGATGGATCAAGAGAGATGCTTGGCAGCAGCGACCTGAGGAAATGCGGTCATGGAGTTTTTGAAGACGGCGCTTGGGGATGAGTAAAGAATGCTTTCCCCATCGGCTTCTGCCACTTCATCGCATTGCAGGGTTACTGCTGCCAACTGAGGCTGATCGAATAATTTGCTGAGAGCTTCCAGAATTCCTTTTGACTTATTGAAAACGTTAGGGTCGCGTAGGCCTGTAAAGCGAACAATGAGTACTCCGGCACGGTCAGATGCAAGTTGGGTAGTTACTTTTTCTTTGAGAGTTTTATAGATGTAGTCACGCAACTCTGCCGGTGCCTTACGCGGCCCACAACATCGAAAGACGATAGGGTCAAACACCACTTCACCATTTCTCTTGGACTGAAGATAACTTCTTTCATCGGGACGCTTATCCTGGGCGAGATCGACAAGTTCCTTCGGTGTGTATGTTCGACTTGGTGAAGGTTTAAGGTCCAGTGTCAATCGAACGCATGGATCAAGGTCGATAGTAGAATGATTTGCACCTAATGCCTGGACAAGGGTTTGTGACCATCGGGATGTGTAGCTCGGATCAAACGCAAAATTGTCCAAAAAGAAAACTTTCACCTCGCCCCAAAGGTCGAGTGGTAACAACTCATTGTAAATCGTGTCGCAAGCATCCGCCATCGCTGGCGTCTTAATACCCTCATTCATATCCAAGGCAAATCGCCGACATTCCACGTCGAAGTCCAGCCCTCCACCTTGCACACGGAACTCGGGGCACTTGGTATGGCCGAGCTGATACCACTGAACGTCATACCCTTCAAGGTAGTAGTGCCATGCGGAAAAAATCTCGACCATGAAATCATTATGTTGGCTCAGGAGAAGATCTTTACGGTATTTTGCTCTGACTCCTTCCGGCATGCTGTGATGGAGGGAAGCGATCATGTGCGCATCACCAGCCATCTTGCGAATCTCTGTCGACCAGGTGCGAGGAATGTGGATGCCATTATTGGTTATCAGGTTGTAATCCCGAAATGCGAAGAGCCAGGGTTTAAGGTGCTGTGCCCATATGCGATAACAGCCGCCGTGATGTGAGAGGTCCTTATCGAGGTCGGCTTGTGCCTTGGCGAGCGCCTCGTATCCCAAGAAACCTCTGAGTTTCTCAACGTACTTTGGAATCTCAGAATCCTTGATGGTATTGCTGCGAGGGGAAAGCGGGCGATTCTGAAGAGTCATGGAGAATTACTTGTCTCGAAGCGATCTGGTGAAACTTTTCGATGGTGACGTTGGTCTACGCCAAGTCCAGATCTGAACATTATAGGGTAGTTCAATGCGAAGGACACTACGTATAGCGGCCGACCATTGGACAGGACTGGCCAGCTAGTATTTCGAGCACGAAGAGAAAATGCACTGGGAGTTTTGGTTGGAGTTGCCGTGCAAGTTGTTCTGCGCCACTGCTTTTCAGTCTTCCACGCCTACGCCGATGACGATGAACACCGCAAAGTCTTGGTTCGTGCAGCTCTCGACCAGAGGCATCGTGCCTCCTGGCGCAACGGGAAACGCCGTCTGCTTTGCGTTGGCCGGTGAGCACGAATCACCCACCGCCGCCGGTGTATCGCGCGTGGACCGGTTGGTTACTTCATGGTCAACCGAGAATAAAGAAAGACTCCCGAGCCTCTTTGAATTAGATTCTCAGATTGCGGAGATGACACGCTGACGACACGGCGCGCCGCCGTGTCGTCAGCAATCTACCAGGCGTCAGGTTAGGAATGGCCTACACCGGCCAAGCAACCGAAGCCATCTCTATCCTGCCCTCGATCATTTTCCTACTTTCAAGAGCCATCCGTCGCCACGCTCACAGAGATTGGGGCCTTTCCCCGTAATAGCAATTCTGATGAAGGTGCCTTTAGTCGAGGCGGGGATCTTGCCGCTGACTAGAAACCCATCGAAGTGAGGCGTCACGGTGACCGGGACGCTTTCGTCCTTGATCATCACCGTAATGGTTTTGGGAAACGTCGACTTGGATGCCACAAACGAAAATGCCGACTGCGGCGCGACTTCTGTACTATTGTCTGTTTGTGAGTATGGCTTGGGCATGAACGTGGAAAACGATACGCCGCCGCACCCATCCGAGCTGCTAGAGCCGGAAGGGGATGAATCATAGCCGGCCCCGACATCGCCGATGTTGCCGAAGGCACTCAGTACCACAACGATCGCTAGGGCATGTCGAACATTCACGATAACACCTCGCTGTTGATTGTTGATAGTGGACGGGATGGCGGAGGTCAATGAGTATGCGTTATTGTGTAATCCCTGAGGGGCAAAAAGCAAACCGGGGATGGCTCGCAAGGACCGGGGTGAGCGGCTCGTTCGTTGTGGAGACCCTGCACTTTGCCGACGGGAGCATCGCGAATCTGGCTGATTGTTTCCTTCGAACCAAGCCCCGACCGTGCCGGAGAATGCGACGTGTAGCTTTGGATGGATAAAATATACTGGGAGTCTTTTATTGCAGTCGACGCGCAAGTCGTCGGTGCGCCACCGCATTCAGTCTTCTACGCCCATACCGATCACGATGAGCAGCGTATAGTCCTGCTTCTTGCAGCACTCGACTGGAAGCATTGTGGTTCCAGTCGCAACAGCCAAAGCCGCCTGCTTTGCGTTGGACGGTGAGCATGGCTTACCCACTGTCGCCGGGGTATAGCACGTGGGACGGGCGGTTGCTCTATGAGCAATCCGAGAATATACATTGTCCGTCCCCTTTGTTTCGGTTTCTTACTGCGCAGCAACGGTCTGGGACTCACGGGCCGCCAGACTCTTTCGGCGATTGCTGGAAATAGTGCGGTCGATGATCGCCCCGCAGTTGATGCATTTCCAGGCATAGAACACGAGAAAGAAATCCGAGAATCGCTCTAACATCATCATCCCTTTGCACTTCGGACAGTCCATAGATTCCTCCTAAGGTGGTTACGTTCACAGCTGCCACCAAAGTGAAGCAAGAGCTGCGCCAAATTCGCAGATGTCAGTATTTCAAGGATTTCGTAATTACGTATCTAAGCTTAGATAAGTATTGTTAGAGAATTGACGGTGCAAAAGGGGTCAATCCGTCAATGTCTTGTCGCATTGTACGTAGAGTAAATGGGGCGGGGAACTTTTCTCGTCAACCACGCATGAGGTTCAGTTTCCCACGCCCATGCCGATCACGATGAGCACTGCATAGTCTTGCTTCGTGCAGCCCTCGACGGGAGGCATCGTGCCTCCTGGTGCAACGGGAAACGCCGTCTGCTTTCCGCTGGCCGGTGAGCATGAACCACCAGCCCTCGCTGGTGTATAGCGCGCGGAACGACAGGCGAGGTGTGTCACGTCGTAGAGCGTTGCGCCTTGATCGAGCTCCCAGCGCCGGTTGCCATGGCTGTCGGCCGGATGAATCGTCAGCACGGCCGTTACCTTGCGGGCGCCCGTGACCACATATTTGCCGGGAGGGAGCGGAATGATGGGTTGCTCCATAATCAAGCCGTGTTCCTCCAGCCACCAGTCCGTCTCGTCAAATTGCCAGCGAGACGGGGCGACGCCACCGGCATCTTTCAACGATTGATAGCGGTTCAGCTTCACGCCTCGAGGCCCCGGGTCCAGCGGCCATAGACCCCACCATTGCGCGCCGCTCCCGGAGGTCGCACCTGGCTCACCCAATGCGGCGATATACTGTGTCGAAATACGCTTAAACTTCGTCTGGCCTCCACCTGCGGCGTGCACCCCCTGAGCCACGATGGACATCGTTACCAGCAATGCCGTCGTCAGGCAGACGCGACGGATGAATTGCTGCCTGCTCCTCGTGCGCGTTGACACGTTACCTCGCGGTACCTGGGTGTGCATTCCGATCGTCCTGAGTATTGACATCATCGCGCCATGTTCCTTTCTGGCTGGATCAGTAACTACCAGATCACCGCGATCTTGTACCAGCTCAGCCATAAGCATATCCAGAAAGGCAGAAACGTCGAGATGTGGGAGTGGTGCTGGAAATGGAACGGCGACTGACCCTGTGTGAGTCAGCCGCCGTTCGCTGAGGGATTATTGTTGTTGAATGGCTGAGAGCAGCCACCGTCCATCGCGTACGCGCATGAAGGTCCAGACTTCGCACGATTCAGTTGATGTGTCTTCACTCCCCTCGATCAGGTAACCCGGTTCTCCGCGTGGGATCGTCGTGGAGACGGTATAATCGCGCGCGTTCCAGCGTAGGTCTACGGTCGCATAGTCCCGGTTGTCCTCGGACCAGGCTTCGCGCACGTCTCCCTTGAGCAACTCCACTCCTTCCACACGATTCAGAACGCCGCGACTGTGGTCTTCGGCCAGGGCGGTGCTGAAATAGCTGAGCATCTCTGGCGACACACAGCGTTGCAATGCGGCCACATCTTGCGCGCTCCAGGCAGATTGAATGTCGATCAGTAGCTGCTGAAAGACAGCCTTATCTTCAGTGGTGACGGTGTAGGCATGATCAGTGGTTGGCCTGTCGGCGTTGCCGGTGGACGAGATATCAAGGAGACTCCCCCTTGCGGCCGTGCTACCCGAAAGCCCGGTGAACACCGGGGCGGCGGTTCGTCGGCTTCTCTTGAAAAAATAGAGAGCACCGGCCCCAACCAACATCAGCAGAAGGATCAGCCCGAATGAGTTGGATGACGCAGCCGGCTCTTCGCTGTCCGTCGTCTTGGCGTTGCTTTCTGTCGCGCCGAACAGCATGTGGCCGATCCAGGTGCCGGCCAGTCCGCCGGCGATTCCGGCGAGCAACGGGTTGCGTTGAAACCACGAAGGGGATGTGGCTGGAGTGGGCTGGCCCATCGGGCTATTGGCCGTGGTACTTGGTGGCGCGGTCGTTGATGGCTTGGCGGTGGTAGACTGTTCAATGGGCTTGGCGCCATTATCCTGATGAGTACGGGATCCTCGGCTGCCCATGCCCATGGGCGAACTTCCACCGCGAGCCCCGCTCGAAAAACCTCCTCCCCCTCGCGCTTTCGCGAACGAGGCGGTGGGTAGGCCGATAAGGGAGGCGACGATGCAGACCGCGATCAACTTCGAAATTTTACTCATGGGTTTCCTTTCACAACAGGGTGACACGTGCTGCTCAGAACAGGTCCATCTTAGCAGTTTAGGGGCAAGAAAACCTGAGATTCGCCGCCACGTCATATCAGGCACGCGGTGACGAGTGTGGATAGTCCTCTTGTCGTGAGGCAAGAGTGCAAGACGCCGCTATCTTACGTACCAACAGATCCGGTCAACAGTAGGCATGGCCGGACGATGGAACCCGGTGACCACCGGAACCACTGGCGTGAAACAGAAAATGTCCGGGGGAGTCTTTCTCGCGATGCCATGCTGCCCAGGGTGTGCACAGAACATCTTTATTGAGCCACACGTAATCGCTCATCTGGTCGGCCCGATTTGCGTCGTTCGTTGTGAATCCCTACAATGACCTGCCGATTCGTTCGGCTTGTTCGTTCGTGGGCAGGGTGTGCATGACAGCTCATTTCTTCTCATCTTTTTCAGGAGACCTCATGAATTCGGATCAACCGAAGCAGCTTGGGCCGTTGGCTGCGTTGGCTGGTGTTGTGGGAGGGGGACAAGGGTGCGGATGTGGCGCCGTCGGATGATCGAGTCACGGAGCTGAACAAATTTCGTGAGCGGATCACGTTTGAGCCGATTGGGCAAGTGCGTAATCACGAGCAGGTATTGTACGGCTTGCGGTATGCGACGGTGGCGCGACCGATTGGGGAGACCAATCCGTTCCATGAAGAGGTCGGCTACTGGCTATGGGACCCGGTCGAGCGGCAGGTACTCCGCTGCTTCATTGTGCCGCGTGGTGTGGCGCTGATTGCCGGGGGCACGGCGGAGCCGACAGACACAATCTTTTCGCTCGTCGCAGAGGCGGGATCGACAACCTATGGAATTTGCTCGAATCGGTTCCTTGAGAAGGAGTTCAAGACGGTGCGTTACGAACTGACGGTGACGATGCTCGGCAAGAATCGGTTTCACTACCGAGAGGACACACAACTTCACATGCCGAGCCGATCGGATCTGTTTCACCATACGGATGAGAATACGCTCACGCGGGTGATGTGATAATACTGGGCGGGCCGTGGCACGATCAGGAAAAAATAGCGGGCGAGCGCATTCCTTAAAAAGATAGCCAAGCCATGAGGGAGAGGGTGCCACCATTTACAGCTTCACAGGCGACGCTCTTGGCGCACTTCTTGTCGTCGCCGAAACGTCCTAAAGACACCTTGAGCTATCCTCAATTGGCCGGGTTCTTGTTCAGTCTGGGGAACGGGCCTGAGTTGATCCCGCCGTCGGAATGGATTCCCCTTGTCTTCAATGATCAAGAGGCTCTTTACGAGACCAAGGACGAGGCGGAGCAGGTGCTCCAAGCTATGATGGCGCTCTACAACGATTGCATCCGTGAACGAACCGGAGGAAGTGTGGCTCTCCCACCGGGGTGCGAGATCAGACCCTGGCCGATGGATAACCTGAGTGCCGACGCTCCGCTGAGTCAGTGGGCGCAAGGATTTGGGATGGGCTATGACTATCTTGCAGAGGTGTGGGACGAGTACACGCCTGATGAACTCGATGAGGACTTCGGAGCTTTGCTGATGACGCTCAGCTTCTTTACGTCGCTGAAACTTGCTGAGGTATACCATCAGGAAACAAAGGGGAAGGGGAGTCTGGAGCAGTTTGCCCAAACGGTGATTGAAATCTTCCCCGATGCGATGCGCGAGTATGCCCATCTAGGACGTGCAATCTATCAAGTGCGGCTCGAAGCGGGTGATCTCGATCTGAGGCCCTCGAACCACACAAAAATCGGACGCAATGATCCCTGTCCTTGTGGTAGTGGGAAGAAATTCAAGAAGTGCTGTGGCCTGTCAGGAGTAACGGATTCTGGTCCAATGTTCCACTGATATGCTGCGGCGCCACGAGTGCTCGCCTCGGGCGAAGACAGGACGGTCGGTTTCATCTATACTGCGGGCATGTCAGATCATTCCGATTCCTCTCACGGCGGCTCCTTCTCGGCTGAGGCTCGTCGGACATTCTACGAAGGCCATCGTTCAATGGCCCTCTTCATGATCCTAATCGTGTTTTCGGCGCCCTTTGCCGGACTCTACGTGGCTGGCCTGTTTGGTGTGGCCATTGGGGTATTGGTTTCAGCTGCTGGCTATGTCCTCCTGCCATTCCTGTGGAGGTGGATTATCGATTGATCCCGTGGATCAGCAGCTCCGTCCATCTTGACTGAACATGAGAGCCCAGGCTTCGCGGACTTCAAGCCTGGCGCGAGACGAAAAAAGCCGTTACCCGCCCCGCTGTCGAGGAGACGAAATTCCCATCGCCGGGTGATCAGGTCAACACGTCGCTATCGGCTCGCGGTGGAACTCTGCCACCACCGGAAACACCAATGCGGCAAAATCCCAGTAGCGCATGCGAATTGCTTCCGAATGGGTGCCGCCTTCAAAAAAGAACTGTTTATCCCCGGTGAGCGACCGATCAACATACACGGGAAGCCCATAGAGCGTCCCGAGGGGCGGCATCGCACCCAGCTCGCAGTCTGGGAAAAGTTCTTTGATCTCCTGTTCAGTCGCCAGTCGCACGCGGTGGGTCCCGAAAATCTTGCGAAGACATTGAAGATCCACTCGCCACCTCGCCGGCAGCACCGTCGTCACGAATTGCGTTTTCACCTTCACAATCACGACTTTGGCCATTTGCTGCTCGGGCACGTGGAGTGTTTGAGCGACGACAGCAGCACGGAAGGCTTGGGGATGAGGTAGAACATCGTAATGCACGTGTTCTCGGTCAAGACGGGTTTTGACGGTCCGTGGAATGGGCATGGATGCACCTCCTGTTGGTGGCCGACATCCGGAAGAAGGTCGCTGGTGGGTAAGAACGATCGGGTACGGCTTGGGGGACGTGAAGATAATGCGTGGGATGGTGCTCATGACCACGACTCTCCGTAGATCATGACGACCGGCAATACAGCGACATTATAATCCGTTTGAAGGTTTGTGCAAGATCGCTGTGTGAATACGACAGGCCTTCTCTGGTCAAACTTAATGTGCCGGGGATCGTGGGGATCGTATTGTGGAAGGAATCCCAGATCTGACCTACGCTGCCTGGCGATGGAGGTGTAGCCGATTTATTCCATCGAGAGCTGCGGTTCGATAGCACTCCGCCATCGTGGGGTAATTGAAGACGTTGTGGACGAAATACTCCACTGTTCCTCCATACGCCAAGACCGCTTGGCCGATATGAATCAATTCAGTGGCTCCCTGGCCGATAATATGAACGCCGAGGAGCGCATGGGTGTCGCGATGAAAGATCACTTTTAATAGACCGTGGAGCTCGCCGCTGATATGGCCTCGCGCCATTTCTCGGAACTGAGCTCTTCCGGTGCCGTGTGGGACGCCGGCGGTTATGAGCTCCTCTGTGGTCTTTCCGACCATTGAGACCTCGGGAATGCTGTAGATGCCGTAGGGAATCACTTTGATCTCATGCGCATCTGGAATCTGAAAGGCATGGCAGGTGGCGAGGCGCCCTTGTTCCATCGCGGTTGCGGCAAGTGCTGGGAAACCGATGACATCGCCTGCAGCATAGATGTGAGGGATCGCCGTTTGGTAATGGGCGTTGACGGGGAGTTGTCCTTGTCGATCGGTGGCCAGGCCGATGGCGGAGAGATTCAATGCTTTCGTATTGCCGATTCGCCCCATGGTGTATAGCAGCATGTCGGCCGTCACCGTTTCGCAATTAGAAAGTCGGACCGTAGGGCGCCCCGATCCATCGATAACAACACCCAGGTGTTCTTGCCCCAGCCGTATTGCGACACCGTTCTCCTGCATCTGGGCACCGAGCGCCTGTGCGATCTCGTAATCGAGAAAGCGCAACATCTGATTGCGACGGTCAATGAGAGTGACTGTGATTCCGAATGCGGCCAGCATCGACGCGTATTCAGTGCCGATCACACCGCCTCCGACGACGATGATGCTGGTAGGGTGCTTGGTTGTACGCAGAAATGAGTCGGAGTCGCAGACGATCACATCGTCGAATGGTATTTCCGATGGGCGGCGTGGCTGCGACCCTGTCGCGAGGACGATGATCGAGGCGCGGACTTGGTCGACTGTTCCACCCAGTCGCGTGATACTCAACGTATGAGAATCGACAAAGCTCGCGGTGCCCTGGAGAAGCTCGATCTTGTTGCGCTGTAATTGGTGGCTGACGACGCCGACTTCGGTTTCGATGACCTGGTCCTTGCGCGCCATCAGATCGGGAAGCGTCAGGCGTCTCGTGAGTTCCGCTCCCAGCTGAGGCAATCCACGGCGTCCCAAGCCTTGAAGGTATTCGATGGTGTCCTTGAGGGTCTTGCTGGGCAGGGTGCCGGTGTTGAGCGAGGTGCCACCCAATTGCGGTGCCTTTTCGATGAGGGCCACTCGTTTAGATAGTTTCGCGGCTTGCACCGCTGCTTTCTGGCCGGCTGGTCCGCTGCCGATTACCACAATGTCATAAGATCGCATGAAGCATCTCCGATGTGTCTTCCGCCAGTGTGCTGCAGGTACGATAGCGTGGAGTCTTCCACTCGCCAAGCAAATAGCGGATGTTCGAAGGGAATTCACAGAGCGGTCTGGGCAGGTCAATCATGCTGAGGAGGCATGAATCATGGTGCGACAGTCACCTCTTGAATGAGTACCGAACTGGTTGTATGGTGAAGATTATGTCACCGGTTTTGGCCATAGGGTGGTCACTGCGGATCGGTGTGGTGGTGAGTGTGAGTCTGTGTGTTTCACTCTCTCATGCAGGCTCACAGATCGACGGACATTCTCCGATCGGACCCGTCATCACCGATATGACAGCAATTCCGGCTCTAGCAGGAGGAAGGGATGCAGAACTAACGCAGACGCCGTCTGCATCGCTGCCCGTCGAAAACATGCTCGTCCTGAGAACCCTTCCGAGTGTATCGAAGCAGATTTCTGTAGGAGGGACGACGCTTCTACCATTTATAGGGGCAGGGTTCGGAGGTGGCTATCTGACAGAGCTTGATCGTTCGCTCAACGCCGTGTCCTCTGGTTTATCCTCTTCCTTCAATGCCCCCAATGCCGGGCTGAAGAGCTTGGTTGGACAACACCTCATCCCGAACGAGGTCCAGTTGGGTATCCGGGTTCCCTTCTAGCCTGTCAACATTCCGACTCTGTTCCCTGCGATACGTCTGCTTCAATGTGTAGGCCATGCCTGAGAACAAAGGAGTTCTTGTGAAAGCTGGTTATCGTTTGTTGTTGGTCGACAAAGACGGGGTGCTGGTCAGTGAATTTCAACTGACCGAGAATGCCCTGAGTCAGCCAGAGGCGTTTGTCGCAGCGCTTCGGGAGTCGATCGAATCTGTAGAAGAAGAACTCGGAGAAAGTGCTAGCACGGAAGAAGGTCACGACGTGGGTAGGGTATCCCTATCCACGTCGTGTTGTTTACGATCAGTTTCCCACCTTCAGCAGCCAGCCATCGGCTTTGTCACAGTCACTGGGGCCTTTGGCGAAGACCTCGACCCGGATGTACCGGCCTTTCGCGCTCTCGGGCAGCTTCCCCTTGACCAGGTATCCGTTCGTGATGGTGGTGACAGTGACAGGAACTTTTTCTTCCTTAATCTTTACGGTGATGGTTGGCCAGTTCGTGGTTTTGGAGGCAAGAAATGAAAATTCCGATCTTGGCGCCACTTCCACATTATTCTTCTCTGCTGAGAATGGGGTGGGCGTGAACGCTGAAAAATACACCTGAGTACAGGGATCTGTGCTGCCCGGGGCGTAAGGACTCGCGTCGTATGCCCACACATTGCCGAACGAACCGCAGACACCGAGTGAAAACACAAGCTGGAGAAGAGTTCGCAAAGTCACGGTTATGCCTCTCAATAATAAATGGTGGTAGATGATGAGACTGGCATTTATTAACCCGGCAATATTGTAACGCCTGAGATAGAAAAAACAACCCCCCTTACTATTTGAATCATATAGGCCGTGCGGAGACGAGCGCTGGCCTGTCAGCGAGTGATTTGGATCTGAAGACGAGTTCATCTCGTATGTGGTGGGAGAGCCTTCGTTTGGATGTCCTGCTGCGTACTGGCGCCTGATCAGCGTTCATCACGCATGTAGTGAGGAGGAGCAGACATTGTGCCGTGCATCGGGAAGACGCGATCTTCTGAAGGGCTGATACGCTTTCCCAATCTCGCCCCTACCAGCTTTAGCGTGCCACTGCGCGCCTCGTCCCTGCAGCGCGTACCTTGGGGGCAGGGCCTCGTCCGCCCTGTGTTCGTAAGGCCTGCCTGCGGGACCTATCGGCCGAGGAACAAGTGTCTCGTCCGGCTTGCCGGACGCATAGGGACGCTTCACGCTCGGGCG
>JBGSIO010000006.1:0-115547 GCA_041742455.1 Nitrospira sp. | reverse complement strand
AGCGGATCTGCCCCGACCACAAGCGGGACTCCCCGAAACGCTGGAGTGTCACGTTCTTCAATCGCCGCAAAGAACGCATCCATATCTAAGTGGGCAATAATTCTAGGCATCTCGTTTTAATAGCATGCATGAGGAGACTATCGAATGGCAGCTCTGACCGATCAGAGGAAACGAGATGAAATCTGGTTCGCTGCCCTTTAGTTGGCTGTAGATTTTCACGACAGAGACGGCGTACAATTTGCTGACGGTCACTCGGGATTCAGCCATTCAAGAGGTCGGTGAATAGATAACTAACGATCATCGAAGAAAGGAGCGCATCTTGGGGATACGGTGGTTTAATTTTATCGGATTTGGCATGCTGTTTCTCGCACTTTTCCTCAATGAAGTCGTCTATCTGAATGTATGGTACGAGTCGAACTTTTTCTTGGTTTTTGTCGCTGCAGTGTACTTCGGTATTGCATTATGGCTTTCGCTCTGGGGAGGCTCACGCCCCCAGGAAGCTTGACGGTACACACGATGGTAATTGATGGCTCGAATTGAGCGTAACATGCAATCCTTCTTTTTCTGGTCCCTATGGTGCGGTTCTCTTAATTGTTTTAGAGATTATCCACGGAAGCACGAAGACCAACTAAAGAAAGGAGACAACCCATGGGTATGAGTTTTTGGAATTGGCTTGGAGTGGTGATGTTGGTGCTGGCCCTGTTTCTGAATGAGCTATACCTTGGGATCAACGCGTGGTACGAGATCAACCTCGGGGCGATTGTTGCTGGTGTCGTCTACCTGGTTGTGGCAATCTCGTTGTCAGTTTGGCCAAGTGCCAGTAATCAGAGCGTGTAAAGAGATATCCTCCTGTTTTCGCATCTTGATAACATCAGCCACCAAGAGTATTGGTGTGTCCTTTAGCGCGTTGTGAATAGCCAGGGGCCCTCTCACGAATTACGAATCTGAGTCGGCCCATTGTTATCCAAAAAGCCGTTGGACGACGATTCTTCTCGCAGAATTCGGAGAGGATCTATTGGGGACAACCTGAGGCCTTACGAATTCAACTACAGAGACTTCACAAGACTCACCCACTATATTTCCTTTCATAAATATGTCCCTCATCTACCTGTCCCAATCAGAGGGTTGATCTCACGGGATCGATCCACTACGATCTTGCTTATCAGTCAATCACAGAGATTCTGCATGACAACCGCGGGCATTGCGAAGAAGCAGACCGACCATTCCCAACCCCAACCAGAGGAGGAAGTTATGGCAGACAAACAGTACAAGCAGCTCGGCTGTCTCGATGTTCAACCGGGAGGCGGCTGTGGATTCCAGGTGCGGGCGGAGACGGAAGCGGAACTGATGCAGTTGGTCGCCACCCACGCCAAGCAGTGCCACAAACTGGACTCCATCCCACAGGAGATGGTGTCTAAAGTGCAAGCAGCGGTCAAGACTGTCACAGTCACCGTCTAGTGAGCTCTAGCATGCGGCGGGAGCCTTCTCCTTTTGCACTACGAGGGGAGGGGCTCCTGCATACCCGCAAACCCAGGCTGATAAGCGAGATCAAGGAGGGCATATGAGTTGGAAGACAATACTCCCAGTAGCAGCGCTTCTCCTGCTCAGCACTAGTGGCTGCAGCTACCTGTTTTATCCCCATGCGAAGGAATTTACCGAGAAAGCAAAGGGGACAACAGGTCTCGATACGGTAATTAATCTGACCATCATGGCCGAAGCTTCCGCACACGCCGCCAAGGGAGGTAAGGGAGTCGATCAGGCTTTTGATGACCTCCATAATCAGTTTCATGCGATTAACGATAGCATCTGCTGCGTTGAGAAATCCGTGAGAGAACGGCCGGCCTATGCACTAGCCGTCACACACAACAAAGAACTCAAAGCGATTTTCAAGCGCCTGTGGAAGTTCAAAGACGATCAACCGCATCGAAATCAGCACCTAGATCTCCTCGTATCGGAACTCACGGAATTACGCGAGACGTTACAAACCTTGAAGTAACTGTTGTGGCATCACTATCGCCTGAGCAAGTCATCGAAGGCCAGCGCCAGGACTGGAACCGCGTCGCCGGTGGCTGGGAGAAATGGGATCGCCTCTTCGACGAGCAGATGACCTACCTCAATCATCGGCTCGTCGGCGATGCCAGGCTACGCGCCGGCCTTCGCGTATTGGACCTAGGATCGGGGACGGGCTATCCTGCCATTCTTGCTGCCCAGACAGTCGGAGCCAAAGGCAGTGTCGTTGGTATTGATTTAGCCCAGCAGATGCTGGACGCCGCCGGACGCAAGGCGGTCTCACTGCAACTTTCCAACCTCACATTCCGAGCAGGTGACGTCACCACTCTCCCCTTCGAGGCGGCGTCGTTCGACGCGGTGACGACCCGCTTTTGCCTGATGTTTCTCCCGAACATTCCCAAAGCCGTCGCCGAAATCGCCCGTATCCTCAAGCCAAACACCTGGGCGTCTGCCGCCGTCTGGTCCGCACCAGGCAAGAACCCTTACCTCAAGGTCCCCATTGATATCATCAAGCAATTTATCGATCTCCCTGCTCCAGACCCGACGGCACCCGGAATTTTCCGCCTGGCAAAGTCGGGCGAGTTAGCCGGCATGTTCGAACAAGCGGGATTGACCGACATTTCCGAACACGAATTTCTCGGTGATGTGAGGTTCGCAGCGGCCGACGACTACTTCTCCAGTCTCATGGACATTGCGGCACCAATTCAAAATCTATGGGCTAAGTTGAGTCCAGCCCAACAGACCGAGGCGAGACAGCGCATCATGGACACGGCTGAGCAGTACCGGAATGAATCAGGCATCGCCTTACCCATCGCCGTACGAATGGTCGCTGCACGCAAGCCGGGATGACACATGTCGCCGAGGAGCGACGGCTTCAAGGATTTTGTGTTGGATCAGCTGGCTGATCTGCGTGAAATCACAGCTTGTGCTATGTTCGGCGGCTACGGCCTCTATCATCGAGCCACATTTTTCGGCATCATCCATAAAGACCGCCTTTACTTCAAAGTGTCCAAGGCCACCGTCCCTCGGTACAAGAAACATGGCATGAAACCGTTTCATCCAAACGTCAAACAAACCCTGATATCCTTCTACGAAGTTCCTATTGATGTTCTGGAGGATGCAGAGCAGTTAGTCGCATGGGGGCAGGAATCAGTAGAGCGATGAATACCCTCTCCACTTCCTTCCTCTGACCTATCAGACAAAACCGTCACGCGCTCTTAAACTTCGTGAGCTTGGCAAACAGGATAGCGGAGAAGGGAAGAGCCAGGCCGAGCAAGAGCTGTGTGATGAAGAGCTCACCCAACTCGCTGTAGTCAGCTGGTGTTAGAATGACGCCGGTTGCTTGGTCTCGCACCTCGCGCGTCACGACAAAGATTTCGTTGAGATACTTCGTGCCGAGCTGGCTGAATGACAGTGCCAGGTTGGTAAACGACGCCATCACGGCAAAAAAGGTCGCTTTTAAATTTGTTGGCGCCGAGTTGGCAATCCAGGCCAACATCGGAATCATGGAAATCTGCGCAAGCGGAGATTCCAGCGCTGTGTCGATCAAGGCGATAAAGCGCGCATCGACTGCACCACCGGTCATCTGTGCCGTCCATTCATGCACTCCATAAAACATCCCCACGATTGGAAGCGAGAGAATCGTCCCGACCACGGTCAAGAAGCCTACGATGTAAGTAATCGACCTCTCGGCCATAAACCGTCGAAAGACGAACATGCCGGCTAAGGCCACCGTGCCCCCGATCAGAGAAAGAACTGAAAGGAACTGCTGATCAAACTTCAGATGGTCAATCATCCACCAGGTCGCGCCTGGGCCGGACTGTGGGATGGCGCGTAGGGCAAAGATCACCGCGGCGGTGCCGACCAACGTGAGCCGCTTATCAGGCTCGAGCTCCTGAATAAGTCTCGACATCAGGAACAGCACGATACTCATCGAGCCGACGAACACAATCTCTTCTCGGTAGGGGAATCCCCCGAGCCCGACCGTCAACGTAAACAGGACAAACGCCGTGCTTCCACCGAGGATCCACCAATTCGGCTTCGTCGGTTCGTCGTCCGTATCCCGTACGTTCACCATCTCTCTGGCCTGCTCCAATGAAAATCCTTCTTGAATAAGTCGCCGTCTCTGCCGACGCTTCAACCACCAGGCCAGTCCAAGGCCCAACACCGACACGACGGGAATCCCCATGGCCATGAGATAGATTCGTTGGTAGAGCTGAACGAGATCGGCCTGAGGCAGCCCCTCGGTTCCCGTGAAGACATAGACATTGACCAATGCCACGAGGATCCCCCCACCGACTATTGCGACGCGACCAAGTGTCTGCATCGTTGTGTGCATGAGTTTCCGCGTCTGGTCGTCAAATGTGCGGCCCTGATCATCGACACGTGGAACGGCCTCGACCGTCATGGCATCTGCCACCGCATCTTGCACGACATACCCGATGGGAGCCAGTAGCACGCTGAAAACATACCAGACTTCGGCCGGCAAGAGAGCCGTCATCGTTTCGCGGTCGCCTATCAAGAGGGCCATGATCCCGAGACTGATGGTTAATAGGCCGGCCCCTAGGCCGACGAGCCAACTCTTCCATCGCCATAAGAGATCCACCGTATGGCCAATCGGCATCTTCAATGCCCAAGGAATGCCCGCCCAGAATCCGAGTGCGGCGAGAAATGCGGCGGAGAGACCGAGATAGTCCTTGACGAAGAAGGTTCCGACGATCCCCGTGAGTCCGGAGATGCCATAGGCAACATAGACCATGAGCGGCGGTAGATAGGACAACCGCATCTCACGACCGAGGGAGAGAATGTTCCGATCAATCCACTGAGCAACAACCGTGAGCATTTCTATCGTAACCCGGCGCGCTTCTCACGGCGCTCAAGCAACGCCACCAGATGTGCGTGCATGTCGACGGAAGAGCACCGCACACGATCACCGTGACCGGCCAGTACCCATTCAAATCGATAATCGAGAAGTTTGCGTATGGAATCCATCAACGTCCATTTTCTCCAAACCAGGCGAGTGGGAGCTTCCAACGACCTTGAGTGCGAGTCCCACCAAAGATGATCTCCCGTAAACAGAAAGCGCCCCCGATAGAGCAGGGCCATGCTCCCGGCGGTATGCCCAGGTACGGGAATGACTTGGAACTCTGAGCCGATTGGGACCATCCCTTCCCCCGCGATCACCCGTTCTGCAGACGGAGCGGCCTCCAGGTCTGCTTGATGGATGATCCGCTCGGAGCCGAAATGTATGGCATACTTGTCTGCATCGGCCACGTCATCTTTGTGGGTAAGAAAGATATGGGCGATACCCCCTCGCTGTTCGAAGGCCTCAACCAGAGGCTTGATATACCGAGGAGAGTCGATCAGCCAATTCCCGTCCGGGTGGTCGATAAAGAAACTATTGGCCCCAAACGACTTCTCTGAGTTGAAGCCACAATAACTGACTCCATCCTCAAGATGAAGCGGGAAACTCTCCCTCGCCGCCTGCAACCGTAACTTGTCGTTCTGTTCCGTCCCAATCGATCCGACTGGGCAGGCCAGTAACGCCTGGTAGGCCTGATGGATCTGGGCCATATCACCAGGTTGGTTGCTGACGGCGGAATAGCCTCCAATCTCCTCGAAACTCAACGGCGCTAACTGCCGACAGGTGTCGCAATTGATACAGGTTGCATCCACATAAAAGTTTCCTGGCACGTTGGAATCAAGTCGCTTACCCGGATCGGCCATCAGAGCACCTTCATCACTCGATTCTCCCGATCCGCTGCCCGCCACAAATACCACGCGGCAGCCGTGCGAAACGGTCTCCATCGCTCGCCGTACTGAAACATCAGTCGAGGCGTTGGCATCGTCGCCCTTCGATACCCGATGCGAAATCCATTACGCACCCCGAAATCATGGACAGGGAGCACATCGGGCCTGCCCAACTGAAAGATCAGCAGCATCTCAACCGTCCACCGACCAATTCCACGCACTTCGATCAGTCGCTCGATAATTGCTTCATCGTCGAGCTGTTTCATCAAGCGACTTGTCGGCACCGTACCATCGAGTGTCTTCATCGCTAAATCCCGAAGTGCCCTGATCTTCGGTCGTGAGAATCCAGCCGCCCTGATCGCGCTCACATTCATGGCCAGGAGTTCATCCGGATGAGGAAATCGTCGCCTTGGAAACAAAGCCATAAATCGCTTGAGGATACTCTCAGCAGCTTTGTCATGGAGCTGTTGATAGGCGATGGCGCGGGCGAGTGATTCGAATGGCGATCGACGCACTTTCGGCTTCAACGTAAAAGCGCCAATCTCCTCGATTAACCGCCGCATGACCGGATCCACCTTGGCTAGATGGTCCGTTTGATCAGAGCTTACGCAGAACATCGCGTCAGCAAGACCTAATCAGTCATCCCAAATCGATCTACATGACGATACCGCCCCCGACTTGAATCGTCTGTCCCGTCAGCCACCGCGCTTCCTCACTGACGATGAACGCCACCACATCAGCAATGTCTTTGGGAATTCCGAGCCGCTTCATCGGCGACAACTGAATGCCGGTCTCTCGATACTCCTCCGTCATCATCCCTGTTTCGGTAAACCCCGGTGAGACGCAATTGACCGTGACCCCTTTGGGAGCCAGTTCCTGCGCCAATCCCTTGGTGTATTGTTCAAGCGCTGCCTTGCTGCCGAGATAGGCAGTGGCCCCTGGAAAGTTCAGCTGGGTTCCTCCGGTTGAGATATTCACGATGCGTCCACCGTCTTTCAGTGCCTTTGCCGCTTCCTGCATGGCAAAGTATGGTCCTTTGGCATTCAAGGCAATCACTCCATCGAAGTCTTCTTCCGTGGTTTCCTCAAGCGGTTTGGGCATGAACTTGCCCGCGTTGTTGATGAGAATATCCAATCGGTTGAATTGTTTTATGGTGTCAGCTATGAGACGACGCGCATCCCCCACTCGACTCATGTCGGCTTGAACCGCTAATGCCTTACCACCTTTCGCTTGGATTCCCACAACCACCTGTTGAGCTTTGTCAGAGCTTTTCGAATAGTTCACCACCACGATGGCGCCTTCCTCCGCGATTCGTTCGGCAATGGCTCGACCGATTCCACTCGAAGCTCCGGTCACAATCGCCACTTTCCCGCTCAACGACTTCATTGGTTCAACTCCTCTTCTTCAACCATCATCAGGCTATGGAATTCGGGTTCCCCACTGTCCCCTAAATGTCGATTCTTTGATCGGCCGACGACTCCTTGGCCGTAACTCCCGCTCCCTCAGCCGGTCTGGAAGAATATCCGGATTGCCAGGATAACCGATCGCTATCATCGCCACCGGGTCATAGTCTGATGGGATGAGGAGATTGGCCCGCGCTTTCTCTACATCAAAACCCGCCATCTGATGGGCGACCAATCCGCCCGCCGTCGCTTGTAGGACGAGATTCTCTGTCGCCAATCCCGTATCGTGCAATGCGTGTCGATTCGGCTTACCGTCCTCCTCGAAATTCTTGCTGGCAACCGACAGGATCAGCACCGGCGCTCGGACCGCCCATTTTTGGTTTCCTTCGGCCAGACAATCGAACAGTCGATTCCACTCTGTTTCGTGGTCTTTTGTCGCCACAATAAAACGCCAGGGTTGCTCATTGCTCGATGACGGCGCCCAGCGGGCCGCCTCAAAAAGTGTCCGCAGTGAATCAGCCTCCACCAGCCGTTCGTCAAACGCGCGAGGGCTCCATCGACGAGCGAGCAGGTCATGGATCGGAAATTCTGTCTGGGCTGGCTTTTCCATACTCCTTACCCTTTCTTGCTGACTTCGGCTGATTGCATGTCCGGCGACCATCCACCTCCCAATGCTTTGTAGAGTTGAACAACCGACGCCAGCTGGAGCCGGTGTGTACTGGCCAACGCCAGCTCCGCGTCGAACAGACTGCGCCGTGCCACCAAGACATCCAGATAGTTGGCCAGACCGCCCTTATAGCGAAGCTCCGCCAGCTTTAGCGCCGACTGCAGCGCCGTGACCTGTTGCTGCTGAGAGTCGCTCTGGAGGCGCGCCGTCCGAACGGCGATGAGCGCGTCCTCGACTTCGCGAAACGCCGTCAACACCGATTGCTGGTACTGCGCCAACGCTTGTTTGCTCTGAGCTTCCACCGCTTCTTGTTGAAAGCCCAGGATTTGGGCGTTCAACAGCGGCGCGGCGAGGCCGGCACCGAACACGCCGAAGGAGGATGATTCGGTGAAGATCAAGGACAATTCGGGATGAGCCAGGCCAGCCAACCCGGTCAATGTGATCCTGGGGAATCGTTCGGCCTTGGCGGCTCCGATACGGGCGGTGACCGCCGCTAACTGTTGCTCCGCGACCAGCAGATCAGGCCGTCGCTGCAACAGCTCAGAAGGCAAACCGGCGGGGACATCGGGAGCCATGATCTGCTTGTCCAAGGAACGCCCTCGCGCAACAGCAAAAGGCTTGCGACCCAGCAAGATGCTCAAGTGATTCTCGGCTTGCACCATCTGCCGATGGAGTTCCGCCGTGCGTGCGGCGGCATTGGCACGTTCCGCTTCAAATTGATCAGCATCCAGTTTCGACGTCATCCCTTGGCGCAGCCGTGCTTGAGCAATTCGGACCGACTCTTCCCACGACTGGAGCGTGCGTTCCGCGATGTCGAGTTGGAGATCGAATTGCAGAAGATTGAAATAGGCTTCAGCCACTGCGCTGACCAACTGAATCGTCACGGCACGTCGGTTCTCTTCCCTGGACAACAGATCGGCGCGTGCCGCTTCACTGGTTCGTCGGACGCGCCCCCACAGATCCACCTCCCATGATAGGTTGCCTAACGCGTAATAATTGAACGGACTGGCAAAGCCGGGAAACAAGAACACCGCGCTGCGACCGGCCGGCGCGTTCACGGCCGCCGTGATCTGCGGCAAATAGTCGGTTTGGGCGATCAGGGCCCTGGCTCGAAATTCATCGACGGTCGCGACGGCGCGCTGCAGATCCTTATTTTCCTCGAGGGCCAACCGAATGAACTGCTGTAGCTGCTCATCGCGCAACAGCTCCCACCAGGGCAGGTTGGCCAACGACGGCAGATCCGACGGGCCCTCCGCCATGCGAAAGCGATCTTCCACGTCGGTTTGTGGCCGCTTATAGTCCGGACCCATGGCACAAGACAGGAGCAGCAATGAGAGCCCGATGATAAAGACGACCCGCACGTTAGGACTTATCCTCCACAGAAAGGTTCGTCATGGTGGGCTGAGTCCCACTCGCCGCTGGTTGTTCCTTACGCCCAGTCAGTTTTTTCAGCAACACAAAAAACAGCGGCACGAAGAAAATCGCCAAAAAGGTAGCTGCAAACATACCACCCATGACACCAGTGCCGATCGACTGGCGACTTGCCGCTCCTGCCCCACTTGCGATGACCAACGGAACCATGCCGAAGATAAAGGCCATCGACGTCATAATGATTGGGCGGAACCGTAAGCGAGCGGCTTCAACCGCCGCTTCGATCAAGGGACGGCCGGCTTCATACCGAGTGTTGGCAAACTCCACGATCAGAATAGCATTCTTAGCTGAGAGACCGATCAATGTCACGAGGCCGATCTGGAAATAGATATCATTCTCGAACCCTCGTAGCCAGACGGCAATTAACGCCCCAAAGACCGCAAACGGAACGGCGAGAATCACAGCAAAGGGCACCACCCAACTTTCAAACTGTGCCGCCAACACCAGGAAGACCATCAATAATCCAATCACAAAGACCTGACCGGATTGTCCGCCCACCCGCCGCTCTTGAAAAGAAATGTTGCTCCAATCGATCGCGTACCCCTGCGGGACGAGCACTTCCTTTGCCACTCGTTCCAACGCTTCAAGCGCTTGGCCTGAGCTGAAGCCAGGCGCCGCCGCTCCCAAGAGGAGCGCCGTGTTGTACCCATTGAAATGGTTCACGGGATCCGGCCCGCTTTGATACTCAGCCGTCACCACCGTATCGAGTGGGATCATATTGACCCCCCGAGCACTCTGGGTCCGCACATAGATTTTTGAAAGATCCTGGGGTGTCGACCGATACTCAGCATCGGCTTCCGTCTGCACGTGATACACCCGACCGAATTTGACGAAGTCGTTAATATAGAAGTTGCCGAAGTATGCCTGAAGGGTGTCGAAGATATCCGAGATCGGAATGCCCAACGCTTTCGCCCGTTCCCGATTCACGTTGGCATAGAGCCTCGGTGAGGAGACACGAAAATTCGTCCCGACACGACCGATGGCCGGTTCTTTTTGCGCCCGCTCGACGAATTGCTGCGCCACCATGGCGAATTTCTTGAAGTCGCCGCTGCTGGGGTCTTGGATCTGCGCCGAGAAACCACCGACGGAACCCACCCCACGAATTGATGGCGCATTAAATGCCAACAGGAGGGCCTCTGGAATTTTGGCAAACTCCGCATAGGCCGCACCAACCAGCGCCTTCGCATGATACTGCGGCTCCGGCCGTTCATCCCATAAAACCAGCGGGACAAACATCGTTGCGGAATTCGGCCCTCTCGTGCCAAACACAAAATTCTGTCCAGTCAAGGCATCGGTGGAATGGACCGCCGGAATCGCCTGAAAAAATCGCTCGACTCGTTCGAGCACCGCGACCGTCCGCTGTTTCGACGCCCCGTCCGGTAATTGAGCGATAACGATGAAGTAGCCTTGATCTTCCTCCGGTAGAAAACTCTTCGGCAACGTTTGGAAGAGAACGACACACACGACAAGAAGCAGCGCAAAGACCGCCATGACACGAATCGGCCTGGTAATAAGCGCGGAGGTCGTGCGCGTATAGCCCTGCTGCGTCCGGCCGAAGACGCGATCGAAGAGTTTCCAGAACCCGCTCTGCCTCCCATGATGCGGTGTAAGCACGACACCACAGAGAGCAGGGCTTAGAGTCAGTGCGACAAACCCGGACACGGTCACCGAGATCGCGATCGTCGCGGCAAATTGCTTATAGAGCGCTCCCGTGATGCCACCGATAAAACCGACGGGGGCAAACACAGAGACCAGGACCAACACAATCGCAATAATCGGCTCCGTCACCTCACCCATCGCCCGTTTAGCCGCTTCCTTTGCGGATAGTCGGTCTTCGCGCATATGTCGTTCAACGTTCTCAACCACGACAATCGCATCGTCCACGACAATCCCGATCGCCAACACCATTCCA
This sequence comes from Nitrospira sp., assembly GCA_041742455.1. Classification (GTDB taxonomy): domain Bacteria; phylum Nitrospirota; class Nitrospiria; order Nitrospirales; family Nitrospiraceae; genus Nitrospira_D. The sequence goes on along the minus strand of JBGSIO010000006.1, from coordinate 104,374 downwards.
AACAGGGTGATCGTATTGATAGAGAAGCCGAGGGCATAGAGACCGATGAAGGTCCCGATCAATGAGACCGGCACGGCAACCGTCGGAATGATGGTCGCTCGCCATGTCTGCAAGAACAGGTACACCACAAGCACCACCAACACCATCGCCTCCCCCAGAGTCTTCACGACTTCCTTGATCGAGATCTCGATGAACCGTGTCGTGTCGTAGGGGGTGTCATAGGACACGCTGGCGGGAAAATTCTTGGCGAGTTCATCCATCTGCGCGCGCGTGCGACGCACGGTATCGAGCGCATTCGCGCCGGGAGACAAGAAGGTAAGGATAAACGTCGTTGGTTTGCCGTTCCATCGACCTTCGAGGCCGTAGGCCTGAGCGCCCAATTCAATGCGCGCAACATCTTTGAGCCGAACCGTGGAGCCGTCCGGAAGGGCGCGGACGATCAGCTCCTCGAACTCTTTGACCTCTGTCAGGCGCCCCTTTGTGATGATCGGGATCGTGAGCTCAGTCCCCTTTGGAGCCGGTTCCCGCCCAATCGTCCCGGCAGGGTAGTCACGGTTCTGCTCGCGGATGATCGTCGTGATATCGCTCGGGGTCAAGGCCAGCTTGGCCATCTGTAGTGGGTTGAGGATAATCCGCATGCTGTAGGTTTGCTGCCCGAATACCAGTGCATCGCCTACACCTTTGACTCGTTTCAAATCATCGATGATCCGAAGCGTGGCGTAGTTGGAGAGAAAGACCGCGTCGTGCCGTGGATCGGTCGACTTCAGCGCAACAACCAACACAAGATCAGGAGACATCTTTTTGACGGAAATTCCCTGCCGGATGACTTCGGGAGGAAGTTGAGGCTCGGCGAGTTTCTCCCGGTTCTGAGTCTGGACTTGTGCGATGTCGGGATTGGTGCCGATCTCGAACGTCAATTTGATTGTGACATGCCCGTCGTTGCTGCTGGTCGATTCGTAATACAGAAGATTATCGACGCCCGGCAGCATGACCTCGATGGGCCGAGCGACCGCTTCGGCCGCTACTTCGGCACTGGCACCCGGGTAGTCGGCGTCGATCTGGACAACCGGTGGGGTGATTTCAGGAAACTGCGCGATCGGCAGGAACTGCATAGCCAGCAGCCCCATCACGACCACCACAATCGAGACGACCGACGCAAGAATCGGCCGGTCAATAAAGACATTCGAAATCACGATTGATCCCTAATGAGATACAGCAGGGGCGAGGTCCGCCGTCGTAGCAACCCAGGGGACTGCCTTGACCGGGGCTCCAGGGCCGATCTTCATCAGCCCGTTGACAACCACACGATCTCCAGTTTTCAACCCTCGATCAATGATCCACTGATCCCCTTTCCAATCCGCCGCCGCCACGTCTCGAATTTCAACCTTCTCATCCTGATTCACCACGAAGACAAAAGGTCCCTGAGGACCTTGCAGCACCGATCGTTGAGGAATGAGAACAGCATCGGTTTTGGTATCGCCGGTGAATCGAACTTTGACAAATTGTCCGGGTAACAGGGTGCGATTCGGATTGGGAAAGGTGATCCGAATTTCGCGCGAGCTGGTTTCCGTTCTCAGGCCTGGCTCCAACAGATCGAGGACGCCTTCATGAGGATAGACCGTGCCATCCATGAGCGTGAGCCGACCACGCAATTGATAGACTCCGGGATGGGTAATTCGCTTTGCCTCGATATCCCGTCGCCGCTTGAGGATGAACGTCTCAGGCACATTCACCACCACATACATCGGATCGACACGATGAATCGTCGTCAGCAAATCCGTCTGAGCGGACACCAACCGCCCCTCATAATAACGGCTACGCTCAATGATCCCAGTGATGGGGGCCGCGATGAGCGTATTGTCCAAATCAAATTGAGCCTTGATGAGGTCAGCCTGCGCTCCTTGCATCGCGGCGTTGGCCGACAGCTCTTCGGCAACGGCATCGTCGACGTCCTTTTGGCTCACTGCCTGTTCCGCAAGCAACGGCTTCACCCGCGCGAGGTCCTGATTGGCTTGGACGACGCGGGCCTGGGCCTGGGCAATTTTGGCCTTGGCACTGGCCGCCGCCGCCTTAAACGGAATGGGATCAATCTGATACAGGCGATCGCCCTTCTTCACATCACGGCCTTCTGGATAAAGAACCGCCTTCAAAAGGCCGGTCACCTGTGAACGGATTTCCACCGGACGGGACGCTTCGGCTTGACCGATAAATTCCGGTTCATCGGGTACGGTTTGTGTCTGCACCGTCACAACTTCCACTTGCGGCACTTCCTGCGCAGGCATCGAACCGGCCTCTTGCTTGCACCCAGCCAATAGAATCACAGATACGAGAAGAAGGCCTACCGAAACATGTTGCGCCAACCGACGATCCATCAGCATGGCATCTATCCTTACTTTGTAAGTCTTATCAGGTTTCCTTATAGACAAACGATCCATTCTACCTAGACACATGAGATATCGGCAAGCCCAAGCCAGCCAAGACTTCTCAGCCTTGTATAGATGTACGGACGTTTGGTAGCTTCGGCTCATATTTCATCGTGCGCCGTTTTCACAGCACCATTCTCACGATGTCGACACGATTGATCAACACGACCGACTCCCGTGATTTCTTCGACCACACACCGAGTCAAACACCCTGAGGCTCGCAGTTCGGCTCCTTCTTGCCATAGGCGAGCCAACAAGGCTCTACCGTCGGCATCGATGAACGTCACACCCGTCAAGTCGATCATCACACGGCTGCCTTGACTGAGGGACAGCCGCTGACAGCAGGCGTTCAACTCCTCGACCCATGGACCAAAGAGTCGCCCCTCAAGAGTCAGTGATACGGAGTTCACCTCCGAACTTCGCTGTTCCGTGATCTTCAACATATCCAACACTCGTCAGAACGGCCAGGCCCCCTCACACTCTCCTCCACCGGTCTAGTTCACTCACGCGCTTGAACACACTCCGTCAGCCCATCATTTCTGCGCTCCACCCGGATCACCTCCCAGTTGCAATCGCCGATTCAAGACAATCACTGGGTCGACGACTTCTCCACACTGGACACAGCGCCGGAGCGGAACACCAGCCGGACCGACCCCGATCAGTGAATCGAATCCCTGCTCTATGACCATGAGTCCCTGGCATCTAGAGCAGCGTATGGATGTGGGGGAACGTTCTCGTCCGATGAACTCCTTGTGAGATAGCTTTAACGTCGCCATGATTGAGCTCCCTGATAGAGAGATTCATCTTTAACGATCAACAGCAATCTCCGTTCCAAGGGTGAAATGTTGAATTGGAGAGACCAGCATTATCAAAGTCGTTGAGTTAAAAAGAGAAGAGGCTTTACCGAGGAGGAAGGTCTGACAGGAGAGCTTTTGAGATCTGCCGACCCTCCGGCTGGCCGCCGAAGAATCGGCACATGCTGAGGTAATAAGACAGGGCTAAGTTCGATGCTCAGTACCCCCTGACAGTGGGGCTCATCAGATGAGGGTTAATGATATTCGAGGTATCGGCTCACTGAATGAAAGGAATTTGGTGTAGATCGGCCAGCAAATCAAGTGGAGTCAGCTGTCGGTTGACGATAAAGATCGTCACTCCTGAGGTCGAGTAATGCCGAGCTTCTGCATCTTTGATTGGAGAGTGGTTCGCTTAAGTCCTAGCCGAGCCGCAGCCCCGACTGGCCCTCCGATGACCCACTTTGTCTCGTGCAGCGCACGAAGAATTTGCTCGCGCTCTGCCTCTTCGAGAGTCGCTGCAGCCATGACAGCCAGGCGACTCTGCTCCAGAAGTTCGCTGATCGGTACTTGCAAATCCGTCCCTTGTGTGAGGATGACAGACCGTTCCACAAGATTCTCCAGTTCTCGAATATTGCCAGGCCAGGCATAGCGTGACAACACCTCAAGGGTCTTGGCAGGCACGGATTGAATGTTCTTCTTCATGCGGATGGCATAGTGCTGGGTGAAATAGCGGACAAGGATTGGGATGTCCTCTGGTCGTTCACGCAAAGGCGGCAAGGTAACCGGAAAGACATTCAGCCGATAGTACAGATCGCTCCGAAACTGCTTGGCCTCTACCAAGCCTTTGAGATCTTGATTCGTCGCAGCGATCAAGCGCACGTTGACCCGAATGGTTTTGGTACTGCCCAGCCGCTCAAATTCCTGTTCTTGCAGGACACGAAGCAGCTTGGACTGTAGCTCCAGTGGGATTTCACCCACTTCATCGAGAAAAATTGTCCCTTTATCGGCCAACTCAAATCGTCCGGCTTTCTGCGAAATCGCCCCGGTGAATGCGCCTCGTTCATGTCCGAAAAGCTCGCTCTCCAATAATCCGGTCGGAATAGCCGCGCAGTTCAGTTTGACGAAGGTCCGTTGTCCTCGACTACTGAGCCGGTGAATGGCCCGGGCGATGAGTTCCTTGCCTGTCCCCGTTTCCCCTTGAATCAAGACAGTCGAATCAGTCGGAGCCACTACTTCGACTTGTTTCAACACATTCCTCAAGGGATTGCTCTCGCCGATGATATCTTCAAACCCGTGCTCAGTTCGTATTTCCTCTTCGAGATAGAGCTTTTCCTTTGCGAGCTTATCCTTGAGTTCGGCAATCTCCTGAAAAGCCAGCGCATTTTCGACCGCGACAGCCACCTGATTAGCCACCTGTTGAAGGAATTCCAGGTCTGTCTCGCTGTAGGCTTGCTTCTCTAAACTTAGGAACCCCATGGCACCCAACCGGGATGCCGCAGTGGTCAACGGCATGAAACAAAATGAACCGGCGCCGTCCTGCTTCATACATTCTGTGACTTTCGGCCATCGAACCTCATCGGCAAGATCCGAAACCAGAAGGGGCTGTTGAGTTCGCCAGACCAACCCGGCAGGGTTCTCCTCAACAGGCGCCTCATGACCACCAATAAGATCGGCCGGGACATTCGCTTGAATCGTATGCAATCGCATGGTGTTCTTGTCTAAATCGTACAAGGATAAAGCTACGAAATTGACTTGTACGACGCGGGGAAGGCGCTGCGCAAGCTCTCGAAAGAGCTTGTCCAGATCCCGATGCGAGGAGATGGCCTGAGCGACTTCCAACAAAGCCTGATAGCGTTCCGCCAATGTCTCGCAGGAAGATATGGATGACTGTTCCATAGAACTAAGTATGACCCATCGACTCACGACGCCTCAAGAGGCCGGCTTAGCGGGCTGTCAACAAAGTCCCCCAGCGGCGTTCTCGCGGCTCTCAGAGGCTCAACGTACGACAGAGAGTACGCTTCGCCTCTTCGCGTGCTGCGGCCTTGCTGGACGGCCTTTCTGAGCAGCCTGAAGGGATTTCTGAAATGGTCCGTGCGCCCCAGGCATTCCTGATTTCACTGTACGCGAGGCATTTGTCAACATACTGTTAGCTCACTTGCGAGGGGGGAACACTCGCCGTCAAAGCGTCTGATGCGTCCCGTCGCAAAAGGGCGGCGTCTTGGTCTGCTTGCACTGGCACAAGGCAACTTCCTTCGTTTCATCCACGATAAATTCAACCGGCTCAAACCCGGTCCCCTGGTGAGAGCCATCACAAAAGGGCTGGTCCCTTGAGCGTCCACAGGAGCACCAGTAGTACGTTCCTGCCTCCAATGAAATTACAGACGGCTCCTTGGCTGCAATGCGTGGTTGTCCCATGAGCATTCCTCCCTTTGCCATTGGTCAAGATCAGACTACGGGGCTGAAGTATAACGTTTTCATTATGTATTTCGCACCCTCCCCTTGCGCGATCCGCTAATCGCTTCCATCTCTCTCGATCTCACTCGACCAGTATTGGTTCATGGCGACTGATTTATGAGACAGCAGGTATTATTTACCCGGTCTATGGTACTTTCGTTTTCGGGTCTCTTGTGAGCTTGCTACTACTCGACCATGGCGAGTCAATCGCAAATAGAGTATGTATAAGAAGGAATAAGAAGATATCCTCTAGCACCATCACTCCAAAATCAGCTTACTCAAGCAAGTATGCGGTTGAACGTTCCGTATGCAAGCCGGTGCGTCTCGTGCTGATGAGGAAAGCGCGTGCCGTTGTAGGTAAGACGACATGATACTGCCGATCGAGTTTATCTTGCTCGCTGCTTCCGGGCTCCTGCTGCTGAGCGTCATCGCGAGTAAAGCGTTTGGCAATATGGGCATCCCAGCGCTCTTATTGTTCCTCGGTATCGGGATGCTGGCAGGGTCAGATGGGCCAGGTGGCATACATTTCGACGATCCCTGGTTGGCCCAGTCTCTTGGCGTAGTGGCGCTCACCTTCATTTTGTTTGCCGGCGGCATGGACACCGAGTGGGCGACCGTGAAGAAGGTGTTGGGAATCGGGGTAGGCCTGTCGACCTTAGGAGTGGCCGTGACAGCTGGGCTAGTCGGTTGGTTCGCCACCACAGCGTTGCAGATGTCATGGTTAGAAGGTCTCCTCATCGGCGCGATCGTTTCCTCGACCGATGCCGCGGCGGTGTTTGCCGTGATGCGGTCACGCTACGTAGGCCTGCGTGGCACCTTGAAACCTTTGCTCGAACTCGAATCCGGTAGCAACGATCCGATGGCAGTCTTTCTCACCATTGGCATGATTTCCCTGATCACGGGAGCTTCCGATTCAGCGTTCGACTTGGTGCCGATGTTCATTCGGCAAATGGTCCTTGGCGGAGCCATCGGGTACGGAGTAGGCAAGTTGATGGTGTTGCTGGTGAACCGGCTGCGCCTTGAATATGATGGTCTCTATCCTGTTCTAACCCTGTCGCTTGTGCTCTTCACCTACAGCGGCAGTACATGGCTTGGCGGAAATGGATTTCTGGCCGTATATCTGGCCGGCCTCATGATGGGAAACAGCGAATTTGTCCATAAACGAAGTCTGATTCGGTTCCACGATGGACTGGCCTGGCTCATGCAGATCAGCATGTTCCTGGCTCTAGGGCTGCAGGTCTTCCCTGCGCAGCTCGTACCAATCGCCGGGACAGGGCTGCTCTTGGCGTTGTTCCTGATGTTCATTGCCCGGCCTGTGGCTGTCTTTGCGACCTTGGCGTTTACGCATCTCAGCATGAGGGAGAAAACCATGGTCGCCTGGGTGGGATTGCGAGGGGCCGTGCCGATTATTCTGGCCACCTTTCCGCTTCTCGCAGAGGTCCCTCAGGCTGTTACAACATTTCATCTGGTGTTTTTCATCGTTCTGACATCGGTGTTGTTGCAAGGCACCTCAATCCCGATCGTAGCCCGTTGGCTGGACGTTGATGAGCCGTTGGCGCCGCGCAAGGAGTCTTCACCGATATGGGATGCGCCGACGAGCCTCAAGAGTGGGCTCCTCGAAGTGCAGATTCCAGAACACTCCTGGGCAATCGGGCGGCGATTGCTGGATCTGGGCCTGCCGAAAAGCGCTTTCATACTCCTGATCGCACGAAAAAGTAAGTGTTTCGTTCCCGACGGGACGGCCGTGTTGGAGGCCAACGATTCTCTTCTTGCATTTACTGACCACTTTTCCTTTCTCCGATTGCGGTCGATTCTCGAAAGCCGACATCAGCCTCCGCCGCCCGAGGATCCTCCGGAGGGCGGAGGCGTCGAGGTTGTGTGAAGACTACGCCACATCTCAAAATCGTTTTTCCACGACACAGCGCTTCCATTCATCATCGTCAACCTTTCAGAACGTGCAGAATCCTCCGAAATATCGTGTTTCGTTCTTTTGGTTGAGCTCGTAGAGGCCGAGAGCTTGTCGCCTTTCAATTGTGAGATTGGTTCTAGCCCACAGCTTCTCTCCGAGGATTTGACGGCAGGTATCACTCTCCGGTGCCTCAATCAACCGCGCAACCACGCCGATCTCATAGAGGTGAATCTTTTCACCACGCTCAGATTCGAGAAGCTTCCATCAGACCATGGGTGCTCCGAGAAGATTCCATCTGTCCCCATACATCTGTTCATCGTGAACACAACCTGGCTGCTCTCCCCACAGAAATCCGCAGCCAACCTTCATCTGGTTCCTTCATCTTTCTAGAGGCTTTTCTCAGCACATCGTTCACTCCCACAATTTATCCGTACAGTGACAGAATTCTTCACTGATTTATGGTATTTTCGTTCCCCGACCCGGTGGCCTTGCCGCCAAACCGGCCATAGCCGGTCAATTGCGAATAGCGTTCTCTTAAGAGGCGTTCCGTGCAGCCTGACCCCGTATTCTTTCAAGATCTTGCCATTGTATTCCTTGCGGCTGTCGCAGGTGGCATACTCGCTCGGCTTGCCAGGCAACCGTTGATCCTTGGCTATGTCCTCGGCGGTATTGCGATCGGCCCGTTTACCCCTGGACTGACCATCTCAGAACCGCACGCCTTCGAGCTCTTTGCAGAGATCGGTGTCATTCTCTTGATGTTCTCCATCGGGCTTGAGTTTTCTGTGAAGGACCTGATGCGGGTCAAATGGGTCGCCCTGGCGGGCGGACCGCTGGGGATTCTCATGGCCATCGGATTGGCCGTCGCGACGGGGAGCCTGATCGGGTGGTCTACGACTCAAAGCATCGTGATCGGAGCGGTCATTTCCATAGCGAGCACCATGGTACTCGCCCGTCTGCTCGGCGATCGAGGCGAACTTCGTTCAAAGCATGGACGGGTAATGATCGGCATCGCCCTAGTCGAAGACGTGGCCGTCGTGGCAATGACCGTGCTCGTGCCGGCTCTCGGAGAGTTCGACTCAGGACGATTGCTTGTGATCGGTCAAGCCTTGGCAAAGGCGCTGCTGATTCTTGTGCCGGTGGGATACTTGGGCACCAAAGTCATCCCACATATCCTGACACACGTCGCTAGGACCCAAAACCAGGAGCTGTTCCTGCTCGTCACCCTTGCCATCAGCCTTGGGACCGCCGCCGTCACCCAAATGGTCGGACTCTCTCTCGCCTTGGGCGCCTTTCTGGCCGGCCTTATTATCAGCGCGTCCGAGTATGGGCACGAAACATTGGCCCGGCTGCTCTCGCTGCGTGACGCCTTCGTCGCGCTCTTTTTCGTGACCATCGGTATTCTGATCGACCCGCGCGTGATCATCGAGAACCTTCCTCTTCTTGCCACCATGATCGGCTTGATCGTAGCCGGGATGTTCATGATTTGGGTAACTGTCGTGCGGCTATTCGGCTACTCTTGGACCACGGCTTTCCTGGTGGGGATCGGGCTCACTCAAATCGGCGAATTCTCATTTGTCCTTGTGCAGGTCGCCAAAGCGGCAGGCCACGTCGGCAGCGAAGTATACAATGCGACGCTTGCCGCCTCTCTCATCACCATTCTCATCAATGCGGCACTGGTCAGGTATATGCCCAGCTGGCTCGTGCAGCGGCGTCCGGCCCATGATCAGCACGACATGGCGCCGTGGCCACCGGAAGGCGAACCGCTCCGGCAGCATGTTGTCCTGTGTGGATTTGGACGAGTCGGCAGCTCCCTCGGGAAAGCATTGGAGACCTTCAATCTTCCCTATGTGGTCATTGACCGAGATCCCGACATCATTCGCCGGTTACAGATCCAGGGCACTGCCTGTCTGTATGGCGATGCCTCCCATCGCGTATTGCTCACAAAGGCTGGAGCGGCGGACGCGTCGCTGATCATCGTGGCCTTGCCCGAAATCGAACCTGCCGCGCTGGCGGTCAGTCGCATCCGTGCTTTCAATCCGAAAGCACCGATCTTGGCCCGTGCCCATGGACTCGCGGAAGCAGAAAGACTCGCCGCACTTGGGGCGACCGAGATCATCCAACCTGAGGTCGAGGCGTCGGCAACACTCATCCGGCATGCCTTGACCTGGTTCGGGATACCGAAGGAGAGAATCTTAGACCACGTAGAACAGTACCGGCAGTCCATGGAAACGAAGGGCAAACAAGTTGAATCGGCACTGTGAGGCTTATACCTGCTATAGTTTGATCGACGGTCACGGCTGCCGCCATCCCGTGCATCCTTCTGCTTCGACGTTCAGTTCAATCGCACTCCCACTTCGTCGAGATGTCGCAAGAGGTCGGTGGGATCTTGATACACTCTGTAGGCGCCGGCCTGCTGAAGCTCCTCACGCCCGTATCCCCCGGACAGCAAGCCCACCGCCAAAGCCCAGGCCCGACGGGCGGCCAACATATCCCAGACGCTGTCCCCCACGATCACACACTGGTTCATCGGCACCTTAAGCCGCTGAGCGGCAGCCAGGAACAGATCCGGATCCGGTTTTGCGTGCCGTACGTCATCGCGGGTCACGACAGGCACATCCTGGGATAAGTTCAACAGTTTGAGGGTAGGCTGCGCACTTTGCAAACGCCCACTAGTGGCAATGGCATACGGCGCGCCACGCGCCGACAGCTCGGCCAACAGTTCCAGCGTACCAGGCAACACGCGCAAAGAACCGGCCTGCCTACGATAGGCCTCGGCGTGGGTGCGCTGGATACGCTCAATGTCTTCTGACGAGAGAACTCGTCCGATCTCTCGAAGAAACGCCGACAACATGAGGCCACCACTCATACCGATCTGTCGGTGGATCCGCCACACGGCCAGCTCAATCCCGGCGCCCTGCATGGCTTCGCGCCAAGCCAGGACATGCTGATACACGCTGTCAACCAATGTGCCGTCTAAATCAAACAGGAAGGCGACCGACTGCCTATCATACGACTGATTCATAGCGACAGCCTCCACGATAGCCCGGTTTCATTCCACTTCAATCGTGACTATTGCTTCGGCATTCAGCGCGTTATGATCGTGGCTCGCCGCTACAAGTTTGATCTCGTGCGAACCGCGCGTGAGACCCTTGACCACTCCCTTGAACCCTTTTTGATATTCTCCGTCCACGTAACAATGGATGTGCGTTGCTTCCGTACCCTTCGACAGTTTGTACCGCACTTCGACGGAGTCTTCCTTGATTACTGCGCCCTGCGCCGGACTCACGATCGTGAGCTTGCTGCCATCTTTATCCGCTGCCCAACCGACCAGACTAGCTCCCGGTGACAAAAGGCCCGTCAGCACCGACACCACAATGACACGAATCATTGCGCACCTCTTTGAATGATTATTGATATCCCACACCGAAGGATCGATTCCTATTCTGCCCAGAGTCTGACCCGCAGGTATCGAGGCACTCATCAGTCATCCAGCTGCTTGGTTCTATGGGCGACTTCTTCCAAATGAAGGTCCACATTGAATGAGCATCAGTTTGCTGCTATCCTCTTTTTCATAAATGAGATCACAATTGTAGCGGTTTAATCGGCGACACGACCGCCGCCGGATTGTTCCTCCAAATAGACTCGTCTGCATCGACATAGAGCTCGACTTCGTTCCCGTCCGGATCTTTCAGATACAGACTCTGGCTGACGGTGTGATCACTCATGCCGTCGATCAAGATCCCCGCTTGTTCCAACTCATATTTAGCCTGACGTAGCTCATGGAGGCCGTTGCCGACTTTGATGCCGATATGGTAGAGACCTCGCCTTCTTCCAGAGGAAGGACCTGGCGCATCACCAACTTGGATTAACAGCAATTCGTGATGCGTCCGGCCGGATGTCAGGGCCGAAGCTGCCCCGTTGAAGATACGACCGACTTCCTTGAACCCCAGCAGGTCTCGGTAGAAGCCGAGCGATCGCTCTAGATCTTTCACGTAAAACACGACATGACCGAGGTAATGGGCTTTCATCTGATTTCCCCCTTGTTGGGAACAGATGGCCTCAGCAACGCTCTGACCGCCGCGTGCTCCAGCACGACATCGGGGGCTCGCTGCAGCGCATCGTGGTACTGCCGGCCAAATCCCTCTCCTTCCTCCGTCGGGGTCAGAAGCGCCTGCACCGAAGTCAGCACCGCTGGGATTCCCTCCCGGGAGGATGGATCATCCGATTCGCCCAGTTCATCAAGCTTGGCGATCAATTGAGAAAGTGGACGCAACCAGGAAAACCAGGCATCGTTCAACACGAGTTGCAAAAACGCTCCATTCGAGGGGATACGTCCGTGCACACGCTCATAGGATACCCGTTCGCCGTCCAACAAGGCTTTGTGCAGACGAAGCAGGGCAGAAAAAAGATTGTTCAGTGAGACGTCTCGACTCTTTAATCCCGGCATGGCAGCACTTCCTCGTTATCTAGTTGACTCACGATCGAGCTCCTCAAGAGCGAACGGATACACCCGTCTATCACTTCGATTGTCGGCGCAGACTGTCCAGACCCACACCTGTGCGGAGGGCCAATGGCATTGCTCCGTCGCGGTGTCAAGCACCACGACGGAGCGAACCCATCACACGCTTCGAATCCACGAAGAGTTTGCCGACGATCAGTGCTTGCCTTTGTGTAGATCAATCACGGTACCCGCCTCGTTCAATTCAACTGTGACTTCGGTGCCCTCCGCTAGGCCGCCGGTCTTTGTTTCCTGCAGTAAGAGTGGGAAGGACTTTTCTCCCTCAGCGGTTTGCAGCTTGATTTCCTTCTTCATCTTTCCAACATAGACGAGTTTCCCTGTGACGAAGTTGTGTTTACCTTTCTCGCCTTCCAAATGAACATCGACGATGGCATTGTTTTCGTTGACCGTGACCTCAACCTTATCGCCGGCTTTGAACTGACGGCCCTGGCGTCGTGCCTCGTTTTCGCTCAACTGATAAGTGGCGCCTTCTTCCGACCGGATAGCTAGCGCACCAGCCTTTTCGACAACCTCGCCTTTGAAGGACTTATGTGCCGATTGTGCCTTCTCTGCCAGGCATATGTCGGCGGATCCTAGCATGATGGCTCCGCTGATGATGGCTGTGACCAGGAATTCAAATACAGTTCGTGTGTTCCGCATAACTGACCTCCTCCTCGTTTATGAATGTGTGTTCTTCTGATTCATGATAGAGAGGTCCTCAATCTTGTTCAATATGCGATTGGGAGTCGAAGCCATTCGTATCATCACTCTTCGCGAGGTGCATAGAGATGGGCACCATCGGGCATAACGTGTGAAAGAGAGGACAGAGAAGAGCTCAAGAGGTCATGCCGCATCATCCACCAGGTTTCCCCCTACACCATGCTCGCTCAAGGTTACAGGTGCAGCGGCTTAATCGGCGATCCGACGACCGCCGGATTGTTCTTCCAAATAGACTCGTCTGCATCGACCTAGTGAGATCGACTTCCTTCCCGTCTGGACCCCTCAGATAGAGACTCTGACTCACCATGTGAGCGGCGGTCGTTTCCCGCCTTGATGCTCGATGAGGATCATGGCATCGAAAACATGCGATGAAATCTGGAAAATAGTCCGCGTGAAAGTGAGCGCTCAGAATATGCGTGATCCGATGGCAGCTCACACCGGTTTTGATGAGGTTCATCAAGGTGTGCGGACCACAATCCAGCAGAATATCATGATCCGTGCGCACCAGATAGCCGGCAGCGGCTCGGGTGCACATTCGTACGGGACCCAAGAATGGCAAGCTGTATGGCTCACTAGTCGACACACCAACTTGTGAACAGCGTAAAATCGGTCTCACACACCAAGCTGGTCAAGAATGTTCCGAGCCTCAATCAAGTCGGAATTGGCAACTCGTTCCTGAAACCGGGAGCAGATGGAATGCAAGACCGATTTAGCGGCATCCAGCCGGTTCAGTTTTCTGAAGAGCCTGGCCATACTTACCGCGGTTCGAAGTTCAAGCATGTTTGCATGCTGATCCTGTGCGACCCTCAGGGCTTCAGCAAAACACTGCTCGGCAACGGAGACGGATGGCTCGGACTGTTCCAGCAACAGTTCCCCTTTCAGCCGAAGTAGTTCCGCCTGCCAACAGCGTTCTCCCTGAGAGCATACAAGTTTCAGCGCCTCTGAAAGTACGCTCAAACCTTCATCAATACGTTTCTGGCGCAAATAGAGTTCTGCGAGCAGCGACAATGTAAACGTGTTGTTGAGACTTGCACCAGCGGCTCGGGTAGCGGAGAGGCCCTTTACGAACCTGTCGAGTCCTTGCTCTTCCCCCTTTTCAGCCAGAGCCCAGCCTTGCAGAGACGTCGCCCAAGCTAAAGGCACTTCAAATGAATATTTTGTCGACAACTCTATGGCTTCTTCGGTGAGATGTAATGTCTTCTCTGTTTCTCGAAGTGTGGAATAGGTCCAGGCCACAGTCGTCAAGGTGAACGCCAGTGTGAAGGGGTGTTCCAACTCTCTTGCCATACCGATGGCCTCCCGCGATAGGACTTCGACTTGATCGACCTCGCCCAATATCCATAGCGCTCTTGCCAGTATGATTCTCGCGGTGATGCCAGGATCCTGAGTATAGGGTAGCGCCTGTGAGCGATGCCGCGCAGGATCATATAGGGACTTTGCCGCAAGCAAATGGGTTTTGGCTTCATTGAACCGGCCAAGAAAGAAATAGGTGGAGCCGACACTCTCGTGCGCACGAATCAGCATATCCGGGTTGTGTTCACGATTCGCCTGAGACAGGAGATGTTCAGCCAGGTCGCAGGCTGTTGCAAGAGGTCCCCTGACCAGACGGAAGACCCATAACCCCCAATGAGCGAGAAAGTGATGCTCAGAGTCGCGGTTCTTCTGAGAGAGTTCCTTTGCCCTGAGATAATTTCGCTCGATCTCCTCGGAAGCATATCCTTTCACCGTCACCATGGGGGCTCCGCGCGCGATGAGGAGCTCCAACTCCAATGCATCACGTTCCGTATCTGAGGGTAACTCCTTCAGCAAAGCCAATGCGTGATCGAAATGGTTCAGCGCTTCGACATTGGCTGACCGATCCGCGTCTCTTCGAGCTGCAAGTCGCCAATACGTGATGGCCGGACGGGTCAAGCCTGCCTGTTCAAAGTGGTAGGCCAGGAGTTCCGGTTCCAACCGCACACGCTCGGGGAACTTCTCTTCCAGTGATTGAGCAATGCGGGCATGGAGGAGCCTGCGAGATTTCTTGGGGAGCGTATTGTAGGCCGCTTCTTGGACGAGCATATGTTTAAAGCGATAGCGCGCAAACGATCGTTCCCCCTCCTGCAGAATGAGCCCTGAAGCGACAAACCGATCAAGGGCACTGTGTAGCTGGCTGTCCGTTATCTCAACGGTGGCCCGCAGCAGTTCATAGGTGAATTCCCGCCCGATTGCCGCTCCGATCTGAACAATTTCCTTGATCGGCCCTAATCGGTCCACCCGTTCCATGAGCAACGCTTGGAGACTGTCCGGAATGGCCATGTCCATTAACGGAGCCTTGACGGTAAAGGCGTCGACTCCCTCGGTCAGCAATCCGATTTCCAGGAGGTTTTTCGTCAACTCTTCGATGTACAGAGGGACGCCGTCCGTCTTCGCCAAAATCGCCTCCTGTACTTCTTGAGGAAGCACCTTTCCTCCCGTCATCGTCGCAATCAGCTCGGCACTCTGCCGGCGCGAAAGCCGACTCAACGTCAGAAATGTGACGTGACTGTATTCCGCCCAGACCGGTCTGAAGTCAGGGCGAAAGGTGATCAGCATCAAGACACGCATCTGCCTGATCCGATCAATGATTCGCGTCGTGAGGTCCAGCGTGCTGGGATCAAGCCAGTGCGCATCCTCCACAATCAGCAACACCGGGGAACGATCCGCCAACCTTCGCAGATACTGCACGAGCGCTTCCAGAGTCATGTCCTTGCGTTTATCGGGCGACAGATTCGCCAGCTGGTCCTGTTCACTCCCTTGAATCGAGAGCAGATCCGCAAGCAGGGCAACCGTGATGCGGTCGTCGGGCCCGTTGTCGGCCATAAGCGTGGCAAGCTTCTGCCGTTGCGTGGAAGCGCTGTCTCCATCGGTCAGCCCCGCGGCCTGCCGCAGATACGTCATGACCGGATAGAGTACGGTATTGGTATGGTGCGGTGAGCACTGGGCTTGGATCCTCTCGTAATGGCCGCCCGCCAGTTGGTCACGCAGATGTTGAACCAACCGCGATTTGCCGATGCCGGCCTCACCACACAGAAGAACGACCTGTCCTTCTCCCTCCACTGCCTCGCGCCAACGACCCAAGACAAGAGCCGCTTCGTGCGTTCTGCCTATGAACTGGAATAATCGGCCGGATCGATACGACTCGAACCGGCTGGCTGAGGATCTGGCGCTCACAACCTGCCAGATCTTGACTGGTGTCTCGAACCCCTTGAGAGGGACCGTTCCACGATCGGTACACTCGAACTCGCCCCCGATCAGACGCTTCGTCACTGAATCAACGATCAATTGATTCGGTGCAGCCAGTCCCTGAAGCCGGGAAGCTAGATTTGGAGTTTCACCGAACACAGACCGTTCCTTGGCGACGTCCTGACCGATGAGTTCGCCCACGATGACAGGACCGGTTGCGACCCCGATTCGCACCGCGACTTCAAACTCCTGATCAGTGTAATGCTCACGAGGGAGCGCCCTCACCAACTCCAGCACAGCGAGTCCGGCATGAACCGCGCGCTCCGCGTCGTGCTCATGAGCCTGAGGATATCCAAAATACACCAAGAGTCCGTCACCCATGTATTTTGCGATATAGCCGTTGAATCGGCTGATCGCTTCACTACAGGCATCGAGAAAATGCCGGATAGAGGTTTGCAGATCTTCAGGATCCACCCGGCGAGCCAGCGCCGTTGAACCCACAAGGTCACAAAACATGACCGTCAATTGGCGACGCTCCGCTTGATCTCGGACGGGAGGGAATGGTGTGGCTTCCGGGTCGGTTGCGATGGGAGCTGGCTGACGACCGTCGCTGTCGGCCTGTAGTGACAGGTGTGCGATGGCACGCAGGAGCCTCTTCCGATGGCCGAGCACAACACCCAGAGATGCCAAATCGCTGTCGTTCAGTTCTGGCAAGACGTCCCATGTGATGGCGTTCTGCTGAAAGACTTCTCGATAGTAATCGAGGCCGAGACTTTCCAGCCATGCCGAGACGCGATCATCTATCATGACGGCTCGAGCCTGGATCGGTGAGCGCTGGACCCGGAATCATGGCTGCTTGCAGCCGATGACACCTTGAGCGATAATATCCCCATGATCAACGGTGCTTCCCCAGCGAAGACTAGTCCTCGGAGCATGATCCGACACATCGAATACCGACTCATCTCGATTGGAATGTCGGTGATCGCCTACCTACTCGAAAGAGCCGTTCTGCGCTCGATCAAACGCGACGCTGCCGGTCTTTAGAGTCCGCCGAACCGCCGACAGAACAACGCCCCGTCAACGTCCCCGCATCAGATCGAAGACCAATCCAAGAGTCAACAGTCCGGCGACAATCCCGAACGTGACCGATATCCAATCTGCAACTGTTCCCGACATGGCCGTGAGTCCGCTGGAGAGGATACTTGCCGCGGCCGCTGAGCCAAGGGCAAGGCGCCGTCCCGTCCGGCGAACCATTTCCTCAAGTGAATTCGCCTGGAAATTCACGACCAGCTTCTGCCCAGGGCGAGCGCCGATCAGATGTTCGATGGCTTCGGTCATCCGCTCGGCTCGTACTTTGAACTTCTGCAGCTGATAGACAAGCGCTTTGGGATCGAGCGAGGCCCCCATACGCTTGATCATGACACGCATCAAAAACTTGCCGGCGACGTCATAGGGGTCAAGTTTCGGATCCAGAGCCGCCGTCGCCAGTTGGACTTGCGCCAACGCCTTGGCGGCGAGCGTCAGCGACGCCGGCATCGGTACGCCGTGTCGAAACGCGATCGCGCTCATCTCCTGCAGCAGCGGTCCGATCTGCATCTCGGCGAGAGCCGCCTTGCGGTACTTCGCCATCACTTCACCGATTTCACTTTGAAACCGTGGAATATCCAGATCATTACGGCCGACCGAACCCGTCATCATCAGCGTGACATCGCTAAGAAACGCCACATCTTCCTTCCACAGCGCCATCAGCAACAACATGAGATGTTCCCGTACGTTGGCATCGAGGGCGCCGACCATTCCAAAGTCGAGCAGGTAGATGCAATTTTTCCACCACATGAGATTGCCCGGGTGAGGATCGGCATGGAAGAAGCCGTCAACCATGATTTGTTTGTAGTAACTTTCCAAGAGCTGGCGGGCGGCTTCGATATGTTCCGGACCTTCCGGCGCCTCTGCGATCGGGATACCTTGAATCTCCTCCATCACCAATAATCGGGATGTCGATAGTTCCTGATGCACGGAGGGAACCGCCAACCGGTCATAGTCTGAGAGCACCGTCTGCATCCGCCCGATATTTTCGATTTCCTGGTGAAAGTCGAGTTCCCGGTGGAGCGACGTGGAGAGGTGTTTGAACACCGCCTCCATATTCACCACTTGGTTGAGGGCCTGACGTTGTCCCACCTTCTGGGCGAATATCTCGAGCAGAGCAAGATCCTGTTCGATATCAGCTCGGGCGGTGGGGCGTTGCACTTTCACGACGACTCGGTCGCCGTGTTCGAGTCTGGCCCGATGGACTTGGGCGATGGTCCCGGCCGCGAGTGGGATGGGGTCGATCGACTCAAACACATCCTCCCACGGCACCCCCAACTCCTGTTCGGCGACCCGAACGACTTCACGCTCGGGCATAGGGGGCACGTGACTCTGCAACATCGTGAGTTCTTCGATGTATTCCGCAGGAAGGAGATCCGGACGGGTCGACAAGACTTGCCCGAGCTTGGAGAAGGTCGGACCCAGTTCCTCCAGCGCCGCGCGTAGGCGCTTAGCCTGCTGGCGGCGCATGACAACGTCCGATTGATCGGTCTGACTAAAGAGCTCTTTGAGGCCATGCTTCGCCATGACCGTCGCGATATGCATGGCTCGTCCCGCCAGGTGAGGCTCAGACGTGTGGGGTTCGCCCTGAGGTTGAACCACTCGCACCGATCGAGCGACCTGCTCACCGGCAGAGGGCAGCGTATTCACAATAATGACGGTGCAATGGGAATTGTGACTGACGCGGTTCGGGACGTTCCCGAGTAAGAACTCCTTTCGTCCGGCCATGCCCGAATTCCCCACTACCAGGACATCAATGGCTTCGCGCTCAGCGGCGCGGACGATCGTCAATGCCGGATCGGGATCAATCGCGACGAGGGCATGCCCTCGCTCTCCGGCCAGCTGCTTCACGACCTGTGCGAGCTCCTTAGTCGCGGCAGCCGCCCGTGTCTGCTCAGCTGCACCGAATTCCGTGGTGGTCGGGTGGTGCGGCACAATCACCTGCACCACAAACAGCTCTGCCCCATAGCGGCCGGCGAACTCGGCGGCCCATCGGACGGCGTGGTCTGCGGTTTTGGAACGGTCCGTGCCCACCATCACACGGCCTATGGCGTTGCATCTGGAAGAATCGTCCATTTCGTCCTCGCTCATTTCCGAGATAGCGGCATGCTCGCACCGCCTTAGTCATCCGAGTATTTCTGTGGCGGCTACTGAGCGGCCTGCTTCAGATCGGCGATCAGCAAGTCGGCAACCGCCCCACCCGAAGCCGGATTCTGTCCGCTGATGACACGGCTATCCACGACGGCAAACGGCGCCCACGCCTTGTCGGCTTTCTTGTAGATCCCCTATGCGGATCAATCGGGGTATAGCCTCCACGAGGGCTGACGTAGTCGACCTGAAAGCCTGCCGCTTCGACTTTCTTGACGAAGTGGACGGCCTCTCCAAGCCACAACCCCGTCGGCCGAACCGTCACAGCCGTTTCTCCTCCAGATCATAGACATCGAACCAGACATAGACGGGACGATGGTTCGGGACGAACTTGGGAACATATTCTTCGAGGTACTGCTGAGCCTGGAGACTCATATCGCTCAATCGTGTATCGCGCATCACATTGTTCCATTTCAATACTTCGTCTGGATCCTTGACCTTGGAATGCCCACCGATCCACGTCGCGAGTTCTTCATCGGTCGCTCCGGTCGCAACCATATCCTTAAATTGTTCGGGCGTGATACCAGTGAACGAGAACCATTGACTGGCCAGCGAGCAAGGCCAGTAATTGTACTCGCCATTTATGTCCAGCAAGAACGCGCGGCACTTATCTACACAGCGAGCTGCAATGACAAAGCCTCCCAGCTTCTCGCGTGGGCTACGGGGATAGCCCGTTCGGAGATCCTTCGCAAACGTCTTTACCTTTTCGGGGTTTGCTTTCATGGTTTTCTCCTCTGCTTTTCGTGCGCTTTGCCAAGAATAGTGATCTTCACATTTAAAGCTTTCTCTCCACTCCGCTACTCTTATTTTTTGCTGGCGTCATAGTAGAACCGCTCATGGATGATCTTGTTATTGTTCCATTTCGATACCACCACCTGTTCCATATGAACGGCCTGCCCGTTCGTCGCAATGAAGTCCAGGCTGCATTCATAGAATGTGACATTGTCACCCACGGCTGAGGCCGTCACATTGAACCCTTTCCACTCTTTCACGCCGCTCATGAACTGTTTTTCCCGCTCAATATTCGCGGCCTGACCGACGGTCGGAGGGTTGGCATTCTCTTGCATAGCCGCGTCCTTGTCATAAAACTCGGTCATCGCTTCAATAATTTTTCCTTGACGGATGTGGCTGAATAAATCGTTCAATCGCTGGTGCAGATTGATTGTGCTCATGCCTTCTTCTCCTTTTGAGGTATGTGGGTGAATATAATTCCGGCTTTCTGCACTTCTTGATAAGGAAGAAGCCAGATTAACGATTCATCACTGAGATCTCCGACTTGGATGCGATTCCCCCACGGATCGCGAAAGTCGCAGCGAAAGCCAGGGTGGAGCTTCAATTTGTATTTTTTCGTCAGCTTCTTACGAACTTCTTGAATCTGCTTCGAGTCGCGGACCATCAATCCAAAATGTTTCACTCGGTCCGGCTGAAGCTGCGCCACCTCAAAGATCGCCATGAATTGATGCGCGCCCAACTTGCACCAAGCCGCGCCTTCTCCGCCACGCAACATCTTCAGGCCAAAGACATCGGAATAAAACTTCACGGCCTTCTTGGCATCGGTGACTTCGATCACCACATGATTACAACCATAGACCTGAACGGCCACTACCCACCTACCTTCCCCACTGCCGAACCGGCCGCGTTCTCTCTGAGGACAGCGACAAAGTGCTCTGGAGATTGCGCCCCGGAGAGCGCATAGGCTCCATTGACGACGAAATAGGGAACGCCTCGAATGCCCAAACGATGGCCTGCTGCTTCCGCTGCCTTCACTTCCCCGACACCTTCATCGCCAGTCAGAAACGTTTCGGTCGCGGTTTGATCGAGTCCAGCCTGAGCCGCGACGAGAGACAACGTCTCAATACTCCCAATATCTCCACCCTCGACGAAATAGTGGTGAAAGAGCACCTCGACCGTCTCGTCTTGCTTACCCTGATGCCCTGCCAGCCAGATGAGGCGATGCGCGGCAAATGTATTGGGCGTCCGTGCAATCCGATCGAATGCGAAAGGAATGTGTTCGGCAGCTCCTGCCGCCGCAACTTGGTCATAGATCGCTCGAGCAGCCTCAGGGCCACCAAACTTAGTTTCAAGATACTGCCGCCGATCCAACCCGTTCTTTGGCATCGTCGGATTCAACTGGAACGGCCTCCACACTACACGCGTCTTCACTGTTTCGCTGACTTGCTGTAGTGCCCGTTCAAGCCGCCGTTTGCCCACATAGCACCAGGGACAGATGACATCCGAGTAAACATCGATACGGATTGCTGAGCCCTGGCCATTCATACGCTTCACCCTTCACGCTCCACGAACGACGCTTAGGATAGATGTCCCATCCTTCCGGCCTGATAATCCTCGACCGCCTGAACGAGTTCGGCTTTAGTATTCATGACAAACGGACCATAGCGCGCGATCGGCTGGTTGATCGGCTCTCCGCTCATGATTAAGAGCCGGCTCTCTTCGTGGGCTTCTATGTTGAGTTGAGAGCCTTCACGGTGACACACAGCCAATTCCGCCTCTCCGGCCGTATGAGTGCTGTTCACTCTCGTTCGACCTGTTATCACCAACAGCGAAACATTGTGGCCCTGAGGAAACGGCAGGGTAGTGCTCGTACCAGCTGGCAATTGGAGATCGTAGAGCTCGATCGGTGTAACGGTATGGGCCGGACCCTTACGTCCCTGAAACGATCCTGCAATCACACGCAACCTCCCTCCGCCGTCCAGATGGAGGGTTGGAATATCGGCATCGAGAATCGTTTGATAACGAGGCGCCGACATTTTCTGAGACCGTGGCAGATTGACCCACAGTTGGACGGCCTGAAAGGTTCCTCCCTCCTTGGCCCACTGTGTCTCGTGCATCTCTTCATGAACGACGCCGGACGCCGCCGTCATCCACTGGACATCACCAGGCCTAATCACGCCGGCATTACCCGCCGAATCACGATGAGCCACGGCACCTTGATACATGATCGTCACCGTTTCAAACCCGCGATGCGGGTGCTCCCCAACCCCTCGCGGTTGATCCGTGCCGGGAAACTGATGCGGTCCGGCGTAGTCCAACATGAGGAACGGGTCAACCTGTCGGTCAAGATCGTTGCTTGGGAACAAATTGCGAACAGGAAACCCATCACCGACCATATGGGCAGATCCTGGTTGATAGACTCCGAGTAGGTCCTTGGTAGCCGTGGTGCTTGTTGTCATGATCCCCTCCTTATTTCGCCATCCCCTGTAACGCATCCTGAAGCGTCACGGTTCCCCGCACCAGCTTGTCCGGGTGTTCGTACCCGATCGCGCCTTTTGAGAACGCGGTGTACATTTCTTCAAATAACCTCGACGCCTCGTCGGAAAAGCCAAATGATTTGAATGTCGGGACAACGGCACTCAGAGGCGCATGTTGAGCCGTTACTGCTTTTCCCAGAATCTGGCCAAGCGCTACTGCCACCTGTTGCGGACTGTACTCTTCCGGACCCGCCATTTCCACGATCTGCTTGCCCTGCCCACCCGCGATCAGATGCTCCGCCGCAATCCTGCCGATATCCTTGGTCGAAATCATCGGAATTTTCGCCTGAGGCGCAATGAACGTCGGCAGAACTCCCTCGGCCTTCACTGCGCCGACCACAGGCGCCCAGTTATCCATGAAATAACAGGGACGAAGCATCGTGATGTGCTTTACCACTGCCCCTAATGCTTGCTCACCATAACGCAAAGCTTGAATGGGCCCTGTTCCTGTTGGAGTCTGCGCCCCGACCGACGATAGAAACACAACGTGGGAAACTCCGCTCTTCGTGACGGCCTCTGCAGCCCGATCCATCCGTGCTCGCTGATCCGCCAACCATGCGTCGGCCCCGTAATTCGGCGGAACTAAGATATAGACCCCTTTTGCCCCATTAAGAGCCTTAACCAACATCGACACATCTTCGAGCGATGCAATAGCCGCCACTTCCGCCCCTTTGGATTTCCAGGTAGCACCTTTTTCATCTGAACGAACGACAACTCGGACTGGCTGTTTTCTGCCAAGTAGCGTCTCTGCGACAACAGCACCGGTATTTCCTGTAGCACCGAGAACAACGAACATGATGGGTCCTCCTTTCCGACTTGAAGGTCAGTAATCAGTGGCTGCTTTGCACGATGGAGTCATACTCTTTGATTGTCATGCAACCCTATCTTCTTTTCTCAAGGCAACTGTGAGCACACATGTGCTCTTGGCAACTTACATTCCAGCCAAAAGGCACGGAGATCCTCTCTCGATCTGCTTGAAACAAGAGGGGATTCGCTTTATCAACCCGGGACCCTGCTGAACGAGCTGAAGGGAAGTAGTGTCGAACCAATGGCACCATGCCGAATGCTCGGCGCCTCTCTGTTGGGCTTATGCTACCCTTAACTTAGATGGGGGGTACTGATGATGGCTCCGCTCATTCACATCGGCCTTCGATCCATTGTCCTCATCCTACCAGGATTGATCGGTCTTCATTCAGTGCTCGCATCGGATGAACTCTCCCTACCCTCCCGGGTTGGTTCCATGAGAATTTCCCTCGTCTCGCATGAACGAATTCCCATCGCCACCATCTTGGCGCATCCAGATCACTATCAAATGCGGGACATCCGGTTGACCGGAACTATCAGAGCGATGCAGACGGAAATCATCACCAATCGGCTGGTCTGTGGACGAGCCCATGAACGGACAACGCTCACACTTGAGGATGCCAGCGGCCAGATCGAGGTGATCGATCAGGGAGCGTGCGGCAAGAATGTCGGAGCACTCAAGGCGCCGATGCTGAAGACAGGCCAACCGATCGATCTCCTGGTGCAGATCATGCTCCCCACCAGCTTGGGCTCTTCCGGTTCATCGGTGAAAGCGACCATTCGCTATATCGACCTAGCCGGAGAGTAGCGTTGCGCCTCGCAAATTCCAGGAAGAGCTTGTTCATCCTGTGAGTGGTCTCGCTAGGCCTTTCGCACTTCCTTCTCTAGTGCTTGAAGCTCAGTCTCTCCGGAGAAATTCGACCTTATAATAGAGATTGGCAGGATTTCTAGTTGCTCGCTGTGGTCGTTATGCTAAGGTGGATTCCACCAATCAATCGTACATATGTCTTCCGGGAGAGAGCCAAGGAGGGAGGACGTGATGATCACAGCGAAGAGCCCGTTCGTTCAGCAGACGTTGGTAGCGATGACGCTCTTTGTAGCCATCGGTGCGCTCTCGGTGATCTGGCCCGCCATCATTGCCCTCGGACTAAGTGTATTCCTGCTCTTCCATTCTTTTGGCGTCGAACAGGAGATCGTCCTTCTGTCGTGGACCGAGGTCAGTCATATGTCGATCATCTTCACGTCTCTTCAGCGCCCCGGTGTTCTGACGATTCCCTCGTGACGAATTCGAGTAGCGCGTTCGTCAGTCCAGAACCTTCCGCCTAAAACGGATGGGCTTCGCGGTGCGCATAAGCGCCGATGTGGCGGCTCGACGCGCGACAGCATTCTCGTGGCGATCGAACGAACCCGCACAAACAGAGTCCAGCCATCATTGATGGCTCAGATTGCACACCATGGACATGGCCAGCATGACTTCCATTGCTCTAGCTTATGAATCTGAGGAAGCGGAGGCTAAGGATGTCTCCCAGGAGCTGTCGAAAGAATGAGGGCCGATATCTTTTGAAAACTTCTTCAATAGGCCGGATGCTTTTCTTGCATTCGTCAGGATCGTCGGGGCCTATCCAATATCTGCTATTGTCTCCATACGGCTCCCATGCCACATAGTCGTAGCCTTGATATTTGAACCGCACATGAATCTCTCTCGGGATTCCACCGAAACCCTCTTTGCGAACGTCAGTGATCCCCTCAATCGCTTTCAGAAGAGAGGCGATCGTCCCTGGCCCTATATACACATTGTCGATCTCCAACGCGATCGGCTGATCATCTTCACCCGTATGACTGAATGGATAGACTTCCATTGAGATGAGAAAATCTGAAGGGCTACTTTTTCTTTTGGCTCGCTCCCCGTTGACGTTCCCTGCTACGGCTATAGGTACCATCATTCGCAATCGTGACGACAGGCTCGTCACACCCTGGCATGCAGTGAGCCGTCAGTTGGCCTCGGCAATCACCTGACATACCGGACCATAGGGTTTCAAACTCGCATCAGCCGTGAGCAGACGCAGGTCTTCGAGGTAGGCCTGTGCCAGCAAGATGCGGTCAAAGGGGTCACGATGATGCAGAGGCAACCGCTCAAGGGCCAGGGTGTGTGCTACTGATACTGGCAATTCTTGAAACCCACTGTCCGCGATCTTGGCGGCGAGCTCTTCCGGATCGGCAGAGAGCTTCTTCACTTGAATCTTGATGACCACCTCCCAGAGTGAAGCCGCACTGACATAGACCACGGGTGTGGTCTCGATCTGATGATAGATGCTTTGTGAAAGTCGTGGAGACTGAATCACAAACCACAAAAAGACATGGGTATCGAGCAGGAGATTCACGACCCACCTTCGAACGAGCCCAACACGTCTGGTAACGGCGCATCAAAATCGTCCGCGATGGTCACACGTCCTTTCAACAGTCCTGGACGTCGGACTGGAATAGGCTGATCAAGCGGCCCGAGCTGAGCCACAGGCGTCCCGTCTTTGCAAATCGTAATACGCTCACCCTTCGCGACGGCGGCCAGGAGTTTAGAAAAATGGGTCTTGGCTTCATGGATATTCACCGTCTTCGTTGTGACTTTCATGGGCTCCTCCGACTAGACTAACGTTAGTCTACTTCCGGCCAGTGGAGGAGTCAACCAATCGTTCCCATGATATTGGGGATCGCTCGCCAAACTCTCGCGGGAATCCGCGAACATGCGACCCAGGGCGGCCGCACGCAGGACTGTTCCGCTACCTGTGTAGGGATTAGGCTTGCAAAAATGCAAGATCAGGTCAGGCCGTCTTAAGGCCACGGACCTGCTGTGGTTTTGTAGAATCGGATAGGAACAGTCGTGGGAACAGCCTACTGGACGAGATCAACTTTGGCGATCGTACTTGGCCGGTACCGCCATCTTCGAGCGGACCCTCACCGATTCTTGCCCTTACTCCCACCCGCTGACTTCATAGCCCTTTTCCTTGAGGCATTTCGTGACAGCCTCAGCATAGGGCGGATCCGGCTCCAGTGGCTTGAACGTTCCGCCCAGTGCGCCAAGCACCAACCCGAGGCCACTACCGGCGGCAGCCCCGATCGTCATTCCTGGCAGTCCCCCGATCACCCCGGCCGATGCGCCCATGGCACCGCCGAGCAACAGACCGAGCACGGCGCCGGACCCGGCGTTGGCACTTTGGTGAACCCCTGGACGCAATCCGGTTCCTTCAACTTTCTTCTGGCAGGATTCAATCTCCCGTTGAGCGACCTGCTTGCCAGACACGTGGAGATGCTTATTAGACCGCAAAATCGGCTGGGGGCCCGAGCAGGATACGACAGACAACAGCAGTATGATTCCAATCAGTCGCTGCCATGAGTGAGTGGACACGGAAGTCTCCTAGGGTGCTCTCTCTTCTTTGCTTTGCTTTGCTTTGCTTTGCTTTGCTTCACTTCTCACCCTTTGGAGTAAATGTCGAGGATTTTTGAATTGCGTACATCTTCTCGTTCCTTCTCTTTCGCAGACCGGACGGGCGAACACCTTACCCACTCATTCGAGGCCAGACGGTGAGGTCGTTTCCCTTACGCGCATGACCGATCATTATCCGCCAACGATCCTTTTCTCCTCTTCACCTTTTTAGATTGCGTGTGGGAGGGGTTCCCACTGCGCACCTGCATCGAGCATCGAGCACCGACCCTAATTTCATTCAAATGGTATCTTGCGTGCGCGATGCGTGAGCACAGGAACTTCTCCTACACGCAACCATTCCCCCTTCACTGCCACCCCGTCACTTCATAGCCCTTCTCTTGCAAACACCGATTGACGTAATTCGTGTAGGCCTCGCTGGGTTGGTGAGACGGGCCGGTCACAGCCGAAAATAGTCCTGTCAGGAGACCCCAGACCGCTCCACTCGCCGCCCCGATCATTGACCCTAACCCGGCGGATGCCCCGGAAATCACGCTTCCGATGGCTCCACTGGCAGCCCCAGCGCCCGCACCAACGGCCGTCCCGGTTGCGACGCGTCCGACCTTGCTGTTGCCGCCCGCCTTGGCGCCGGCCGATTCGGCGGACTGTTTACACGCCTCAATGTCCTGCTCCGATCTATCTTTCCCCACCGATTCTAAATGGGAATTGGGATACAAAACCGGTCGCGCACTCGAACAGGCCGAGAGCAGGAACACCGCTAGGAGAACACTCAGTCCTAATCCCTTCATCTGGACTCCTTTGCTTTTCAGCATTGCGGCATCAACCGAGCCAGTAACGCCTGCGCGGTGATTCCTTGTACACACAGTCGCTTACGCCGAGCTTCGGCCCCAGCCTGGAGCTGCACATGCGCGCGCGGAACCATACATTGTTCTGCGATAAATCTGATCAACTCATCATTGGCAGCGCCGTCAATCGGACGAGCCGCCAGTCGGATCTTGAGGGCATCCCCGTGCATTCCGACACATGCGGTCCGTGATGAGTTGGGTTGGACATGGACGGTGAGAATCGCCCCACGATCACTGTCCCGCACAATCACAGGTAGGAAGTCCACAAGACGTGATGGATCTAAAAGATCGCTTTGACCAATTCCAAGATGGCACGCTGCATATCCGTGTCGTCGGTGATCGGACGAGCGATTGCAGCATCACAGGCTCGTTCCGGCGGGATGCCCTGCTTGATCAGTGTGCCGGCATAGATCAAGAGTCTGGTGCTGACGCCTTCTTCCAGCCCATGATTTCTGAGGTTGCGGACTTTTTGGCCGAGCTTGACGAGATTCGCTGCGATACCTGCCTCCACCGCTGCTTCACGTTGAATCACCCTCGTTTCGATATCGGTGCTGGGGTAGTCGAATTCAATGGCTATGAATCGCTGCTTGGTACTCTGCTTGAGATCTTTCAAGACACTTTGATAGCCAGGGTTGTAGGAGATCACCAACATGAACTCATCGGAAGCTTCAACGATTTGGCCTTTCTTTTCGATCGGCAGCACTCGCCGGTCATCACTCAGCGGATGAATGATGACGGTGGTGTCTTTCCGGGCTTCCACCACCTCATCGAGATAGACGATGGCCCCGTGCTTCACACCCAAGGTCAGCGGACCATCCATCCAAACCGTATCCTGTCCTTTGAGTAAGTACCGTCCAACCAAGTCGGATGCGGTGAGGTCTTCATGACACGCGACGGTGATCAGCGGTCGGCCGAGCTTGTAGGCCATGTATTGAACAAATCGTGTTTTACCGCACCCAGTCGGTCCCTTGAGCATGACTGGCAGCTTCCGGTCCGCGGCAATGGTAAACAGGCCGATTTCTCCACAGACCTCCTCGTAAAACGGCTCATGGAGGATGCGGTGTTGTGCCACGTCGATTTCGCGTACCGATTGCATCACCTTCTCACTCGTGCTTGGAATGTGACCGCGGTCTTCCGCTCAAACGGTGCCCCGTCACAATAAACAGAAGACTCTCCGAAGATCAAGGGATGGCCCGGCAGGGAAGTCCCCTACACCATCTTCTTTCCATCGAGCACCTCGCGAACCTTCTGGGTCAACACGTTGGGCGTGAATGGCTTCTGCAGAAACGCCGTGTCCCGCTTAAACCCGCCCTGCTCAAACACTGGATGGTCGGGGTAACCCGACATATACAACACCTTGATGTCCGGCCGCACACCCGTCAGTTTCTCGGCGACCTCCGGTCCACTCATCTGCGGCATAGCAACATCGGTGAGTAACAAATGAATAGGGCCCATATGTTTGCCGCCAGTCAACAGCGCCTCGATCCCGTGACGAGCCACCAACACCTCGTATCCGCTCAGGCGAAGGGCTTCTTGCACGAGGCCGCGCACCGATGGGTCATCCTCAACCAACAAAATGGTTTCCCGCCCTATCGCCTTGCCGAGGCTCCCATTGACGGCCGGCACTGGCTCGGACGCCTCATCCACCTTCGGAAAAAATATCTTGCAGGTGGTTCCTTGCCCCAATGTGCTGTCGATACTGATCGTCCCCCCAGATTGCTTGACGATCCCGTACACGGTGGAGAGCCCAAGCCCTGTCCCCTTCCCCTTTTCTTTTGTCGTAAAGAACGGTTCAAACAAGTGGGATTGGGTTTCTTCGCTCATACCCTGCCCCGTGTCTCTGATCGCCAAGAGCACGTAGGATCCCTCCTTGAGCGTCACAATGTCACGCCGAGGGCCCGTTTCGACCAGAACGTTTCGTGTCTCAATCGTCAATTGCCCTCCTGTCGGCATGGCGTCCCGAGCGTTCACAGCCAGGTTCATGATCACCTGTTCAATCTGGCCAGGATCGGCCTTGATCGATGCCAGTTGTGGCTCAAGGTCGACGCAGAGGTCGACAATATCCTCACCCAACAACCGTCGCAGCATACCATCCATATTCATGATCACCGCGTTCAAATCGACGATCTTAGTTGTCACGAACTGGCGGCGACTGAATGCCAGCAGTTGGCTCGTGAGCCCGGCGGCTCGATCAGCTGCCTTTTTCACCTCTTCGATCTCTCGACGCGCGGGATCCTCCGTCGTCAACCGGCTGAGGATCAACTCGCTGTACCCGCGGATCACAGTCAGCAGATTATTGAAATCGTGCGCGACGCCGCCTGCCAGCCGCCCTACGGCTTCCATCTTCTGCGCTTGGCGGAGTTGTGCCTCCGTCTGATGCAATGCCTCTTCCGTTCTGGCGCGTTCGCCAAATTGTCCGATTCTCAAAGCGAGATCGGTAATCATGCTCAGCAGTTCATTGTCCGGCTCACGCACCTGCCGGCTAAAGAACTCAATAACTCCTTCAATATCTCCCCCGATGCGTATCGGAAAGCCAAATCCACCGTGAAGACCGGCACTGATGGCTACCTCGGCTCGAACCAAGCTAGGATCGACCATGATATCTCTGATCCAGACCGGCTGCCCACGTTCCCAGATCTGACCGGGCAACCCCTGGCCTGCCTTAAAGCCACGACCGTGATTCGCAGCAATAACCTCATCGACACTGATGCCCGCAGCATGCCAATGATGGAGACAGCGCAATGTTCCCGATTGCTTGTCCAACCGCCAAAAGACCCCCAGATCCCATTCGAGACTCTCTCCGACCGCCTGAATGATTTTCGGCACCGCTTCTTCAAGCGTCATCGCTTCGGACAAGACGCGTGTGACCGCGTATTGGGAAGCCAAACGACGTTCGTCTCGGCGACGCTCTGTAATATCGCGTACAAAAGCACTGAAAATGTACGTCTCGCCGATGCGAGCCGGCGATACGGCAAGCTCCACCGGAAACTCATGCCCATCTCTGTGCCGGGCCGCAATCTCGATACGACGGTTCAGCACAGGGCCGACTCCCGTCTTGAGATACTCGCGAATTCCTTGGGCATGCGCCTCCCGATCACGTTCAGGAATGATCGTCTCTGACAGCGGTTTTCCCATCGCCTCTTCACGAGTCCATCCGAAGATCGCCGTCGCTTGAGCATTCCACTCGGTCACGATTCCGGCCGCATCAATGGTGATTACCCCGTCAAGCGCCGTATCGACAATTGCGCGGTTTCGCTCCTGGCTTTGCAGCAACGCTGTTTCAGCTGCTCGTGCCCATGCACTCTCCTGTTGCACCTGACGGTATTCAGCGCGCAAACGAGAGGTGGACCAGAGCACCAATACCAAGAGTGGAAGCCAGACCGCCGCCACGATGCTCCGCTCGACATGACCGAGCAGGTAGGTGCCTACCCCTAGAGAAAGCAAGGTGATCAGGACCATGACGAACGTCAGCCACTCGTATCGTCTCGCCGCTGAAGCACGACGCTCATCCGATGGTGTCATCTCGCCACCCTTGTGATCGTCCAGGTGTCGAGGATCGCGGTTGGGCGATAGGCCAACTTGGTTGCGCGCAATCCCGGAAGGCCGGCATCCTCCATCGCATTGATGGAGACGGCTCCATGCTTCATGGCTATCCGACACGTATCACGGAACACCCACTGCGCCAGGCCAGGGACAGCGCGATCTGCGACTTCCAGCAGAATGCACCACGTGCGAGGCGTCAACCAGTAGCCGAAGGTATAGGCCGCGACGTCATTGTCGACTCTACTCACCGCCCCTGACACACCCATCTGTTCATGCTCCTGAAGGACGCACGCATGAGCAAGCTCCGCATCCTCCAACAGTAACTTCCCCATGACATCGATGTTCCCTTGGCGCTTGCGGTTTGCCCAGCGTCGATACAAGGCCATGCAGTCATTGAGGTGTTCAGGACGATAGGGTTCGCTCGTGATTCTGTGCTCCCGCTCTACGCGATTGCAGAGTGCCCGTTGGGATTTGTAGTGGTCTCCTGCTAAGGCAGCCAAGGCTGCGACCGAGTAAAGATAATCTCCTTCATTCCTCTGAAACTGGTACTCATCGGCTGGCAATAGTCCTCTCTGCGAATTCATCACATGCTCAATTCGACTCACCGGCGAGACCCCGTTCCACTGCAACATCAGGTCGAATGCCTGATCGACTGTCCTCTCCAGACGGCCAGGTCCAAGTGGGGGCAGCGGCATAAACCACCCGTCCGGAGATGCCGCGAAAAGAAACGCTGTGCCATGGATCTCAATCCACCGATACGGAAGGAGCGAAGTCCACATGTAATGATACGGAAAGGCAAAGGCGGCCGGCGTGTCAGAAGAAAGGGTATGCGATTGCTCAATCAGCTGCCTAAAATAGGGCGCGTCCGAGGCCGCGAGAGGCCGGAGCCGAGGATCGGCTCGCCGTGGGGCAAGACGAGCCGTCAGATGAGGGAGCGGCTTGACCACAATGACATCGTCCTGAAAGCGGCCGATAAGGCGCGGGTGAGCCACAATCTTCTCGACCAGAGCATCGCTCTCCAGGGTATTCGCAACATGATGGGCATACGCGCGAATCGTACTGGGAAGCTCTTCGCGCATGAAGGGGCATTTGGTATCCCAACCCAGGAGCACCTCTTCTCCTGACGCGTCCCACATCAACGCCAGCGGGTACAGTTGACAATCCAACGGGCGCACATTGTAGATCCCACACCGGCCGGACGTTGAATCAAATGCCGGACACACATACCCCTCACCGATCGGACTCTCGACGAGATTCACTTGCGAACCGGATTTGTCCGGAAAGAAAGACTCCGCGACTCCATGCGTCACGGCATCGGCAATTTCGTGGTCTGTAAAGTACGGACGCAGAAAACTGTCCGCTTCCGGGAATCGGCAGCAGACGTCACAACGAACACAGGCTGAGTCCGGCACCAGCTGAGGCAACGCCCTCATCATAGGTTCGGAATCCACTGTAATGAGGTCCATCGGGTCCCAATCATACGACGCATGGAGAAAGGTAGCAAGGAAGCCTCCGTTCTCGCTCATCACAGTCCTCGCGCAGCTGCCATCCATGCCCCACGGTCTCAATGGGCTCAGGCACGTCCAGGGCCCCTTGTCGCTCCAGGCTCTGCATGCTAGCATCCGGCGTCTTGCAGGCTCTCACGTCATGGCGCTGCCTGCGACAACCATGGCAAAGGATACATCTCCTTGACACACACTCACACGCTCTGCCCGACACTTTCGACGGAAGCCGCCCATAATCGCTGTACGGCCATTCAAGCACGCTTAGACCGTACCGATCTATTTGGGGCATCCTGGCGCATCAGTCCGTGCCCGCTTTTCCTCTCGTCCGACCAACTCCAGTTCTTCATGTCGCTAGGGCCGCACCTCCTGTCGTTTTATCGAGGGCTGAACCGTCTCTACAGCGAGAGCCTCAAAGGCCTCCAGCCGGCTTGGGTGGCGGGGTACCTCGATCAAGGCAAACCGGAATCGTTACTACAGTACAGTCGCATGAAACGGTTTCGAGACGAGGTCCCGGCTGTCATTAGGCCGGATATCATTCCGACGCAAGACAGCATGGTGATCACTGAGCTGGATTCAGTCCCCGGGGGTATTGGGTTAACGGCCTGCTTGTCTCACATTTATCACGACCTCGATGACGGTCAGTCACAGGTCATTGGGGGACGGAATGGAATCGTTCGAGGCTTTGCCCACATGCTGCGGTCCTACCAAGCCCAGCGTACAGGTTGTGTGGCCATCCTCGTTTCAGAGGAATCCAAGGACTATCGCTCGGAGATGTCTTGGCTCGCCGAACAACTCCGTGAGGAGGGACTATCTGCCCAGTGCGTCGAGCCTCGCCAGATTCGATTTACAGAGGAGGGACTTCGGCTCAAAGTTGAAGGCGACGAACAAGCCGTTGACGTGATCTACCGTTTTTATGAACTGTTCGACCTATTGAACATCCCAAAGGCCGAGCTTGTACAATATGCTGCCAAGAAAGGATGGGTCTCGGTTACCCCTCCCTACAAACCGGCGCTCGAAGAAAAATCGGCTTTTGCCTTGTTCCACCATCCCGCGCTACGGCCTTTTTGGGAGAAAGCGCTAGGGGTTGAGTGCATGCTCGAATTGAGGAGAGTCATACCGAAAACCTGGCTACTCGACCCAGCACCGCTTCCTGCCATCGCGACGATTCCCGACCTCCAACTGAGCCACCGCGCCGTATCGAGCTGGACCGATCTTGAGAGAGCCACGCAGAAGGAACGACAGTTCGTCATCAAGCCGTCTGGATTTTCTGCCTTGGCGTGGGGCAGCCGAGGCGTCTCCGTTGGGCATGACATGCCGCAAGCAGAATGGGTGGAAGCGCTGCGCAACGCACTAGTGTCGTTTCCAACCACCCCCTACATCTTGCAAGAGTTTCATAAGGGCCGATTGTTCGACATGGACTTCATGGACGAGAGCAACGGTGCTGTCGTTCGAATGTCTGGCCGTGCACGGCTCTCTCCGTATTATTTCGTGTCGGAAGGAACGGTAGAGCTCTCCGGCATCCTCGCGACCATCTGCCCCGCCGACAAGAAGATTCTCCATGGCATGAAGGACGCGATTCTGGTCCCTTGCGCCGTTCAACCAACCTGAGATACACGTATCGCAGAAATCGTAAAATGGGCGTATCACTTTCTCCATTTTCCTGGTAGCCTTATATCACTGTGGCGCTGACTTTTTTCCACGTCGACTGGTGTCCTGACTGTCACGTAGTCCGACAAAAGCTGAGCGAGTTACGGGTATCGTATCAAGACGTCGTCGTGCCTGACAGCAGACGGATGCGGGCGCAAGTCTACGACGTATCCGGCCAATATTATGTCCCAGTCGTCAAAGACGGCGATCTCGTGCTGACGGAAACCGACGACATTCTTGATTACTTGGATAAGCAATACGGGGCCAATAACGTGGGCGGCGCAGCAGCGACACAATTTGAATCTCAAGCCCGTGCAACGCCGGACATGCTGGATGAAGACGACGACCACCCCTCCTGCCGGATCAACTAACTAACGAAGGACTATTCATGGAAGACTGGAGACAAGTCCTCGCACGGAGCATCGTCAGGCCCAAAGACCTGGCGGAGCGGTTCGGGCTCGACGAGAAAGAGGTTGAAGCGATCGTTGGGCCATACCCCGTACGCATCACCCCATCTGTCCTCGAGACCATCAAATCTCCGGGAGATGCGATTTGGAAACAGGTTGTCCCCGACATGGCGGAATTGGATGATATTGCAGCCGACGACGATCCTCTGGAAGAAGATCTCATGAGCCCAGTGCCGCACCTCGTTCATCGGTATCCGGACAGGGTTCTACTGATGGTGACGAATCAATGTCCGATCTACTGTCGTTTCTGCACCAGAAAGCGATTAGTCGGCAAGCCTGGATTCCTCAAGAAAGGCGAATTGGACCGTGCTATCCAGTACCTTCGCGAGCACCAGGAGGTACGCGATGTGATTCTCTCGGGAGGTGACCCACTGTTGCTCCCCGACCACCTCCTCGAACGGATATTCAAGGCGCTTCGGACGATCCCGCACTTGGAACTGATCCGGATCGGCTCACGGGTCCCCGGATCGTTACCTGAACGCATCACTCCCAAGCTGTGTGAGATGGTGAAAAAGTACCACCCGATCTACATGAACCTGCATTTCAATCATCCGGATGAACTCACTCCCAAAGTCAAAACTGCCTGCGGTATGCTGGCGGATGCCGGTATCCCATTGGGCGCCCAAACTGTTCTCCTAAAAGATGTGAATGACGATCCGGAAACCATGAAACGCCTTGTCCATCAACTACTCCTTGCACGTGTGAAGCCCTATTATCTGTACCAGGCGGATCTGACGAAGGGGACGAATCATTTCCGGACAACTGTCGAAACCGGTTTGAACATCATCAAAGCCCTCCAAGGCCACACCAGTGGAATGGCCGTGCCCCATTTCGTGATCGATGCGCCTGGTGGCGGAGGCAAGATCCCCTTGTTACCAGATAATTACTTGGTGCATCTGGACAAAGACGGCGCACTCCTCCGCAACTACGAGAACAAATCGTTCCACTACCCGCAGCCGAAGGTTGAGTCTGGGCGCGAACTACCGATGGTCGGGGCCAGATCCTCACATGATGCTTCAGAGGAAGAAGCCTATGCGGCCTGCAGTGACAGCTATACCGATCGCGATGGCTTCGCCTCGTGGGGAAACAGCTGTGGCGGAGACTCGGACGACCTGTGACAACACGATCGCGCCGGTCCGGTATTCTCCCCTATCAGGACATCAAACAGCTGATCGCAAGCCACGCCATTACGTCTTCTCCGGCGATCGAAGAACGACAAATTCAACCGGCCAGCCTTGATCTCCGCCTGGGCCACAAAGCCTATCGGTTGATCAGCAGTTTTTTGCCCGAGTTGTCGGCCATTTCTTCCCGGCTCAACGTGCTGGATTTTTATCAGTCGGATTTGGTCATGTACGAGATGGATCTGTCCGCCGGCGCCATTCTGGAAAAGGGCCACGTGTACCTAGTGCCGCTCTTGGAGCAACTTGCCTTGCCAAAGACCATCCGCGCACGCGCGAACCCCAAAAGCACCACCGGTCGCCTGGATGTCTTCACCCGCGTTGTCACGGATCTCACCGCCGGATTCGATGAAATCCGCACGGGCTATCGGGGTCAGTTGTTCTTGGAAGTCGTCCCACGTTCATTTGCCATCAAGGTTCGCACAGGGCAATCACTGAATCAAATCCGATTCGTATCCGGTGACGCCGCAGTTTCAGATCAAGCTCTCCACTCGCTTCATCGCGAGACTCCGTTGCTGTATCAAAACGCTGCCGTCAACAAACCAGTGGGGGGCCGAGACTTTCGTGCCGACCGGGGTCTGTTCCTTCGTATTGATCTCGCAGGATCAGATCGAGGTGACGCTCATGTGATTGGATACCGAGCCAAGAAGAACAGTCATGTCATTGATCTTGCGAAAATCGGTCACTACGCTGCATCGGATTTTTGGGAACCGCTTTGCCGTCATCGCCATGACAGCTTGCTATTGGAGCCGGAAGAGTTTTATATCCTGGCCTCAAAGGAGCGCATCCGTGTTCCTGCCGGCTATGCGGCTGAAATGGTGGCCTACGAAGCGGCCTGTGGCGAGCTCCGGACACATTATGCCGGTTTTTTTGACCCCGGATTTGGTTATGGATCCAAGGGGGAGATCAAAGGGACACAAGTCGTACTGGAAGTTCGTCCCCATGACGTGCCATTCTTAATCCATGATGGACAGACCTTTTTCAAAGTCGTCTATGACAAGATGCTGGGAATTCCAACGCAACTCTATGGGTCACGGTTGGGATCATCCTACCAACAACAAACCTTGACACTGAGCAAACATTTCAAAGTCTAACTATGGCTCCATCTGATCTGCCTCCTCCTCACAACGAACCGTTACGCCCTGCGCCTCCCTCCGAACCGAGAGAGCACGAAGGCGGAAATGAGCACCAAGTTCACGTCATCGGCCTGATGATCGGGACCGCGCTGATGTTCATTGGATTTTTGAACATTTTCCTCTCCATCAGCGGCGGATTTGAAATTAATGAGGTGCCGTTTCTCATCTATTTCGGCGGCCTGACGATTTGGGCTAATGCAGCCATTGAAACTCCCAGCATCCGTTACGGAGTCATGGGCATTGCGATCACCTTAGCCTTAGTCCTCTTTCAGTATGGGGAAGTTCTGTTCTGGCACAAACAGATGCTCTTTTGGGGTACAATCATCATCGTCATGTACTTCATGTTCGTCGAACCGAAGAAACCTACAACGTGACCTCCATGGTGACGATCTCCGTCATCATCCCAACGTTTAACGAAGAACGGGTTCTACCCCGGACCCTTGCGTGTCTATCGGCCTCTGCTCCCGCCGAGATCATTGTCGTTGACGGAGGCAGCACCGATGGCACCCTCACCCTTGCTCAAGAATTTTGCGCTCACACGGCCAACGCCCGTGTCATCACGTCACCTCGAGGGCGCGCATGCCAAATGAATGAAGGCGCGAAGGCCAGTCAGGGTGAGGTCCTTCTCTTCTTACATGCCGACACACAGCTGCCACCACAAACCGAACGGATTGTTGGATTGGCTTTAACAAGTCCATCCGTCGTGGGTGGACGTTTCGACGTCCGGTTCGATAGCTCTTCGCCGTGGAGCCAAGTCATCAGTTCCTTTATGAATCGCCGGTCGCGACTGACGGGAATTGCGACCGGCGATCAAGCCCTGTTTGTCCGCCGTGAGGTATTTGAGATGCTCGGCGGTTTCTCTGAGATCCCACTGATGGAAGACATCGAATTCAGCAGGCGCTTACAGCAAGCCGGTCGTATTATGGCGCTCCGGGACACCGTCGTAACCTCGTTTAGACGATGGGACACACAAGGCCCGCTGCGAACCATTCTCCTCATGTGGACGCTGCGCTTCCTCTACTGGGCCGGAGTGAATCCGCATCAACTTGCCCGTGTATACCACGCGGTGCGATAGCACATGCCGACTTCTCATTCCGGCAGGCAGGACTCAGCTCTCCGCACCGCCGTCGTCATCTTCGCAAAAGCCCCAATTCCTGGGTATGTGAAGACACGTCTTTGTCCACCCCTGACCCCTGACGAAGCGGCCACACTCCATGGCAGCTTTGTGCTCGATACGCTCGAACGGACAAAGACTGCGGTCGGGCGGCTAAAATTGTCGATGGATCGCTACCTTGCCTGCGCACCATCTAGCAGCCATGTATTTTTCAAGATCATGGAAGAACGACAAGGAGTCACGTTGATCGATCAAGTCGGAGATGACCTCGGTGCACGCATGCATCAGGCTGTTGAAGCGATGTTTTCGCGTGGTTATCGCCGAACCTTACTCCTCGGGACGGACGTACCGACTGTGCCACTTGAACATTTCAAACAGGCACTCACTCTGCTGGACAACTACGAGCTCGTTCTCGGCCCAGCCTTCGATGGCGGCTATTATCTGATTGGGTTGAACCGCGTGGCTCCCGAACTCTTCGCTGATATGCCCTGGTCAACTGATCAAGTCCTGAGGCTCACACAAGACCGAGCAGCACAGCTCGGTCTTAAGACTGCCTTGCTTCAACCATGGCGCGACGTCGATACCCTTGCGGATCTTGAAGCCCTTATTGAAGCGTGCGCCGCCGAGACTAAGAAACCGAAACATGAGCGGGTGTTTTCAGATCGTACGGCCGGTGTCCTACAGACACTCGCCAAACGACTTCGTTCGAGATCATAATACTTCATCAACTGGTCAGCCGAGGAAACCACATGAGCCAACTCGTTGCACTCATCACCGGAGGAGCGAAGGGTATCGGACGAGGTATTGCGCTCGATCTCGCCGCCAGGCAGTGGAAAGTTGCCATCTGCTACCGAACCAGCGAAGCAGCCGCACAAAATACCGCACAGGAGATCACGACTCAGGGAGGGCAGGCGCTGGCCATCTGTTGCGATGTTTCTGATCCAGTGGCAGCCAAGAACCTGGTCACACAGGTTGAAAACAAATGGGGTCGGATCGACGTCCTGGTCAATGGAGCAGGCCCCTATCATCGAGTCAACCTGTTCGACGAAACCATTGAGGGCTGGAATGAGATGTTCGACAACAATCTCCATCCCATTTTCTATCTTGCGCAGGCTGTCGCGCCGGGCATGAAGACTCGTAAGGCTGGCCATATCATCAACTTCGGTATGGCGAATGCCGATCAGATGGAAGCACAACCAGACGTGACCGCCCATTACATCGCCAAGGCTGGCGTGCTCATCCTCACACGAACGTTGGCTAAACTCTTGGCACCCTACGGCATTACCGTCAACGCCATCTCGCCCGGTTTTATCGATTCCGGCAGCGCTCCGCCCCAAGAGCTGGCCGCCATGACCAAACGCATTCCCGCCGGCTACATTGGAACGGTTAATGATACAGTCGCAGCAGTTCGCTTTTTGCTCAGCGAGGACGCCCGGTACGTGAATGGGGCGAATATCCAAATCAGCGGTGGTTGGGGAATATAGGAAGGAGGACTATGCGATCAGAGCAGGAACGTGAAGCCCATAGGCGATTCGTCCAAGCCCTTCAGCATGAGCATCTGACTTGTCCCACACCAGGCTGTGGCGGGCCAATGGACGTGGCCGATCACACCTTGCACAGCGCTCGCATCAAGAGCTATGAAGCCACTTGCGAACGTTGCCACACGGTCGAGAAGATCGCCGGCAAGGAAGAACACTATCCTTCATGGGATGTCGCCTCCATCACATTGATGGCGGAAACGCATCTCCTTCACGAACAGCCAACCTGCCCATTCGATGAGACCCCCATTACCTTCGTTTCCCTGCCCAATCCCCGCCGCAAAGCACGGTACCGTCTCTTGTGCTACTACTGTGGCCGGCACACTGAAATGAACTGGCCTCCGCCGGAAGCGAAGCGGTAATTCAGTGCGATCCTCACAGTCATGCCTTGATCGGTCTCAGTAGACCCCAAGTGCCTTCTTGATGAATTCCGCAAGTCGACGGAAGTAGCCTATCCCACCTATCACATAGGTATCGTTATGATTGGCACCGGGAATACCAAACCATTCCTTGGGTGGTTTCGCTACATCATAGACTTGGCGTCCTAACTCAACAGGGATGATATCGTCTTTCTCCCCGTGAATAATCAGTTTCGGCAGCGAAAGATGGGGTAGACGATCAACCAATCGAAACTCTGCCCCAAGGAACCAATGGGCCGGGAATCCGCCGTAATGCACTTTGGCAACCGTTTCGATGGAGGGGAACGACGACTCCAGGATCAAGGCAGCAGCAGGCCGTTGGGCTGCGAGTTCGCCTGCCACTGAGGCTCCCAACGATCGTCCGAACAGGATGATTCGTTCTGGGCGCATTTTCCTGATTTGTGCAAGATAGTCGTATGCAGCATAGGCATCACTGTAGAGCCCTTTTTCCGTGGGACGAATATTCTGACTCTTTCCATATCCGCGATAATCGAACAGGAACACGGACAGCCCGATCTGGTGCAGAAGCCTGAGATTATCAAGGCGATTGATGATGTTACCCGCATTCCCATGGCACCAGAGCATGACAGGCCGATCGGCTGCTGCCTCAACGTACCAACCGAATAATCGGGCGCCGTCAGACGTCTGAAACCATACATCTTCGAGCGGTAAGCCACTCTGCCGTTCCCAATCTCGGTCTTGCCATGGCTCGGGATGATAGACGAAGAATTGATCGAGGAAGCTCACCGGATGAGCATAACGGAATCAACCTCAGAGAAGAAAGAGTCAGCTCTCTGCACTCACTCTGCCCAACTCAATGAATCAAAAGAATGCTTGCACACTGAAGAGGACGTCATTGTCGTGATCACGATGGTTGTACTCGAGTCTCACAGCCCAATTCCTAGCCAATGCCAGGCGAGACCCAATATACCACCGAAAATCGTCGGACTTGTCGCCCAATGGAAATTTCAAATACGACCCCGTTGCCATCATCTTCCAGTGCTCTGTAATG
This sequence comes from Nitrospira sp., assembly GCA_041742455.1. GTDB lineage: Bacteria > Nitrospirota > Nitrospiria > Nitrospirales > Nitrospiraceae > Nitrospira_D. Next base: position 63,225 of record JBGSIO010000006.1, on the reverse strand, counting down.
TCGGCCAGCATCCCAACCGTTCCTCCCCCTCCGACTCGATGCATGTCGTCGTAGGCTCCGCTGATGTTGCCTTCCACTTCAGCAAACGCGAACAGAACCTCCCGTTTTAGCAATCGCAACTCCTTCGCCCCGCCGATCCCGCTATTGAAGAAACCGTTGCTGCAGAGTCGACAATCATTATGCCGGATGGTGTTCATCCCAATGTTCAGCTTCCAGGATGGTGCATGAAACACGGAATCGATAGGCGAGAGTGACAGAAGATTTAGCAACGTGGCCCGTTCTACCCGTGTCTGGTCCGCTCGGTTGTAATGTCTGACCGTGACGGAGGCCATCTCGATCTGAGCATCGGGCGTGTACCCAATCTCCGGATCGAGCAAGTCATGATATCCGCCCCGAAAAGTCGCCTCCTCAAAGGTATCGTTGTTTCGCCAGCCTCCCCCAAGGGCAGCTCTGAACATTTTATGGCCAAGCTCAGGCTGTTTCGCAAAAGGGCGTACGGCAAACTCCTCAGATGGAATCCGGAGTTGACTCCGAGTCTTCAGCACTTCCCGGTTCCGTGCTTTCCACTCCGGCTTCGGAGAATTGGTCGTGTCGATTCGGTACCGCAGATAATCGGATGCGAGATCGAGGACAAAGGCTTGCCGTGGAGGATTCAATCGAGCAAATAGCGGCGCGTTAAGCTCTGTGAGATCTTGCGTGATTCGATGGGCCAAGTCCCGTTCTTCAGTCGATATGAATTCTCGCTTGCGCTTGATGACGGTACTGCGGGATGGACGATAGGTAATATGCGATACCAGGTCCGGTTTTGACACAATCAACCGGACGGTATCAGCCGGAACAGTCCACAACAGAAACTCATCCGTCAAATGCAGATTGGGATCGGCATAATCGAGCAGCGCCAGAATGTGGTAAGAGCAGTTTTCCTTGAAGAAAAAATAGTCAAAGTAGGCATTCCCCAGCTCCCACGCATGCATCAGAAACCGTCGCAATTGAGGTTCCGTGAGGTTCAGACGATATTCCCAAATATCACGGTTTTCGATATCACGGTATTTCTGCACATTGAGGTAATAGGGAACCGTCGAGAAATACCCTTTATAGCTTCCGAAAATTCCCCGTATAGGATAGGCCAGGCCGGCGCCGGGAGGAACATCTGCAGCAAAGTTGATGCTATAGGCAAGGATGCGTGTCTGCTCTGTCTGGCCCTTTTGATCAACGCGGAATAGGGTATGGCCGAACATGGAGGCGGGATTGTTCAAAAAAGCTGACGGAAAGATTAGGGTGATTGATTGCGCCTCAAAATCCTGGTACCAGCGATCAAACCGTTCGCAAGAAAGCGGTGGAAGCCGAGTCGGATCAAACTGCAGTTGCTCCTTTAGCCAATGATACCGTGCGATAAAGGCACACTGAGCCGGCTGTCGTGATCGGCCGACCAATTCAGTGGAGAAGAACTGCGCAAGAGTCGCGGCCAGTTCAGCAACCGGATCCGTCTTTCCGGTCGCTGACATGAAAAACCCGGGATCGTCCTGTTCGCTTTCATACCCTCCAAAGATACCCTTCCGGTAGTGCAGTAACAGATGCCATTCACGCTGGTCAGCAAGTTTCTCTTGCTTCGCTTGATCGATGAGTTGCGTGAGGTACGGGTCACGATCCGATTGCTGCGCACTGGAAGAGAGTGGGACGAGCCAAGAAACAAGAAAGGCAAGGAGGGGAAGTACCACGGTGTCAATAGAGACAACAAGAGCCCTGACATTTCTGCCAGGGCCCTTGGAATGGCTTAGCGTACCGACGCTTGCGCGAGGACGGGATGGCCCGCGATCGCATCGTTGAGAGACTTCACCAACGCAACTGGAGAAGCTTCCCCAGCCTGAACCAGTGACGTATAACGCTCCTGGGTCATGGCAAAGAACTCTGCGTGGCGATCTGCCGGAACTCCCATCAGAGTGGCGAGTGAGGTCAAGTGTTCGCCTTTCCCCTGAGCCATCTCCGCAGAGAGCGCCTCGAAGTTCAATGAGGCAAACATCGTGGTCTTCTGCTCGCTCATGATCTTGCCATCATTGGTGCAACCGGAGGTTCCAAAGCTAATGCCGAACGTTTGGCTGCCAAAGGTACCGTTCGTGGTCGCCTGCAGCACCTGGGGGGCAATTTCCTTCTGGCCCTTGTACTCACCCCACGCCAACTTCCCTAAGCCGCAACCTGGGCCCGTGTCTGGATTGGATGCCATTGCTAGACCCGCCTGGGCACCGAATAGGACGGCGATAGAAAATACGAGCACTTTCTTCGACATAAGTCCTCCTCCATTAGATTGAATATAAGTACCCACTACTAGTTACCAAAACACCGATTCGAAGTATAGCCGAATTCACCAGCAATGTTGATAAAAAAGTTCCGCTAGATGAATTAGCTGCTCCGACCAAGTGAGGCCGATGATTATAGACAAATCGTGGATGGGCGCAATAACTTTTTCTTGGCATCGCCGATTCTAAATCGACTTAACCGATGCCAACCAAACCTTAAGCGAGTTTCGTCCCGGCATCGTCTTCCGTAAGGTGGCGTAAGCTAGACTCCTCTCATCTTCCGTATACGTGTCCCTATTGAGATTCTTCCTGTGACGGACTCTCAAATGCATTTACAATATATTACATGTATATATAAGCATTAAAAGTAAATTAGTCCTAACTCTCTCTTTCTTCTTTAGGGCCAAATTTTAAATTGACTGATATTACGTATGCACCCATACTCCTCTTGTCGCATGATTGCTTAGAATACCTAACCGGACGCCATGATTTACTAACTTCAATTAAGGAGGGCCTATGAAGCACGCGTCCAGACTCCTCTCGCAGTCATTGCCCTACTCGGCCTCAACTTGACCGGCTGTATGCCCGTAGCATCTCCACTGGCAGGCGGTATCTTCGCTGACGTTAAGCACGGCATTGTCGCGACCGATGCGCCGGCAGCCCCCAAAGAGGGCAAGGCCTGCGCCACAACAATTCTCGGCTGGAACGCTTCTTACCATTTTCCGTTCGCCCTGAGCTTGTCAAAGGGCTCAACATGAACGGTATGGAATGCCCGCTGCGGCGGCACTACACTAGCACCCTACTCCCCCTCTACTCCTGTTTGCGACAACCACTTGGCCAGACACTTGGGTTATTGCCCCTGAGCGATTGATTGAAGTTGCTCCTGACTCCAGCGATTTACGAGCTGGCCGTTACTATCCCGAAGCTGAAGACTCCCATCTGCAGCGTACTCGACCTCGGACAGAACCCTGTTATTCTCATCAATGAGACGATACCCGGCTTCACTGGCCACAATCGTGGCACGGCGCTCGACAACACCCCAACGCTCATAGACAACCCTTGCTCCATTATCCAAAGGAGTCCATCGAATCGTGGTCTCACCTACGGTGGTTACCTGTGTGCCATCGCTACCCATATTGGAAGCCTTGATCGGGCTTTCTCCGGTCCAAAAATGCATTGAGTTGAAAATAAATGTATCCAACAATGCTGAAAACATATAGGCCGGAATAATCAGCATCCCGAAAAAGACGATCTCCTTCATCCACTTATCGTTCACTTGCCCACTGCCTTTGACATTGCTGTTCCAGTGATAGACATTCTTCGTGAGATTGAACGGGCCATAGCAGGCAGTACTCACCGTTACAAAGCACATCAACACCACTGCAATCACCATGCGACGAACGAGTGTAGTCATGATCTCCTCCTTGTTTGAAGTACCTAGGAATAATTGAGCGGCCTTACCTAATCGTGCCTGCACACTCGTCTAGCATAACAACGAATGCAGGCACAACGTGCTCCGAACAAAGCGCGATGAGAGCGCTCATTCAGCACAGAACGACTTTGGGATAAGTCCTAGGCAAAAGAGACCGATCGATGTGATGGAACATTTTCGAATTGCCGGATCGAAGATGCCATGGGTATCGGCAATGACTCCGATATGGATCGAACGAAAACGACTCATGAGCCTGTACTGATCGGCACGCCAAGTGCCGTTTGAATCTTACCCCATTCGAACGCGAAGGGTTCAGGAGTTACTGTCGGCATTGCTGCAAGCTCTGCTTTCAACCGCTCAGCCCTTGAACCGCTCATCGGATGGGTAGACAGTAATTCGACCCGCCCCTCATCCTTTTCCGCCAGCCGCTCAAAGAAGGTGATCATACCGGAAGGATCGATCTTGGCACGGTTGAGCAGTTGCAGACCGGTCAAATCTGCCTCGGTTTCCTGCGCGCGACCAAACTTCAGCGTCATTAATTCCACACCGAGTTGTTTCATCATCTGACCCACGCCTTGCTGATTGCCAAAAATAATTGACGCCACGGCAATAAAACCCAGCTGTTTCACGATCCGCTCGAGCCCATGCCGCTGTAGGACATGGTTCAGCTCATGCGCTAAGACCCCTGCCACCTCTTCCGGACGGTCCGCCTTTTTGAGCAGTCCAGTAAAGACGACGACATAGCCGCCTGGCAGGGCAAAGGCATTCACGATATCACTCTTCACGACGGTGACATCGAATCGATAGGGGTTATCCGGAATCTGCCCTGCTAGTCGACGGGTCATCTCTTCGACGGCTGCCACAGCTGGCCCCTCTTGCATCACTTCCTGCCCGCTAAGGAAGTCGCGATAGGCCGATTCACCCAACTTCTGTTCCCACTCGATTGGAATCCGATCAACCGCGAGCTCGACCAGGACATCGCTTCCAAACCATAACCCCAGCACCAGAGCCAGGAGACTCCCACCGACGACACCCCAGACCACTCGGTGCCGCTTCCGCACCTGACGGACTTGTTCCGCCGCCCGTTCAAGCGGGCTGTTTAAATGCGCCGGGGCGGCCTGTCGGAACGCCCGAATGAGGTCAGAGTTTTTGAGATACAGGGTTCGCTCGCCCGCTGCCCCCCCCCAACTGAGGACGAGCTGATCATGATCGAGCCCTCCTGCCGAGACGGCCATACTTGAAAATGGCACCGCTTCGGCCGATCCCTGGCTCCCATCTGCCGCAAAGGCAATCGTGAGCCCCTGGGTTTCGACATGAACAAAGCACGGCATCCCGCCAGCGGGGAATTCGTCACCAAAATAGAGCGCATTGGGGCGGAATTCGGTCATGGCCTGGTTCTCGATTGATTCATAGACAGCGGAATGTTCTTGCGCTGAGGCTCAAAACGGCGGCCCACAACACCACAGGCGAGAAACAACCGCAGGCGTCGTAGTTTCCACTCTCCCGCCCTGAGCTACCAGGACAGCTCCTTCCTCGTCTGGGGTATGCTGAGGATTGCTTCGAACCGAGAACGAAGCTTGGGAACTGGCGCGTCTTGGCGCGACTGAGTCGGGAGGGTGACAACGTCGGCGTTTTCAGCATCCGCTATTCGGAGACTGGAATGAACTGCCTGACCCATGAGCCGAAGCCGCGAGGATTGCGGCTTTGTATATACACCACACCAGGCCCTCGGAACCGACAGACAAATCCCTCCCCGGAAGTAAAACTGGCCACCCAGCCGGAGGTCGCTTTTTCGATGTTGTAGGAGGTTGTCGTCGACCAGGCGACGAGATGACTATTATCGACGATATATTCTTGACTCGGTTTCAATTCGATCTTGTGAATGGCTCCGAAGCTATTCAGAACTAGCATCCCTTTTCCACTCATTTTCAGAATGAAGAATCCCTCGCCACCCAACAATCCGCGACTCATGCTCTGCATTTGGCTGTCAATGACTATTCCATCGGCACCTGCCAGGAATCCATCTTTCTGCACCATATACTCATTCACACCATCGAGTTCCAACACGACAATTTCGCCCGGCACAGTCGGAGCGAGGAGCGCCTCGCCAGCGCCTCGGCTAGCACGTAACGTCTGGAAGAAAAACTTCTCTCCTGTCAGAAACTTTCTCGACAGGGCTCCCAGAAACCCTCCCTCCATTTTGCTTTCAATGTCGATGGTCGGCGAGCAGGCCACCATTGCACCTGATTCTGCCTTGATATGTTCCCCTTCCGCCAATTCCATACGCACCATTGGAAACGCACCGGGATATAAGATCTCGCTTTTCATTATTTTCCCCTTCCTCTCCTTTTCTCTTGATGCGGGTGGCAATGAGCAGGGCCTCACCCGCCCGCAGCGGGGTCCCTACAACGGGCGGGGTGCAGGTAGGAACGCTCATTGACAGGACCTGCATCGTTATCCCACCACCCATCCGTACACTCGCTGACTCGGCTCCGGCCCCTCCTCCAAGTAGCTCATCCTGAGTCGACCAAGGGCATCACCCGGCAGCGCCTTCCGTTTCGTTTCAACATCGATCTTAAAAATCTTGGCGGCATTCAGTGCGAAAATTTGTTCCTTGGTCTGCCTGGTCAAAGGCTGATACTGATGCCTCGCGATCACCTGATCGGGAATTTGGAATCGCCGGAACGCTTCGATCTGCCACTGCGGCGTCCCATACCAGATGGAATCTGTTCCCCAGAGTACATGATCGGCCCCGAACGAACGAATGAGCTGGCCCAGCAAATGCGCACAGATCAATGGATAGGTGGTCACCAGCTGGGCAAACGTCGAACCTAGCTCCATATAGATGTTTGAGATGCCCGGCTCCTTCTCCTTCATCCGACAGAATTCCGTGGTCCAAGGGATTTCACCGGTCTTCGCAAATATCTGATCGATTGAGGCTACTCCGCGGAGTCCGGAGTGATACACTAAAAAGTTAAGATGAGGAAAGTCTTTGGCGGCCTTGATGAGATCTCTCGGGTGGTTGTAGTCCGGTACGGGACCAATGGGAAGGCCTTTGTGGACACAGACCCGTTTCACCCCAAGCTTTTGAGCCTGTTCCAACATAGGATAGGCGATCTGCTCATCATCCATACGCCAGCCTCTGTCGAATCCCTTCGGGCAAGATCCGGTGTAGCACTTCCATGCATCGACGTGGAGCATTTCAGCCTGCATTGCCATAAACTCCAGATCAGCTGACCCAAGTTGAGGTGTCACGAGACCATGTGCCAGCATTCGCTGTGAACCAGCCAACCGATTGATCTCATCACGTATATGCGCCATTTCCTTCGGGGGTACCACGGCTTCTTGTGGGTAGGGCCCCGGCGGTGTGCTGATCAAACCGATGCTGGTTTCACTGTCGAAAAACACCTCCTTCACAAAGTTCTTCCACGAGAGATCGTCGATGGAGCCTTGATCTCCTGCCAACTTTGGATTCAGTCCTGTCTCGCGAATATGTCTTCTGAGGGATAGTAGCGCCTGTTTTGACACCGCTCCCTTGCGACTGGCTTCGGCATTGGACGGATCATAGCCGGAGCTCACATAATGCGTCTGCACATCAAAAATAAAATATGGCGCTCCCTGTTGTTCGGCAAACGCCGCTGACTCGAATAATTCAACTCCATCGATGTTGAAGAATCGCCCGAACAACGCATTCATGGCCAAGAACCCGGCCGCCATCGTGCCCGTCGTCTCTAAGAATTCCCGACGAGAGATACCTCGCCGACCTGCTGCGTCTTTTACCATCGTGATGGCCAGCTGCTCGACCGCTCTTTGCCGAGCCGTCTGCCCAATAGGCTGAAATTCCTCGTTCGAGACGATCTGTGTCGGAATAGGCGTGGGAAATCTCTTGCCTTTTTTCATTGAGCGACGGCCATTGGACGGTTTGGGAAATGCCTTAACATCCTCGTGGCTGACAATTGCGCAGTGATTGTGTGGAAACGCGGGAGCGCTGTCAAGCCGAGGGTGGCCAGGAAGGCCCAGGAGATCGCACGGATCGTGAGCGATTATTTGGCCTTGGATGCCTTCGTTGCCGATTTCGTTGAAGCGCTCGTGGTATGTCCGATGGGAATCTCCACCACAACATCCAGCTCCGGATCCCCATCTTGATCTTTACCATCGTGGCCAACACTATAGAAGACACCTTTGTTCATATTGACCAGCATCGGCAGTCCCGTGAATGGATCATACACACTCTGTCCCGCTTTCGCGATACGGGTGAGAAGATCACCATCTGCAGGACCACGCCGGAGCCATGCCTGTAGACTCGCCAGCCGGAGATGGGCATCCGTATCCACGACCAATCCATTGTAAAGATCCCAAGGTGGAAGTGGCTCAAGCCCCACAATGTTCTCGATCGGATTGGTGAGATAGTCCATGAACGTGGATGCAGGATAGTGGATGTAGTTCTTCCACTTCGGCAGCGAAGTGTGTTGCCCTTCATTAGCAGCCTTGTAAGAGGCGTCATAATATTTCGCATATTCATTGAGGCGGCGCTGTTTGGGCAATGAAAGGTTGGATACGATTGTGGTATAGACCGCCTGTTCTTCCGCTTGCGCCATCTTCAACTGATCTTCGTACGTTTTCGACGCCGCCACGAGCTCGCTTTGCATGGGCCAGCGTAGTGAAAGTTCTCCTTGGTCGAGCGGTCGAAGAAGCTTGGTCACTCGTCCGAGATGTGTGCCATCGAAATCAGACTGGACAAGGAGTCCCGAGGCGACGGCGATATCGTCATTGATCGCCTGCAAGGCCAGCATTTTCATTGGAAGGGTTCTGGCCTGGCTCAACACGATTCGCCACGCTTCCATATCTGTCTCGAGTCGATCGACTCCGAGATCCGGACTCTGCACAAATCCATCGGCCACATGCAATTGGTGGGCAAATGCCATTGCGATGCAGGGCGGACTGCTAGGCTGGCCATAGCCCCAGTCTTCGAACGGCAGTTTTTGCCACTGCCCATACCGATTCAGTGTGAGCTGATGCTCGTGCACCCATTCTTTGATGGTCGACTGACGAGATTTCAATTGACCGATGGGCTTTGGTCCGCGAAACCACCCACGCATGACATCGGCCGAAGCATTCGACCGTTCCGTAGTCCCCGATCCCATACCCCCAAAACAGGTCAATGCCGCCTTCGCATCCACAGCATCAGGATTCCGTTCGTAGCCCGCTTGTACCGGATCTTGCCCTGTCGTGGCTTCAATCCCGAGTAACAACAGATATCCGTTTTTCTTGAAATCCAACAGGGTTCGCTGAGGAGTGGTCGTCAGACTTTGAAAGGCCGGAGAAGGAGGCTCTTCTAAAATGACCCATGTCAGGCCGATCGCCCCGATGCACAATGCAACACCCATCGCAGATAACACCATCAGCCCCACGCAGGTTGCCACAATGGCACGGGTAGTAGAAAAACATGCATGAAGAAATCCAGCGACCGCAGTGCGGATTGAGCTTAAGATAGAAGCGTGTTGTCGGTGTGATGGCGGTGTCTCCACTATACGTTCTCTTATCCAAGTCTTTTTGAGATCCGGGGTCGATTCAAAGAGTACTTCAACCGCGCTGGCTGCCGCAGACAGAGTCCGATTCATTTCTTGTGACTCCGAAACCGGAGGCACTACCTTAGCCATGGGAGCAGCTTGAGGCTCCTCGACAAATCGAATCGGTTCTCCTGCTTTCTGCCATTTCTCTTGATGCGGCACCGGCTCGGGTATCTGGGGTCGCGCCTCAACAACGGCCTCTTTTGGCAACTCACATCTCTGAAGTCGAGTCTCAACCACGTCCGTGTCGACAGATGGTGGAATAGGAATTTCAGGTTCTGTCTCCCAGATGTTTTGTTTCGTTTGCATCGCAGGAGACGATGAGAAAGAATGAGAAAGAGAGGAAGTTTCACCAATCGTCTCGCTGATCAACTCATCAGTATGTTGAGCAGCATTCCAGGGGGGGTCTATGGAATCTTTCTCCGCTGATAGTTGAAGGTCTGCCGGGATAGGTTCATCTTTTAATCTTAAAACAGAGTCGATTCTCTTGATATGAACCTCTGGAACCGTCGCCTGATCATCTGCGATAGGTTCTTCACTAGGCTGTGACGCCGCAACTCCTGTCGTCTGCTCATCCGGTGTCGACGTCTCATCCATTATCGAAGAAGTCGGAAGTGTCTCTTGCTGCCCTGGCTTTAGAAAGGTTGACTCCTCTTGGGTCGATGAGAAAACCTGTTCTACCTCGGCAACAGTAGGTTGGACTTCAAACGAGATTGGCGTGTTTTGCCGGTGAGGCACTTTAGAATCTTGAACTATCGAAAAGGAATCTGCTTCTCGTGAAGTTGCATTGCGCTGAGTTGGTATTGACAGTCGACTTTCACTGACATCAGCAGCATGCTCGACCTCAAGCGATAGTGACGCGTCTGGCGGCTGAAGCACTTCAGAATCTTCGACAATCGTGAAGGAACCCGTTTCTTGGGAATCCCTAGTGAACTGAGGGGAAGTTGAGATCTGGATTTCACCTCTCTCACCAGCAGTACGATCGTCCTCGGACAGAATTGGCGAGTCAGGCAGTTGAGACGCTTCAGAGTCGCGAACGACCGAGAAGGAATCTGCTTCAGAAGTAGTGGTATCGAGCAAGGGGGCTTGGTCATCGGTTGTATCAGCTCTTGACGTCCGGTTGAACCTCCCTTCGTCAACGGATCGATCGACCGTCAAATCCGTGGGTTCCTCAACAGAAGACTCCACCTGCACCGGATGGATCGAGATCTCGGACTCCTGCACTTGATCCCATGGCATTGGCCCGATTGAATGTCCGGAAGAAGATTGATCTTTGTGTGTGGGTTGCTGATCGCCATCTCGACTGTCTACGAATTGATTTTCTGACGACTCCTGGGAAGCAACTGTCGGTGCTTCGACTATGAGTTCCTCAACGCGAGGTGTGTCTTCCTTAGGCTGAGCAGGGTTCCCTAAATCGTGAATCTCAGATTTCCATGGATCGGCAAACACAGACTTCCATGAGAATTCTGATTGCGGCCGAGGCTCAGCGGTTTCATTCAACACTGGGTCTTCAGGTGATAAATCGCTGGAACCCGATGCCTGGGTTACGGTCAATTCCTGAGACTCTTTTCCGACCAGCTGCAAAAAGGACGTCGCCGCGTTTTGTCCTTCCGTTAGCTCGGTGGGCACCGGCTCCGTTAGCGTCAATGGGGAGGAAGAGCCTTCTTCCATCTGAGAGGAGGCTATGACCGCGGTATCAGAAGCACGCATTGCCGCATCACTCGGAGATTCTAGGACCTTCGTTAAGTCCGTAAGTACCGAGGCCTCTGACGCGCAGAGAGCATCTGTGCGAACTTCTTGCCGAGTCTCTCCGGATATACACTCCTGGTCCTGGGTTGCAGCTGCATCGCCTCGCGGCACAATCCGAGAGGTCTCTCCTTGTGTCACAGAGACCTCTCCAACAGAGTCTGGTTGCCATGCTTCTGAAAGGATACCTCCAGGAGCAATTTGCTCAAAAGGATCGCCTATGGTTGATTCGGAAGATGTCGTCGCAGTTTCTGCTGTACAAATCTCTTCCGAGATTTTATCCCTTACGTCACTGATCCCGTCCTTCGTCTGCTGTGGAAGATGTGAGTCCGCAGGGGGTACCGGTTCTTCAGGGGACAGGTCTTCCGTGCCGGAAACATTAGTGGAAGCAGCTGGAGAGGGGGAAGATGAAGAGCAAGTTAACGTGCTTACGTCATGAGGATTCGGAAGCTCCCATGGCATCGCTTCATTTATCGGTTCAGAGTGAGCCTGTCCCTCTGAAGCCACTGCCGTTGCGTCAACCGCGGGCGCATAGATCGATGCTGTGTTTTCACTCGGTTGACGGACCAGTAGTTCGCCGGTCTGCGCATCAAAGAAAGAGGCCAGCCGGAAGGCCACAGGACTCGCCGGAGCGAGATCTCGAATTTTCGCGTAGAGCTGAGATGCACGCTGAGGGTTCTCAGGGTCGGGATCCTCGATCAAGATATCAATGGCCTTGCCGTATTCGGCTGCGGCCTCAAGGGCATCTCCCTTTTCCTGATAGATCGATCCGAGCTTTTCCAAGAACGGAACACACCGCTGAGCAGTCGTTAAGTATTCACGAAGTAAGGATTCCGCAAGCCAATAATCTTGACGCTGAAAGGCTTCGTCGATGAGTGAGTCAAACGCATGCTTTGCTGGAAGGAGACTCCCAAGACGAAGGTGTAATGTGGCAAAAAGCCTCCGTGCTTCCATGTTATTGGGATCAAGCGCGAGTAATTCCTTGAGTGCGGCCGAAGATCGCCCATACTTGCCCGCATTCATCTGCGTGATGGCTTCTTCAAGCAGAGCAGTCTTCCTGCTGTAGCCAACCACACCACGCTTATGACTACGGATGGTCTGGGTTTTATCTGATTTTACGGGGGGGTTCTTATTCCAGCGCACGCTACAACCTTAGCAGATCTCTACTCAGTGGAGACCTCAGACAACGAACCAATCAGCAATCCTAGCCTCCCCCGATTGATCGCCCGCATGGAGGCGAAACTTGTGAAGAGGCTGCAATCTGAGTGCCGTCCTCGCTTATCTGATCTTGCAACGAAGGCCTGTGAAATCAATTATTTGTGTAGTCGGTCTCCGTCCAATGTCGCTTCTCCATCCATTTTTGGACGAATCGTTACTCGCACCAGCAGCACAAGTGAAGTCTGCTGGGTATGTGATCTGCAAGCCACCTGATTTTTGTGGAACCATGCCGCTCCTAAGCGAAATACGGGCCAGACTGAACAGTAGTCAGGTTTCTACAAACACACTCGGTAGTGTTCGCACTGCTCGGACGTCAAACGTGAACCGATTTCAAACACATACCCAGCGAGAAGTGATTCCTCACGCCCATGAAGCGGCTTCATCAACATTCTTCCACAACGGAGGCAATGTTGCTCCCCTTCCCATGAGGCATCACCGACAAGGTGCTGAATGGGTATGGGAGACTCGCTAGTCAGGTCGGGCAGTAGGATACGGCGCACCTCACCTATAAGGCGCCAGGCATGATCTGGTGAGAGTATCTCGGGGCCATCCAGCACAAGGACCAGTAATCCTAGGGCCCGCACGGGGTCTCCCTTAGCCTCAGTGAGCAGTTGTTGAGAGAAAACCAGAACCTTATCTTGTAGTATGAGCTTGGGATCCATTCCGCGAGTTCTCCCTCACATTTCCTTCTCCTTATCGGTCTTTTTGCGAGAGTATTGAGCCGTTACTGGAAGCCCAGTGGGTGCCGAACACTCGATAGGCCAACTAGGTTGAAATAACTGGTTTCAAGCGCACTGGTCTCTCATTCCATTTCAAAAAACCTCATCCTGGTTGTGTCTTTCGATATGCCTATGATACGGTCAAGTCGTCCTATCAAGATGAGCCGATACCACTAAATTACAAGTCCATCGTGCAAAACCCCTCAGGCTTCAGATCCTCATTAATAACCCACAGGCGACTCCAGGCCTGCTGGATTTGGCTATTCATACTCACTTTCGCCTTGTCTTCTAACGGTTTTTCACAGGTCTCGGCAGCCCAACCAGCCAAAGTGGCACTCGATTTCAACGAGGTCGATATCCCCGTCTTTGTACGCTTTATTAGCGAGCTTACTGGGAAAAATTTTGTCCTGGATGAAACAATCAAGAAACAAGGGGGTAAGATCTCGGTCTTCTCTCCAAGCAAGGTTTCATCCGAACAGGCGTTCACCTTGTTTGTGGCTGCACTAGAGGCGGCTCGGATGGCGGTGGTCCCAAAGGGGGGAAACCTCTACCAAGTTGTCCCGATGGGTGATCTTCCACCAGAGCGTGGCGTATTTGTCTACAAACTCAAACACGCTAATGCAACGGATCTGGCCGCCGTACTGACCAATCTGGTGGCGCGTTCACAGACCGTAGCTCAAGTAACCCCTGGGGTTCGACCTCCGATTAGACCGCTGACCGAATTTGAAGCGCCCGTCCAGGTATTTGCCGATAAGGCAACCAACTCCATCGTCATCAGTTCGACCAAAGTTGCCTGGAACCAGCTGCGGTCAGTAATTCATGATCTAGACATCCGGCGCAAGCAGGTGTTTGTGGAAGCCGTCATCCTGGAGGTTCAAGTCGACCGACTGCGACAAATCGGCACCGATCCAACTCAGGTTCTTGCTGCAGGTAAATCTGGATTTTTGCAGGGGATCGTCGGATTCAATAGAGCGCCGGAAGATCTCGCCACTGTAGCGCAGGCGATCAGCGGCGTCGCTGCAGGCGGAGCAACAGGTGGGGCCGTCACTGTCTTGAACACAGTGAATGTCCGTGCCTTCATGAACTTGCTGATGAACCTCACCGATACGAACGTCCTTTCTACGCCTCAGGTCCTCGCTGCAGACAATCAAAAGGCCAAGATCGTCGTGGGTGAAAATCGACCGTTCCCCACCGGACAAGCCCAAGGGATCACTGGTGGAACGCTGGTCACGATCGAACGAAAAGACGTTGGAGTCACATTGGAGTTGACTCCCCAGGTCCTGGAAGATGACTTGATTCGCCTCGAGATCAAGCAAGAGATTACAGCCATTGCAGAAAATGTCGCTCAAACTATTGGATCCGGGACTGCAAGCATCCCGGTCGGCCCGACAACCACGAAGCGATCGATGGAAACAACCACCGTTGCTCAAGATAAACAGACCCTCGTGGTCGGTGGCTTAGTTCGCGACAATATCACCCTCAGCGAGAGAAAGGTTCCTCTTTTAGGAGACATTCCGTGGCTTGGATGGCTATTCAAGTCTCAGTCTCGTCAGATCGAGAAGTTGAACCTTCTGGTGTTTCTCACTCCACATCTCGTTCGTGACGATGCAGATATGATCGAGTTGAACGCGAGAAAAGCAAGAGATGTCAATTCCCTACAGCGTGACAATCGCATCGAGGAACCTACAAAACTCAAACAAGACGTGCTAGAGCGGCTAGAACTCCCCTCGACCGTTCCTCATTCTTCATCTGACGAAACCATCATTAAGCCGTAAGGCTAATGATCGTAGCCTTGGAGCTGGTATACCAAAACGTTTCTTCAGGAATCCTCTCAACTACAGAATCCAGAAATACCAGTCAGAGAAGCCCACCGACTCTGATTTTGATGCGTAATTCATCAAACTGACAAGATTGGCATGCCACCAGGCCCCTCCTCTGAGGAATGGTTCTATGCTCGTCACCTGGATACACTGCGGGTCTATGGAGGGCCTACGAATGGCAGACACAACAGTGAACTGGCGGATCCATCCTCGGCTTCCGGTTGCGTATCCGGTAATATTTGGAGGTGCCCCGTTTGTAGGTGAAGGGGTGGTCTCTAATCTTTCCCTTTCCGGCTGCTCCGTCACCTGTGAGCGGACAGTCCTCACAGGAAGTTATGTTAAGCTGAGCGTCCTCCTGCCTGATCCCACGTCTTCTCTGTTCATCGAGTTGGCGAAAATCCGTTGGGTTCAAAAAAACACGTTCGGCGTTGAGTTCATTCGCCTACCGACGATCACCCGTTGCCGACTGGATCGAGTCGTGTCAGAGCGACTGATTCCCGAGTTCGAGCTCACTCCAGCATAGGTCTGAGCCTACAGTTATTCCTCGGATTTCCATTCATATATCAGCGTCATCACAAACAAGAACCGCCCTCTCCTCCAGAATCCACCCCTGCCGGATTACTATGGTGGTGCTTATCAATAGCACCATCCAGCCTCATGGGAGTAGGGAAACCCTTTCGAGCTTCCGTTCTGCACCCCACCGATCTACTTATCGGTACATCCAGCTGGTGAGCTCATGTCAACCCGTGAATTCAAATCCGAAACACAACAGGAGACGAAGGGACCGAATGGGTTGAGGAGTGTTGTAGCGGGAGAGGAAACTGTGGGTATCGACTAGACGTTAAACCTAAAATACACGATATCCGCTTCTTTAATGACGTAATCCTTACCTTCCAGCCGGAATAGCCCTTTCTCCTTCATCTTGGCCTCTGATCCACAAGCCAGCAGGTCATCGTAGTGATAGACCTCGGCGCGAATGAATCCTCGCTCCATATCGGAGTGGATCTTGCCCGCTGCTTGAGGCGCCTTCATACCTTTCGGAATCGGCCAGGCTCTGGATTCAATGTCACCGGCGGTAAAGAAGGTGATCAGGTCCAGCAGGGTATAGGCTTCGCGCGTCAGTCTGACCAGCCCCGATTCAGTCATCCCCACCTCCTTCAGAAAATCCGCTCGCTCGCTCTCCGGTAACGACGACAGCTCTGCTTCGAACTGGCCACAGATCGTGACAACTCGGGCGCCGCGCTTCGCAGCGAACTCGCGTACGGTCTGAACCATGGCTTCATCGGCATTTGCTCCCTCAGACACATTCCCCACAAAGAGCACCGGCTTGGCGGAAAGCAACTGACATTCATTGAGAATCACCCTTTCTTCCGGCGAGTAATCTCGATTGCCCAGCCACTCGCCCTTGTCAAGCATTCCAATGAGCTTGCCAACAAACTCGACTTCGAATGCGGCTTTCTTGTCGCCGGCCCGAACCTTCTTCTCAGTCTTTTGCTTCCGCCGATCGAGCGTCTCCAGATCGGATAACATGAGCTCGGTTTCGATGACCTCAATGTCATGGAGCGGGTCGATCTCGCCGCTAACATGCACAACATCTGTTCCCTGAAAACAACGCACCACATGCAGCAACGCGTCTACCTCTCGGATGTGGCCGAGAAATTGATTGCCGAGTCCTTCCCCTTTGCTGGCTCCTTCGACAAGCCCAGCGATATCTCGCACTTCCAGGGTGCTGTAGGTTGTTTTCTTCGAGGTGAAAATTTCAGTCAGTTTAACCAGACGAGGGTCCGGCACCATGGCGATACCGGTGTTCGGGTCAACTGTGGCGAATGGATAGTTAGCCGCCAAGGCACCGCCGCCTGTCAACGCATTGAAGACCGTTGTCTTACCGACGTTCGGGAGACCGATCATGCCGCAACAAAGGCCCATTTACTTTGTATCCTCTCCTTCTCCAACCGTCTTTTCTCTAACATTAAACTGATTCATGGCCGCCTCTGGTCCTCGATGAATCAGACATTCCAGTGCATCAACGGCCCGTTCCAAACAGGGATCAAAGACGGTCATCTCGTCCTTCGTAACCGCCTCTAGGACATAGTCAGCCGAATCCTGGCCCGGCACAGGCCGGCCGACCCCAATCTTCAACCTCACAAATTGCGGAGTCTGAAGTGCCTCGATGATCGATTTGATTCCGTTATGTCCCCCGTCGCCTCCGGCCAACTTGATCCGCAGCCGTCCAGCATCCATATCCAAATCGTCATGTATTACAATAAGTTCACTTGCGGTGAGCGAGAATTCGCGCAGGAGGCCTTTCAGGGGAGGACCGGTGACATTCATCCAATCGAGCAGGCCAGCCAGCTCAACCAATTCTCTTCCTAATCGCCCGGACCCTCGTAGAGCGGTCCCACACGGTGAGAGTCGGATCGACCATCGAGCGGCGGCCCGCTCGATGGCCCACATACCGACATTGTGGCGGGTCTGGGCGTAGAGTTTTCCTGGATTGCCCAGTCCAACAAGAAGATGCAAGGTTACTTCTTCTTTTCGGCTTCTTTCTTCTCGGCCTTGGGAGCCGCTGCAGCTTCCTTCTTCTCGCCGCCCTTCGCCTCACCGACCGGTGCCGTACCGGCTTTGGTCGCTTCGGCACCCTCAGCCCCGGCTTCCTTGCCCTTGGCTACAACTTCAGGCTCGCCTGCCGCCCCCGCACCGCTGGTGAGCAAGGATTCAAGCTTGGCATCCGACATCGGCGCGGCCACGCTCACGATCATTTGGTCAGGCTCGTCCAAGAAACGGACCCCTTCGCGTGCACCGATTTCCTTTACGTGGATGCCACTACCGATGATCAAAGATGAGGCGTCCACCTCGATCTGATCAGGCAAGACGGCGGGAAGACATTCAACATGCACATCGCGCATGTTATGGTGCAGAACACCACCTTCCTTGACGCCGGCAGGAATGCTGCCGACGACTTTGATCGGCACTTTCACCCGAATTGGCTTCGTCATGGAAATTTCAAAGAGATCCGCGTGCAGCAAAGCCCCGGTCACCGGGTCTACTTGATAGTCACGCAAGAGAGCCGTACGATTCGTCTTAGATTTCCCCCCTTCCACAGTCAGGGAAATCAGTGCGGTACTGCCCGCGTGCGACTTGAGTATCTTGACTAAATGGTCGGGATTGAGGGTCAACAAGAGACATTCTCCCTGTCCATAAAGCACCGACGGGATTTTCCCCGCTCGTCGCATAGACCGTGCTGCCCCTTTCCCTGCTTGTTCTCTCACTGCCACTGTCAAATCGAATTTCATGATCTCCCTCCGTCTCCTCGACTTCTGGCGCGATGCCCCATTTGGACAGGCCTAGGCAAATAGTGAACTCACGGACTCATCTTCATGAATGCGTCTGATGGCTTCGCCCAGCAGCGGCGCTACCGACAATTGATGCAGCTTTGGACAGACCAGTTCTTTTCCTCGTAATGGAATCGTGTTGGTAATGACCACTTGGGACAGACATGACGCCTGTAATCGTTCCAGGGCCGGGCCTGATAGTACCGCATGTGTGCAGGCCGTAATCACCTCTCTGGCTCCGTGATCGAGACAGGCCTGAGCCCCTTGAACAATCGTCCCTGCTGTGTCGATCATATCATCCAGGAGCAACACGCTTTTCCCCTGCACGTCGCCGATGATATTCATGATTTGGGCTTGGTTTGGACCTTCGCGCCGTTTATCAATGATCGCTAAATTTGCCTGGAGACGCTTGGCAAATGCCCTCGCCCGCTCCACACCACCCGCGTCGGGCGAGACAACAACCAAGTCTGCGATTTGTTTCTTCACAATATAGTCCAGCAGGACGGGAAGCGCATACAAGTGGTCGACCGGCACATTAAAAAACCCTTGGATTTGTCCGGCATGAAGATCCATCGACAACACACGATCAGCTCCGGCAGTAGTGATCAAATCTGCGACTAACTTCGCAGTGATCGGCACTCGGGGTTGATCTTTTCGGTCCTGGCGCGCATATCCGAAATAGGGGACCACAGCAGTGATGCGGTTGGCTGATGAACGTTTCAATGCGTCGACGATGATCAACAACTCCATCAATGAATCATTCACCGGCTGACAGCAAGACTGCACGACGAAAACATCAGCACCGCGCACGTTTTCATCGATCTTGACGCGGACCTCGCCATCGCTAAAGGAAGAGACGGTCGCCTCACCCAATTTCTGTCCCAGATAGGAGCAAATCTCACGGGCAAGGGCAAGGTTTGCATTACCAGAGAAAATTTTCAGCTCTCTGTTCATTGAAGACTTCCGTGAACCGCGCACTCGCCCTTCGAATAATGTGCTGGATTCTCTAGTGGCTCTTAGGCTGCGAGCGACGGTGATGTTTCAGCCACATTTCTCGTTTGCTGCACAGACTACCGGGGAAGCCAATCAAAGTTTGAAAATGTATCGGAAACTCTGGGCTCCTGTCAACAAACGATCGACCGACATTTCGTTACCGATCGGCTATGAATACGAGCAGGTTTCAGCGATGAAGACCTTGAACACCTGCTCGTTCAGAAAGGATGCGTGTGCGCGACGAGCGCTCGTCTCATCACGAAATACACCAAATACGGTTGCTCCACTGCCGGAAAGTAACGCAATCTCAGCCCCCTTGGCTATGAGCTGCTGTTTGATGTGACGCAGTAAAGGATACGCGCTGAACACTGGTGTTTCAAAGTCGTTCTCGGCTGCCTCCAGCACCTGTTTCCAGCTCAGCTCAGGTTCTGTCTCCAGCGCCTCGTGGGAAAGAGAAACGGGCACCACCCCTGTTCGACTTTCGGAGAGCTGCTGATAAGCCCATTTTGTTTCGACCGGAAAGCTCGGATTGACCAATACGATCCATCGGCTCCCTGCTATTCGCACAGACCTCACCTGTTCACCCCGTCCGGCCACCCTCGCTGAAGGAGCGAAAAAGAAGAACGGGACATCACTTCCTAGCGTTTGACCAACTTGGGCCATCTCCTCGGGCGACCAGCCTAGTTTCAGGGTCCGATTCAGCCCCATGATCATGGCAGCCGCATCACTGCTCCCTCCACCAAGTCCGGCCCCCATCGGGATTCGTTTTGCGAGGGCGATATCTAAGCCCACGGTGTGTTTGCTCCGTTCAAGAACCGCTGCCGCAGCACGATGCACCAGGTTCGAATGATCCGTTTTCAAGGCTGGATCGTCGCAGCGTAAGATGATGTCCGAATTCGTGTGGTTGACGGACATCGAGAGCTCGTCTTCCAGTCGTACGGTCTGCATCAGAGACCATAGGTTATGATAGCCGTCAGATCGACGGTCGAGAATACGGAGGACGAGATTGATCTTAGCGGGTGCGCGAACAGTAATCGAGGCGGAGAGATCGCTTGCTTCAGGACAAGGGCTAGTCACGACCTCCTTTTATAGCATACTTCTCCAATCGATACCGAAATGATCTGGTGTTGAGACGGAGCATTCGGGCAGCCTTTTTCTTAACCCATTTCGATCGCTCAAGCGCCTTCAGCAACAGGTCTTTTTCGATGCCGTTGATCAGTCCTTCAAGATCCAACCCTTCGTCGGTCAGATCAAGCGGCATAGCCGACTGTTGTGACTGTGTCGTAGGCCGATGGAGCCATCCACACACGTCGGTGTCGGTGACCGGCCCCTCCGCGGAGAATGCAACGACACGTTCGATCAAATTCTCCAGCTCCCGAACGTTGCCGCGCCATTCATGCCCCAAGAGTACGTGCATGGCCTCGGAGCTAATCACGGGCTTGGGCCTCCCGCTCTCCTTCGAAAACCGTTCCAGAAAATGATTGACCAACAGCGGAATGTCTCCAGTTCGCATGCGTAAAGGCGGGAGTCGAATGGGAATCACATCCAATCGATAATAAAGATCCTCGCGAAACGAACCATCCGCGACAGCCTTTTCCAGATCTTTATTCGTAGCAGCCACGATGCGGACGTCCACCTTGATATCTTGGCTGCCACCTACTCGTCGAAATTCGCGTTCTTGGATGACTCGCAGCAACTTCACTTGAATCGTCGGGGTGGTATCACCGATCTCGTCGAGAAAGACGGTTCCTCCGTTTGCAATCTCAAACAATCCTGCTTTATTGGAGATAGCCCCTGTGAAGGACCCTTTCATATGGCCGAACAACTCGCTTTCCAGCAGGGTTTCCGGCACAGCGCTGCAGTTGACGGCCACAAACGGATGGCTACTCCTGGCACTGTTGTAATGAATCGCTCGTGCGACTAACTCTTTTCCCGTTCCACTTTCGCCACAAATGAGCACGTTACTTTTTGAATCAGCGACTTTCCGCACAACGTCAAATACCTTCTGCATGGCCTCGCTTTGACCGACTAACTGCGCGAATGAAGATTGGCTCGCCATCTCACGCTTGAGCAACATATTTTCTGTCGTGAGACGTCGTTTTTCCAACGCGTTCCGAATAATCAACTGAACTTCGTCGACCTGGAACGGCTTGGTCAGGTAGTCATAGGCACCCTGCTTCATTGCCTCCACAGCCGAATCAGCAGTCGCAAAGGCCGTGATGATCAGCACGACGGTCTCCGGTGAGGCAGACTTCACCGCCTTGAGAACTTCCATGCCATCGATTTTTGGCATCCGAAGATCGGTGATCACCAAATCGAAGATTTCTTTGTGTACGAAGTCGATCGCCTCATCGCCATCTGTGGCGCTGGTCACGGAATATCCCGCCCGCTTGAGCATGATGCTCAAGACTTCCCGTAAGCTTTGTTCGTCATCAACGACTAGGATCTTTTCCACGGCTCCCTGCCTTCATGCCACAGTCGTATCCCAGAATCTGCCGTACGTGGAAGACAGACTCCAAACCTCGTGCCTTGACCTTCCTGACTTTCCACTTTGATCCACCCTCCGTGAAGATCCACGATACGGTGGACGGCGGCTAATCCCAACCCAGACCCTCTCTTTTTAGTGGTAAAGAAGGGAAGAAAGATTTTGTCGAGATTGTTCTTCGGGATGCCTTCGCCGGCATCATGGAACGAGACTTCAACCACGTCAGCTTTTCGTCCAGCAATATCTACCTTTCGACATCCTGTAGTAATGGTCAGCTGTCCGCCAGTAGGCATCGCATCAAAGGCATTCACCGCCAGATTCCAGAACACTTGTTTCATCTGATCCTGATCGACTTGCACCCGTAATGCCTCGGCACAGGGAACCGCCCTAATAGAGATCCTCTTTCGGATTCGTGCTTCATGTTGTACTAGATCAAGGGTCTCAGCAAGGACTTTGTTTAAATCGTACTCCGCCAGATTCAGGGCTGGCGGCCTCGCATACTGCAGAAACTCGGTGATGATCGCGTCCAACCTCGTCGCTTCTCGAACCGCAATCTCCATCAAGCGTTGACTGGTTTCATCGGCCTGCAGATCCTTCCGGAGCATTTGCATTGCGCCGGCAAGCGCACCCAATGGATTTCGTATTTCGTGCGCCATGCCCGCCGACATTTCTCCGAGACTGGCAAGCCACTGCTTGCGCCGCATTTCTTCTTCAAGATCACGTATCTGTGTGAGATCCTTAAACACTCCGACCAAGCCTTTTTGCTCCCCGCGCTCGTGCAACGGCGACAACGTCATCCCGAGAATCAATCGATTACCATCGGACCGCTTGCACTCCACATCAAATCGGATGTTGGCCGAGACATCCGGCGTACGATCATCGCCTAGCTGACTGGGATGCCAATCAAACACCTCTCGCCAAGGACGATCCTGGACTTGTTCAAAATCGTAGCCGGTGGCCTCCTGCGCGGCAGGATTGAACGAAGTAATTCGACCGTTTTCATCCGTCGTGAACACCCCGCTGCTGATACTGTGAACGATATTTTCGTGGAATGCCCGCAGACGGCTCAAGCCTTGCTCTTTTTCATGAAGCGATAGATCGGCCTGTCCAAGTTGATCTGCGAGCGCACCGCTCAAAAAGCCAACGACCAAAAATGCCAAGCTATAGACACCGAATGCCTGAAGCGTTTCAGCGGCGCTGAGTCGGGTGTGCGGTAACCATCCCCACACCTCCGCCAACCCATAGAGCTGTACATTGGTGAGAATGCCAAGCAGGATGATGCACAGACTGGCAGTCAACAGCCCCACCCGCCGACGTGGAACGAGACTTGCCACCGTCACGCTGATGACATACAAGACTGCGAATGGACTTTCTATTCCACCCGTCCGGGCGATCAAAATCGTCTCGAGCAAGAAATCGACGACGATCTGAACCCACGCAAATTGGACAAGCATCTCGGAATCGCCCAGCTTCCTGATTACGAACGCGTAGATGATGGTCACCGCATAGGTAAACACGATCAGGGCGTAGAAGGTCTCGACCCGCTCACCCTTGGTCACCTGGAAGGCGAGCGAGAGTCCCAGTAACAGGGTCACGATGACAACTCGCCACCCCATCAACCAATGGATTCTGGCTTTGATATCCTCCACGACATGCGACTCCAGCGGGACGCTAGGTTCAATCCTTGTCACTGCTGCGTAGACTTTCAGTGGTTCCATCGAGGGAAGTGCGTTGAAGAAGCAGGCTAATTAATTCTGAATAGGCGCAGGAATTACTACGAAGTGGACAACTTGGCCATCCTGGTCAAGAAGATCGCCAAGCTGTCTCTCAGACATGAATCCACAATCGGCTACCCGATTGCGTTTGCCATCGAAAAAATCGGCAGATACATCGCAACGACGATGAAGCCGACCGTCGTACCCAAAAACACCATCATCATCGGCTCCAAGAGCGCGGTGAGATTCCCGACGGCCTCATCGACCTCATCTTCGTAGAAATCGGCAATTTTCCCGAGCATCGTGTCCAACGCACCCGTCGATTCTCCGACCGAGATCATGTGCGTGACCATCTTGGGGAAGGTCCCGCTTTTGGCGAGCGGTTCAGAAATTGTTTTCCCTCCACTGATACTGACTTTGGCATCGAGCAACGCTCCTTCCACGACCTTGTTCCCCGAGGTCTTCGCGCAAATGGTCAAGGCCTCCAACAGCGGCACACCGCTTGCCAACAGCGTTCCCAATGTCCGTGTGAATTTGGCTACGGAGGCTTTTCGAACCAGGTCCCCAAACACCGGTAATTTTAAAACGAATTTGTCAATCGCCAATCGACCCTGTGGCGTTGCGTAGTATTTTTTAATTCCAACCACGCTCCCAATGATGACGCCTAGGATGATGTACCAGTTGCCTTGCACGAAATTACTCATATCGATGACGAGCTGCGTCGGCGCCGGTAACGCCATCTTTCCGCCTGACAATTCTTTGAACATCTTCTCGAAGACGGGGATCACCCAGATCATCAAGACCGTGATCACGATAGCGGCAATTCCTACGATTGAAGCAGGGTAGACCATCGCGCTCTTGATTTGCCCCTTGAGCTTCATCGCCTTTTCAATATGCTTGGAAAGTCGAGCCAGAATGGTATCGAGCAGCCCTCCTACCTCACCGGCGTGAACCATATTGATGTACAAGTCATCGAAGATTTTTGGATGTTTCCGGAGTGCATCAGAAAAGGTTGAGCCTCCTTCGACATGGACTCGAATCTCACCAACCGATTTCCTTAATGCCGCGTTTTCCGATTGCGTGGAGAGAATTTCAAGACACTGGATCAGTGGTAGCCCGGCATTGATCATGGTTCCGAATTGTCGCGTAAATACGACCAGGTCTTTTTCACTCACACCGCTGCCGAAGCTAAGGCTGAATCCACCCTTGGCCGCCTTTTCTTCGAGGCTAGTCACCACGACACTTTGCTTGCGCAGCTGTTCCACGGCCTCATCGCGAGACTTGGCGACAAGTTCTCCCTTCTTCACCGCACCCGACTTACTCCGTCCAACGTATGCAAACGTAGCCATAGCTTTTCGTCCTATTGTGGCTCGCCGAGCCGGTGGTAGAGGATGACTAGAACTATGAAGGGAGTCTACTGGGGGGTCGAAAACCTGTCAAAAACTATTGCATTATTTACCATGCTACTGGTCGGGTATGTCCTGAGTCTTGTCACTTAGGTGAGCGGAGGGACAGCGTTCGCATCTCGATACCCACGGTATAAGTAATGAAACCCGGAGGCCAGGGTGAACCCAACCATGACTACGAGAAGTGGGGTCAGAACAGAAGAATCACGCCCCCACCAGGTCAACAAGATGATCAGAACAACATAGGCCAGCTGAAACATGGTAGTTCCCTTTCCGAGGAACGTCGGCGTTACCTTAATTGGTGTGCTTGTGACGTGGGCTACTGCCGTGCCCATCAAGAGGATCAAGTCTCGGCTGACAACCAAGATGACAAGCCACGATGGAATCAGGTGCAGCATCGCAAGCGAGATGAAACTTGAGGTCAGCAGCACCTTGTCGGCAAGAGGATCGAGCAAGGTACCTAATCTCGTGCGCTGATTGAGTTTACGCGCCAGATGGCCATCAATGGCATCCGTCAATCCTGCCGCGAGAAGAATCGCAAGTGCATACCCATATTCCCCATACGTCATAAAACCGACATACACCGGGACCAAGAGGATTCGGAGAATCGTGAGGCTATTGGGAATGTTCATACGGCGGGTTTACATGAATCTTCAAGCTGATCCAGTTAAGGGAGGGAATCATAGTAATCGAAGCTGGTCTTGTCAACGAGTTGCAGGTATCAGTGGTGACCTCATATAATGCGTCGGCCCTCGTATTAACCGTCCTGGGGAGGAATGAGCAACTATGAGCACGCTGCCCCTGATGTTCAAGAAGGAAGGATTGGTGGAGAAGCATCAGGTCGAAGGAGTGGACCCAAGCGACCGATATTTCAATCGCGCAATACTGGTGAATCGGACGATTGCAGGATACTCGGCCAAGGTGATGTATGAAGCGCTCGTCGTTGAAAGCGGCTCGCACTCGACTATCGGCGCAGCAGTGAAGGAACTCGTGGGGAAACTTCAGGAATCAGGATTCAGTCGCTTGAGGACACGGACCAACTTCAGAGGCACGCGTTATCTTGCTGAGAAAGAGACGTGGATCGACTACCCAGACCTACCTTAGTGGGATTCTACAAACTCGCGATACACCAGATCGTGAATCATCGGTCGAAAGTTACGGATCGCCTCGTTTTTTCTTGTCGGATGGACCCGATTCGAGAGAAGGACGACTTCTAATTCCTGTTCCGGATCGATCCAAATTGATGTGCCCGTATAGCCGAGATGGCCAAACGATCGAGTGGAAAAATATTGCCCCGCCGATGACGACCTCAACGGGGTGTCCCAACCAAGTGCCCAACTGGCTACACCTGCCGGATCTTGTCGTCGAGTAAAATCCCGAACAAGACCCTGATCAAGAATGGCTGCTCGACCATGATAGGCCTGCCTCCAGATACCTGAAATAGCCAACACGGCGTCGACACTTCCAAACAACCCGGCATGACCGGCTTCGCCACCCAGTGCAGCCGCATTCTCATCATGAACTTCTCCACAGAGGAGTCGGCCCCGCCATGAGTCAACCTCTGTCGGCGCGACGCCTCCTCCATGCTGAGCCATCTTGCCCAGAAAGTCTTGTATCCGCTCCTGCACCACAAATTCCACCTGGACTCCGGTCAAGGATTTCAGAATGTGATCTTTCAAGAAGACATTCAGCGACTGTCGGCTGCAGTGTTCAATGATGAAGCCCAGCAACATGAATCCAAGATCACTATAGAGACTGCGTGTGCCCCGTTCGTAGACCAGCGATTCAGCTTGAATCAAATTGAGCATGGCCTGCTTCGCGGATGCTCGCTCTTCGATCGATGAAGGAATTGCTCCACGTACAGCAAGGCGCTCATAATACCCTCGCCATCCAGGCAGTCCGGAAGCATGGGTCAAGAGGTGACGAAGTGTGGCAGAACCGATTGGAGTCTCGCCACATTCGGGGAGATGGTCGATCACACGATCTTCAAGCCGGCAATGAGCGTTTTGGATCAGAATCGCGAGGGATGTGACCGTGGCCAAGGGTTTGGTCAATGAAGCCAAATCATAGTACGTCGAAGGGGTAACCGGAGACCCTGGAGGAGAAGTCGAGAGACGTCCGGCCGCGAAATAGGCAACAGGCCGCTCTCTGTGCCGCACCGCCAAGACGGCGCCAGGGAACACGTTGTCCGCAACGGCGCGGTCGAGGGCTGATTGAATACGATGTAGGTCAGGCATAGGGATGATAACCGGCCCAGCAGGCTTACCAGACCTGCTTGCGGGCGGGGCATTGGCATTGCCATCGACTGCACAAGATCAACGGGCAGGCGTTGACTCACCTTCCATCTTTTCCTCCCGTATGCTGTTGTGCTCTTGATAGGCTTCACTGGCCTCCACATCCAACATCCTGTCGAATGTACTGAGCGTTGCGCGCATCCGTTCGACCATGAGCAACCGCTGCTTTTGGAGTAGAGCAAGGTCTCGCTGCGTATTCCCCAGTTCAACGCGGGCTTGTCGAAAAAGCTCACCGGCTTTTAATTCCGCTTCTTTCACGATCAACTCCGCATCTCGTTGAGCACTTCGCTTGATGTCATCTGCCAACGACTGTGCCGAAATCAGGGTATTGGACAACGTGGTCTCGGTCCGTTTCAATTCAGATACTTGCTGCTCCAGCGACTCAATGCGATCACGCAACATCACATTGTCACGATTCAATACCTCCACAGTTTGCGAGATTTCTTCGAGAAAGCGATTGACCTCCTCGCGATCATAGCCACGAAGTTTGACTTGGAAAACCATCTGTTGAATATCGAGTGGCGTAATCTTCATGGCATTCCCCCTCTTTATGAACTCAATTCATGCGTAACGCAGCATCCTTAATCGACTGGACAACAGCGATCTGCAAGAACCAGATTGCTGCAATGGCGATCAATGGCGACAAGTCAATCCCCATGCCCAAGCCGAGTCGCCGTCGGATTGGAGCGAGCACCGGTTCCGTTGCACGGGTAAGGAATTGAACGATTGGATTCCACGGATCCGGATTCACCCACGATATGAGGGCTCGCGCAATGACAATCCAACCATAAAAGGTCAGAATATAGTCTAGCACTGTCGCCAGACCCAACAAGGTATTTCCCATTACAAACATCAGCCTCCAAGTTCCTGAGAACGCTTCGTCGCAGTTTCTATCGCATCGATCACCACGGCTCGGAGCCCGCCCTGCTCCAGCCGATGCAGGCCAGCAATCGTCGTTCCCCCGGGCGAAGCGACCTGGTCCTTTAGTCCTGCGGGGTGTTGGCCAGTCTCTAACACCATGCGGGCTGCTCCTAAGACCGTCTGCGCCGCGAGCAAACTGGCCGTCTCCCGCGGTAAACCCATCTTCACACCACCGTCAGCCATCGCTTCGATCATGAGAAAGACGTACGCCGGTCCGCTTCCACTCAATCCGGTTACGGCATCCATCAATCGCTCATCGATCAAGACCACCCGACCGACCGACTCGAAGATCTGGCGCGCGCAATCTACTGCGTCCTCCTCCATCTTCGGGCCGATCGCCAACGCTGTGATCCCTTCACCAACCATTGCCGGCGTATTGGGCATCGCACGAATGATGCGAGTGTTGGGACCACAGGTCTCCATAATTCGACTGATTTTCACACCAGCAGCTACAGAGAGAACCAGCTGCTTGATCAAGACATCGCGAATCCCGCTGAGTGCCTCAGCCATCGCCTGTGGCTTCACAGCCAGGACGATGACGTCGCTCATGCTCGCTAGCTCATGGTTCGTACCACCACCCTGAACTCCATATCGTGCTTTTAAATGGTCCAGCCGACCCGCGTCTGGATCTGCTACGCGAATTTGGTCCGGTTGGTACAGCTTAGCGGAGAGCACGCCACTGATTAATGCCTCGGCCATTCGGCCACCGCCGATGAACCCCAACTTGTTCCTAAGAGCCACCTTAGACATGGCGTGCTCCGAACAGCGCGGTGCCGACGCGGACGAGTGTCGCCCCTTCCTCTACGGCTACTTCATAGTCGTTCGACATGCCCATAGAGAGTTCGTGCATGCTCACGGATGGGATCTTGAGCCCAGCGATCTGTTGAGCCAGCTTGTTGAGTTTCTGAAAATATGGTCTGGCCGACTGAGGATCATCTGTCTGTGGAGGGATCGTCATCAGACCTTTAATACGGATATGAGGCAACTCCGCCATGGCTGATACGGATTGCACCACTTCCTCAGGATGAAAGCCTGCCTTCGTCGGCTCGGTACCAATATTAACCTCCAACAAGACGCTCTGATGGTTGTGGGCTTCTCCAGCCCGTCGATCGATTTCTTGAGCAAGATCCACGCTGTCCACCGAATGGATCACATCGAAGAGGCCAATCACCGACCGCACCTTCCTCCGTTGTAAGTGCCCGATAAAATGCCAGCATACCGGGTGTTCCGTGAGGGCAGCTCTTTTGGGAAGGGCCTCCTGAACGCGATTTTCTCCTAAGATCGTCAAGCCGGCACGTAGTCCTTCCTTAATGTGGTCAACCGCTACGTTCTTGGTAACAGCCACGAGCCGAACGCTTCCACCAGGACGCCCCACCCTCGCTTCAGCTGACCGAATTTTCGAGAGCACCGATTGAACACGTTCAGCAATCGTCCCTCCGATAAGCGGTTCCATCACCCTCTCTCACGCATCTCGTCCGCCCATCCAGCGAACCGTTTGTATTTCAACGAATAGACCCACCATCTGTCAAAACCTGGCTTACCCTCGCCTCAACGGCAATCCGATAGCGCTCACCATGGTACCGTTGACTTTCCCCTCTCGCCGATAGGAGAAAAAAAGATCGTCATGACAAATCGTACACAGATTGACGGTCGTCACCCGCTGCGGGGTGGCGCCATGTATCTGCACCTGTTCTCGGATAAGGGCCTTCAGATCCAAATGCGCCCTTCCATGTCTATTACTTCTGACCACTTTCTCCCAACTCGAGACCCCCTGGCACAGACTGTTTAACACCGGCTCGTCTACTTCATAGCAACAAACCCCTGCGGAGGGACCGATACTGATTCGGACCTGGTCTGGGCGTGAACCAAAGCGCGACTCCAATAGAGCAAGTGTTTTGGGTACGATACCCGCCACCGCACCTCGCCAGCCAGCATGAATGGCCGCGACGACTCGGCGTGTTGGATCATGCATTAAAATCGGGACGCAGTCGGCCGTCCGCACTGCCACCATAACCCCTGGCTGATCTGTCACTAAGGCGTCCCAGCCTCCCGCAAATCGATCCGTTGATGTCAGTGCGCGATCCACCACGAGCGCTTCCGTTCCATGGACCTGCTTCACGCTCAGCGTCCATGAATTGGCTCCCGCCGCTGTTACGTCTCGCCGAGGAACACCAAGTTCGAGATCAAGCCCGATGGCGTGTTGCCGAGTCCCAAAAAAATGCCTGGCCTGATTTCCGACCTCCGAAAATGCCGGTACGGTAATGACCGATGTCCTCGCCATATCGACGTTCACTCTTCCGTCTGATGATTGGTATGAAATTAATCCGTTTGCTTACGAAGAAACGTCGGCACATCCCACTCGTCCTCCGCTGTCAGCGAGTTCCGATCTGCCGACTCCTTCGCTTCACTCATACGCCTCAAAAACGTCGGACGGTCGAGATCCTTTACTGGTCGCTCTGCGGCGAGGGAGGCAACCACACCCGCCAGCACCGGTTGGATAGGTTTGGCCGTCCGATTGATTCCCCGATCTGCTTCGGGGGCAATGGTTGCTGGACTCTCGTCTCGTTCAAACCCAGTTGCGATGACCGTAATGATGAGTTCATCTCCGATATCGGGGTTAATGACCTGCCCGACGATGATGTTGGCTTCGGGATCTGCTGTCTGCTGAATGATGGAGGCCGCTTCTTCAATCTCATGTAGTGACATGCTGGGGCCTCCCGTAATATTGAGGAGGACCCCACGAGCTCCCTCTACACTCCCTTCCTCAAGGAGTGGGCTACACATCGCTTTTTGGGCTGCTTCGATTGCTCGATTCGGCCCGCGAGAAACACCCATCCCCATCACCGCACGCCCAGTGTGCGACATCACGGTGCGCACGTCGGCGAAATCCACGTTCACATGGCCGGTGGTGGTAATGACATCAGCGATGCCCTGAATGGCTTGACGTAGGACGTCGTCTGCCACTTTGAACGCCTCCAGAAGCGGAGTTGCTTTATCAACAATCCCTAGCAGCCGCTGGTTAGGAATCACGAGCAGCGTATCAACATGGCGGCGGAGATCCCGGATACCTTCTTCGGCATGCTTGTGTCGCCGTTGGCCTTCATACTGAAATGGCTTTGTCACAACACCAACTGTCAGGATCCCCATTTCACGGGCAATGCTGGCAACGATAGGTGCAGCGCCGGTGCCGGTGCCTCCACCCATCCCGGCGGTGACGAATACCATGTCTGCCCCGTCCATACATTCTCGGATAGGCTCTCGGCTTTCGAGTGCGGCATCTCGGCCGATTTCCGGTTTAGCACCCGCACCTAAGCCGCGAGTTCGATCCGGCCCGAGTTGGATTTTGTAGGATGCCAGGGACCGATCGAGTGCCTGAAGATCGGTGTTACTGGCGATAAAATCGACGCGAGCTAGCCCGGAGGTGATCATGGTGTTGATCGCGTTGCATCCTGCACCACCAATTCCGATCACTTTGATACGGACCGGCGACAACACATCTTCTTGAAATGAGAACATTGAGCCACCTCCTCCGATCACCCCGCAGGACGACCACCGGCCTCCTGCCGATCATAAAAGGTTAAAAAACCTCCAACACCTTCTTCGTCCACCCAAACATTCTCGCCCAGGTTCCTCCATTACGAATCCCGGCCGTTTCCAATTCATCCACATGTCGCCTAGCATGCAACAACAGACCGACCCCTGTCGAATGGCTCGGATGACTGACCTGATCTCGAAGCGCCCCGACCCCAGAAGGCACCCCTCTGCGAGCCGGTAAGTTTAGGACTTTTTCAGCCGTGTCTGGCATGCCCTCTAACAGCGAGGTACCACCGGTGATCACCACGCCGGCACCCAATATCCCCTCATAGCCGGCCCGTGTAATTTCCCGCCTGACCAGTTCAAACATCTCGTCAACACGCGGCTCCAAAATCTCGGCGACATCTCGCCGAGAAAATGTGCGGGCCGGCCGGTCGCCGACCGACGGCACTTCAACGATCTGATGGCTCGTTACTAATTCCGTTCTCGCGACGCCGTAGTGGGTCTTGATTTTCTCGGCCTCGGTTTGTGATGTAAGCAGACCGAACGCCAAATCTTTCGTTAAATTCTGACCGCCAATAGGAAGAACTGCGGAGTGTCGGATGCTGCCGTCCAAAAAGATCGCGAGATCAGTGGTTCCTCCTCCCAAGTCGATCATCGCCACGCCCAGGTCGCGCTCTTCCTGACTCAGCACCGCCTCACTGGAGGCAAGAGGCTGCAGGATGATGTCCACAACGTCAAGTCCCGCTCGATTCACACATTTTACTATGTTCTGCGCGGAGGTCACAGCCCCGGTGATGACGTGCACATTGACTTCCAATCGATTCCCAGACAGGCCTAATGGCTCGCGGACCCCTTCCTGTCCATCCACCATGAATTCTCGGGGTAAGACATGAAGTATCCTCCGCTCATGAGGGATCACGGCGAGCGTGCGCGCACTTTCAATCGCCCGCTGAATATCTTCTCGCGTCACCTCCGCTCGTTTAAGTGCCACCACGCCTTTACAGTTTTCGGCAGAAATATGGCTGCCTGCGATGCCGGTGTAGACCGAATTAATTTGGACCCCCGCCAACAACTCCGCCTCTTCGACCGCTTTCTTAATGGATTCAACGGTGCTCTCGATATCGACAACGACGCCTTTGCGCAGACCTCGCGAGGGGCTCGACCCGACACCAATAATATTGAGGCCCCCGGCCTCCGCGACTTCCGCCACGATCGCGCAGATCTTCGTCGTTCCGATGTCGAGCCCGACTAGAATGTGATCCCGTTTTGACACCCCAATCACCCCCTTACCGTACGATGATTCGATTCTCGTACCGGAGATCTACTTCGCTCACGCCACGCTCCTGGCCGTCAAGGTTGCGTGCTTTTAACATCGGTTTGGCGCGCCGGAACCGATCCCACTGTTCTTTGAGGGCTTCATCTCCAAACTGAAATCGCATCCCCTGGACCAGGGCCACTAAATTTGAGGGGTTATCAGCAAGTACTTGCAATCGTCCCTCGAAGGATTGCCCGACAACTTTTGCGAGTTCGATACCTGACACCACCGCATGTCTCACCGATTCAGTTCCTTGCAACAACCCCTGCAGATTGATCCCAGTCACAAGAGGCAAGGCGGTATCGTCCAGCTGACCAAGCTTATTGAGCACGTATCCGTCTTCATCGCAAAGAAAGTTCTGGGACTCCGTACGAACAATCACCGCGGGCTTCCGTTCGCTCACCGAGATCCGCAACTCATGAAATGGAACACGGGTTACTTCGGCCGCCTTCACCCACGGATGAGCTTCAATCTGATTCTTAATGACGGTCGTGACGATGTGATGAAGCGGTGCTCCAGGTTTTACTTTTGCGAGATCAAGTACCTGCTGCTTATCAAGATGGTAGAGGCCGTCAACAGTGATCGCCTTGATTTCCAAGAGTTGTTGGAGCGCAGGTCCTGAGTAGTTCGCGCCGAACACGACGAACAATGCCCCACATGCCGCACTCGTTATCACACCAGCCCAATGCGCCAGGGAGTTTCGTCTTGCCGCTCTTACCCGGCTTACTTGTTTTATCGCCCTCTCTCCCTGCGGGTCTCTCCATTGATTCTTTCTGGGTCCCAAAGGCTTGGCCTGGCGTTTCTTCAAGAAGAAACTCATCATGCTGACTCCTGTCTTACAGCGGGAGTAGATCGAGCAACGCGGTCCAGTGCCGACTGTAAAATGCGTTCGACTAAGGCGTCATACCCGATCCCGACCTGAGCGGCGGCCATGGGTAATAGACTCGTTTCTGTCATGCCTGGCACAGTATTGATCTCCAACACGTACGGCCGCCCTCTCGGAGTGATTCGAAAATCTACTCGGGCGGCACCCTCACACCCCAACGCCTCATACGTCCGACGCGCCAATTCACTGACTTGCCGAAGCACTTTTGGAGGAAATGGAGCGGGACAGAGATACTGAGTCTTGCCCTTTTGGTACTTCGCCGAAAAATCGTAAAAACCTTCTGGTGCGACGATTTCAATCGCCGGAAGCGTTTTCACCCCTTCTGCCGCCGATCCGATAACCGACACGGCAGCTTCATGTCCCGGTATATAGCTCTCCACCATTGCTTCCGAATCAAAGTGATGGGCTAACGCAAGCCCCTCCTTCCATTGCCCGGCACGACGCACGACCGTGACTCCGATGGTAGACCCCTGGGCCACCGGTTTGACGACAATCGGCAAGTCAAGATGGGACTCTCTAAGGATCCTTGCCAACGAATGTTTATCCCCTTCCCGTACCACCGTTCCGGCTGCCACCGGAATACCATGCGAGGCGAGTAGTGTTTTGGTGACTTCCTTATGCATTCCCACGGCGCTCGCTCGTACGCCAGAGCCCGTGTATGGAATCCCTATCGTCTCGAGAAACCCTTGTACCGTACCGTCCTCTCCCCCCGGTCCGTGCAGCGAGAGAAAAGCGATGGCCACTTGTTGGCCTTCTAAATCTCGATGTAAACGATCAGTAACGTCGATGGCCACCGCATCGTATCCAAGACGGATCAGTGCCTGGTGCACAGCCCGGCCCGTCTTGAGAGAGATGTCCCGCTCCGAAGATCGCCCTCCCATGAGCACGCCAATTCGCGCATCTGTGATTCGACCGGTTGGCACCATCACGTCCTTTCGCTAGGCCTGTCCTACCAGCTTCAACTCCAATTCCAACTTGATCCCCGTCTGCCGAGCGACGTGCGCCCGCACTTTTCTGATGAGGGACAGCACATCACGAGCGCTTGCCTGACCCTGATTCACGATAAAGTTTGCGTGCTTCGTCGAGACGCATGCATCGCCCACCGCTGCTCCCTTAAGCCCGGCAGCCTCGACGACGCGTCCGGCTGAATCGTTCTTTGGATTCTTGAAGACACACCCCGCGCTCGGCAGACTGAGTGGTTGAGTATCCCGACGATAGCGCAAATAGTCTTTCACAACCTTTTCGATATCCGACCGCAATCCCGGCTTGAGTTGAAGCCAGACCCCAACTACGATGCCCGGTGGTAACGTCGACCGGCGATACGCAAAGTCGATGGTCTCCGCTTGGCGGTCAATCACTGTGCCCTTCGGCGAGACAATACGCACTGCCTTTACTGAACCCTTCATTTCACCGAGTCTTGTCCCTGCATTCATGACCACGCACCCCGCAACACTCCCAGGAATCCCGGCAGCCCATTCCAGCCCGGTCAAAGAGCTGCGGATGGCATAGCCGATAAGCGTCGGCATACCGACGCCTCCTTCGACATACAGCACAGCCCCTGGCTCCTCTTTGATCGCCCGCAACTTCGCCAAGCTGACGACCACACCTCGGATTCCTTTGTCACGGATAAGGACGTTGGTACCTCCCAACACAAAGATAGGCACACGCTGCTCGGAGGTCTGCCTGGAAAGGCGGATGACATCCTCGACATCAGCCGGCTGAACCAGCACATCGGCAGGGCCTCCGATATGGAACGAGGTATATTCTTTAAGCGGCGCATGAAACCGAACAGTTCCCCGAAGGCCGGCCACGGCCAATTGCAGTCTGTGCGCTCTCGATCTAGATCGTGGTTTTGGCTCATGCTGCAAGCTACGACGCATCTTCTACCGTCATGTCGATTCAAGACGTGCAAGGATTCCGGTTCCCGCTTTCCAAATATCACCAGCCCCCATGGTCAGTACGAGATCGCCCGATTTCAAGAAGGGCAAGACCTGGTCGGGCAAGGTTTCCTTTTGTTCGATAAAGGTCACCGAGGGGTGACCCGCGGACCTGATGGTTTCAGCAAGGATGGCTCCCGACACACCAGGTATCGGCTGTTCACCGGCCGGATAGACTTCGGTCATGAACACAGCGTCAGCGTCATCAAAGGCATGGGCAAAATCTCCGATACAATCCCGCGTTCTGGTGTATCGATGAGGCTGGAAGAGAACGACTATTCGTCGATTCCAACCCTGTTTGGCAGCCGCAAGAGTCGCTTTCACCTCTGTAGGATGGTGTCCATAATCGTCCACCACCATGACCCCGCCCGTCTCGCCGCGCAGATGAAAACGCCGTTCCACACCAGTAAAAGCCGCCAGCCCTCTCCGGATGAGATCGACCGGAACCTCCAGTTCGACACCGATGGCGATCGCGGCGAGTGCATTCGAAACATTGTGGATACCTGGCACGGCCAGCCGAAAGGGGCCCAAATTCTTTCCGCGGAAATACGCGCGGAATTCGGCTTCTGATTGTTTGAGCGCGATATCGGTCGCTTTGAAATCCAGTGGAGCTCCTTCGCGCTCGTGAAGTCCATAGGTTTGGTAGCGCTTCACGATATGAGGGAATAGCGCGTGAAGTCGCTCGTCATCAGCACATAGGACCGCCAACCCGTAAAATGGAATCTTATTGATGAATTCCAGGAAACATTCGTTGATTCGCTCCATTGAGCCATAGTGATCAAGGTGCTCACGGTCTAGATTCGTCACGGTCACGATGGTCGGAGAGAGTCGGAGAAACGAGCCATCGCTCTCGTCCGCCTCCGCCACAAGCAGATCTCCGCGCCCAAGCCTTGCATGGCTACCTAAGGCGTTGACCTTGCCGCCGATGACCATCGTGGGATCCAGACCGGCTTGCGCCAAGACGTTCGCGACCATGGAGGTCGTAGTGGTCTTGCCATGGGCGCCGGCGATGGCGACCCCGAACTTCAGTCGCATCAGCTCGGCGAGCATTTCTGCACGGGGGATAACCGGAATCTGATGAGCTTTCGCGATCACGACTTCCGGATTGTTTGGCGCCACCGCGGATGAAATGACCACCACCTGTGCATCCCCCACGTTCGATTCCCGATGACCGATGAAAATCTTCCCGCCGAGTTCTTCGAGCCGCCGCGTCGTTTCAGACGCATGGAGATCCGAACCGGTCACTTTGTACCCCATCGTGAGCAGAACTTCTGCGATGCCGCTCATGCCTGCCCCGCCGATTCCGACGAGATGAATCTGCTGAGTTTTACGAAAAGGCGTCATAGGACCTACACGTGGCCATGCGATTTGAACTCGGTTCCTTCTGCTTCCCGTTTCAATTGCGCTTGCCTCCGGCTGATTTAAGAGTTTGATTGCTGTTATGCGATACCCCCATGAGTGCATAACACTCGTTGACGATCGCTTCGCTTGCATTGATTCGTCTCATCTCCAAACTTTTGCTTTGCATCGCGCTCAACTGCGTCGGATTCGAGAGGATCGCGACAATCATCTCGACCAATTTCGTTCCACTCAAATTTGCCTGTGGAAGAACAGTGGCTCCCCCCGCAACCTCCATTGCCCGAGCGTTCTTCATCTGATGGTCATAAATCGCTGTGGGCAACGGGATCAGGACCGCGGCTTTTCCACAGGCCGTCAGCTCTGCTATCGTCATCGCGCCGGCGCGAGCCACAACCAGATCGGCTGTGCGAAGCACGGCAGGCATGTCATAGAGAAACGGAACAACGTTGGCTGGTATGCTCCGTGCGCGATACGCCGCAGTGACTCGCTCAAGGTCCGCTTCCCCGGTCTGATGGGTGATCGTCAGTCCAGGCAGACGTTCGCTCAATAGAGCCAACCCCTCCAACACCGTGCTATTGATAGCCTTGGCGCCCTGGCTCCCACCGAAAATCAGTAGATGCTGGCCTTTCGGTTGGTTCAAATCGCTGTGCTTGCTTGATTGGACTAAGAACTCTTGTCGAATCGGTGTCCCGACCACACGTACCTTTTGTTTGTCGAATGATGTTCTCGCAGATTCAAATGCCAAAAAAATCCGCTGTGCCATCGGCGCGACCGCCTTGTTAGCGAAACCAGGATAGGCATTAGGTTCCAGGATTACTCGAGCAATCCCTTTCAATGCAGCTGCCACCAGCATGGTCGGACTCGTATATCCTCCCACCCCAATCACGAGATTCGCCTGGCGTTGTTTCAGAATATTCCAGGACTGCCAGATTCCTATGGGCACAGACAGCACGCCTTTGAGAACGTCCAATAATCCCTTTCCCATAATGGGATTGGCTGTGATCAGCACCAGCTCAAATCCTTCGTGCGCCAGAACGCGAGATTCGATGCCACGCGCTGTTCCTACAAAAAGGATCCTTATGGAAGAGTCTCGCCGCACAAACTCCCGAGCCAGCGCGATCGCCGGATACAGATGCCCACCGGTACCTCCCGCAGCAATGACAATCGTCATCGTCGACCCAGCCAACCCCGTCGGCTTCGATATCGCACCTCTTCGCGTCCTGCCTGTCGATCTCTCGAAATACTGAGCAAGATCCCTACACCAGTTAGGCTGACCACCAAGGAAGACCCGCCATAACTGACAAACGGCAATGTGAGCCCTTTCGTAGGTAACAACCCTGTCACCACACAGGCATTGATCAGCGCCTGGATGCCGATAAGCGTCGTGACGCCGATCCCAAGGTAGCGCCCAAACGGGATTCGTGCTCGAGTAGAAATCTGAAATCCGCGAATGACAAATGCCGCGAAGAAAAGAATAATGATGCCCGTCCCGACGAATCCCAGCTCCTCGCCGACGAGTGCCAGCACGAAGTCGGTGTGTGGTTCGGGAAGAAAAAGCAGTTTCTGCTTTCCTTCTCCCAACCCAACTCCGAACAGACCTCCACTGCCGAAGGCCAGGAACGATTGTGTAATTTGGTGCCCCGCATTCGATGGATCGCTCGACGGATTCAGGAATGCCATGAGACGCGGACGTCGGTATTCGGACGTCAACACAAGCGCAAGACCGATCGGTATTGCGGAGAGAGCCAATGTTGAAAGGTGAACCATACGGGCACCTCCGACGAATAGGAGGCCACCCGTGACGAGTGCGAGGACTACCACAGTCCCCAAATCTGGCTCCCCGAGCACGAGCGCGCTGAGGATCCCGATAATGAGCAGCGGCGGAAGCAGACCTGAAGAAAAGTGCTGCAGTCGGTCTTCCTTTCGGGCAAGGTACGCCGCAAGATAGATGACACTGATCAACTTCGCCATTTCTGCTGGTTGAATCGAAATGGGCCCGAGCAGCAACCAGCGCCGAGCGCCATTTTTCACCCCACCAATAGATGGAACCAGCACGAGAATCAGCAAGACGGTAATCAACCCAAGGAGTGGGAATGAAAGACGTTTCCACCAGACATAGTCGATGCGCGATATCACGTGCAGGAGCATCAAACCGAACGTGAGCCACACAAGCTGGCGCTTGAGGTAGTACCAGGAATCGTCGAATTTCTTTCCTGCCACTACGGCACTCGCACTGAACATCATCACGAGACCAACCAGCGCCAGGGTAATGGTTACAAACAATAGAATTTGGTCCATTCCCACCCGCTTCGGAGCTCGCGGTCGGTCGGTGGACCACGGCAAGGCCAAGGTCCCTGCAGATCGCCGTGACATCGTTCGGGTTCAATGCTCCTCTTTCATGGCGCCGATCATGACGGCAACGATTGCACGAGGGCTTTAAACTGCCGCCCCCGATCCTGATAATCCACAAACATGTCAAAACTTGCACAAGCTGGTGAGAGAAGCACCACATCTCCTCTCTCCGCCCCGGATGCTGCGAATTCGACTGCTTCCTTCAACGTTCCCACTCGTTCGATCGCCTGATAGTTTCCCATCGCGTTTGCAATCAGCTGGGCTGCTTCACCGATCAACAGAAGCCGCTTGACCCGTCGTCGGATCGAGAGCGCCAACCTGGAGAAATCCCCACCCTTGTCTCGCCCACCAGCAATGAGCCAGATGGGTTGGTCAATACTTTCCAATGCTTTCAGTGTCGCATCGACGTTGGTTCCTTTCGAATCGTTGACATAACGGACACCTCGCCGATCCCGGACAACTTCTAAGGCATGTTCAAGCCCGGGAAACTCCCTGAGTACCTGACGTATGTCGGGGAGCCGGCACTCACTTAGCTGCGCATAGATAATCGCAACCATGGCGTTTTCAATATTGTGATCGCCGATAATTGTGATCTCATTCCGACGGCATATTTCGTAAGTCTTCTCATCGAGGGTGACCATAATGCGATCTTGATCAAGGTACGCTCCACCCGCTACATCGTCGGGTAATGTGTGCGTCCTTGTGAAGCCCAACACACACCCCTTCGCATGCTTGCGAAGCGACGCCACTCGAGGATCATCCAGATTGAAAAGAGCATAGTCAGATGGAGTGAGATTTTCGAAAATGCGATTCTTGGTGGCGATATATTCATCAAGAGATGCGTAGCGGTCCTGATGATCGACCGTCACATTAAGGATCCCGGCGATCCACGGATGAAACTGTTTTATTGTTTCCAATTGAAAGCTCGACACCTCCACGACCAAAAGATCGTAGGGGCAAGGATGGCCCAGCTTCTTAGCTTGCAGCGTGTGGATGGCCGCTTCACTGAGCGCGGTTCCGAGATTTCCGCCGACGAACGCTCGTTTTCCACTTTGCTCCAGCATCTTGCCTATTAGGGTAACGGTCGTGCTCTTTCCGTTTGTTCCCGTTAGAGCCAGAATCGGAACCGATAGAAACCGCGACGCAAGATCAAGTTCGCTGATAACTTTTACGCCTCGCTGCCGAACACGTTCCAGCGCGCCCATTCGATACGGAACCCCCGGGCTGATGACGACCAAGTCGGCACTGTCTAGAGCTGATTCGTAGCTGCTTCCGAGAGCAAACTGGACCGTTGATCGGTCCAAAGACTCAAGCTGGCGGAGCACTTCCCCTCGCTCTTTCCGATCCGCCACCGTGACACACGCCCCAACTTCCTGCAGTAGGCGGGAAGCGGCAATGCCGCTTCGCGCAAGCCCCACGACCGTGACTCGCGTTCCAGCCAACTGCATCGTGTCATCCACGACCATTCACAATTACCTTAGCTTGAGTGTACTCAGACTCAACAACGCGAGCAGGATGGCGATAATCCACAAGCGCACCACGACCTTTGGCTCCTCCCACCCTTTCATTTCAAAGTGATGATGGATGGGGGCCATGAGAAAGATTCGCTTGCCTCGCGACTTGAATGACGCAACCTGAAAAATTACCGACACCGCCTCAATGACAAAAACTCCGCCGACCAATAACAACAACAACTCGTGCTTGCTGATCACCGCTACTGTCCCCAGAGCAGCCCCAAGAGGGAGGGAACCCACATCACCCATGAACACTGAGGCCGGGTAGGTGTTGAACCAGAGAAACCCAAGGCTTGCCCCCAGGATCGCCGCAGTAAACACAGCTAATTCTCCCGCACCATCGATGTGGGGAATGAGGAGATAGTCAGACATCAATCTGTGGCCCGTGACATACGCTACGACAGTATACGCTAACGCGGCGATCATCACGGGCCCAATGGCGAGTCCATCCAATCCATCGGTAAGGTTGACGGCATTGGAGCTACCGACGATCACCAGAATGGCAAAGACGACATAAAACCACCCCAAATCCGGCATGAAATTCTTAAAAAATGGCACGCTGAGCTTCGTGTCGTACCCA
Source organism: Nitrospira sp. (assembly GCA_041742455.1). Lineage (GTDB taxonomy): Bacteria > Nitrospirota > Nitrospiria > Nitrospirales > Nitrospiraceae > Nitrospira_D. The sequence goes on along the minus strand of JBGSIO010000006.1, from coordinate 21,800 downwards.
GGCAACGCGTACAATGTGAGCGCAATCGCAAGAGCAACAGCTATTTGCGCGGCGAACTTTTGTGATGCTGATAAGCCCTTCGACCGTGCTTTAATGAATTTGAGGTAGTCATCCGTAAACCCGATGGCGCAAAACCCCAGTGTTGCCACAAGGACTAACCAAATATGTGGCCGTGAGATATCGGCCCACAGGAGTGTCGAGAGCGTGACAGCAAAGATAATGAGAATCCCACCCATGGTGGGTGTCCCGCTCTTGGCCAAATGTCGCTTTGGCCCGTCGTCCCGCACCTGTTGACCCAACTTAATTTCTTGGAGCTTTCGGATCACCCACGGCGCAAGCACAAATGCGATCAGAAATGCAGTCACAGCGGCGTAGATGATGCGAAAGCTCTGATAGCGAAAGACGTTCAGAAAAGAGAATTCCGTATGGAATGGATACAGCCAGATATACAGCATAATGTGGGCGTCCTATGAAGCCTTCTTCGCTCTGCGCTTGACTCCCTGGAGTGCATCTGCAACAAGCTCTAACCGCATTCCGCGCGATGCTTTGATCAGCACAACATCACCAGGTTTGACGATGGCCTTCACGGCAACACCGGCGGCTTGAGCATCCGATACCTCGACGATGTGCGCACGATCCAATCCCCCCTGCTGAGCCCCCCGCGCAAGGCTTCGCCCTAAGATGCCGCAAGCGACTAATCGATCGATACCATGACGCGCCAGAAATCCGCCGACCTCTTCGTGCATGTGAGCGGCATTTGGTCCAAGCTCCAGCATATCCCCCAACACCGCAATCGTTCTCCGATTCTCGCCTGCCTGCGCCAAGAGCTCCACAGCTGCTTTCATCGAAGCCGGGTTCGCATTGTAACAATCGATGATCAGCTTGACGCCGTGACTGACAAGAATCTGTGATCGCATCGATGCAGGTCGAAACCGCGACAGCCCTTGAGCGATCACGGCTCCTGGCAAGCCCAGCACTGTACCGATCGCTCCTGCAGCAAGCGCATTGGTGACGTTGTGTGCTCCTTGGACTCGAAGATGAACTATCGTGGGGCGAATCTTCTCTGGAAGCTGAAGATGAACGATCGTCCCATTTCGTCCATTGGGTTTTACCTTTGTCGCGCGAACGTCGGCTTTCGCTGAAAATCCAAACGACACCACCCGGCATTGAGCTCTCGCGGCGAGATAGTCAAAGTACGAATCATCGGCGTTGAGAATTGCCGTTCCATCCACTGGAAGAAAGTCGAGCAATTCGGCCTTGGCCTGAGCAGAAGCGTCCATGTTCCCAAAAAACTCCAGATGATCCGGTCCGATGTTCGTGATGATGCCGATCGTCGGTCGAACGATTTCACACAGGCTGGAGGTTTGGCCGAGATTGTCCACTCCCATCTCTATGACTGCTCCCTCATGCCCTTTATTGAGACGGAAGAGCGTTTGCGGAACTCCCAACCGGTTGTTCAGATTGCCTTCAGTTTTGAGGGTTTTCCAGCGCTGTGCCATGACGCTCGCGACCATTTCCTTCGTCGTCGTCTTTCCGTTACTTCCCGTGACCGCCACGATGGGAATGCGAAACTTGCTTCGGTGATACGCCGCCAGCTGCTGGTAGGACCACAAGGGATCTCGCACACCGAGAATAAACGGTACCCTTCGCTTCACGCTCCGCTTGAGCGACAGTCTGGTCACATCATATGAATCGCTGACAATCGCCCCCACTGCTCCGCGCGACAGTGCCAACGCCACAAAGTCATGTCCATCGAATCGATCCCCCCGCATAGCCAGAAAGAGATCACCCCGTCGAAGAGTCCTGGTATCTAAACTAATGTGACGGATAGGCTGCTTGGTCCATTCAGTCATGTCACCAGCCAACACTCGAGCACTGATGACTTCGCGCAATTCTGCGGCGGTAAACAATGCCATCTGATTGCTTCCCTGCACGACCTAACCCTTATGGCTGAGTCACACCCGGATTCCGAGTCGTTGAATCGCACTGCGTGCCACTTCACGATCATCGAAATGGAGCTTTTCCGTCCCAACGATTTGGTAGTCTTCGTGCCCCTTGCCGGCGATCAATACCATGTCCGTACTACGAGCCTCTCTCACCGCTTCTTCAATCGCTTGCCGCCGATCAGCTATTTTGTGATACTGCACATGTGGCCGCTGTTGTAACGCCTCAATCACGCCACCTTCTACCTGGTCGAGAATGGCGTGAGGGTCTTCAGTTCGCGGGTTGTCGGAGGTCAGTATGACCACGTCGCTGTAGCGGACCGCCGCAGCTCCCATCTTCGGCCGCTTTCCTCGATCACGATCTCCCCCACATCCAAACACCGTGATAATCCGACCTGCCTTCAGAGCCTCTGCCGCAGTCAACAAGCGCACTAAGGCATCTTCCGTATGAGCGTAATCCACGACCACTGTGAACGGCTGGCCCGCCATAACACGCTCGAATCGACCGGGCACGTTGAGCACTTTGCCCACAGCTTGACGAATATGATCAGGAGTCGCTCCTTCATGAAGGGCAACCCCAATGGCAGCTAACATATTGTAGACATTGTGCTCACCCACAAGGTGGCTCTCGATGAAAAAGTTTCCAATAGGAGTGGCCGCCGTAAAGGTCGTTCCCTGATTTGATAATCGCACTTCTTCGGCGCGAAGATCCGCCTTGGCCTTCAATGCATAGGTCCAAACAGGAGCAGGACTTCGTTCAACAATCCGATGGCCAAACGGGTCATCAATATTGATAATTGCCCGCTTGTTCGCCTTACGTCCTCCCGTCAACCCCGTAAATAATCGTAACTTTGCCTGGAAGTACTCTTCCATTGTCTTATGAAAATCAAGATGATCCTGGGTGAGGTTTGAAAAGACCGCCACATCGTATTCACATCCGCTTGTGCGATCCTGCGCCAAGGCATGTGAAGACACCTCCATAACCGCAGTGGTACACTCGGCGGCAACCATCTGGGCCAGTAACCGCTGTAATTCGAGAGCACCGGGAGTCGTATGCGCTGCCGGCATCGTCGTCGAGCCGATTTGATAGGACACTGTTCCGATCAACCCGACGTGCTGACCCAGTCCTTCTAAAAGCGCCTTGCAGACATAGGTGGTGGTCGTTTTACCGTTCGTCCCAGTCACGCCAATCATGCGAATTCGGGTCGATGGGTCGCCGTAATACCGACTCCCGAGAAGTCCAAGCGCCTTCCTTGAATCGTCCACTCTGACAAACGGAATGGAGACCTCATTCACCGGTTCCTGCACGACCAATGCACCCGTGCCTCCCTTCAGTGCCGCTGAAATGAAGTGGTGCCCATCAACGCATTCACCTTTTACAGCCACAAATAAACTTCGCGGCGAGACGGTCCGGGAATCATCGGTGATGGCATTCACGAGGAATCCGAGATCTCCATGCCGCTCCAAAATTCTCACATGGCCATCGAGCGCGTGAAGTATGGTTGCGAACGTCATCGGCATTGACAAAGTGGGATCAGTAGTTTGGCATTGCCATCGCCAGGGTAACTGGCCTATCCGTTGAAACATTTAAGTAACTTAACACCTGCTCGCCGATACTGCTAAATACCGGGGCAGCCAGACTCCCTCCCGAGGCTTTCCTATCTTTAGGGCCGTCAATGATCACGATCATGGCGAGTCGCGGGTTGTCCGCCGGGACATAGCCCACAAAGGACGTGACAAACCGCGATCTCGAATAGCGGTGAGTGTTCAGATCGATCTGCTGGGCCGTGCCAGTTTTACCTGCTACCCGAAATCCAGGGATGGCCGCCCTTGCTCCAGTGCCATGCGTCACAACACCTTCAAGAATCTTTGTGACGCTACGGGCAGTGTCTGGAGAAATGACTCGCCGTTTAATCTGAGGAGCTACCCGCTTCAACAGATGACCATCGGCATCTCGGATTTCAGATACCACGTACGGCTTCATCAATATCCCTTCGTTAGCGAGGGCTGCAAACGCGGATACCATTTGAATTGGCGTCACCCCAATTTCTTGCCCCATTGAAATCGAAGCAATGGAACGGCGTCCCCAGGCTTTTGGGTTCTTGACGAGCCCCACCCCTTCCCCCGGAAGATCAATCTCGGTTCGCTGGCCAAAGCCGAATGCCTCGAGATATCGATAGAGTCGCTGCCCCCCCAGTGCCATACCGGTCTTGGCCGCTCCGATATTGCTGGACTTCTCAATGACCTGTGCAAAGGACACCCAACCTAACTTCTCATGATCGTGAATCACGGTGTTCGCGACGGTCATACGGCCATGCTCTCCAAATACCATCGTCGTCGGCTTCATCGCCCCCTCTTCAAGAGCCGCCGCTGCGATCATGGCCTTCATAGTTGATCCTGGTTCATAGGCATCCGTGATCGCCGTGTTCTGCAAGCGCCCCTTCTTCAACACCGATAAGGCATTCGGATCGAACGCTGGGCTGACCGCCATCGCCAACACGGCCCCGCTCTGAGGGTCAAGCACAATCACTGATCCAGATTTGGCCTGAGCCTGACTAATAGCGGCTTCCAGCTCCTTTTCCACTATATATTGGACAACCTCATCAATCGTGAGCGCGAGTTGGTGGCCAGATACAGGACTCTTCTCCGCCAAGTTCTTTGGAAAGACCGTATTCCGGAAGGCATCGAGCTGCAACACCATCATCTGCTTCTCGCCTCGTAAGTACGTTTCGTAGCGATACTCGACCCCCTCCAGCCCTTCCCCATCCATTCCTGCAAACCCCAAGACATGTGCGAGAAGTGGGCCTTTCGGATAGAACCGTCGCCCCTCCATGACAACCCCAATTCCTTTGACTGACAAACGATCGAGACGACGGCCCTGCTCCGGGTCCAGCTTGCGGGCCAACCACACGAAGCCCCGATCCTGTCGAAGCTTTCTCTCCAGTTCATCGATCTTCACAGGAAGAACAGACGACAGTTGATGAGCAGTCTTTGCTGGACTTTCCAATTTCGTGGGCATTCCAAATACGGAGGGCACCTCCATGTTCATGGCCAAAACCTTGCCATGACGATCGACAATCGTGCCACGCGGCCCTTCAAGCGAGACTGTCTTCTCATGCTGTCGACCCGCTCTAGCGGAAAGCTCCTCCGCCTGCAGGACCTGCAATGTCGCCAGCCGGAACATCACCAGACCAAATCCGGCTAACAATACCAATAACAGCACGTAGCGACGAAGGCGGGACCCTAAATCGGCCACTAGTCCCTCCTGCTGGGAAGATAGTTCCTAGCGACTCGCACAACAGTTGGTGCAAGGTCTGCAGATGGCGTTGCACTCGGCCGGGACTGAACCATGATCACTTGACCTTGCTGAGGCAAACTCATCCCGAGTTTTTCAGTCGCCAACCTTGCGATCCTGTTGGAGGCGCTCAGCGAGGAAAACTTGACTCGCAACTCATCGCGCTGACGTTCCAATACAGTTCTGTCGCGCTTTAATCGTTCGATCTGATAGCCGACCCGCACCATATCCACTCGTTCCCAAACAAAGACAAACACGAGACACACCCCGAACAGAACCGTGAAGATCTTCATGAAAGCTCCAATCGTGGTTGACGTTCGGCGACCCGCAATTTGGCACTTCTCGACCGTGGATTCGACTCACACTCTTCACTTGAAGGCAGAATGGGCTTCTTCGTAAGCAACGTAAGCTTGGGTTCAATCTGTTGGGCGAGAGACTTAAACGTATGCTTGACGGCACGATCTTCAAGGGAATGAAACGAGATCGCGCAGATTTTCCCACCTCTCGACAATACGTCGACCGCATCTCGTAACGAAGGCTCCAGGCTCTCTAGCTCCTGATTGACCGCCATACGAAGGGCTTGGAAAGTCCGCGTTGCACAATGAATCCGCCCGTGGCGATGAGCAGCCGGCACAGACCGAACGACGACTGACACGAGTTGGCTTGTGGTCTCGATTCGATGGCGTTGCCTTTCCAGCACGATGGTTCGAGCAATCCGCCGCGCATATCGTTCTTCGCCATACTGAAAAATGATGTCCGCGAGATCGTGCTCCTCACCACTGTTCACCAAATCCGCGGCAGTCTTTCCGGTCGATTGATCCATACGCATGTCCAGCGGGCCATCAAGCTGAAAACTAAATCCTCGGGTTGCGTCATTGAGCTGCGGAGAAGAAACCCCAAAATCGAAGAGCACTCCGTCAACTGTTGAGACGCCTACATCCGCCAGGTACCGTTTCAAGTCGCGATGATTTCCCTGGCGCAGGACCACCTGATCTCCAAACCGGATCAACCGCTCCCGAGAATACTCAATTGCATGAGCGTCTCGATCCAACCCTATGATTTTTGTCCCAGCTGGACTGGATGTAAGAAGCAATTCTGCATGCCCACCATACCCCACCGAGCAATCCAGAATCGTAATTGGCCGCCATGAAACGAGCCAGTTACAGACTTCCTTGCCAAATACTGGAACATGCAGAAACTCTTCAGCAATATTAGTCACCCACTATCTTCCACTCCACTCCACTTTTTCGAAGTATACTCTCGCCTCTTTTGTTGTCAACTGTATTTTCAGTAACTTAGGACGGCTTCCGAATCAGCTAAGAATAGGTACACAGTAGGGACGAAAGATGTTTACTTTTCAACCGATCTGCCCTTGAGTTGCCATAATCTCAACCCATCCTCCTGGTACCCAGACCGTTCCAAAGCTTCCAACTCTTGGTGTTTCGTTGACTTCCAGAGTTTTGAATCAGAGAATGCCTCTATGTGGCAGACTCCTACACTCAGTGCGTGCCGAGGTTGTCTTCTCGCACTCAGCGGCTTGCTGCTCACTCTACAGGAGGTCGGCGCGAAGGACTTCAATCCTGATAACCCACTGAATCAACCGGCACCGATCTATTGGTGCTCAAGCAAAACCCCCGATCAACAGATTTCAACAAAAAAGGCCCCGGGTTGTGAGCCGCTCTATGACCAAACTGCTGCGGACACTTTCAGGGAGAAATCCCGCAAAAACGGGTTCGATCTTCAGGATCGTGACCCAATCAAAATTGTGGAATTACAAAATGTCGCTTCGAAATTTTCAGGCCGTTACCGGACGTTCGTCTCGTGCTGCTTGACTGATGACGATGCCCCCGAACACATCATTGATTTAATCGATGAGGCGAACCACGTACTGAAAGCCGTGCAACAAAAAGGTGTCTTTAATTCTGCAGGATTTGGAGTTGGCTCTGGCAATAGTGGATTGGGTGGCGGCCCCGGAGCAGCCCCAAAACTTGGCACGTTTGCCCGCCAATATACTCTCAGCGAAATCGTTGGAACGGTCGCGCGTGCACGTGAAGACCTCTTTCGACTGCAGGAACGGTTGGACAAATTAAATGAGGCGCAGAAGCAGATGGACCAAGTCGATTACGAAAGTAGCGGCCGGGTCAGATTGGAGATCCAAGACGAGGAAGATGCCATCAAGAAGGAGTTCAAGGCCAAGAGGCCGCCGTCATCAGCTCCGACGGGAATGGAAATTCAGGACACCACCTTGCGCTCACGAATCGGAGGAGACATTGAGGACACCAGACTGAAGGCCAACTTCGGTGCGGACATTGGAGCCTCAGTTTCCCCCTATAGCAATGTGAACGAATCGCTCCGCCCACGCAGAGGGGAGGATGTACACAATAGTCAGCTTCCCCATCGTCCAGGAACGGACATCCAAGATACCTCCATGCCCAGCAGCACCGGCTTTGAAGTCGACAACGCGCAAAATCGTGAGGGCACGTCCACTGTTCCAAAACGTGGAGTCGGTGCTGCTATCGGAGATTCCGATTTGAACAGCCAGAAGCGATAGCCTTCACCCCTTCCCTCCAATTGCCGGCATCGGCTTCCACGTTTCTCCGGCATTCTTGCTACGGTACAAGCCGCTCCCGTTGGTGCCGGCATAGAAAATCCTCGGATCTGTCGCGCTCTGTGCGATGGCTCTGACATTAGTCGTCGCTAACCCGCTATTAATCAGTTTCCAGGTCGCACCACCGTCTTCACTCCGATGCACCCCATCTCGCCCCGTAATGTAGATCACCCCTTGACGAGTTCGATCCAGCACCATTGCGATAATCATCTGATCTGCAAGTGACCCTCCAACTCGCGTCCATGCCTGGGCGGCATCAGTTGTCTTGTACAATCCGCTCAGCGTTGCAGCATAGACAGTATCGGGGGCGTATGGATCGACGAGAATCGAGGTCACATTGAGTGCCCGTGATGTTTTCAACATGTCTGGTGGAACCAGGCCATTGTTTACTTTCTCCCAATGGCCGGCCTGATCAATCGACTTATAGACACCGCCGCTCGTTCCCGCGTACAGAATGGACGGCCTGGTCGGATCCATGGCCAATGTCACAACCATCAGCACTTCCTTCATGCCCTCCATTCTCTTTGTCCATTGCTCGCCCCCATTTTTAGTTTCGAACACACCCATTGTTGTGGCGAGAAAGATGTGCTGTGCGTCAGCGGGGTCGAATACGAAATGATTCACCACTGAAGTAATCGTCGCGTCATCAAGCCCTGAACGCATCGATACCCAGCGCTGTCCCCCGTCGTGACTTTTATAGACGGCATCGCCCTTAGTTCCCGCATAAACCGTCGCAGGATAGGTCGGATCGATCGCCATCGCGATGACACGGGAATGGCTCATCCCCTGTGAGAGGTTCGCCCAGGTCTGGCCGCCATCACGAGTCTTATAGATATAGTCGTTCGTCGCGACGTAGATGATATCTGGATTTTGGGGATGGAGCTGGATGAGAACGATCGGATCGCTGCGATTACAGCCGACAAGCGAGAGGGTGAAGAAAAGGAGACACAGCAGAATCTTCATGAGGTTGCCGCACGCCACACACACATTACCTATAGTTCGTAAACTGCAAATCGAGTCCGAAATCTTTTCCCTTCAAGAATGTGATCGCCGACTGCAGCTCGTCCTTGCTTTTACCCAGCACTCGCACTTGCTCGCCTTGAATTTGCGCTTGGACTTTCAATTTTGAATCTTTGACTGCCTTGGTAATCTCCTTCGCTTTATCTGACGCCAGGCCACTCTGAATCTTGGCCACTTGCCGCACGGTTCCACTCAACGCCGGTTCCACAGTACCGTAGTCGAAGGCTTTCAACGACACGCCTCGCTTCACGCACTTCGCTTTGATGATCTCCAGAACCGCTTTCAGCTTATAGTCGTCATCTGATATTACGACTAGCTCCTTTTCCTTCTCCTTCAGCGTAATGTCCGTCTTCGTGTCCTTGAAGTCGAAGCGTTGCTTAATTTCTTTCGTCGCCTGATCCAGCGCATTCTTCAGCTCCTGCATATTCACTTCAGACACGACATCGAATGAAAACTGATCAGCCACGATTGCCTCCTCCTCTTACCTTCTAATTCCAAAGCGCGTCTCGGTCGGTCTCCCACTGCGCGCATGCCCCGAGCGCCGCCCTTAATTTATGAATATGACAAACCTTGCGTGCGCGGTGCACGAGCACGGGAGATTGACTGGAACGCTCTAACAACACCCAGTCCCATGCGGCAACTTGAAACACCTATGTTCATCATCGTGCTGACAGATCGCCGTCTGGATCCGCCCAGCCGTTCCCCCACCCGCCATTACGAGAACTTCGCTCGATGTAAACGGCTTCTTCAAGACCACGTAGCCATACCACTGTCTGATACTGTCGCTCAAGACAATCAGGCCCAGCACCGCCACCGATGCCACCAACACGGCATCCAGATAGAGAGCGAACGCTTGCCCCGCCGCCAACGTTCCAGCTTTCTTCAAAAACATCCAAAACATCTCGTACGATCCGGTCAACGTGATGAAGCCCACATACAGCATCGGCAGTGCCGTCACCCAGAGATAGGAGGTTTTTCGCATCTTGATCAGCACTGTGGTTCCGATGCAGAGCGCCAACATCCCAAGCAGCTGATTCGCCGCACCAAACATCGGCCAAATAGTCGAAATACTTCCCGTCCCAATTAGGTAGGCCCATGCCCCGACCACCAAACCACTGCTCACGACAACCCCCGGAATCCAGTTGATCCGCCGAAACGGCGCATGGACCTTACCCGCCATCTCTTGGATAAGGTAACGCCCGACACGGGTCCCTGTATCAATTGTCGTGAGAATGAACAGCGCCTCGAACACCAGCGCGAATTGATACCAGTAGGCCATGAGCCCCGCCATGCCAGGCAGTGCGGAAAAGATGGACGCCATCCCAACCGCGAGAGATACTGCCCCGCCTGGACGCCCCGCGACATCCACCTCCACCATATGAGATAGTTCTGCAAGCTTCGATGGTGCAAAGCCCATAGCCGATAATGCCTCTTCGCCTAACGTGGTATTGATCGCAAGATAATCGCCGGGTATCAGCACGGAGGCCGCAATCAATGCCATCACGCCGACGAAACTTTCCAACAACATCGCCGCATAGCCCACCACCGCCTGCGACTCCTGCTCGATCATTTTGGGCGTCGTCCCGGACGAGACGAGCGAATGGAAGCCCGAGATCGCTCCGCAGGCAATCGTAATGAAGAGAAACGGAAAGAGGGTGCCGGGAATGATTGGACCGCCTCCATTGGCAAACTCTGTCACACGCGGCATCTCAATAGTCGGCGCCATGAGAATTACGCCAAGTCCAAGCAGAAACACGACCCCAAGTTTCATAAATGTTGAAAGATAGCCACGTGGCACCAACAACATCCAGCCCGGCAACACCGAGGCAAGAAAGCCATACCCGGCCAAGAGCCAAACTAATGCCGGTTTATCGAATTCAAACATCCACGCGTAGGATGACAGCGCCACCACACGGCCGTACAGCACCGCAGCAATCAAAAGCACCACGCCAAGTATCGACACTTCCGCCACCGAGCCGGGACGAAACTTCTGGAGATAAAAGCCCATGAGGAGGCCGATCGGAATCGTCATCGCAATCGTGAACGTGCCCCACGCATTGTGGTAGAGCGCATTCACCACCGCGAACCCCAACCCCGCCAGCGCGACGACTACTATAAAAAGCACCGCGACCGCCGTCGCCGTACCAGTAACGGAACCTAACTCATCATGCGCAATCTCGGGAAGCGACCGACCGTTGCGTCGCATCGAGGCGACGAGAATAATGAAATCCTGCACTGCCCCAGCCAGCACCGCCCCAATTACCAACCACAGAAACCCCGGCACAAATCCGAATTGCGCCGCCAACACCGGGCCAAGTAACGGCCCCGCCCCAGCAATCGCGGCGAAGTGATGGCCGAAGAGCACGACTTTATTGGTCGGGTGAAAATTGACTCCATCGTTCAACCGCACCGCCGGCGTCACATGCTGATTATTCAGTCCAACAACCTGCTTGGCCAACCACCTGCCATAGAACCGATAGGCCAGCACATAAATACAGGCCGCCGCGACGACCAGCCAGAGCCCGTTTACTTTTTCGTCAGGGTTAACGATGCCCACCACGTGGGCCATCGCAATCGCCCCAAGAAGGGAGAGCAGTAGCCAGAGGAGAGAAAGAAAGTGTTTCACGCGTGGCATAGTAACAACCCGCCTGCTGCTTGTAAACGAATGGCAAGGACCTGTTTGCCTTCAGATTGTGAAGTGATTACGATGGCGGCACTTCAGGATGACCACATGAAAACGCGCATTGTTCGGATAGGCAAGGCTCAAGGCATCCGTCTATCCAAAGCGCTGCTCAAGAAGGCAACGCTGGGCAACGATGTCGAACTCCGAGCGGAGCTAGGCCGGATTTTGATTTCCAACACAGCGAAGCCACGAGTCGGCTGGGCCGAGGCTGCTCGTAGCATGCGAGCACGAGATGAGGATCGTCCTCTCGATGCCGCGATTTCAACGCGATTTGATAAGGAAGACTGGTAAACGATGAATGCCCCACAACCACCCGTGGTCACATCCTCACCGGACATACTTGGAGGCACTGCTGTCTTCGCAGGAACTCGTGTACCGGTTCAGACACTGATGGAATACTTGGAAGGAGGCGAAACGATCGACGACTTCCTGGAAGGGTTTCCTACCGTCACACGAGAGCAAGTAGTCGCCTTTCTGCGTCGATGATCAGCTCAGATGATCGGCATGCATGGTTCCTTCGCGAGCCACCGGCCATAGAACCGATAGGCCAGCACATAAATGCAAGCGGCCGCCACGACCAGCCAGAGACCATTTACCTTTTCGTTTGGGTTGACGACCCCGACCACGTGGGCCAGCGCGAGTGCAGCGAAGAGAGCGAGCGGGACCCAGAGCAGATTCACCGCCACTTTCATGCGCGGCATCCTAACATAAAAGATAAGAAGTGAGCGCAACTCGAACTGCCTTACACACTAGCTGATTACAGCCTTATAACTACGCAACCATATGCGTCCTGCCGGTGCAGAGACTTCGAGTTGACATGGTTACTGGTGCGAAGTAGCCTGCTCCGTCTTTGTACTCTAGATCAAACAGAAGCACGCAATGACCAGACCTATCACATTCCCACAAGATCTGATCGATTCTTTTCGCTCTAATGAAGTTATCGGAATTATTGGCTCTGGCCTCTCCCTTCAGGCTGGCTTCCCCAATTGGAAAAAAACTTTGGAATTGATGATTTCAGAGTGCCAAAGCCAACTGGTCAGCTTCACTCAGAGCAAGGAACTGAAATCCCTACTGCGGAAAGGCCTTTATCTAGAAGTCGCTGAGGAATGTGCAGATCTTTTACGTGGCGATCTCTATAGAAACTTCATTCAGAATACTTTTGGTGGAAACCGAAACGTGCCAACAAAGGTGCATGAGCTGTTACTGGACCTGCCTCTTAGCGCAATCCTGACAACAAACTACGACACCTTGATCGAGCAAACTTATGCGAAACAACTTCGAAGTAATAGTTACCCGTTCACATTCACATCGAAGAACTTGGCTCAGCTATCACAACTATGCACTCACAAGCGCTTCTTTATTTTCAAAATGCACGGGGATGCTGACGACATTGATACAGTTGTACTCAGGAAGAAAGATTACCAAAATGTAATTCACTCTAGCCCGCTATACCAGGCGTCAATGGCCCATATTTTTGCGACGCGCACAGCATTATTTATTGGTTATGGACTGAGAGATCACGATCTAGATCTTATTCTAGGGGCGCATGCTTCTCTCTATAAGGAATATGGCAGGCGACACTATGCCCTCTTCCCTGATGCTGGGGATGTTTTAAGGCAGTCCTTTTCAACGCATTACAATATCAGGATTATCCCTTACAGCAGCAAGGACGGCCACAAGGAACTTCAACTGATGATGAGAGAGCTCTCAAAACAAGTAAAAGCCCTTCCTCCCTCAACCGAAAACGAAGAGTTGCAACGCCTAAAACAGCTTATTGATATCGAGAGTCGATACTGCGAAAAGCTTGGAACCTATATCGAGCTCGAGCGAGCTAAGCATCTTCGTTCACGGGCGCAGGAAGCGCGCTTTACACCAGAGCAGCAGAAATTGATTCAAGCCAGCATTCAGCACTGGGAAGCGTTAGCGGACGAGAAAGCAAGTTTGTTACTTGACAGAATCGGAGCTGCGTTCTCTAATGAGTTCGAAAACGTTCTTTCGTCCATCCAAAAACAGTCAAGTAGCTTGGCTAGTCAAGCCCCTCAAGGCCCCTTGCGGGAAACGGCTAATCGGATCGTATCGGCCATAAATCTGGGTAAACGCCACATCCACACAATCCAATCATTTAGTAGGCATGCTGCTATCGAACATGATGTCACCTTTGAAATAAATGATCGACTGAGGGAAATAGTGAAGACGTTCTCAGCCATTCTAGGGAACGATGTGAAAGTCGCCTTTGAACCCTTCACGGAACCAATTTGGGTTACTGCTATCCCTCAAATGCTTGAGCAAGCCATGATGAATCTACTGATGAACGCCCGAAACGCTATCTCAACCAAAGGGATGATCACCATAGCAACTAGTTCTGTATCCATAACCAATGAATACCTGGCTGGCCAGCCAGATGCTTTGGTTGGTTCGTTTGTTTGCATATCAGTCTCCGACAATGGATGTGGGATCTCACGGAAAGACTTGCCACGTATTTTCGAGCCATTCTTTTCCTCAAATGAGAAAAAGGGAGCTGGCCTTGGCCTTTGTGTAACTCGAGAAATAGTCAGGAGGAACGGTGGCTGGGTAGAGGTAAAAATACGCCTCAGACATGGAAGTACTTTTTCTGTATTCCTTCCTGAAGTAGATGCCTCCCTTTAATTCGTTCACGCTCTCTCTCGTGGAGCAGATCGTGCTGATTCGCCACAAAGAACGGAAGTTCGGACGAGGATGCGTCCGGGAATGGACCAGCCACCGACGGTACTTGTGCACACAGTTTGCGGAACTTTTGAAGCCGATCGATGACATGCTGGCGGCTTCGCCGTTTCTGCTGACCAATCGCCCGTTGTTCGTGGATTACAATCTGTACGGCGTGCTCGGCAACTACCTATTCAACGGCAAGACCAGATTGCCCAATTTGAAACACCTCCGACGCTGGCACCAGGCGATGAATACGAAGCAGTAACCTTCGTTGCCCTTTTCTTATCGATGTCCACACTGATTCGGATCGCCTGCTAGTCATAGGCTCCTATTTTGGTATACTCGGTTCCATCATGTCAGCAGATGGACCAGCCCCGCCGCCGACTGGGCGAGAGCGGCGAGATTACTATCGAATCACCGTCACCCTGCCCATTCGGTTACAACCCGAGACAGACATGACCGAAGGGACAATCACTGAGAAATCCGTGAATCTGAGCGCTGGTGGCATCGGCTTGGTGGTCAATATCCCCTACCAGGCCAACGAGGTACTTGCCTGCACGTTGCTCCTCCCCGACCAAGCACCCTTTACCGCCTCCATTGAAGTCTTGCGGGTTGATCCCCTTCCCTCCCCACCGAATACCTATCGCCTCCACGCACGCTTTATCAGATTGACCTCGGTGGAGCGAGAAATGTTGGTCCGGTGTGTTCTGCAGTTACAACGGGCGCATCTCAACAAGCACTATTCTGCTTGATCAGAGCCAGCGACCGCTCCGTTCAACCTACGTTATCGATAAGGCCGTTCCGTGGCCCCACCAAAGGGGGATTCATTCTCATGGAGGTGGCCATTTAGACTGGGCCACCGTGGAATCGACACAGCACTATCAGCGACACCACTATCGAGTCCTGCTTCCCGTGCCATACCCCGTAATGTTTTCCGATGTCCAGACCATTGCGGAAGGGAAAGTGTTGAATCTCACGGTGTTCGGCTGCGCGATCGAGTGTGACGATACCCTCCCCAAGCAGACGACAGTCCGTGTGCGGCTGATCCTCCCTGATTATGCACAGTCACTACCAGTTGAAGAAGCGGAGGTTCGATGGGTCCAGGGGAATCGAATGGGCCTGCAGTTCCACAAGGTGGAGCGGGCCGCAGACTTTCGACTGCATGGGTTTGTATGGGATCGTATGGTTGAGCGGTTTCGAACGATCGTTCAGGACGGACTTTCGACTCGCTGATCCTGATTCATACCTCGTTTCCCGACCATTGCAAGGCACAGTAAGCCAATGGTAATCCAGACCAGCTCACGAAACCGTCGCAGCAACGCAAATGTGATACCAGTGACGTCGCTGTAGCCGAAGGCTTGCAACAACAGAAGATAGCCGGCGTCTTGAGCGCCCAGACTACCGGGGATAAAAAATGACCCGCCTTTAATAAAAGCAGCCAGCGCTCCGATGGAGATGGCGGCCCAGAAACTCACCGACTCCCCAAGAAAATAGATGATCCCAAAGACTTCGAGCGATTCGGCCAGCCAGCCGAAAAAGCATACTCCGGTCGATGCGAGAAACGCTTTCTTATGATGGCGGTAGAAATCCAGAATCGTCTGGTCGATCGAGCGCAGATGTTCTTCCTGCGCTTCTAACACTCTGATCCTCACACCCAGCTTCTTGACGATCGACAGAATTGATGCAAAGAGTCCACGATGCTGGATAAAGACAAACCCGGCGATCGAGCACACAAGCAACCCCACACTCACCAGTGCCGCCGTAATCGTCTGCCCTGCCGAGCTTCCGGCACCGAGAATCCAAAACCCAAGAGAGATTCCGACGAGAATGAAACACACTTCGGCGATCGTCATGGTCGTCTTGGCGATCACCACGGACGCCGCCCCTTCCGCCATCGGAACATTATGCCGTTTCAGCAGATATGCCTTCAGTGGTTCACCCCCCAAGTAGGCCGTTGGGGTGGTCATGTTCACCACTTCGCCAGCTGTCCGAATCGTGAGCAACCGCCAAAATGGCACGGCTTTCCCGGCCGGCCCTAGCACTATCTTCCAGCCATAGGCTTCGATTGTATACATGAGCACAGAAGGAATGAGGATGATCAATAAGGTGACCGGACCTAGTCGCGACGCCGCATCGTAGATATGACCGGGTCCAATACGCCAAACGAGAAGGCCCAGAACGGCAAGACCGAGGGCGAGTAGGAAATACCTCAACACGTGGTCAGTGGTGTAGGCGTCACTTGCATTATCGGGGCAATGCTATCGAGGACGGGCGGATGACCCAGACCATCGCTCCGGCAAAGAGCAACGAGCCGGCGGCGGCAAAGATGAGAAACCAATATAATTGATCGAAGAGCGCAAACCCCAGCAAGGCTGCCGAGAAATCCCGGCTCGCAACATTTCTCAACAGGGTGTCGGCCCAGGCTGCATGGGCCGGAGACTTCCACTCGCTCATCGTTTTGATTTTTTGCGCCTTTTCGACCAGCAAGAATGAAACGGCGTTCCCTACAACCGCCGCAACGCCGAGTGCGAGAGGAACCCACTCATCATCTTGTCCAATTTTCGTGGTATAGAGCCCCACGGCGATCCCTGCAAAAATCGCCATGTGCACGATGTTGTCCAGAACAA
This sequence comes from Nitrospira sp., assembly GCA_041742455.1. GTDB lineage: Bacteria > Nitrospirota > Nitrospiria > Nitrospirales > Nitrospiraceae > Nitrospira_D. The sequence goes on along the minus strand of JBGSIO010000006.1, from coordinate 4,939 downwards.
GATCCAGCCATGCGCCGAACGGCGACTCCGTAAAGGTCAATCGCGCGACTTCCCCATCACAACAATCAATGACGGCCGCCAATTGAAATACTACCGCCGCCACTACACCGGCGCTGTAAGTGCCAAGCCCAAACCCGGCAGCGGCGACGAGACCGATGAGTCCAGCAAGAGCCGTGATGGAATTCGGCGAAAGCCCGATGGCGAGAAAGAGGCGCGTGAACCAACGAGACAACTTCCGATTGAAGTACCGGTCGACAAACCCTTCAAATTCACCCTTGAGGGAGTTGTATAATTTGTTTTCCGCTGTGTTCACATCGGACAAGGTGCGAACCTCTTGATACCAGGTGCCTCGCTTCGCTTCAGCTGTCACGACCCGTACTCGACCGTCTGTAGCGGCCCGCTCGATCCACTGGCGGATCGGAGGGCTACCTTTCTCATTCATCACTTGATTTGTCGCGCTCATGAGGCTCGCAGGAACAACTACAAGCTCCGCGACGCGCAGAGTTGACTCCTCTAAACGTGATGAGCCAATGGTCTTCGAACGACCGGGGGGCATTTTCAAGGGCACGCCATGCATCATCGGTTGTTCGAGTTGATCCTGTCGGGATTGTGCGACCACGATCGATTGTCCGTCTCGCACGTCTCGCCGTAATTGTTCGATCAACCCATGAGAAAACACGCTATGGACGCTGGCAATCAGCGCAAATCCATGCACTTCCGCAGCCAACGATTCCCATGTCCGAGGATCGTCGAGTGGAAACTCACGAATCGGCATCCAGCGGACAGGAATCGTGACGCGCGGCCCTTTCCCCAACGTCAGCTTGAGTTGTTCTTCCTCCGAACCTGAGAGGACGATTAACTGTCGAATCCCCGCCCGCTGCAGGGTCAGCACCGTGCGTTGAAAGAGTCCGATTCCCACAACACTTGCCAGAGGACCCAGCTCCCCGATCTCCGGCCCAATCGGTCCGCCGAATACTCCGACTGAAGGCAGGAGAATCGCCGTCGCCAATCCTTGAATCTCTGCTCTCCGTTGGAGAATGCTCTTACTCATAGTCTCACATTCAGCTATACTCGACGATTACGCCCTTCCCCCCAATCGTGCGCTTCTACCTTCGTCCCCTATGGGAAGACTTTCTCATAATCTTGGCAAAACTTCCAACTCAGCTTTCTTTACGTCATTGATGAAATCAATTTCGGTCCAGGGGAGTCCTCCGATCTTTTCATGACCGACTCGTACGTCCCGAAAATACGCTAGTAGAGCGTCTTCGTACTCCATATCCCATGACCCCTTGTCGATGTAGTCCCGGAGCGAGGAGATGACACGCGGCGTGTCGGCATGCCGAACTCTCAAAAATCCCACGCCCTCACCGGCATAGTCGTAGTGTTCCGGCACATTTTTTGTCAGCGCAATCACGCGGCCACCCGCCACAACCACCATACATTCTTCACCGGTTTGCTTCACAGTTTCATCCATCAGCAATGCGTTCTCATGGGGCGACGAGACCAACCGTCGGAGAATTTCCCGATGGAACAGCACGTCCGCATCCATCACGATGGTATCGTCGTCGAACACATCTCGGGCAATCCAGAGGGATGAAATGCTGCCTCGGTGAAATTCTTCGTTCACTAAAAACTTCACATCGAGACCACACGAATCCTTCTCGACCGCCGCGCGAATCATCTCCTGCCTGTACCCGACGACGATATCCACTCGACGAATGCCGACGCTCGCCAAGGACTGGAGATAGCGATGCAGAAGCGACTGACCGCCGATCTCAATGAGGCACTTGGGGCGATATTGCGTCACCTCCCGCAAACGTTTCCCGACTCCTGCTGCCAGAATGATCGCTTTCATACGGGTTTACACGCCTGTTCAAATGCGTCGAGAAATCCGCCGAACTGTGCTTCGGTCAATGCCCCCATATTGGCAACGCGGAAGATCTTGTTTTCTAAGTTTCCTTGTCCGGCATAGATCACATAACCTTGCTGTTTAAGCCGGTCATGCAGCGATTGGTACGTCACTCCATCAGGCAAGTGATAAGCCGTAATGGTATTGGATTGCCGATCCGCGGGAAGCAGAGCCTTCACGCCAAGCGACGCCATTCGTTCACGAATCAGCGTCGCCATTCTCTTGTACCGTTGGACGCGCTTGGTGACACCTTCCTCAAGGAGTTCATCGAGAGCCTCATCGAACGCGTAATAGACTTGTACCGCCGGCGTGAACGGAATCGTGCCTCGCCCTTCATTATCGATGTAATGTGTCAGATGGAGGTACCAGGACCGTTTTGGATACGATCGCATCTTCTCAACAAACCCCTTTCGCACCAGTACGAACGAAACGCCTGGGAACCCTTGAATGCATTTCCCAGCGGTGCCTGCCACCATGTAGATATGCGATGTGGCGATGTCGAGTGTTTCTCCGGCGAGCGCACTAACGGCATCCAGCACAAACACACGATTCTGGCTATCGACAATCTCCGCGATCTCATGAACAGGGTTGAGGAGGCCTGTCGTCGTTTCGTGATGCACCATACCGACCACATGGACCTCCTGATGCTGGCGTAACGCGAGTAATAGTTTTTCCCGGTCCGGCCGAACCGTCCATTCAAATTTCAACTCACTCACGCCCAAGCGATGGAGCCCAATAATCTGGGACATCCTCTCTCCATACACGCCGTTGTTGAGAATAAGTATCCGACGGCCGTGCGGGAGCGACGACATTAGGGCAGCCTCAACGGCAGCCGTGCCTGACCCAGTCATCACAACGGCGACATAGTCCGACTCAACTCCCGGAACGAATGCTTTGAGCAGCTTGGCTTGGATGCGGTGCAGCAGCTCGGAGAATTCATCTTCTCGATGGCAGATATCTGGACGAAGCAGCGCTTGTCGCACGCGATCGGAAACGTTTACCGGTCCAGGATTCAGGAGAATCACGCTTCTCTCCTTCCGCGTTAAAGCGTCGTGATCGATATCCCTTCTCGTGCGCGGCCAGGATGCACAAGGGAACCTCGTTGCGCCATTTATCTCTCAATCGCTTTCATAAACCTGCGGGTCATCTCCGGCGGCTCGTGCAGCACACGACCAGCATCTTCCACAAATTCATTGACCTTGATGAGCAGCATGCTGGGCCCATCCTTTTTCAGCATGTCTTTGAATTCGTAGATAAGATCGTCACGATCCAGGACCCGCTCGACATTCACATAGCCTGCCGACTTCGCCACTTTCTCCAGCGGTACGACATTTGAGATCGTCGGCTGATTCCCAGTCGTTCCGTACACTTCGTTATCGAAGACCACATGAATGAAGTTCTTCGGTTTCAAGGCCCCGACGGTCGCGAGCGTGCCCATGCCCATGAGGACATTTCCGTCGCCATCAAAGGTAATCACCTGTTTATTCGGCTTGGCAAGTGCAACGCCAAGCGCAATCGCCGGAGCGTTGCCCATTGAACCGATCATATAGAAATGGGTAGGCCGGTCCGCTATCTTGTGGGCCTCGCGAGAAGGAAACCCATTACAGATAATGACCGGTTGATCCGTCAGTAAGTCCAATAAGGCTGCCATGGCCTGTGCGCGACTGATCAAAGTTCCCTCTTCTGGTCTCATGGGTGCAATCCCTTCACGACACCCTTCGTAATGAAAAGCGCGACCGGAATCTGTTGCTTCATATACGTGTCGGCGACCCACCGAAAGTCCTCCATGGCTGTTTTCTCGGTCAGGGTCCGGTGGGGAATCCTGACGGTGTCGAGCAATTGCGGCATCACGTCGCCCATCACGAGATGTTCCGGGGCATCCTTCCCCCCTTGGCCTCTCCATGAAACGATCAGGACACAAGGTTGTCTATAAATCATATTGAGCGAAATGAGCGTGTTGAGCGAGGTACCCAGACCTGAGTTCTGCATGAGGACGGCCGGCGTTTTCCCAGCCATATAGGCGCCAGCGGCCATGCCGACAGCTTCATCCTCTCGGACAGCGGGAGTGTACAGTCGTCGATTCATCAACTCCGCGATGATTCCACCCAGGATTGAATCCGGCACTCCGGTGAAAAAGTCGACCCCCATATCCTGCATGGCCTGCACAAACACATCGCTCTCAATCACTGGATTTTTCTCCTTGGCCTAGTCAGCAAACGCCTGCCAAAACGGCGCATTATAAGATAGGGGTTGCTGCGTTCTCAAGGACGATCGGTGATTGTCTTCGCATGGTTCTCGTGCTAGCGTGAGTACACTCAAGGCACGCTCCAATCCGTCAGCGTATATGAGCCGCCCATCCCACCTTACGATGCATATCTGGCCGTTGGCTGCGCCGTTCACAATCATGATCGGCGTAGTCGTAGCATGGGCAGTTCCCATGACAAATGATCCAAAGGGATTTCACGATATTCCTTGGGGGACCGTTTTATCCTCTCGCCAGGACCTGGAAACCATCCGTTCGAGCTCGCATATCGTTGAATATCTCCGCAAGGAAGGGGTCTCATCGTTTGCAGGAGCTGAAATGAGCAGCATCCGCTATGTCTCATTGGATGATCAATTTGCACGAGTGGTCATCCGTTATGAAGGTGAACAGGTCCACAAACAAGTGTTGAACCATTTAGAAGGCCGATTCGGACAACTAGATCGAATTCCTGGGCAAATGGCACGGGGGCTTACCCAGCAGTACAACTGGCGCGGTACCGATACCGAAATCAATCTGACCTATCAAGCTGGTACAGAGCGGGGCTATATCTTCATCGATAGTCGTACGCTTGCACCTCGGTTCAACGATAGCATCACTGATTCCGCAGAGTAAGCTTTATGCGCACGTGTACCGCTCACGATTTCTTGGACACGGTTGTTGCCGTATTCGACCCGCCCTGTGGGTCGCATTGTTCGGCGATCGTCGCGCCTCAGCCAACTGTGTGCGTCGTTTGTTGAGGGCCACTTCACACGAAGCCCCCAATCCTC
>JBGSIO010000005.1:0-57659 GCA_041742455.1 Nitrospira sp. | reverse complement strand
AATTGGTCAGGCTCATAGGGGCGGAAGGTGCGGTCCTGCATCGAGAGGCCTCCAAATCATGAGTGAGGAGGTTCTGCTCATATCTAATCTGACGGCACAGTGCAAGTGGTTGTTGAGAGCAATATCGGACAGGCTCCTAGTGCAGAATAACCTTGCACTTGGCATCAATGCTTTTATCTCTTCGTGTCGATAACACAAACGCCGCGGGATACAGCACACACCAAAGAAAATCCCATCGCGTAGATCCCCCGACACCCTCCTATGCTCTCTGCAACTTCACCTCGCTCCGTCCTGATGCCCTACACACAGCCTAAAGAGTTAAGAGTTGAAGGGATAATTCCGATAATAAGGAGGCAGGTCCGTTCTCAAGACCAGCGAATACCGGTTTTAGTCCTGTCAGATTGATGCTGAACCGCTCCATCTAGCGCATTCAGGGATTCTTATGTCCGCATCGGTGTCAAACTGCATCTCCGTCCTTCTTATCGAGCCAAAGAAGGCTCTGGCTCAGAGGTTCCAAGATATTCTCTCAAAGTCTTTTTCTGCCGCATCCTCTCCCCAAGTAGTGTCCTCTCTTCAGGAAGGATTGAATTGTCTCGCCAATCGTGAGGTCGCCGTGGTGCTTACGGACTTGGTGCTTCCTGACAGTAGTGGACCTGATGCTGTTCGTTTTCTTTGTAGGACCGCCCCTTTTAGCGCTGTGGTTGCCTTTACAGAAAGAGGAGATATAGCCCTACTACTTGAGGCGGTTCAGGCCGGCGCGCACGAGGCACTACCCAACGTTCTACTCTCACCAGAGGAACTCACCCTAGCAATTCGAAGTGCCTTGATCAGAGTCAGTTCATCGAAAATACCCACCGAAGCCACGCAGTCTCATTTCCCCATCGCAGTTTCGCCCCCATCATTGCCAAAACTAGTGCACAACTTGAACAATGCACTTACTTCTATCAACGGATTCACGGACATCCTACTCGCCCGGTTGCCGGCTGACGAAGCGCCTCACCGTTGTGCGGAGCAGATCAAGGATGCCTGTGATCGCGCAACCAGCTTGGCAAGAGATTTGGCAAGTTTGTCAGCAGACCCCTCGTAAGGCATTCGGATGCTCCCACCCAACCCCTCCAAACCTCACGATTCTGGAATACGGAATTGACAGGCTAGACCTCACTGACTAGGATACACCGCGCTAAATTCAGGAGGCCCGTATGTCAGACTCTCGTTCACCTCACACCAAAGAGACGCTACCCTCGCCTAAAACTTCCCACTCTGCCAGCAACCAAGTCGAAGCCTTGTTTGAGAGTGTCATCTTTGCCAGCCGATGGATTCAAGCCCCGCTCTATGCTGGTCTTATCGTGGCGGAGCTACTCTATGCATACAAGTTTCTCCACGAGCTTTGGGAGATGGTGACCCACATCAACCGGATGGAAGAAACTGTGTTCATGCTCGGCGTCCTCGGGTTGATTGATGTGACGATGGTCGCCAATTTGTTGACCATGGTCGTCATTGGAGGGTACGCCACGTTCGTCAGCAAACTAGATTTGGAGCACCATCCAGACCGACCTGACTGGCTCACCCACGTTGATCCCGGCACCATCAAGATAAAGCTTGCTGCTTCTTTGATCGGCATTTCCAGTATTCACTTGCTCAAAGGGTTTGTGGATGTGGCCAATGAGAATCCGGAGCATCTGAAATGGAAGATCTTCATTCATATGACCTTCTTGGCTTCTGCCATTTTGCTGGCTTGGACCGATAAGATCATGCAAAAAGACAAGAAGCATTGAGCAAGAGCATCCCGCGTCATTCGTCAAACGCTGGGCATGAACGTATTGGCAAATGATGGTACGTGGCTACTGCCAGGCGGCGGTCAGCCGTCCCTCATGATCCCGCCAATGTGGAATCCATGCGAGGGACACAAGCTTAACAGCAATGTTGGACTTGGTAGGTTTGATCGAAATCGTTTCGAGTTTTTCGTTCAATGGATCGGTTGCCGAGGCCAATACTTCACTTTCTGACTTGAATTGATATTCGAGATCTGCGAGCTGTTGTTGGAGGGCGGCGACGTTCTCTTCCGCGACACCGACATCTTTCGACTCCTTCAGGACGCGGCCTGCGCTCCGAATCGCAGTCGTCGCGCGACCGATGTTCGAGGCACTGATCGTCTTCCGCCCCATAAAGGCTCCAAGGATGGAGGCCCCGACTGAAATAGCGGCCTGCATTTGACTGGCGCGTGACTCGGTCTGCTGCTTTTCCTTCGCCAGTTCAGCCCGTCTGATTCGTTCTTGAAGCGCGGCGATCTTCGAGGCATATTTCTGGCGAAGCGCTTCTACAGCCTTATCGCGGGTTTCCCGTCCGGTTTGCTGCAACCGCACGCGAAAATCCCGCTCGGATTCTCCGGGTTTGGACATCTCCTTGGTACTGGGGCTCTTGAACAACTCGACCTTTTGTGTTCGAAACAGCCAGCCACCGAAATCTTTACTCCAATCAGCGTAGCTCTTCACTTTGCCGGCACTCGCCGGCAGCGCCAGAAACTGAGCTCCCTCATCTGGATCTCGCTCGAGGTCGGCCACGGCCAATTCAGCCGCTATGGCCTTGTCCCAATCGACGGCGATAGCCCCGTCTGCGATGGGAGCCAATACCGTCACATCCTGTGTGCTATCCACGCCGCTCTTCGAGTCGGAGAAGCGGGTTTGCGACGAGCCTAGGAGCATCGGGGCATACACCAATTCGCTCCTATCTGGTTTCGAGCCACGCAGCGGTACAAAGTGCTGCGGTACATCGGGTGGCAATATTGGGCGTGAAGCGTTCGAAGCCGAAGACTTCGCCCCGGGCGTTTCACGTTTCACGTTCAACGTCTCACGTCTTACCGGATCCATCAAGGCCTTGATCTGCGTCCTGGTAAGAGGCCCACGAAGATAGGAGAGGCACCACCGCGTCTCAAACACGACCGGTTCGTCCTCATGCACGTTATTCATCAGGAATATGCGACTACCGAGACCGGCGAGCGTTTGCTCCATACGACCCCGATCGAACTTCTTTCCGGCGCTGGTTGAAGCGCCTTCCAGCCCTTCCAAAACACGGGCCTTATCTCGCTCAGTCTGCAACCGTCCGATGAACCAAGTGCCGGTGTTGGCTAGCCCCTTGTAGTCGAGATCAACCGGGTTCTGCGTGGCGAGCACGACTCCAAGGCCAAACGCTCGCGCCTGTTTCAGCAAGGTCAGAAGTGGTAATTTCGAGGGAGGGTTAGAGACCGGTGGGAAGTAGCCGAAGATCTCATCCATATAGAGCAGCGCACGCAGGCTGGTTGTCCCTGATTGCGCCCTCATCCATCCGACCATTTGACTGAGCAGCAGCGTCACGAAGAACATGCGCTCAGCATCGTTCAAATGGGCGATAGAGAAAATCGCATGGCGCGGTTTGCCCGCTGACGTATACATCAGCGACTGAATATCGAGCGCTTCTCCTTCCATCCAGACCTGAAACCCTGGAGCAGCCAGCAGATTGTTCAGTTTCATGGCCAGCGCAAACCGATCTTTTGAGGGGAAGAACGACTCCACATCCATGACGCCGATCTTCGAAACCGGTGGCGATTGAATCGCGTGGATCAATGACGCAAGATCAAGGTCTTCTTCCTTCCTCCATGTCTGATCAAGAATCGTAGACAAGAGAATGTGTTCGCGGCTCTGGATAGGATCGGCCTCGATGCCGAGCAAGCCGAGCAGACTCGTGACCGTTGTACTGATACGCTCACGCAGAAGTTCTGCATCTTCCCGCACATCAGCGGCCGGGGCAGCGAACGATTTCAGGATAGAGACCGGCAACCCGGCGTTACTACCAGGCGTGTAGATGGCGACGTCGGCAGCATCCCGCAGTCGTTGAATTCGCGCACCATCCTGTTGCCAGCTCGCCAAACCCTTGGCCCATAATTCCGCTTGGCCCTTGGCATAGTCGGCTGGGGACAGGCCTTTCTTGCGTGCATCGTCTTCGTTAATCCAGGGCTGGAAATCCTCGCCGCTGAGACTTGGGAACGTCAGCATCAAATTGCCGAGGTCGCCTTTTGGATCGATGATAATGGCGGGGATGTTGTCGATCGCCGCTTCTTCCAACAGCGCCAGACAGAGACCCGTCTTGCCGCTGCCCGTCATGCCAACGCAGACCGCATGCGTCACGAGATCTTTCGAGTCATAGAGAAGCCATCCAGGTTTGGCTTGCTTCGTGGCGAGATCGTACGGCCGGCCCATATAAAAGATACCGAGCTTTTCGAAATCTTCTGCAAGAGATGAGGTAGCCGGAGATGATGCTGTAGATTTCTTCGAGGCACTCTCCCCCTTGGCACTGGAGTCAGTCTTCTTTGCTTTCGGCATACCGGTATCCCCCTTCGCTCAACGTTTGGGACGAATTGCGCGGTATTGTAGTAAGCCACCGGATGGGCTGCAAGCGGGAGACAAACGATCTAACAACGGACGGCATGAAAGACAGGAGGTCGCCGTAACCCTGACAATCTCACCATTCTTTAAAGATCACGAATACCGCCGCGACAATCAGCGCGAATCCTACCACGTAGTTCCACTTCAGTGCTTCTTTCAGATAGACGACCGAGAAAATCGAGAACACAACGAGGGTAATGACCTCCTGGATCGTCTTGAGCTGCGCTGCGCTGAACTGCCCATGGCCGATCCGATTGGCCGGCACTTGGAAGCAATACTCGATAAAGGCAATCCCCCAACTCGCCAGAATCACCGTGAACAAGGGATATTCCTTGAACTTCAGATGGCCGTACCAGGCGAATGTCATAAACACGTTCGAAATCGTTAACAACGCGACAGTCTGCATCGGACGCACTCCTCCTTCTTTTGAAAACTTCTGGCATATTGTCGCTTGGAATCGCCTGGCTGGAAAGCAATTGATCAAATACTGGGAAGACCTATAGATATGGTGGATGAGGTATCGAGCTCCTGGCAAACGGATGGAGGTTGAAGTAAACATCTACGGACGTGGCTGAGCTTTTGCTGAACTTGAGCCGCCTTTAGTGGCTCTTTTGGTCTCCATCCATCGCTCGATGATAAACAGATTAATAGCGCCAGCGAGATTGATTACAAACTCTGCAAGACTTCGAGGTACATCGATTGCGACATTACCCTGCCCATGGCCTGTTCCTGGACGGTTTCTCTCCTTTACGGCACCAAGCGCCAACTTTTCAAAGTGAACCAGGAACTCTTGATAGTAGATTGGAATCAGACCACCCTTAAGCAGTTGTTCCAGTAGTTTCCCAAAAGTTAAATGCTCGGATGTACCGAGAGCCGTTTTCATGACACTTTCTATTGATTTGTGTGCTTTAACAACAGCGTCCTTCGTCTCGCCTGCTTGAAGGTCACTGATTGCGTCTTGAAATTCCTCAAGTGCTCCGGTCGCATCACCCTCCTTAAGAAGTCTTAGCGTTCTCACCCGCATTTCAGTATGCAAATACTCAGAATCCATGAGCATTGCCTGACCAGCAACAATTCGCCAAGACGAATTATTCATTGCCAGACAGTCGTTCAATTCTCGCTCACACGCTGAGTCTGGATTCATGTCAAACCAGGCTTCAATAGCATCAAGTACTTCGCTTGGATAGCCGCCCTTAATAAAACCTTCAAAGTATGTTGATACTCGTTTGTCCTTTTCGTCAAACGCTTCGAGCTGTTCTTTGCCATAGAACGTCAGAAGACTCGTAATCGCTTCATCAAAGGTAAAGTTCTGTTGATCATTCCATCCTCCTCGCACCGAGAATCTATCGAGAATTCTGACAATGGACGTGCGAAGAGGCTTGGAAAAACTCAAGGAAAGCTTTTTATCCCTGAGTGCGTCAGCATGTCGTTTACTAAAATACGTCTTCATTTGCCCTTGAGCCGTTCCATTTTCATTTGGCTATAGGCATTAGCTATAACTTCTCTACTATACGGCCGTTGGCCATCAGCGCCTTCAGCCGCCTCGCCCATCTTTTCTCCAGGGGTGGAAGGGATGGATCTTTTGGAAGTCGCCATAGCGGGTTTCGGTAGATCTAGCCAAAAGTGCCGCGGGCGACGGCATGCGATGCATCCTCGCGCCTCAGAATCGCACGCGGCCAATCGTAACGGTTCAGTTGCCGTCTCGATTCATCGCATTATGGCGACGCACGAAAGATCCACCCTTACAACCCTGCCTCTTTCAACACCTGTCCAGTATACGATCGCTTCACCTTGGCAATTTCTTTCGGCGGCCCCTCCGCAACGATTTCTCCTCCGCGATCTCCACCCTCAGGGCCCAAGTCAATGATCCAATCGGCGTTCTTGATCACGTCCAAATTGTGTTCAATCACCAATACCGTATTCCCAGCCTCAACGAGTCGATCAAGCACATCTAGTAACCTTTGCACGTCGGCGAAATGCAGACCGGTCGTCGGTTCATCGAGAATGTACATCGTGCGCCCGGTCGCACGTTTGGAGAGCTCGCGTGACAGTTTCACCCGCTGCGCTTCCCCGCCGGAGAGCGTCGTCGCCGATTGGCCGAGCTTCACATAGTGCAGCCCGACATCGTGCAGAGTCTGGAGCTTCGTCTTGATCAACGGAATGTGCTCAAAGAATTCCAACGCATCGTCCACCGTCATGTTCAGCACATCGGCGATGCTCTTGCCTTTGTGAAGAATCTCAAGGGTTTCACGGTTGTAGCGCTGCCCTTTGCACACCTCGCACGTGACATAGACATCCGGTAGAAAATGCATCTCGATCTTGATGAGTCCATCACCCTGACAGGCTTCGCAGCGTCCACCTTTGACATTGAAACTGTACCGTCCCGGCTTATAGCCACGAACACGCGATTCCGGGAGATTGGAATAGAGATCGCGGATGTAGCCGAACAGGCCTGTATAGGTCGCGGGATTGGAACGTGGTGTCCGCCCAATCGGTGACTGATCGATGTCGATCACCTTGTCGAGCGCATCGACTCCTCTGAGCTCTTTGCACCCATCGATTTTCGGCTTCTTGTGGTAGAGCAGCTGCGAGAGCGAATGAAAGAGCACCTCCAGTACCAACGTGCTCTTCCCCGATCCAGACACTCCCGTGACACAGGTCAACAGACCCAGCGGAATACGCGCCGTGACATTCTTCAGATTGTGCTTCTGGGCCCCGATTACAAACAGTGTTCCCCTCGCCTTCCGCTGTCGCTGCGGCACGGACACGGTCTGAATGCCGCGCAGGTATTGGCCGGTCAGCGAATCGGGATCACCCATGATCTGCTGAGGCGTCCCCTGTGCGATGACATGCCCGCCCTGTGAACCGGCACCAGGCCCCATGTCGAGAATGTGGTCAGCGGCAACCATCGTCTCCGCATCATGCTCGACGACCACCACCGTGTTGCCGAGATCACGCAATCGCAATAATGTCTGGAGCAATCTCCGGTTATCCCGCTGATGGAGTCCAATGGAAGGTTCGTCCAGGATGTACAACACTCCGACCAGCCCAGACCCGATTTGCGTCGCCAAACGAATCCGTTGCCCCTCGCCGCCAGACAGCGTTGCCGCTGCCCGATCGAGCGTCAGGTAGTCCAGGCCGACATTGACGAGAAAGCCGAGTCGCTCACGAATTTCTTTCAAGATCCGATGGGCGATCACGAGCTCGCGGTCGGAAAATTTGAGAGAGTGGAAAAAGTCAGCCGCCGCCCTAACCGAAAGGCTAGTTACCTCGGCGATCGACTGTTTCGCCAGCTTGATCGAGAGGCTTTCCGGCCTCAGCCTCGCTCCATGGCAGACGGTGCAGGGTTCCAACAGTGTGAAGTCCTCTTCCTCCGGACAACCAGGAGGCATGGCATAGCCGATGCCATCGCAAGCCGGACAGGCACCGTGGGGGCTATTGAAAGAAAACACTCGCGGTGTGACTTCGGGGTAACTGACACCGCACCTGATGCAAGCGAGTCTGTCGCTGTACAGCTTGGTCTGCCCATCCTCCGTTAAAACCCCGACCAATCCACCGGTCAACTTGACGGACGTTTCAACTGAATCGGCCAGTCGCCGCATGAGCGCATCACCGGATTTCATGACCAGCCGATCGACGATGATTTCAATCGTATGTTTTTTCTGTTTATCCAGCGAGATCTCCTCGCCGAGATCAACAATTTTTCCGTCGACGCGGGCGCGGACATAGCCCGCCTTGCGCATCTCCAAGAGCTCTTTGCGATACTCACCCTTCCGGCCACGGACAATCGGCGCCAGAATCTGAAACTTCACGCCTTCCGGCAGCGAGGCAATCACATCGACCATCTGCTGGACGGTTTGCGCGGCAATCTCTTCCCCACATTGAAAACAGTAAGGATGCCCAACGCGGGCGAAGAGGAGCCGGAGATAGTCATAGATCTCCGTGACGGTTCCAACGGTGGAACGAGGATTGTGGCTGGTGCTCTTCTGTTCGATGGAAATGGCGGGAGACAAGCCCTCGATCGAATCGACATCCGGCTTCCCCATCTGTTCGAGAAACTGCCGCGCATACGCCGATAACGATTCGACATACCGCCGCTGCCCTTCCGCATAGATGGTGTCGAAGGCCAACGACGACTTGCCGGACCCGCTCAAGCCGGTGATCACGACCAGCTTGTCGCGTGGGATCTCCACGTCGATGTTCTTGAGATTGTGCTCCCGCGCACCTTTGATGACGATGGAATTTCCCATAGGAGGCGGGATTATACCATGCGATAAAATCAGATCGTGGACTTACGATCGCTTGCGGGATCTGCGGCGAGTCCCATCGAGGGCTTCGCCCCACCGAATCAGAAATGCTGTTACGAACTCATGTTCCTCCGCGGGCGGGACCGCCAGACGAGCCAAGGCAAACGCGACTGCCAATGCGATATGATAGCCCTCCGAACGTGACGCGACAGCGCGGCGATAGGCGGGATGCGCGTCGTTGATGACCACGGTGGACTCGACGAGGCGCCCGAGGTCCGGATCTCCCTCGTGCGACTCGAACCGGATGGTGAGCCCGTAACGACCAGGCCGGGACCGTCCTTTACCTCCAGGCACAACGGCGACACCAGATGAAGATTCCGGCTGAGAGTGCGGTTCTCTTTGCGACTCTTCAGGCGGCGGTTGGACTTCGACTGGTTCTTGTATCGCTTCCGGAGGAATGCCCGCCTCCTCAGCGACCTCCGCGTCAGTCATGACAGACATCGAAAGCACCGCGTGTCCATCCTCCGCCGACGTGGCTTGCCCCATGGGCAAACGCTTCTGCCCGCCGGCTCGCCGCTCAACCAGCGAAGCCAACAGCGGAAACTCTTCGGCTAGATCCACCAAAACCGTTTCCAGATCACGCTCCATCGGCCGCACCGCCCGACGACCGGCTCTGTCTCCGGATTCCCGAATATCTCCCCAACGGGCCAGCTGCTGCGAAACCGCTTCTTGGAGGGCCTTGCGATACCCAAGATACAACCCGCCCCTTGTGCCGACCCGGACGAAGTCTCCCTTGTTCAGCGTCAGCGCCTCAGCCAGCGCCGGAGCTTCAATCATTCCGGTCATACTGTCCGGTGCTGTCGGTGTGATCCCCAGCCAGTCCCATCCACGTTTGATGACCTTGCCGAATGTGCTGATCGCCAAGCCTCGCTGGTCCTCCGGAAACGGAACCTCGCTTCGCAACAAGTAGCCAACTGCCGCCGGCTTGCGCTTTCGCGCCAGGCAGACAGCAAGTTTCGACACCTCCGCGCCCTGAGCCTGTCGGCGCTCCAGTATTTGACCATTGACCTCGAACCGGAATCCCTTTGGATAATACGCCGCGAGCATCTCGTCGAATTCCGGTTCCAACAGCGGCTGATACTGTCGTCGCAACGATCCTTCGATATAACCTTTGTCCAACAGCGGCGAGAGCGCATTGTGCAGCTTCAGTTGCACCGCCGTGCCATGTTCGGCCACCAAACCCAACGGCGGAACCCACTTCCACGGTGCCTTGTGGCGCCCGGCCAGATGCCAACGGCTCGCCACATATTCCTTCCCACGCCGCGTTTCTGTGACGACGTCTTCACAGACCAGTAACCCAAGTTTGATCCCGACCCCGGCGAATCCGATACCGTGCCCTCGCGTCTTCGTGCTGGCGGCCAGATCGTGGTATCGCACCAAGTCTCGCCGTCTCATGCCCGACCCGTCATCCACAATAGTGAGCGTCGACGAAGCAGGGTCGGCCGTGAGCCGGAGACAGGTGGCGCCGGAATCCAGCGAATTGGCGACCACTTCGGTCAGGATGGTTTCTTCGAGCGCGCCCGGATAGGCGTCGCGGAGGTCTTCGAGCAAATGCTGCAGGTCAACGCGAGTTTCGCCCATAGGTTTCCTTATTTCATCTTAACTCGTTTTAGCATCAGAATGGATCGCCTCATGCCGGATATCGTGCGCTCAATTGGGCTCGTGATACCAATGACTGTATCGGACGGTATTGAGGCATCGAAGCTCTTGAGATTGTGCTCCATCGCGCCCTTAATGACGATGGAGTTTCGCATAAGGGGCGGGAGTATAGCATGCGATGAAATCAGATCGTGGCCTTGCGGCGCCTTCAGGGCTTAGGACAGATTCTTTGGCCCTCTTGGCCCAGGCCTCATCCATCGTTCTCAATGCGGCACAGTGACGTAAAACCAGGCCCGACACCATGCCCTTTAGCCGACGATCGAAGACACATCGCTTTCCTATCTTCCCTTGATCTCGTTTTCGCCACGCGCAATATTTCTCGAAGCGAGGTTTTATCATCTGCTCTCCCCGCCTTGACAAAGCAAGAAACCGGGTGCTACCACGATCGAATGGTGAAAACCGAACGCCCTCATGTAGCGCGGGACTCTCAAGCCCCGGCGAAGGTGGTTTCCACGTGGTCCGGGCAAGCGCGTGAAGATGCCGTTCAGCGGATGTTCACCTCCATTGCCAGTACCTACGACCTCAACAATACCCTTTTGAGTTTCGGCCTTCATTACTATTGGAAAAAAATTACGGCATCGTTTATCGCCCCTGTCGGACGGGGAACCGCCCTGGATGTCGGAGCCGGTACCGCCGATCTCGCCCTGCTCGTGGAATCTCGGATGGGACCCAAGGGGCGTGTGATTGCGTCGGATCTGAATCATGCGATGCTCGCGAAGGGCCTCAAGAAAGTCGGGAGGAAAGGTCTTTCGGAGAAAATCACCTGCCTCCAGGCCAGCGCCGAACATTTAGGATTCGGCGATAATACGTTTGATGCGGTCACGACCGGGTTTTGCATGCGCAATGTCGGGGATTTACCCCAAGCTGTACAAGAGATTCGCCGCGTCATGAAGCCCGGCGGCCGTTTTGTGTGCCTGGAGTTTTCGCGCCCGGTGTTCGGCTGGTTGCGGACACTGTATGATTGGTATTCGTTTAAACTGTTACCATGGATCGGCACGATTGTCGCCCGTGATCGCACCGGCGTCTATGAATACCTCCCTGCTTCGATTCGAACCTTTCCTGATCAAGAGCGGTTGTGTCAAGTCTTACGCGATGCAGGATTTCGTCAGGTGTCTTACAAGAATCTCAGCGGTGGGATCGTCGCGATCCATGTCGCAACGAAATAACCATCGCGATGCCTATAAGATCGAGCGTCATGACTCCTGAAATCCGTCGACCTTCAGGCGTGACGCCTTTAAGACGATGAATTCGATTCTCTACATTTTTCTTCCCTGCAAGAAAGTCTATCCTATCGGAGTCACCTATATCGCCGACTTTATTCATCGGCGGAAACCGGAAGTTCGACAGCGGATTCTCGACCTGTCTCTATTCCCTGTTGCACAACGAAAGCAGGCCATCCTCGACGCGGCCACAGAGTGCATGCCCAATCTGGTGTGTTTCTCTTGGCGGGACATTCAGATCTTTTCGCCGCATGAAGGCGACTCGTCGTTGGAGCATGCCTTCAATTTCTACTTTGCCAGCAACCCGCTCAAGCGGATCACCGCGTCATTCGCCGGCGTCAAGCAGCTTTATCGCTACTACAATCACATCAATACCATCCTGTCGTACCCTGCGTTGGTCCGCAAGGAGTTCCCTAGAGTTCAGATGATGATCGGCGGTGGAGCGTTTACGGCCTTTGCTGATCAATTGATCGAAAAGCTTCCTGAAGGGACCATCGGGATCCTCGGCGAGGGGGAGGACGCTATCCTCAAGGTCATTGAAAGTCGCTCGATCGAGGACGAACGCTACATTATCAAAGAAGGAAACCAAATCCGGAAAGGCCGGCAGGCATCCCCGGCACTTCTTGAATCATCGCCGGTGGATCTCCCCTACCTCACCTCGATTTTTCCACAATATAAGGAATATGCAGACGAATCCATCGGGGTACAATCCAAACGAGGATGCCCCTATGACTGCTCTTTTTGCCTCTACCCCTACATAGAAGGCAAGCGGGTACGCTACAGGCCACCTGAAACAGTCGTGAAAGACATCGCTCAGCATTATCATCAATGGGGTACCCGTCGATTCTGGTTCACAGATGCGCAGTTCATCACCGGGAAGGAAGCCTACCCGCAATGTACTGAAATTCTTGAGCGGATCGTCGCGGAGAAACTTGATATCGAGTGGTCCGGCTATATCCGCACGTCATTGATTACCTCAGAGCTCGCCAAGTTGATGGTGCGGTCGGGCGTCGGCGATCTGGAGGTGGCCATCACGTCCGGTTCGCAAGAAGTGCTGAACAATTTGCACATGGGATTCAAACTTGAACGGCTCTATGACGGCTGTCGCTATCTGGCAGAGGCCGGATTTAAAGGCAAGGTCATTCTGAACTACTCCCTGAATAGCCCCAAGGAAACGGAAGAGAGCCTGCTGCAAAGCGTCGAATCGTACAAGATAGTGGCGTCGATTCTTGGAGAAGAGCGTGTCTTCCCGTTGATGTTCTTTCTGGGCATCCAGCCCAATACCGATCTGGAGCAGCGACTGTTAGAAGAAGGTTATTTATCCGCGGGTTACAATCCCCTGATGCTGACACCCACCAGCATCAGGAAATTACTCTATAACCCTGCCCCACTGAATAAGATTATCGCTAAGGCATGTCTTCGGGCATGGGAACGAAAGCAGGGCAGCAGTGATCCTCGTCGATGGACAGGCTCACTCTCTCAATCGACCAACCCATCACCGACCTATGCCGACCAGAACCTCAGTCGAGGAATGGAAGGCAACTCTGGTCGAGATGCTCTCTTATCGTTGGAAGAGATTCTTGCTTCGCGGCGACCAGCTTCATCCCCTTCGCAAGCGACAGAGCCAAGAACAAGCTCAGCCGGGTGATTACCTTCGACCGTCTCGTGCCTGAATTCTTGTGGTTGTTGCCTCGCTGAACACGCTGCGACGCCTTGCATTCCAGTTTCGGCCAGTGCTATCATTCATTCTCTTTTGGTGCCGATTTCATACGTCAATCGTTTGGTTTTTCAAATAATTACGGCCATTAGCCCGTTGTCTGGTTCGCGCCTTAAGGAGGCGCCCTGATGTATAAGACTATCTACATTCCGGTCGATAATTCCGACCATTCCAATACAGCGGTAGACGTTGGTGTCCATTTGGCAAAGACCTTCGGTTCTAAGATCGTGGGAAGCCATGTCTATGCCGCCAAGATGCATGACAAGCGGTTCAAGCAGATGGAAGCCGGCTTGCCCGAGGAATACCACGATGAAAAGGAACTTGATCGCCAGCGCCAGATTCACGACTCCCTGATCACCCGCGGGTTACAAATCATCACCGACTCCTATCTCGACTACGTCGATAAAAAATGCACGGAGTCCAATCTTCCGATAGAGCGACGATCGCTCGAGGGACGAAATTGGAAAGTGCTGGCTGAAGACATCAATACCAACGGGTACGACCTGGTCATCATGGGGGCTTTGGGAGTCGGCGCGGTCAAAGACAGCGTGATCGGCAGCAATACCGAACGCGTTGTCCGACGAGTCCGTAACTCCGACATGTTGATTATCAAGAATATTCAACCGTTGACGGGTGGCAAGATCGTGGTGGCGGTCGACGGAAGCCCTTATTCGTTCGGCGGGCTGATGACCGGGCTTGCCCTCGGCAAAGCCTTTAATATGCCGGTGGAGGCGATCTCAGCCTTCGATCCGTATTTCCATTATGCCGCCTTCCACAGTATTTCCGGAGTGCTTAACGAAGAGGCCGGCAAGGTGTTCCGGTTTAAAGAGCAGGAAAAGCTTCACGAAGAGATTATCGATAGCGGCTTGGCAAAAATCTACCAATCGCACTTAGACATCTCCCGAGAAATTGCTCAAGCCGAACAAACCGACGTGAAAACGACTTTGCTTGACGGAAAAGCGTTCGAGAAGATCATTCAATATGTCCGCAAGGACGTCCCTGCCTTGTTGATCGTGGGACGCATCGGCGTCCATAGCGATGAAGACATGGACGTCGGCAGCAACACCGAAAATCTACTCAGGAGTGCGCCCTGCAACGTCCTGGTCTCCAACCGCAAATATGTCCCGCCGATCGATACCCAAGCGGAATACACGATTGCCTGGACGGAAGAGGCGCTGAGACGGATGGAAAAGATCCCTGTTTTTGCGCGCGGAGTCGCCAAAACAGCGATCCATCGATATGCCATTGAAAAAGGACATACGATCATCAGCAACACCGTCGTAGACGCCGCAGTCGGACATATTTTGCCGAAGGGCGCGATGGACGCCATGCGGGCGCTTGGCGGGAATCTCGATGCAGCCGGTATCAACCGAGACCAAATGCAGGCCGACGAGGCCGTGACCAAAGATCTCATGGGACCGACGTTGAGCGGGATCATGACCCAGATTGTGGAGGAAAAGCCGAAACAGATCGATGCGGGCACTCAGGCCTATCTGGACCGCATGGGTCAAACATATTTCGTCTGTGATGGCTGCGGCTACATCGGCAAGGGTGACACCCCCGTCCGATGTCCGGTGTGTAGTGCCGACGGGACGAAGTTTAAACAAGTCGACAAGAAGATTTTTGAAGTGGCGGCGACATCCGAAGGCGAACTGGAGACCGATGTCGCCTACGATGACGTGCCGATGCAATGGACCAAGGATGCAAAAGAAGCGATCCGCGCCGTTCCGGCTGGCTTCCAACGAAGACGGGCGAAAGCGAGAATTGAAAAAAGCGCGCGTAAGTTGGGCATGACAACCATCACGCTCGAATATGCCGCCCCGATGATTACGGAAGCCGCGGCGGAAGACTACACCCCCATTTTCTCCAATAAGGGCACCGGCACGCCAGCGGTGGTGGAAGCCGCGTCTGAATCTCCGAAAACTGGTGGCAATGGCTCAAACGGACAGGCTGAAACCGATTCAGCGTATCGTTGGACGGATGACGCACAAGCCAGATTGGATCGAGCTCCTGAAGGCTTCATGCGAGATTGCACGAAAGCGCTGATTCTCAAGCACGCTGAAAAAATTGGAGCGACCGTGATCACGATCGAGGTCGCCAATGAAGGCATCGAGCAGGCCAAAGGTTACATGGCAGAAGCTATGAAGACCGGCAATCTCAAAGATATGATCGCTGACCTCACAGGTAAAATCAGCACGTAGTCGCCCAATCCTGGGTGATGATCAACACCATACAGGCATCATCGATAGGCTAACAACTCAGAACTCAACGCTCGACCCTGGCTCCTAGACCTCATGAGCAAATCCCTACCCATTTTCAACGGCTCTGCACTTCCTGGCGCACTGGGAGCATTTCAACAACACATTACGCAGTTCTTGACTCCCACTCCGAAATCGGATGACCCTTTCGACGGACGAACCGTCGATGACTTCAAGCCTTACCTCGTCGCGCTGAACTTAACGAAGCGTTGCAACCTTAAATGTGACCACTGTTATCTCGATGCAACGACGAAAGCAGCCGGTGGAGATGACGAGCTCAACACGGAAGAATGCTATCGTCTGATCGACCAGATCGCGGAAGTCAACAAAGGCTGTCTGTTGGTCATCACTGGTGGCGAACCACTCGTCCGGCCCGACATTCTCGATATTGCTCGTTATGCCGTCAAACTAGGCTTTATGGTGGTCTTTGGTACCAACGGCATGTTGATCAACGATCAATTAGCCAAGACCCTTGTGGAAATCGGTGTGATGGGTGTCGGCATCAGTATCGATTCTTTGGAGGCTGTCAAACATGATGCCTTCAGAGGGGTACCAGGAGCCTGGGAAGCGGCGATAGCCGGCATCGAAGCAAGCAAACGAAACGGGCTCCAGTTTCAAATACACTTCAGCGCTCAGCCGATGAACTACCAGGAACTCCCGGAGGTTATTGAGTGGGCACATCAGCTCGGCGCTCGTGTCTTGAACGTCTTTTTCATGGTGTGCACGGGACGAGGAGAAGAGTTGACCGACATTACGCCTGCCCAATACGAAGAAGTGTTGGGCTACTTGGTTGAATGCCAAGACAATTACAAAGGTATGCTAGTTCGTGCTCGCTGTGCCCCGCACTTCAAGCGACTGGCCTATGAGAAAGACCCCAACTCTCCAATCACCAAGGCCACTGGATACATGGGGGGAGGTTGCCTTGCAGGTACGAACTACGCCCGCGTGACACCTAATGGAGAATTGACCCCCTGCCCCTACATGCCTCTCTCTGCAGGGAACGTGCGCCAGCACAGCTTCGTTGATCTCTGGGAACAGTCGGACGTCTTCAATTCATTCAGGTATCCCCAGCTCAAAGGGAAATGCGGAGACTGTGAATACAGTGACATCTGTGGCGGCTGCCGCGCTCGTCCCTATGTCGACCATGGGGACTGGTTGGATGAGGATCAGTGGTGCCTCTACACTCCCAAGGGTGGTGAAAAGATCAAAGTCGCCTTCAACGTCGCGGAAGAATCAGAAATGTCCTGGGATGAGGCATCTGCGCTCCGACTGAGTCGGATTCCCTATTTCCTGCGCGCGATGGTGAAAAAGGGCGTGGAGAAACATGCCCGTGAAAATAACATCCCTCTTATTACCGTAGAATTGATGGACGAGCTGCGCAAGAAACGCTTCGGCAACGACATACCCATCTTCAAGCCTCATACAGAGTAATCCCGATCGGAAACCGAATGTTCTTGTCGACCATCCAGCATTTCTCCTACAGCGTTCGGTATTAACGCCATGGATACTTTCCAGAGCATTTCCACGGATCTCAATATCCTCATTCCGATCCTCAACCACTGGCTTCACCTCCTCTCAGCAGTCATTTGGATTGGAGGCTTGGCATTTCTTGTCATGGCAGTCGCTCCAGGACTGCAGAAAGCCGTTCCAAAGGATCAGATCAAGCCCATCACAGACATTTTCTATCAGCACTACAAAAAGGTCGCTGGTATTCTCCTGCTCGTGCTGCTGTTCACCGGAGGTGTGAATCTTCACTACGTCAATCAGGTCATCGTTTCACAAACTGGGAATGGGGTCCAGCACCACGCCAAATACCTCATGGTCTTTATGATCAAGTTGCTTCTCGTGCTCGGCCTCCTCACGTTATTTCTTTACACCGTCATCTTTAGATCCGAAGACGAAGCCGACGAAGGAGAGACCTACGAGGTTATCCCATTCCAGCGGGCCGCGCTTTGGATGGGTTTTTTCATCATTCTCTGCGCAGCCGGTATGAAACACCTGCACCAATAAGGAAGGAAACGCTGCTGCGCACAGCTTTGCCTACGCCCACTCGTTATGACATGACCTGTGTTCTTGGTTGAACCCGGAAGCCTGCAGATTCGCTGACGTGGGTTACTTGGATCGATTCAAGCCTAAAGCCCGCTTGAAGACCGTGGAAAAGCCAAAATAGCCGAAAGAATCTTTGAGGTTCGAGTAGAGCCGCTTCACCGTTCCCATCTCTGGATTGGTGACATACTCCATCGTCAGCGCAATCCGCTCTTCCCCCTCGCCGAGAGGCGTGACGGCATGCCAGAGCTTGTCACCGTTGAAAATCACCATGTCTCCCGGCTCAGTCACCAGTTCAAGATGGCGTGGCTGTTTCGTCGGGTGGTCCTTAAATAGTTCGCACACTAACTTGCACTGGGTCGATCGATCAACGAGCCCCATGAGAATCGTATAGCGAGCGCCTTTGTAGTATGACGTATCGTAGTGAAAGCCGATGTGGTCACCCGGTTCTGTATAGTAATAGAGTGCGCACGAATGGGGATCGTTATCCGGGCAGAACATCAGCTTGGCTTCGACCAGCCGGTTCAAGAACTCCCTGAATGATTGTGAACGGTAGAGTTCGAGAAAGAGCGGAGCCTTCTCCTGAACCGTGTAATAGCTGACACTTCCGCCTTTTTTATGCCCTGGAATGTAATTGCGATTGAGCTCTACTTTAGCGCCCTGGGCCTGTGGGACAAGCATGTCCTCCACAAATGAGCGCGGCAAGAACTGTTTGATGACCAGAAACTCATTTTGTTCCCAATACTCGGTATGGAGCCGTTCGAACGCCAATCCAGCCACGGCCCGATTCACAGCTTCCGTGACCGTACCCGCATGATTCGCAACCGCTGTGCTCATTCTCTGTCCTTTACCAGCCGACGAGCTGGAATCTGCGACCACTCTCTACGGTCCGTTCAATACGGGAGCCCTGACCACTTCCGTATCCGGTGGTGTTTTAAAGTCGAACACCTCATTACCTAGTCCAAGATTGGGTTTCAAGTTTGAAAATTCAAAGACGGCCACATTGCCGCTGATTTCATGGAGCGACACGCTGCGAATGAAATATGTCTTCGGGAACACCTCGACCACAATCTTCTGAAGATTCTGATTTGCTTCATGCTCCTTATTTTTGGGAGTCAGGGTGATCAGCGGAATGCCACCGGCTCCACGTACGGTCCCCGTGGTGGGTTCGACTTCAAACGACTCATCTAATTTGGCGGCGCCCTGTAGCAGTTCTAACGGCGCCTTGGACGCGGCCATCTGCGTCAGTTTTCCCACCAAGACTTGTTTATGTTCTGGAACGTACACCTTGACGTCGTCCTGGTTCACGTAGATCTGCTCGCTCGCTGGATCAATGTAATCCCATCGCAAGCGCCCAGGTTTCTTAATGTACACCTTTCCGGACGACATGACAGGCCGCTCAAAACCCTCAATCTTCGTCTTTTGTGAAAAGTCGGCTTGGAGGTCCTTCGTCTTCTCGTACCGCGCTTGCAGCTGCTTCACGACCTCGCGAACCTCACGTGTCTGCTTCTCATCGACCGAAGCATCCCCTGCCCAAACCGGCGCACCCACAAGAATCCACAACGCGATCACGCCCCACCGTCTCATGCTTCCGCCGCGCCTACCGGGCCCCGCCGGCCAAGGACTTCCCGACGCCCATCTCGTCCCGCCGCTCCCACGATTCCCTCCGATTCCATCTGTTCGATCATCCGCGCCGCCCGAGGATACCCGACCCGGAGTCGGCGTTGAATCAACGAAGCCGACGCTTGTCCGGTTGACAACACCAGTTCTTTGGCCTGTTCATACACTTCATCTTTCGCCTCTTCTTCGGCCGCTTCTTCCAATTTCAGCGACTGGAGCTCCTGATTGTAGACGGGCATGGCCTGCTTCTTCACGAACTCCACGACCGAGCGGACATCGTCGTCCGACACAAAGGACCCATGCAAGCGAGTGAGACGACCGGTGCCGGAAGCAAGATACAGCATGTCCCCTCGGCCAAGC
Source organism: Nitrospira sp. (assembly GCA_041742455.1). Classification (GTDB taxonomy): domain Bacteria; phylum Nitrospirota; class Nitrospiria; order Nitrospirales; family Nitrospiraceae; genus Nitrospira_D. Next base: position 38,054 of record JBGSIO010000005.1, on the reverse strand, counting down.
AAAGCCTCAGCGCCGTTGGCGTCCAGAATGGTTCTCGAGTCGGTTTTGGAAGATACCTGGAAGGCGATGCGGGCGGGAAAATTCGCCTTGATCAAGCCGGTCAACACGTCAACGGACGGACGTTGTGTGGCCAAAACCAAATGGATGCCGGAAGCCCGAGCCATCTGTGCGAGGCGGGCAATCTTATCTTCCACATCCTTCGGGGCGACCATCATGAGATCCGCCAGCTCATCGATCATCACGACGATAAACGGCAGAGGTTCCGGCGGTGTCGGATTCGGCTGCATGCATCCGCGCTCGCCCTCAGGGATCGAGCTTTCCCCGGCTGCAAGACGCTCCTCTTCCGAGAGAAACTGAATCGGGAGCTCAGCTTGTTCGACTCCCGATGTGCTGTTTTCAGCGAAAGCCTCATGCAGACCGGCCACCATACGGTTGTACGCATCGATGTTCCGCACACCCGCCTCTGCCAACAACTTGTATCGCCGTTCCATTTCAGCCACGACCCATCCGAGGCCCCTCGCCGCAGATTTGGGGTCCGTAATAACTGGTCGAAGTAGGTGTGGGATTCCCTCATACGATTGAAACTCCAGCATCTTCGGATCGATGAGCAGAAGCTTCACTTCATTGGGTTTGGAGGAGAACAAGATGCTCAGCAACATGGTATTCAAACTGACGCTTTTGCCGGCCCCCGTTGCACCGGCGACTAGCAGATGCGGCATGGTCTTCAAGTCAGCGGTGATCGGGGCACCGAAAATATCCTTGCCCAACGCCAGCGTCAGTCTGGACTTGGCCCGACGAAAGGCCTCGCTCATGACGACTTCTTTCAGGGAGACGGTCTCTCGCGACCTGTTCGGCACTTCAATCCCCACGACTGATTTGCCAGGGATCGGCGCGACAATACGAATACTCGTGGCTTTGAGCGCCAAGGCAAGGTCATCGGCCAGATTTACAATACGGGCCACCTTGGTACCGGGTGCTGGTTCGAACTCATACATCGTCACGACCGGTCCGGGTCTGACTTCTGTCACCGTTCCTTCAATGCCGAAACTTGCCAAAGCGCGAGATAGGACTTCGGATTGGGCTTTCAGCTCTTCATCCGACATTCGGTCCAATGGCCCAGATGGTTCACATAACAAGAGTTCTGGGTCAGGTAAACGATAGTCCTCGGAATCCGCCAGTGAAGCGACGACTTCAGGCTCAGTCTCCTCCGGTTCAACCGCGGGTAGAGAATTGGAGAATGGTTGAATGATCGGAGCAGGAGGAGCTGTGAACGGCTCAAACTCCTGACTTTTCTCAGCAAGGCGTTCGTCGTCCGTGATGGCCTGACCAAGCTTGGATGTTTTCGTCTTTACCCTTCGATTGACGGTCTCCTTTTGAACCGCCATCGATCGCTCGGGTCTCATCGCTGAAACCCCTTCACGGAAAGCGGTCCAACGTTCCGGCATCCGACGAACAGCTTCTGCCAATGAGAGCGGTGTGGTCAGCAGAAGAGACACAAGGAATCCGGCAATAATCAGAATATGGGCTCCAGTTCCCGCGAAGACCGCGCGGAGCCCTTCGGCAATCGCCTGCCCAACAGCTCCACCAGCTATCCCGCGGGAAATCATCCCACTGGTCAGGGTCGGAACCCCCGTGGTTTCCAGATGGAGAAACGCGCTCAGGAAGACGACTGCGGCGAGAGAGCTTGCTGCCGTTCGAAACCGGACGCTGACCGGCGTCAGAGAAAAACAGCGAACCCCTAATCGGCCCAAAAGAAGCGGAAAGAGGTAGGCCGCGCCACCGATGGCGTAGAAGAAGCCACCAGCCAACAATGCGCCAAATGAACCAATGAGATTTCGCGGCGGATTCGCTGTCGAAGCTCCACTCGCTACCATTTCTGCTTCTCCGGGCACGAACGACAAGAGGCTCAAGAGCATGAGCAGGCTCAGCGCGATTAATATCACGCCGATGACTTCACGCTGAATGTGAGAAGGCGGAGAGGGGGCTCGACGGGCTTCTCCCCGCCTAGCCGAGGTGGTAGCACCCATGCCGCGAATGCTACCACAGGGTGAGGGTCATTTCAAACGAACACGAAGAGCGATCATCCTCGTATCTGCTCAACAACCAGCGTTTCGCAGCTTCAGGGCCGAACCGATGGTGACGTGTGGCGAATGATCTTGCCTTCCACCAAATAGACCACCAGTTCTGCGATGTTGGTGGCATGATCGGCCACTCGTTCAAGCGACTTAGCGATAAAGCTCAACCGAATGGCGCGGGAAATCGTGTGTGGATTTTCCACCATGAACGAGAGGAGTTCACGAAATAACTGTTCCATGAGATCATCGACGAAGTCATCATCACCGATCACTTTCCTAGCCAGCTCGGCATCCTCCTTGACGAAGGCATCGATACTTTCCTTCACCATCACCCGTGCAAGGCTTCCCATCCGTGGGATATCGATGTATGGCTTGAGTTGAGGCTCTTCATTCAGTTCAATGGCCCGCTCACAGATACTCTCTGCCAAGTCGCTGATACGTTCCAGCTCAGTCGACAGTTTCATTCCCGTCGTCACCAACCGCAGATCTCGCGCCGCTGGTTGATGGAGCGCCAACAACTCGATGCAGGATTCGTCGATCTCTACATCCATCGCATTCACTTTGTGGTCTCGTTCGATCACCTCGCAAGCCAGAGCCGCGTCGCGCGTGACCAGGGCGGTCAGTGCCTTGTCGATCTGATCCTCGGCCAGACAAGCCATTCGAGCCAGCTTCGTCTTTAATTCCCCAAGTTCTTCGTCGAAATGTCGTGGTTGAACCATAGTGTCACCCGAATCGTCCGGTGATGTAGTCTTCCGTCTGCTTCTTCGACGGGTTCGTGAATAGTTGCTTCGTCAGACCGAACTCGATCAATTGGCCGAGGTACATGAATGCCGTCTGATCCGACACTCGTGCGGCTTGCTGCATGTTGTGCGTGACGATGACGACCGTCAACTCCTTCTTCAGAGAATGTAGCAATTCTTCGATGATCCCGGTGGCGATTGGGTCAAGCGCAGAACAGGGCTCATCCATCAGGAGAACATCCGGCTTGACTGCGAGCGCCCGTGCAATGCACAGTCGTTGCTGCTGTCCGCCGGACAAGCCGAGGGCGCTCTTGTGCAATCGGTCCTTCACTTCTTCCCATAAGCCAGCCCCTTTGAGACTTCGTTCGACGATCTCTTCCAACACCGCCCGGTTCTTCAACCCTTGCAATCGTGGCCCGTAGGCAACATTTTCATGGATCGATTTGGGAAACGGATTGGATTTTTGAAATACCATCCCGACCCGTTTCCGTAGGTCCGTGATATCAATCAGTGGGTTAAAAATATCGAAATCGTCAAGGAGAATATTCCCTTCATGCCGCGCACCCTCAATGAGATCGTTAAGACGATTCATGCAGCGAAGCAGCGTAGATTTCCCACACCCGGATGGCCCAATGAACGCGGTCACCTGATGTTCTGGAATCTCCAGATCGATGTTGAACAGCGATTGGACTGGACCGTAATAAAAACTGAAGCCCTGCACCCGAAGCTTGGGGTTCACATGTGTGCGGGGTTGAGGCAATACATTTGAATCGCTCGATTCCATACTCCTTACCTTCTGAGAGGAAGTTTCGGGTACCAGGGGAGGTACGCGGGGCAGTACTTCATACTGTTGATCCAGCATATTTCCTCCTCATTCGATTTCGCAACATAGTTCCCGTGAGAGTAAGCGTCACCACGACCAGAATCAACACCAACGTTGTCACATAGACCATAGGCTTGGCAGCCTCGACGTTCGGCGATTGAAACCCCACATCGTAAATGTGAAAGCCCAAGTGCATGAACTTTCGGTCCAAGTGTATGAACGGCCAGGTCCCATCGATCGGCATGGCCGGTGCCAGTTTGACGACACCGGTCAACATCAAGGGCGCCACCTCACCTGCCGCACGAGCCATGGCCAGGATGAGTCCGGTCAGAATACCGGGAAGTGCCGTCGGGAGCACAACTTTCCACATCGTTTCCCATTTGGTCGCACCCAGCCCAATCGACCCTTCTCGGTACTCTCGCGGCACGGCTGACAAGCCTTCCTCTGTCGCGACGATGACAACTGGAACGGTCAAGAGCGCCAGCGTTAATGACGCCCAGAGGATACCGCCCGTGCCAAACGTGGGAGTCGGCAGTCGCTCGGAGAACCACAGCGCATCGATAGTACCGCCAACACCGTAGACGAAAAACCCCAACCCAAATACACCGAAGACGATCGAGGGAACCCCGGCGAGATTATTGACGGCAATGCGGACGGTCCGCACGATCACGCCTTGACGGGCATACTCTCTGAGATACAGAGCACCGATGACACCAAAGGGGGTCACGACGAAGCTCATAATCATCACCATCATGACCGTACCGAAAATGGCCGGGAAGATCCCACCCTCCGTGTTGGCTTCCCGTGGCTCCGTCGTCAGCACCATCCAGAGGTTTCCGGCATAGACCCACACCTTCTCCATCTTCGAAAGGTCGTTCGGGCGCAAGACTCGGATGACTTGGCTGAGTGCAATGGACTTTTCTCTGCCATTGGCATCGACAAGAAGCACCATGTACGGGCTCTCTATCTCGCTTGATTCCGCCTGTCGAAGCAGGGTCGGGAGGGATTGCCATACGGGGTCCGAGCCTTCGGCCACAGTTTGTTCTTCCTTGGTCAGCGTCCGGAGCCGGCCATAGAAGTTCCCCCACTCGCGCCGCTCCACCATCACGAGATCGGCCGGCGTGGCTCGTTCAACGATCTGATCGGTGTTGATCCACCGATAGTCCAGCCCGTATAGATCGCGATTGCCGATCTTCATTCTAATTCGCGGAACCCCTTTCGGACCGACTTCTTCACCAGCCAACTGACCGATCACATGTTTTCCGTCTTTCAGCGTCAATTCGACGAGGTCAGCCGGCCAGAAATACCCGAACCCGTTGAGGAGGATGAGCACCAGGAGGCCGGCGATCATGAGCAGCGATAGGGAAAGCCCCGCCCCACAGCCCCAAATAAAGAGCTCTCCGCTCGCCATGAAATGCTTGAGCCACAGTTTCATTGAATCACTCGTGCCCTAAAATGTTCTAGACCTGCGTCCAACATCTGAGCGCTACCCACTGGCCTGGAATGTCGCCCTGTGTAAGTCATAGCGATTAGAATTGGCTGTATTTCTCTCTGAGCCGCTGTCGAATCAGCTCCGCGACGGTGTTGAGTAGAAAAGTCGCGACAAAGAGGAGCAACCCTGCCAAAAAGAGTGTGCGATACAAGGTTCCGCCATGCGGCGCTTCTGGAATCTCGACTGCGATATTCGCAGACAGAGTTCGAAACCCGTTAAACAGGCTCCAATCCATAATCGGCGTGTTGCCGGTTGCCATTAGCACGATCATGGTCTCTCCTACAGCCCGACCGAACCCGATCATCAACGCCGAGAAGATACCTGGACTGGCCGAGATCAGGACGAGATAGGTGAGCGTTTGCCACCGCGTAGCGCCAAGTGCTAAAGAACCGGCGATCAGATTCTTCGGAACATTGGAGAGCGCTTCTTCGGAAATACTGTAGATGATGGGAATGATGGCAAATCCCATGGCCACACCGACGACGATGGCGTTGCGCTGGTCATAATTTAGACCGAGATGGGTCTGGATCCACGGTTTAAAATGGCCATCGAACAAGAAGGACTCCCACCATGCGTTGGTCTCAAGGCACCCCCAGACCACGGCGACGATGATGGGCATCATGAGCAGCGCCTCAACACCAGGCCGCACACGATGCTTGAGGGAGGCTGGGAGCGAGATAAAGAGTCCGCTGCATAGAGCAATGACCACGGGCATCAGCAAGACCATCCCCGTCATGGCAGGAAAGTTTCGCTCCAGGACCGGGGCAAACCAGAGGCCGGCCAGAAATCCAAGCACTACGGTGGGCAAAGCCGCCATAATTTCAATCGTGGGTTTGATCTTGGCCCGGAGATCCGGATGCATGAACATGGCGGTGTAGATTGCGGCCAACACCGCCAATGGGACTGCCATGAGCACGGCATAGATGGTCCCTTTAATGGTTCCAAAAATCAGCGGGGTCAAGCTGAACTTGGCCTCAAAGTCGTCCGACCCGCTCGAGGATTGCCAGACAAGTTCCGGCCGATCATACCCCTCGTACATCACCGGGGAGAACAGAGTGCTTAAAGTGATTTCTGGGAAGGGATTCGAAATGTGGTAATGCACCAGCTTATTATTTTCAGCTAGACCGACCAGGCCATCCGCCTTTGGAGAAAAATACGTACTGAGAAGGGTCCCTTGTTGCGGAACGAATGTCAGCAACGTTTGTTCGGACGTCGAGTGGTGCAACCGAATTTCTCCCCCGGCATCGGTTGTGATGAATCCCTTATCGCGCTGGGAAATCGTGATGTCGGTGACCGCACGCTGATGAGGGGTAAACCGATGAATCCGCGTCATATGGGTCGTATTGGTCGTCGCATGTTCTCGCACGGGCATCCACACGGCAATCTGCCCGGACGAACCGCCGACCACAAGACTCCGGTCACCCATCAAATAGGCCAGCGCGGTAATCGCCTCGTTTCGTTCGGAAGCCTGAGTGATCTCAACAAGACCAGGCTTTGCCGGTTCCTGGAGGTCAAAATTAAATATCTTGCCGTCTTCCGTGCCGACAGCGAGAAGCTCTGCCTGACTTGCAAGCGTAAGCGCCGTCACTCGACTGGGGATAGTCGGCGTGAGATCGACCCGTGTGATCGAAGCCGTGGTGGTTCCATCGGGGCGAGATATATTCCGGCTCGTCGTCAGCCAGAGATGCTGGTCTTGAAGCAGCGCGGCAATTCGAACGTCGGAGTCCGTGCTCTGATACGCCATCTTGATGATTGGTTGCGGAATCGGTGCGGCACTCATCGGAGTCCCGACCATGACGGACGGGGCAATCGAACGTTCGTTCCCTTGGAAGTCCTGAGTGAATTCAATCGCCACAGGGATAACGCGGCCATCTTCCGTACCCATGGCGAGTGAATGCCCCTTCCCGAGAGCTCGCGCGAGCGCTGTGACCGAGGCATCTGGCAGTAAGCCTCGCGAAGGAATTTTTGATATGGCGGACGTGGTTTCCCCTAAGAAGACAAACTCCAATGAATCTCCGCGTAGGACATAGGCAAGCTCTTGATGCTCGTCGATGCCGATGAGGGCTGAGGGTGAAGGACGCTCAAGCGGGGAGAGTGCAATCGGTTCTGCCGGGGTGGCGCGGGGCGGTTGAAAGAGTGGGATGACCTCTTTCACCAGAAAGATGCACATCCCGAGAATGCAGAGGATAATGCTGATTCCACCGGTCTTGATGATGACGTTTGTCAGCCCATCCGTGATTGACCTGATTTGGCGTCGACTGAACAGCCCACCCACCAGGGTCGGGGCCGGAAAGGAACCTTGGCCTGGGGAAGGCTCTCCTTGAAGCACTGATTGGGGAATGAGTGGAGGCACGTTCATGTTTTGACTTTTGACATCGATTCTGACGTTTGAGCTGCACACTCCTCACAAACTCGTGAGTCGCCATAAGCCTTTTACGGTTTACCCATTCCGAACAGCAAGCCTTACACTTATTCGACCTTGGCCAGTTCCTTTTCCATCAAAGCCTGAGAGAGAGGGAAAAAGCCATCCTTGACGACGATGGCTTGCCCTTCCTTACTGTAGATGAACTTGATGAATTCTTTTATGAGCGGATCGAGCGGCTTGTTTGGCGTCTTGTTGACGTACACCAACAGATGTCGCCACAGGGGATAAGAGCCGTTCATCGCGTTTTCCTGTGTAGGCGGCGCGAAGGTTCCGCCTTCCTTCTCCGCCAGGGGAAGGGCTCGAATGCCGGAAGTTAAATACCCAATTCCGCTATATCCGATTCCGGAGGGATCTTCCGTCACTCCCTGCACCACAGACGCCGAGCCTGGCTGTTCTTTGACTTCATCTTTATAGTCGCCGTTTTTCAGCGCATGTTCCTTGAAAAATCCGTAGGTCCCGGATGCGGAGTTACGGCCATAGAGACTGATAGGAGAGGTAGCCAATTCATCGGTGATGCCCAGCTGGCCCCATCGGTCGATATTCTCTCTGGCACCCCATCGACGGCTCTTTGAGAAAACCGCATCGACCTGAGCCATGGTCATTCCGGGAATGGGATTATCCTTGTGCACATACACCGCGAGCGCATCGATCGCGACGGGGAAGGCAGTCGGCTTGTACTTGTATTTATGCTCAAACGAATCGATCTCTGTCGATTTCATCGGGCGCGACATCGGACCCAGTTGTGCGGTCCCCTCAATGAGCGCAGGTGGAGCCGTGCTGGAGCCCTTGCCTTCAATTTGAATTTTCACATTCGGGTACTGTTTGCGGAACCCCTCTGCCCACAGCGTCATAAGGTTGTTTAATGTATCAGAGCCGATACTGTTGACGTTCCCTGAAATTCCCGCAACCTTGACATACCCCTTGATATTAGGATCCAGCTGAGCGACCTCATCGGCCACCGCATTCGTCGTCATAAAGATACCGGTCAAGACCAGCATGAGAGCAGAAGCAAAGCCTATCCGTTCCTGAGTCCCATTCTTACGATTGTTCATGTGCAGTCCCTTCATGTAAGTCATCAATTACCCCTATCACCTATCATGGCGCCATTCGGTCCATGTTACTGCCGTGTTACATCTGTGTTAACTTCCTGAGACAGGTCCTTGCCTCACGCTTCGCTACCTATTCCTCAACGCCTCCTAAAAGGAGACATCCCACTGGAGCCTGACCCGATCTACCGGAGTGAATCCACCATCGCGCGATAGGTGAGAGTAATCAAGCGTGAGCTTATTACGGTGTCCGGCAAAGAACCAGTTCGCTGCAAATGTATGCTCTCTGCGCGTTTCGCTGCCCACGAGATCCCCCAAGGGACCATCTCCCGGATCGACGAATGCATAGCGGTAGGCGAATTCGAGCGGTTTCGGCATGACATCGATCAGCGCATGAGGGAAGTACCCGGCTTGTGCATAGGCCCCGTAACTGGTGCCACTTGACGACGTAGACCCATCTATCACCTTCTTGACATGAAACTCCTCTTGGATGGAGAGCCCGTTCCACTTGAAGGCAAACTCTTGGACCCCTTGATTGACTTCAAATTGACCATCCAGCACTACTGGGAAAGCGGAAGCCACTCGGTTATCCTGAGGAAAGGCGATCCGGTCGGTTTTGTTGTGAGCGCCGGCAAATGCGATGCTGCCGATCGGCAACGGCGAGTATTCCGGATCAGACTGCGAGAACGGCACATCGCGCCCCAAAAAGTTCCATTGAATTCTCCCCATGTAGAGCATGTTCTTGTCGTCATTGAATCTTTGGTTGATGCCTGTACCGCTAAAGACACCGATGTTGTACACCAAATAGGCATAGGTGCCTTCAAAGAGATGCCCACCCAACCGAACCCCGATCTGTCGATCGAGGGTAAATGCCGAATTGACAATCGACCGTTCGACAAACTGTTGGTTCCCTGACGAATCTACCCGCTCCCGGTTGTAGTCGATCTTCCATTGTCCCACGCGGAGCGTAGCCCATCTGAACTTGGCGAGGTCCACTCGATAATCGAGCATGGTGTTACTCACCCAGTCGTATTCCACATAGTACTTCAGCCAGGGTACGAAGCCGTGGCCTCCGACCTTGATACGAGCGCGGCGGACACGGAACGAGCTAGTGTCTTGGTCATTAAAAGCAGTAGGAAGCGCGTTCGAGAAAGTATCGCTTTCCTGGGGATAGGAATAGCGAAACTGCACTCGGTTTTGTATCAGCATCTCGAATTTTCCGTCTCGAGATACCAGATCGAATCCATCTTTGTACCGTAAGGAGATCGGGAACTCCTGGTCCCTGACCTTTTTCTGCTCCACCTCCAATTTTTCCTCATCAGCCTTGGCTCTCACCCACTCTTCCTTGGTGATCTGTCCTTTTTCATACAGAATGTCCGCCAGGTCATGCCCAGCTTGAGCACTGGGAACGTGACAGACAAGCCCTATGCCCATCACACACATGATCGTCGCCAACCACAGTCGCCTCATCAAAATACCTCCTTCTAGTTGATCATCTCTTGAAACCGCGGTGAAGGTATAGATAATGAGCGTTAAGGTTGTGCTACGTTGTTGTTACTGACGTGTTAAATCATGGGGTGTCGGCTGACAAATGCGGACTACCCGCTTAACATCGCTCATCCAGATAAACTTTCCTGATATAACTGCAGAGGGGTAATCTGATGGCCACACCACAAACCAACGGTTGTAATATGAAGAACTCTGGTCTAGTCGTTCTTTTGGGAATTGCGCTAATACTTGGGTTTACTGCCTGTCAGAACCGACCATTCCTCACCGAAACCATCTATGAGGATCAATCACTGTTCGTCCGACTCGCAGTAGACCAGTCCGTAGGTAGAGGCCACTCTCACCCTGCCAGCATAACGACTGAAGAGATGACCACAGTTCTTTCCAGTATCATGGTCGAAGAGCCCGGTAGCCTCATGCCATCCGTGCCTTTCCCTGGCAAAGACAAAGAGTTTCCACTGCATCCGGCATTCCGCACGGAAGAGATCGCCTTGTTAGCGCCATTATTGGCAAAAGGGTTGAATACGGCGAGACCCGAGGAGGTCGTGACGTTTTATTGGATTACCCAACAGCCTGCACCCATCGAACGAGTGACGTCAGGCGGGGTCTTCATCAACGGTGACCACCTACACTTCCTATTGAGCAACTATCGCTCGCCTACCCGTTACCCACCGGATGCCGAGACCATGCAATCCCTCGATGGTCGATCCACTCCATTACAGCCGCTTGTCCCGCAGGAAACTCTCCTGACGTTCAGCCCCATAACCGCGCTTGTGCCACGAGAACAAGGCTTCTTAAAGAATCCGTTCAAGTCAAAACGCCAAGAGATCGTCATACTATTTAAAAAACTTGCAGGGGACACCGCTCGCTGATCACACCAACAGATGTCTGCCATTCCAGACCCCAATCAGACCGAACCTCCACTTTGGTCAATCGGTATCGTATTAGCCATCATTCTAATTGCCCCTCTCGTCTTGTACTCACTTGCGCCGACTGGGCCGCTGCGAGAAGGTGACACGGTATTTTCAGCCGGACAACAGCGAGTGCGCATTGAAACCACGACCACGGAGAAACCGAATGGAATGGACGATACCTGCCTGCTCGATCCGGATAGTCCCCTCATCGTCATTCACGCACCGCATAGCGACGCGGACCGTTCAATCATCGCCGAAGTCCAAGGCAATCCGGCCGATGAATGGCCATTTTGCCCTGTTCATGCAGAGGTACGCGTAAAACACGACCAAATATTTCAGAAGCCGGCGGTATTCGAGAACGTTCGAGAGGTCTTGGCGGGATTTTTAAACCGATGATGAGAGAGACTTTCTACGACCTCAACCTTGCAGCGAATTGTTTGCGGAACTTCGCCACTTTTGGGCCGACGACGACTTGGCAATACCCTTGGAGTGGATTCCGCGCAAAGTACTCCTGATGATAGGACTCCGCCTCGTACCATTTCGTAGCCGGCACGACTTGCGTGACGATGGGTGCGTCGTACAATTGTTCGTCGGATAAAGTTTTGATCACGGTTTCTGCTGCATGGCGCTGTGCCGGAGTGCAGTAGAAGATTGCGGAACGATATTGGGTTCCTCTGTCGTTTCCCTGTCGATTGAGCGTCGTGGGATCATGAATGACGAAAAAAATATCCAGGAGCTCTTTGTAGGAAATCACCGTGGAATCAAAGGTGATCCGCACGGCCTCAGCGTGCTCAGTGTGTCCTCCACATACCGCCTCATATGTGGGATTGTCTACGGTACCACCGATGTAACCGGATTCGACTGAGTCCACACCGCTGACCTGGTCATACACCGCTTCGAGACACCAAAAGCAGCCACCTGCAAGAATGGCGACTTCTTTCTCAGCTGAGGTCCTTGGTAACTCCTCTCCCATCGTGCGGTGTGTCGAGTAGCCGGTAGGTTTCTTTCACTGGACGGAGCCCACTACTCGTCTTCTTCCTCCTCAATATCTTCAATTCCTTCGTAACTCATTTCTGGGAATGACGCCGACGCCTTTTCACAGGCCGTCTCTACCATCTCTTCCGCATCTTCCGCGGAATCAGCATCAACCAAGAACTTCACGGTAATTGCGTACCTCTGTTCCACCCCCTGACTCCTTTCTCTCTCGTCCTTCACAAATCTGAGCTTGAGTGATCACCGAGGCCGTACTTTGTGACAGTTGTGGTAGCCGTGTCAACCTTGTTCGAAGCAAGGTCTGGGATCATCGATAACAAGACGAAGAGGAGGGTTCGTTCAGAATCAAAAGACTTTAGAGCGAGACAGTTGGGAGAGGGAAGCACTTCCGTGGGATTGAAGTTGAGAAAGCGCTACTCGTCCCCTTCGAGATCGGAGAGCACTGCTTTGAGCTTCGCAAACTCTTCTGGAGCAATGCGGGAAAAAGCGATCCCGAAGCTATGACCATCGACCCAGCGCACGGTAGCTTCGTCAATTCGCAGCGGCCAATCCAGGCCAGGAACATGGAGCCTGCATTCTAACTTTGATCCCGGCTCAACCTGCATATCACTTTCGATCTTACAACCGCCGGCAGATATATCCAGAGTTCGCCCCTGCCCCTCCTGCTTGTGCCCAGAAAAGGTACTGCGAAATTGCGTTGTGAATCTCGGTTGGATTCGCCGCTCATCCGACTGAGGCTTGGCCGGAATCTCCTTGGCAGGTTCGGACCTAAAGAGAGAACTGAGTCTTTTCAAGGACAAACTCCTTGCCTAAGCCTGGCCATCTGCACCGAAATACTGTTTTGCCGCATAGCCTTTCCTATCGGGTTGACAGGAGCATATGATCCCGACGATTTTGCTGGTAACAAGATTCATCGCGATCGAAACAGAACGGACGCTCTTTGCCATACGACACGATGACGACCTGTTTGGAGTTCACCCCAACTTCCGCAAGGTAATTGCGAGCGGCCTTGGCGCGTTTATCGCCCAACACCATGTTGTAGTCACTGGTGCCTCGTTCGTCGCAATGTCCTTCAATTTTCAACACTGCTCCCGGATGATCCTTCAGGTACGCGGCGTCGTGATTGAGTGCTTCCATCCCCTCGCCAGACAAAGTCCATTGGTCATAGCCAAAGAAGACGTCATGTAGGCCGGCCTCCACCGCAGCTTTCTCTTCCTTTGTGAGCTCAGCTCGCTGGCGAGGACCAGTTCCCGATGGGTTCAGAGCTGTGGAGTATCCATCCTGCGCAAGACGCTCCTCAGATGGATTGCGAGAAAACCCGCTCAATTCTTTGCTTGAACTCCCCCCTGATATATTCGGCAGCTTCGCACTCGCGCTCCCTGATCCGCTTTCCCTGTCAGACTGGACCCATTTCTTGTTACACCCCTGAGTCGAAAGCACGATTACGGCTATGCCCATCACTACACCAGACATTGCGATCACTCTGTTCATAAGTCTTTCCTCCATATGTCAGCCAGATTGAGCGACTCAGCGATTCAGAACAGCAATGCAGCGAAGGGCACGGCCGGACGCTCACTATTTCTCTCTCCCAACAAAATATAGCACTGAGGTCGCAACCTGTTGCTTCAACAGGATGTTACCGGATCAATGGAAGGATGCCTAATAATTTTGAATATTTGGCGTGGCGACAGAGAAAGGGAAAACCCGATCAAGTAGCAGCCTGAAAAAGGCTCAAGGAGAAATGGCAATGCTCAATGTTGAGACGGAACTCAGTCAAACGTGTTGCGAGTCTATACTAGGAAATCTGCCTGGCTCAGCGATAGTCTTTTCGCTCAGCCCAACGAACCGGTCGCAGCACGGTTCCTAAACCAGCTAGCGCGCAGATCATCAGTAACATGGCTAGCGCGATTGCAAGGAAAAATGCGGCTCGTACGTCGTGCAAAACGGGGATCATGGTACCACCCTCCTCTTGCTCGCTTGATTAGCTGTGCCATCCGCATTCACAGACCCAGGGACTCATCGAATCAGTTTCTACGGTAGTTACGACAACAAGCCATCGTTTAGTCCGGAGAGTTCGGTTTTGACTTTTACAGTATACACCCCCAATTCTTCGCCTGTGCTCTATATCGGCAGAACCATCGCACGAGATGACCTCTTTCAGATTAGGTTCGTGGCCTAGACGAATTTTCTTGAGCGGGATACCAGGCTTAAGTGTTAACTTATTGACGCCAACGTAGTGCTAAGACATTGGAAACGCATGAGAAGTTCTGACTTGGCCGCATGGTGCGCCCGGCAGGAATTGAACCTGCGACCTACGGGTTCGAAGTCACAGCCGAACGATCCAGATCAACAGGAGAACACTATAGATCAAGACGTTACACAGGCAGAAGAGTGAAAATCAAGGCAAGATTTCCGCAACCCTGCAACCTCGGCGCAACCAGAATCCCATGGCATCACCGTCGGCCGATTCCATTCTCTCATAAGGGAAAAGATGGGGAAGACGGAAGAGGCTGGGGCCGAATCTCTCCGCAAGAGGACTTTAGGAGGTGATACGAGGTTGAGGCATTATGCACTCGTCAAAACCTGTCAACGAGGAATGTGCCATTGAGATTCAGGCCTTGATAAAGGCTAGCCAGTCGGAGAATAGAAACCACGGGCCGATCTTGCGCGGCCCTCTTTCCCGTCGCAGGCACGCTATGAAAGATTTCGCTCTTCCACAGTGATGTCCCGATACTTCGAAATCTGAATGCGCTTGCCGGGATGCGTGAGGACCTTGGGAATCACCTTGTGTTCGATGAAATGCTGTAACTCCTCGCGAGACGTGTGGTCCGTTAGAAATTGTTCGTTGAAGACCAGGTGCCACGACTGCTTCTCGACGCCGTGGTGAAACGCAAACGTCGGTCTGAGATTCTGACTAAACTTCACGCCGACGAAGTGCTTTTCAAGACAGGCCCGTATGGTCTGAATGGTGCTCGGCTCAATTTCACTGTTCCCCCTGTTCATAACGGCCTCCCTCGCGAGAATGTGTCCTCTGTGCGTCTGCCTCTCCCTGCACCCTCTTCATGGTCCTCCTTAGTGCTGCAACTCATACTGAATGCCCTGGAGCAAGGCCGCGAGATCCAGCGGTTTCGGGAAGGTCTGTCGAGCCCCGAGGAGCCGGGCTATGTGCAGACCCTCGACCGCGCCGCCACTGATGGCAATGACTTTTACATTGAGCAGCACGCGGGTCAATTCCAAGATGACTTCGAGACCATTCATCTCCGGCATATCCAGATCCGTCAGCACCAGGTCGACGGGCTGGGCGTGAAACTGTGCGAGCCCCTGCCGACCTGTGGCCGCCTCATAGATCTGATACCCGGCATCTTCCAGCACCTGTGCCAACACCTGGCGCACCGAGGCGTCGTCTTCAATGATCAGGATCGTGGCAGCCATGATGCGCTGGTCCCTGGTGGTTGAGAGTGCCGTACAAGGTCACCCCACACGGTTACGCGGCAAGCGGTTCCACGTCCTCGGAGTCCCAGACCCACTCGATCGTCTCCTCGACGGGCACAGGCTGGGGGCTCACAGCCACTGGTTTGGCGTACCGCTGACGGTGGTGCTGCAGCACGGCGTCATCCCGGTGACCACAATTGAAACAGCGCCAACTGCGGACCCACATCTCACCATAGTCCCCTTCCATATCGATCATCTGTTCTTCCAGCATCAACCCCTGGCATCGTGTGCAGGTCGTCATAGTTGCCTCCCGGTGGTACGTACATCGTGTCTGAATGAATCGTAGCAGCGATCGCGATTCAGGCTAGATCTGAAGGAGGTACGTCGAAAGGTGGGGATAAGCAGATAGGAGTACGAATCTGATCACGGAGAGCGCAAACGCAACTTCACGCTCTTAGTAGGCGATCATGGCTTCTTCGCCACAATTCTCTGTGGTTGGATACGGTACTGATGACCAACTTTTCGTCAGCCGTACAGACAAAAAGGGAATCCTCCAGATGGCCGGAGCCTTCTCAGGTAAGCCCCTCAACGATTCAGAGCATGAGCGGTCATCCACTCCTTCGCCTCACAGGCGACATTCATGAGCGTCTCGAGGTCGTTGAGACCGAACGAGGTGCCGTTGTGCAGGCACCGGACTGATCCTTGAACGGGCGGGAAAAGGTCGTGGCGAAGAACGGTCCGTTCTCGCTGACGTTCTGCCAGCTCGTCGCCTTGATGTTGCCGCATCACAGCATCCTCGCCGGTCGTTTGGATTGTTGATTGGTCGCCGACGACCAACATCTGCGGCAGGCGGTCGTGCAGTTCAGTCGCCAGGCGTTTTCGTTCGCGCGCGGACCAGTCCAAACCCTTTTAAGGAAGCCGCGGTAGAAGAGCTGTACCAAGAAGTTCGGGAAGTATTGAGGATAAAGTACAAATCCGTGATGGAGGCGACGAGGCAGATCAATACTGACAGACCGAGCATTATTCTCTCGGACTGGTCGGATGGCGTTATTCGTCACTTTGGTGATTGTGCAAGATGGCGGGCAGTGCTATCTATTTCCCGACTGGGACAGGACAAGTACTCCGGCAAACTGCACTTTTGTTCTCCAACCATGTTGGCGTTTCTCATAACGGTGCGATGAAAGGATCTGGAATGAGTTATACGGTGTTGAATATCAATCTGGCCGATCTCACAGCGATCAAGATAACCTGTGCGCAGTGCCGTGCGTCGTCGGAGTTTCCTGTGGCGCGGCTCCAAGGCGATCCGCCGGAGCGCTGCTTTCACTGCCGCGCTGAGTGGTTTGTAGCCCAGAGTTCGCAGGCCACGGCGCTTGAGCACCTATTCCGCGCATTGGGCGAGCTCCGTGACGATGGGGCGTCCGCGTGCCGTGTGCAGTTGGTGATGAGGCAAGATCCCGGCTTCCGGCACACTCGCGAGCCCGTCTAGCGTCCCGCCGATGTGGAGCCCGCAGCTCTGGACGGATCCCCTAAGCCGCTGATGGTTATGCCAGGAGGAAGCGAGACAATACGTGACCTCATGCGACCCGTTTCACCGCGAGTCACTAGCTCTGGGGTAGGCTTGAACCTCTGGGCGATAAGTGGGAAATGGGAGTTCGACATAGATCGACCGCCTTCTGTACGCATTCCTCTGACTACCTCAGTAATGTGGGCGCTGCGTGACCCGTTAGCTTTACTGGCTGACGGCGAGTGTTCCGTCGATGGGATGACGTGCGGGCGTTCAAGAAGTATTGGGCTCGAGCTTGTTTGAATAGGAAGTGCGACAGGCTCTCCTGGGTCATCGCAGCCAGGGATGACAGCTAGTTACTCACACGGAGAGCCTGCGTAGGATAAAAAAGCTTCGCGAAACCTTCTCGCCGCTCGATAACGCCTTCACAATGTCCTATGGATTGTCCTATGACCGACCAGCTATCCCGGTGGGTGAACCCTAATCTCTTGTAGACTGGTGAGCCGGCTGGGACTCGAACCCAGAGCCCTCGCCTTAAAAGCTCGACAAGACCAATAATAACAATGGCTTGAAATCGTGACGGTTTCCCCGTTTTATCAGGCAAATCAAGGCGTTGATGGGTTTCTACTAATTCGCTTGATTCTGTCGAGTGCGGTCTATTTTGCAGAGTTTTAGCACATATTTAGCACATTGCTTCCATGCTTCCCGTCCCGACCGTCTCCTCGAATCGGGTAAAGATGGGCTCTGCGTACAGGCTTTCTCGCTGTTCTGAACGGCTGCAGACGACCCAAAGCCGACGTCCACGACCGACCGCTATCCGGCGGTTCAATTAAATGGCGGCGCTATCGGGATCCCAGGGGTGCAAACTTCCAGAAAATCCCCACTACACCCCTGTCAAAATCCCCATCTAAAATGCCAGCCCAAAGTTGGTCGATTTCTCAAGGATAAAGTCTCTTTAATGTTGCTAGATGGTAGGGATTACTTTATTACTGGGGAAATGCTTCTGTCCCCATACCACTAGAGCCCTCAGTACCGGCTTTAGGCCCTCGCCCTTTTCTGTCAAAACATATTCATAGCGTGTTGGGTTTTGCTGGTAGGCCTGCCGAGTAACAATGCGGGACATCTCCAATTGCTTCAATCTATCGGCAAGGATGTTTGATGCGATTCGCTCCGAAGAGTCCATGAATTCCTGATACCGTCTTTTGCCCAAGGCCAGATCTCGAACAACCAACAGCGTCCACTTATCCCCAAGGATATCAAGCGAATTAGTGATCGGGCAGCATGATCGCTTAAATTTCATTTTTCATTCCTTTCACGGCCGACCAGTCACCATCACCACTGCCACTAGTGATTGCTTAGTTATATAAATTATCCTAATACAGATACTTGCATTGTGCAATGGACTGGCCTATAGTAACTTGTGATATGCAAGTTACGCACGATCAAGGCAATCCGGCGTTCCGAAAAGAAAGGAGGACTGGCCGAAGGATCATTAGCCAAAGAGTCATGTAGCTTCATGTTCCAGACAAATTCAAAGCAGCATCAATGCCCGAACCTATGAGGAGGAACACGATATGCCGTTATGGAAAGTTTATCATCCTGTCGGAGCGTTCTCTGCTGAAGATAAAAAGCAGCTGGCCAAGCAGGTGACGGAGGTGTATGCGAGGATCCCAATCCCGAAGTTCTATGTCGTGTTCATTTTTGAGGAGGTAGCTAAGGACTCCTGCTTTGTCGGTGGCGAGCCGAATAACAAATTTGTCCGCTTCAAGATTGACCATATTGCTCGGACATTACCTGGTTCAGTCCTCCGAGAATGGTGGATCAGGACACTCGATACGGTTATAGCTCCCTACGTCAAGGACAAGGGATATGATTGGGAGATTTCCGTGGATGAAACCCCGTTCGATCTGTGGTCGCTTCAAGGGGAGATTGCCCCGCCTTTTGAATCTGTCGCTGAGAAGCGGTGGGTGAAGGAAAATAAGGCGAGCCCCTACACATTAGCGGAAAAGATTCCTGTCAATCTCATCCTCGCTCCTGGAGTAGCGGACCGGTAGGTTAGCTGGCAGAGTTCGCAAGGAATTGTACCCAAGAGAGATGACGACGAATATGAAAAGTCATCTTTCTTGGGACAAATTTCCACCTACAAAGGACACCTCCTGCTGATAGAGACCGCAGTACAGTCGCAGCCGGTATGCTTGGTGAATAATCCCAGGGTTCCACTCTACACGAAGCCAACGTTTCCACCTATGGAGGTGAATTGAAAGGACAATGCCGCATGAAAACGATGAAAGCAGTGGAAATACGGCAACCCGGAGGACCTCTGCAACTCGTGGAGCGAGACTTACCCAGTCCCGCGATGGGACATGTTCTGATTAAGGTGCAGGCCTGCGGGATCTGTCACAGCGATGTTTTTACCAAGGATGGCCTGTGGCCTGGAATTCAGTATCCTCGTGTGCCTGGACATGAGATTGCCGGGGTCATTGACGCGGTAGGTTCGGACGTGGGTGAGTGGAAACCAGGCCAACGGGTCGGTGTCGGATGGCACGGAGGACATTGTGGACGTTGCGAACAATGTCGCCGAGGTGATTTTATCCTCTGCCACCAGGCACTCGTGCCGGGAGTGAGCTATGACGGAGGCTACGCTACGCATATGGTTGCTCCCATAGAGGCTTTGGCGCGGATTCCGGACGATCTCTCCAACATGGAGGCAGCTCCACTGCTATGTGCAGGTATTACTACCTTCAACTCGCTTCGCAACAGTGGTGCGCGAGCGGGCGACGTGGTCGCAGTCCTCGGTGTCGGCGGTCTTGGTCATTTGGGTGTGCAATTTGCGGCCAAGATGGGCTTCTCGACGGTAGCGATCGCCAGAGGGAAAGAGAAGGAGGCGATGGCAAAGAAATTGGGCGCACACCACTACATCGATAGCAGCGCAGAGAATGTGGCCCAGGCGCTCACCGCTCTCGGCGGAGCAAAGGTCATTCTAGCGACCGTCACGAGTGGTAAGGCAATGAGTGCTACTATCGGTGGGCTGGCCATCGATGGGAAACTGATCATGGTAGGTATCTCGGAAGAGCCTGTAGAGGTTCCCATCGTCAAGTTCATTGTGGGGCGACGTTCAGTTCAGGGCTGGCCGTGCGGGACCTCAGCGGACTCGGAGGATACATTGGCCTTCAGCGTCCAAATGGGCATACGGCCGATGGTCGAGGAATTTTCGCTTGAACGCGCGGCTGAAGCCTATGACCGCATGATGAGCGGTAATGCGCAATTTCGTGTGGTGCTCACCATGAACTGACAGAACACCGCCTGCAACAATCACTGATTTACACCGGACGGCTAGTTTTCACAGGAATCCCAGGAATGGCACCTTAACATTTCACTTTTCAAAAGTAGAGGCACTGTGGCGTCGCTGTATATGAACTATGGCGGGCAGATATTTGCCTCTGAACGGCAGCTTTCCGCGTGGAGATTGTCGTGGCGACTGTCGGAAATTGGCCGTTCTGCTACCGTCGGTGTCCGACCCAAACCTGAAGTCCACGACCGACCGCTATCAAAAGGCTTGACAGAATCTACTTGTATATGCAATATAATGACATGGGCAATATGGAAACCAATAAACGGAAGAATCATGGTACCGGTCTCATTGACCAGATCGCGTGTGAGTGCCTCCTGTCGCGCGCCCGCAAACTTGATCGTGTGCTGACGGGCATCTACGACGCTGAACTCCGTCCATTTGGCCTGAAAGCAAGCCAGTTGAATCTTCTGGTTCTTGTGGCAAAGGCTGGACCCATTCGGCGTATCGAGATTGGGAAGCGTCTGCACCTCGACCCATCCACGCTGACCAGGAATCTGAAAATCATGCTGATCAATGGTTGGATCCAAGAGATTGAGGATGGGGAAGACGGTCGGGGCCTCCCAGTGCAGATTACAGTCCAAGGTCGTGACCTGCTGAATCAGATCGGTCCGTCTTGGCGAAAGGCCCAAACTCGCACGGAGAAGTTTCTTGGGGATGATGGCGCGACACTTTTGCGAAAGCTTGCTGCAAATAGAATGGAAGTGTCGTAAGTGGAGGTTTTTTTGACCATATGTTTGCATATACAAATACAAGGAGAGCAACATCATGAAACACATTCGACTCAGCCATACGTATTTCACCACGTGTTTCGTTGGTGTCTTCCTTCTGGCAGTGATGACAACTCTGGGATGTACCCCTCAAGACGAGCAACCTCGGCCGATTGTCCGCCCCGTAAAGGTTGCGAGAATTGTGGATCAGACTGAGAGGGTGATGACTTTCGCCGGGGACGTGCGAGCACGCTATGAGACGATCTTGTCCTTCCGCGTGTCCGGTAAGTTGTTGGCCCGACACGTCGACGTGGGTGACCGGGTACGCAAGGGACAGGTGTTGGCACGGCTGGATCAAAACGACTCTCGCCTCGCCGTGCAAGACCTTCAAGCTCAGCTGGCATCCGCGGGCGCCAATAGGGACTTTTTACGTGACGATGTCGCGAGATACCGTGAGCTGTTGACGCAGAAGGTTGTCAGCCCACCTGAATTCGACCGCCACCACACCGCCTACACCACGGCGCGAGAACGGGCGGCGGCGCTTGAAGCCCAACTGGGCCACGCGATCAATCAGTTGGCCTACACCGAACTGTCGGCTGACCGAGATGCCGTGGTGACGGCACTGGAAGTCGAGAAAGGGCAGGTCGTCAGCGCCGGTCAGGCCGTCGTCAAGCTGGCTCAACTTGACGAAAAGGAGATCCATTTCGATGTCCCCGAGCATCGCCTGGCGGAACTCACACGCCGGCAGGCCGTCACCATCACCATCTGGGCCGATCACGAAAGGCGCTTGAAGGGCCAAATACGCGAAATTGCTTCGGCCGCTGACCCCGCCAGCCGCACGTATCGTGTCAAAGCGACACTGCTTGAGGCCCAGGAAGCCGCGCAACTGGGCATGACCGCGACAGTCTGGGTTCCTTCGAACATGCCCTCTCGAATGACTGTTCCCCTCTCGGCCGTGTTTACTCCGCAGAATAAGCCGGGTCAACCCCATGTCTGGCTGGTGGATGAGCAGACGGGCACGGTCAGATCCTTTCCGGTTCGGATCGGGGAACCCCTAGATGGGGAACACATTGCCGTAACGGGGCTTGCGTCAGGGCAGTTGCTGGTCAGTGCCGGCGTCCAGCGCCTTGCGGAAGGACAGGCCGTTCGATGGTCGGACGCGATCGCATTGGCGATGAATAGAGAGAACGCTGAACATGGAGGGCGTCAGCCATGAAAGACTTCAATCTGAGCGAATGGGTGCTCACACACCGCGCTTTCACGGGTTTCTTGATGGTGCTGGTGCTGCTGGGTGGGATGTTCTCCTATTTTCAGCTGCGACAGCGGGAAGACCCGGAGTTCACGTTTCGGGTGATGGTTGTCAAAACCATGTATCCCGGCGCCACCGCGCTGGAAGTGGAACAACAGGTGACGGACAGACTGGAAAAGAAAATTCAGGAACTGCCGAATCTGGACTTCTTGCGCAGCTACTCAAAACCCGGCGAATCGGTCATTTTTGTCACGCCCCGTGAGGATACGCCGCCCAGAGATATTCCCGATCTCTGGTATCAAGTGCGCAAGAAGGTGGGCGACATCCGCATGGCGCTGCCGCCCGGCATTGTCGGGCCCTTTTTCAATGACGAGTTCGGCGATACCTATAGCTTCCTGTATGCTTTTTCTGGCGAAGGCTACGGCTATGCCGAGCTGAAACAGGCGGCCGATTCGGTCCGTCAGCAAATCCTCCGTGTGAAGAACGTCGAAAAAGTCGATCTCATCGGCGTCCAGGATGAAAAGATCTTTGTCGAGTTTTCCGACAAGAAGCTGGCCGAATTGGGACTGGATGCCTCCGTGGTTGCCGAGGCATTACAGGCCCAGAACGGCATGGCCCCGGCCGGAACGGTGATTGCCCCACAGCACAATCTCCCCATACGACTCACCGGCTCCTTCGGCTCGGTGGACAGCATGGTGAACCTTGCCGTGCGGGTCGAGGGTCGAACTTTGCGCGTCGGCGATTTCGCTAAGGTCACGCGAGGCTACAGTGACCCGTCGGAATTCAAGATGCGTTTCAACGGCAAAGACGTGATCGGCCTCGGCGTCACGATGAACAAGAACGGCGACGTACTGGAGTTAGGAAAGACGCTGGAAGGAACCATGAGCCGAGTCGAGGAAGAGTTGCCCATCGGTATTGAGATTGACCGGGTCGCTGATCAATCGCGGGTGGTCAATACCGCCATCGGCGAATTCACGCGCACCTTTTTCGAGGCGTTGGCAGCGGTGCTGCTCGTGAGCTTTCTGAGCCTCGGGTTTCGCACCGGCTCTGTGGTCGCGCTCACGGTCCCCCTGGTTCTGGCCGGGACACTGTTGTGCATGCTGCTGTTTGGTATGGACATGCATCGTATCTCTTTGGGCGCGTTGATTCTTGCCCTTGGTCTCCTGGTCGATGACGCGATGATCGCCATCGAGATGATGGCACGCAAACTCGAAGAGGGCTGGGATCGGATGCGCGCCGCGACCCATGCCTACCGCGCGACGGCGTTTCCCATGCTGACCGGAACCTTGATTACCATTGCCGGATTTCTACCGGTCGGCCTGGCGAAGTCGCAAGCCGGTGAATACACGGTGGCAATTTTCCAGGTGATAGGCATTTCACTCTTGCTCTCGTGGATCGGCGCGGTAGTCTTCACGCCCTACTTGGGCTTTCTGATGCTCAAGGTTCGGGCGAACAGCGGGACGCTTGGCCACGACTTGTTCGAAACGCCGTTCTACAACCGTCTGCGCCGTTGGGTGGATGCGTGTGTTGAACATCGCAAGACAGTCATCATTGGGACGGTGGCGTTATTCGGCGTGGGTGTCGCGACCCTGGCCCAAGTCCCCGAACAGTTTTTCCCGCTCTCCAATCGTCCGGAAGTCATCATCGACCTCTGGTTGCCGGAGGGCAGTTCCTTCAGCCAAACCGAAGCTGCCGCCAAACGCATGGAGGCGCTTCTCGCGAAGGACGAGGACGTCGTGAATTACGCGGCCTATGTGGGTGGTGGTAGTCCGCGGTTTTTTCTGCTCATCGTCCAGCAATTGGCGAATACCAATTTGGCCGAATTCGTAGTGATGACCAAGAACAACGAAGCCCGCGAGCAGGTCATGCAACGCATCAGAGACGCTTTTGCCACGGACTTCCCGGAGGTGCGGGGACGTGTCATGCGCCTCAATGTCGGGCCACCCATGGATTATCCGGTGGTGTTCAGGGTGTTCGGCGAAGATCCCATGATCCTTCGAAGCCTCGCGGACCGGGTGGCCGAAATCGTGCGCGCTGATCCTAATACGGTGGATGTCAACGACGACTGGCATGAACGCATCCCGTCGTTCCGTCTCGTGCTCGATCAGGAGAAGGCGCGCGCACTCGGAGTCTCAACGTCAAGCCTCTCGCAAGCGTTACAAGCTCACTACACGGGAATCCCCGTCGGGCAGTTCCGCGAGAATGACAAGCTCATCGACATCGTATGGCGAGGGCAAGAGAACCAGCGCGTCATGGCCGACGGATTACCCGGCATCACGGTTCGGACGGCCACTGGTCGATCGGCTCCGCTGTCGCAGTTCGTGAAGTTCGAAACCGTGTTTGAGGACGGCGTGCGCTGGCGCCGCAACCGCTTTCCGGCTATCTCAATCCGAGCCGACGTGGTGGATGGAAAGCTCGCACCCGACGTGGCCGCGCACATCATCCCTCAGCTCAAATCCATCGAAGCACAACTGCCGGCCGGATATTTCATCGAAACCGGCGCGGCCAAGGAGGACGCCTGGATTGCCCAGAAGTCGATCCTGATTTGGATACCACTGGTGGTGATCGCGACGCTCGTTCTGCTGATGGTGCAGTTGCAGAATCTGTCCCGGACCTTCCTGGTCTTCGTCACGGCGCCCTTGGGGGTGATCGGCGCGGCATTCGCTCTGCTGCTATTCCGGGCACCATTCGGCTTCGTGGCCCTACTCGGCATTATCGCGCTGGCCGGCATGATCATGCGCAACTCGGTGATCCTCGTGGATCAGATCGAGCAGGACGAAAAGACCGGACGCGACACCTGGTCCGCTATCGTCGAATCGACGGTGCGGCGTTTCCGGCCCATCCTGTTGACTGCTGCGGCGGCCATCCTGGCCATGATACCGCTATCGCGCAACGACTTCTTCGGACCCCAGGCGATCGCCATCATGGGCGGGCTGACGGTAGCCACCGCGCTTACCATCTTCTTTGTTCCGGCCCTCTATGCTGCGTGGTTCAAGGTCGAACGGACGGCTCAGGTAAAGCGTCCAGAGACTGCAGTTCAACTTTATCCAACGCATAACGGTACGACAGAGGAACAGTCGCTTGCTGTTCCGGGAGGTGTCGCATGAAAGCCTGGTATTCAATGATGGTGTTGTCCCTGGCCCTGATGGGGTTGGGTGGCTGTACGCTGACACGGGTCAGTGACCGAGTGCCGCTCGACGTTCCGGAGCGCTGGCATAACGCCCCTCATACTCAACCGGTCTCAACGCCCCAAGATCTCAGCGAATGGTGGAAGGGGTTTGGCGATCCCGTGCTGAATGACTTGATCGGCCAAGCACTGGCCGCCAACCACGATCTCAGACTTGCCAAAGCGCGTGTGCGTGAAGCCAAGGCTATGGTCACCGTCGCCGAATCGGCGCTCTACCCCAGCGTGGATCTGTTCTCGTTCGGCGGTCGGGAAAAGAGAATAGACCGAATCGTTGGAGTGCCGGGTCCACAGGGCATCGAGCTGATCACACCCACCGCCGATGTGGTCACAGGTGGACTGGCGGCCCGGTGGGAAATCGACGTGTTCGGCAGTAGACATCTTGAAGCGGAGGCTGCCGTCGCGCAGTCGGCGGGAACCGAGGAGGCTCAGCGCGCGGTGCAAGTGGGATTACTGGCTCAGGTCGCGACGAATTATCTGGAGTTGCGCGGGATCCAGCGACGTACCAACATCCTGCTGGAGAACATTGAGGTCCAGCGTGAACGCTTAAGAGCCCTGCAAGCATTCTATAAAGCTGGCTTGGTCAATGACCTGGATGTGGCCCGGCAAGAGACTCTGCTACACAATACAACGGGGACACTGCCAGGCCTGACCAGCACGGCAAAAAGCTCGATCCATCGATTGAGTGTACTGTTGGGAGAAACCCCAGCGAGCTTGGAAGAGCGGTTGGCTCGTCCCATGCCACTGCCTGCAATCCTGCCCAGCATCCCCAAGCTTCTCCCTTCGAGTCTGCTGGAACAGAGACCGGATCTGCGGGTTGCACACACGGAAGTCAGTGTAGCAGCCGCCAGCCTTGGTGTGGCGCGAGCGAATTTATTTCCGAAATTCGTCCTGTCGGCGAGCGGCGGGGTCGGTGCATTGGCGGTCGGCGGATTTCCGGGTCTGGCAGAAGGTGTCTATGCGCTTGGTGCGGGTCTCACGGCGCCGATCTTCAATGCCGGTCGCATCAAAGCTCATATCACTGCGGCAGATGCACGGCTCGATCACGTCGCGACCAACTACGAGAAAACCTTTCTCCTCGCCTTGGAGGACACGGAAAACGCCTACGTCGCGCATACCGCGGCCCTGGAGCGACGCGATCAGTTGGGCCGGGCCGAGGCGGCGGCGGAGCGATCCCACACCCACGCCCACGCCTTCTACCAACGCGGGGCTGCGGACTTTCTGTCGGTACTTGATGCCCAGCGGACAAGGCTTGCAACCAGTGACGAGCGCACCCAGGCCGAAACCGCGGTGCGCGTTTCACTGGTCTCAATCTACAGGGCCTTCGGCGGCGGCTGGTCAGGGGAATCCTCGATAAGTCGCCCGCCGTCTTGAGGTGTCCCTTTGGTTAAGACTTGAAGCCTCGTAGCTATAAGAACGTGCCCCGAGGACAGAGAAGCAGGTTCGATTTCACACGCTAAGGCGAGATCTAGTGGATCTGGGGAACGACTGAGGCTGACAAAATCTCATGAATGGCAGCTTTCCGGCGCGTAGATTGGCTTAGCGACTGTCGCAAAGTGGCCGAACTGAGACATTCACACGGCGGCATATACGCTGCAACGACCGGCTACAGTCTTTCAAGAAACACATCAGTTGAAAGATCCGTACCCCAATCTTATGGCAGCGTCGGCTGTAGGCGATAGTGCTCACTAAGCCTTCGGTGACAGGCGGCCGCTATTTGGTTCGTAGCAGTACGTTGGCCGCATCCGACCGGAATGACGCTTTACCTGTGGCCCCCTTCACCGACCGATCGGTACCCAATGCGGAGCAAGTGGGTTCTATTTGTCTGTTCGACTAACTGAGCCTCTATTTCACTAGGTGAAGGAAGCCCCCGGAGGGCCGGAGGCTTCCCAAGAATGCGTTCAGCGCTTCAAGGCATGCGCATTGATCCACTCCTTTGCCTCAAAGGCAACATTCATGAGCGCCTCCAGGTCGTTGAGCCCGAATGAGGTGCCGTTGCGCCAGGCACCGGCCTGATCCTTGAACGGTCGTGAGAAGGTCGTTGCGAAGAACGGTCCGTTCTCGCTCACATTCTGCCAGATGCTCGCTTTGATGTTCCCACATCGCAGCGTCGTTGCCGGTCGTTTGGATGAGTGGTTGGTCGCCATGGTGTTTCCTCCTTGTGTGAAATGAAGGTGACTCTCTCACGCAAAGAGGAGAGTCACCGCCCAGTTCACAGAGGAAACAGGAGGCAGAGGCCGGAACCGGCGGACCAAAGAGGGATAAGCAGCGAGAGTGCCAGGCTCACTGGCGCGGGCGTTGCGCCTCGCAGGTGTTAGCCGGTCGGCTGTTGACGCTGGCGACCAGAACACTTCCAGAACTAATTGGTCCAGACAAGGTAAACAACCTGAGAAAAGACTCGCTGTAGCTTTTGTCAGCGATTGTGTGAAACGAGGGTGACTGTCTCACGGAAGGAGAAAGCCCCACGCTTGTGGCGTGGGGCTAAATAAACGGCCATCAACAAAATCCACCTTAATGCTACTATTTAGACCTCCTGTTATATGGGCGCTGGTTAGTGGGTTTGAGTGAAATATGATTTTCATTTGCGGCTGATCGCACAGCCTCAGCAGTTCGACCCAATTTAAGACCCATCACGCGGGTTGGCGTATTCTGCCTTGCCAACTCGTTGAGTTTGGTAACATCGCTTTGCGTCCATTGTTTTCCGTGATTTGACGGTTTCTTTGACATGTTGGATTCCTTTGATAAAGTGAAGATGTTTCTTACCTAGTTCTTCGGTGTTGCATATAGCGAAACATCCAAGCTAGAATGCCGCACCTTTTCAAAGCACCCGAGATGCCGCCGCTAAGCAAACACCCCGGGTGCCGAGATCAGCCGGGATTTACTTCCCCGGTCACGCCCTCAAGGGGCGTTCAGTGTCTTCTCATAAGTTTCACCTCCCATTCTTGATGGCCTCAGGTCCTTGTCTTGCCGGACTGACCTGGGGTCATCCAATATGGATCTGTCGCACTGGCCAACAGCCCCTTCCGCAACTACGTCCAGATGGGGTATTCACCAGCAGTCAACTACATATAGCTAGCATGTTCTTTTGTCAACACCAAGTATTGTGGGTCTTTGGGGACATAGCGCAAAAGCTGTGAATAGCCGAAACGCAAATGCCACAGCTTCTTTTGAGTTGTTCGAAACCAGGTTATCCACAAAAATAAGTTGACCCAAGCTGCCTCATCAGATGACCCTGGCCATTTTTCATATTTAAGGGCTGTCCACCTCAAGGATGAGAGGAATGAATTCATCGTAATAGAATAACGAGAACACCCATTGCACCAATTAGAGCAACCATGAAAAGAACTGTGTTCTCGAGCAATAATCTGTTTTTCCCTCCAAGCGACTCAAAGTCTTTTCTTTTTTTCTCAACAATATCCGCGATTGTGAATGAAGATTGGTATTCACTCTGACCTGGTTTATTTATCTTGAAGTCACCTTCAAGCATTTGGTCCTGTTCCAAGGCAGCGGACGCGTATTGGCTCCCTGTTCGGCATAGTTTAAGTTGCGTGCCTATGAACCCATTGAGAACTATGCCAACAATGATCAGAACCCCGACTCTACCTGCCTTCTCAATAGTATCAGTACTAGCTCCTAAGGTCCCCGCCAATTGTATTACCACAACCACCCTTTGGTGAGACGGCTGGTAATCTCGCGGAGAAACACGCCAGACTTGGTAAACGGGTCGAGGAACTTCACCTTCTTGTCTACCCAAATATTCGCGCCGTTGTTGTCGATAGCCCACGCCTCGGCGAGGGTATCCAGCATTCGGTTGGCGAACTCCGGCGGCGTGAACACCTCGTCGTTGGAAAGATTGGCGATGCAGGTCAGCACGTCCGGGTTGCGCCCACGCAGCGTGAAGCTGACTTGCTCGATCATGCGTGTGCTCCTAGCACAAACCGCGCTCGTTCGATGCGTAGCATCTGGTAGGGCGTCATGAACCGCACGCTCAGGCCCACGCAAGCATCGGGTATCTTGATTCGGTTTGGCGAGTTGGACGGATGTTCGTGGGTCACGATCACATGATTGCCGGCCATCGCGTGCGAAATCAGGTAGAAGTCCGCCACTTGCAGAAAGGTATTGATGGCGGCCGGTGTGTATTGCTGCCCCGTGGCCCATGTGCTGACCTGGGTGAACTGCGGCGCCAGTGCCGGCGGCGTGCGCCGAAAGAGCGCATGGCCGTGGTTCCTGGCCCAATCCGACAACTCGTCCTGGCCTGCCTCGATTTCATCGGCCACCTTGTCGATGCTGAACACTGTGCCGGTATTGCCCCTGTGCGCCAGCCAATCCCAGAAGGCCGGACAGAAGTCCAGACCGTAGTGCAGGTTCTTCGCGGACATGAACACATTGGCATCCAGCAGGTAGCTCACACCGTGACTCCCAGCTCGCGCGCCGCTTCGTAGAACGTGGCCGTCTTGCGCATCCCCAGCATGCGGAAGGCATCTGGAAACGAGGTCAAACCTTCCAGCGTGCTGGATACGATGGCGCGGGCAAAGCGCTTGCTGGTGCGCGCGCCCAGGCTGTGATAGAAGTCGCCGCCACTGCTGCTGCGTTCCTTCAGCGTGCGCAGCCGCTCCTGTTCCACTCGGTAGTGCTGCCACAGCGCAGTCTGCTTGATGTAGCCCGCATCGAACAGGCGTCGTAACGCGACCAGCGTGCTGACCTTGAACTCGCGCGCCAGCCGCTGGATTTCGTCCGGAATCGGCGCGTCGCGCTCGTGCACGTCTCGCAGCTCCGCCATGGGCATCAGTAGTTCCGCCGCGACCTGGTTGCACCAGCGCTCGGTTTGCTGCTCGGGCACCTGCCCCACCTGCGTGTCCGACACGCCCGTTGCGCCCAACCACACATGGGCCAGCTCATGCGCCAGCGTGAACATCTGCGCGGCCTTGCTGTCAGCGCCGTTCATGAAGACCAGCGGCGCAAGGCTGTCCGCCAGCGCGAAGCCGCGAAACTCACCCACGTCCAGCTTGCGGTGGCTGTTGCTGCCCACCACGGAACTCACCATCACCATCACCCCGGCGTCTTCGGACTTGGCGATCAGTTGGCGCAACGCATCCGCCCAGCTCGGCATTTGGCGACGCGCCTCGGTGGACAAACTCAGCGTATCGCGCAAGCGTTGCGCGACCGCCTCTGGCGCTTCCTGCAACCTGGCGCTGCCGACGAATGGCAAGACCGGCAAGCCGTGCATACGGGCATGGTCGCGGTACCACTCCTGCCGTTGCTGGCATAGGTACAGGGTGTCCAGCAGGTTGCTGCTGGGTTCGGCGAGTGCCTCGTCGCCCAGGATGCGAAAGTCCGGCACCGGCAGTGCCAGTTCGGGCGGCTGGGGCAGAAAAAAGTAGCCGATGGCGGTGTGCGTTAGACGCGCGAAGTCTTCTAGTTGCTTGAGGGTGGGCTGAGCTTCGCCACTGAGCCACAAGGGCCACTTGTGGAAACGCCCAGCCAAGTCGCCGTCGTCAAGGCGCGCGCGTTTCGCCGCCCAGCGAAGCACAGGTACGGAAGCAGCTACGGTCGTCATGCCTCCTCCCTAAGCGATGGGGCAAGGGTTACGCGCTCAAACCCGGCAGCAAGATCGCCCACCGTCATCGGCGGGTAGGTCTTGGTCGGCATGAAAATTTCGTGTTTTCCGAGGCTGGCAAAGAGATCTCCCTCCGCACTATAGGCAGACGCCTGTGTGAGTATGTCCAAGCGAAAATCTCGCCGCTGAAACTTCCCCTTACCGAGATAACCCCACTCCGCAAAGGTGATTGGGTGGCCATCGCTGGTCTGCATCGTCAGGGCATCACCGTGGATGAGGTTCTGCGATAGCACATAGAAGGCGGCCCGATACAGGTTATCCGACTCCTCGAGATTCAGATAGTCGGCAAGGATCTCCAGCATGTTCGCGCGACACTCGCCGATGTTATCCTCCAGTAGTTCGATGCCGTATGTGCACATCAGTGCAAGAAGCGCGTAATGCCGCTTTTCAAAATCGGACTTTCCGAACTTCAGCTCGACCGCAGCAAGCTTCCGCTGGAGAATCCTAATGAGAAAATTCCCGCTGCCGCATGCCGGCTCCAAGAAGCGGGAGTCGATCCGCTCGGTCTCGCCCTTGACGAGGTCTAGCATTGCTTCCACCATCCATGGTGGCGTGAACACCTCACCGTGGTCAGCGACGCGTACTCTGGATTTGATCAAGCTCATGGCGAAAGAGAAAGGTGTCTGGAACCTCACGGTTGATGAGTAAAATGATCGCAGCTTACCCCTTTCCCCCTGAGAAATCACCAGGATTGAGCCAATTCACCAGCGTATCGAAGGCTCGCTAAAACCGTGGCCTCCCCTGACGGGAGGCGAGAACCGACTAGAGCCATTCGGCCCAGGGCCAAATTATTCTTGCCTTCAACTTCGAAACGTCCTGTTCATTGCTGTCATTTGCTTCCCAGTCGTCTTCATTGGTGTGACCCCGCTCGTAAATACCTCCAATTCAGGACCGTCGCATCCTTGCATCTGGAGCGTCGATTCGGGTACTGCTCCTTCGTCAGCCGAACTATTCACGATGATGGAGTCATTATGATCCAGCAGACCCGCACCAGCACACCTGCAAAACTCCTGATTCCTCCTGATCACTCCTGATCATTCAAGAGCAGAACAGGCCTACTTCCATCGGCATGAGCACCCGAGTAGGGTCCGCTCCTGCCACAGCGCGTCATGAAAGGAATCGAATGGATACGACGTGGTTGACTGCCTCGGAACTGGCCGCCGTCTTGAAAGTCAGTGTGGTGTCCATCCGTCGCGCCTACTGGAAGGGGCTCCTCCCGGTGATCCGCTTCGGGCGCATGGTCCGCTTCGACCTCGACCAAGTGAGACAGGTGATCCAGCGGAATGGGCATCACGTGCCCCACACCCTCAACACGACTGGGGTGCCGGGACGCCGCGCGCCCGGCGGCGCCAGCCGACGGCGCGACGGGCAGGAAAGCCCCCGCTTAGTCAAACGGGGGCGCAAATTCCAACCACGTTCACGGAGGTCTGTATGAGCAACTGGTCCATGTCGATTGGATGGCTTCGGTTTACCGTCCCTTCCTCCACGGTGGAGATCCTTAAGCGAGTACTCGGTGAGGGGGACTGGATCCGAGATGAGAAGGGCTATGAAGGGTACCGCGAGGTCTGGATCTGTCGAGGCAATGACAGTGGCTTTGGTCGGATTGCCACCGGAGCCAAACGCGCGCCTCGCGAAGTCCATGTCGATCTCTCCCAAGAACTGATCAGTCACTGGAGCTATGACAAGTTTCACAAACTCGCCGAGTGGCTCTTGGATCAGAAGGGACATTTCGGCCGGATCGATGTCGCGCTCGATGATCGCGTGGGCGTGATTGATGTCGACGGCGTGTATGAGGCGGTCGCCAAGGGCCACTGCGTGTCGCACTTCCGGCAGTGCCAAATCATCGGCGGGCTGGATGTTCCAACGGGGGCTGACCGAGGGAAGACGCTCGCCCTGGGGTCTCGCCAATCGGAGAGCTATCTCCGGATCTACGACAAAGCGGCAGAACAACGGAGCAAGGAGAAACCGGTTGATGGACCCTGGATGCGCTGGGAAATGGAATGGAAGCGTGAACGGGCCCAGGCCGTGGGATTGGCACTCTCGACGCTCGATCAAGACTCTTTTCAGAAATATATCGTGGGTGTCTTTCGGACCGCCGTGGATTTTCGGGACTGCACCAGAGCGGACGATCCCAAAGATCGCTACTACGCCCCGATCTTAAGCTGGTGGAAGACCCTCACGGAGGGCATGGCTCGGGCCAAACTCGCGATTGTGCAGGCGGTCAAGACGATTGAACAAGTGAAACGCTGGGCGGAGAGAAGCTTGGCCCCCACGTTGAGCCTGCTCTGTGCTCATCCCGAAGCTGGGGAACGGTGGCTGGTCCGCACGATCGTCGATGGCGTGGATCGCTGGCGGAGCAAACATCTCGCGCTCCTCCAAGGTGGAAAGACACTCGAACACACGAAACGCCGGCTGCAGTGGTGGAATCCCCGGGACGGATTCTCCGCGGCCTATGGCACAGGGATGAATGAAGCAAGCCCTGCATGAATCAAACAGCTCATCACAAGGAGCACGGTATGAAGCACGTCTCGGGACAGACGGTGAAATTGCTGAATGAAGAGCGGGCCCTCCTCATGAGCCTCGCGGCCAAACGAGATGTGACCTACTCGGATGTCCTGCGCGTCGGGCTCTACCAACTGGCGGCAACGGAGGGACTGACTCGGGAGGTCATGCAGGCGGTCCATGCGCGGGTGGATCATCTCCGTCAGCTGGAGGCGGGGTGGGACCAGATGCGACTGACACCGCCCACTCATCCCTCTCAGACCGACATCATGCACACAGGAGGCATCTGATGGCGACACACCCACCGGGCCCGGTGCACAAGCGAGCAGGTGCTCGAACCATTCAGATGAAGGCGTCCGGGGTGGATGCCGAGCGACGGGTGCTCTGCCGTCGCTGTCACAGCGGGGTGCTGACGTTGTTTATGTGTGGCCCACGACTGCGTGGCCGCTGTCAGGACTGCGGCACGGTGTGGGTCTATTTGTGGTCCTGCAGTAAGCAGGGCTGGTTTCCATGGTCCAACTAACCATTCACATTCATTAACCAGGAGGCATCACATGTCGAAATTCATCGCAACGTGCGTGGTCATGGGCGTCAAGGCGAGACCGAGTCAGGATGGCACCCGGACCTTCCGGAATGCCGTGCTCTATTTCGAAGAGGACACGACCACCTTGGAAGCCAATATCTCCGAGGACCACGAGGCCCTCTATAAGCAGATGGAAGCGAACAAGATGAAACCGGCCCAGATCACGGTGAATCTCCGAGAATTCAAGGGCCAACGGTTCATCGATGTGACCGGCTATCAACCGATGACTCAGGGGGCAACAGCCGGCTCCCACGGGCACCCAAGCAAGTAACGACTGCGTCGTGATGCGATGGTCTTCACCGATCTCACAGTGGAGCAACAACTCACATGGCTGATGTTCTATCTCGCCTGTTGGATCGCGGGCCTGCTGTCAGGGCGGCTCTAAGCCTCAGTACATACGGGCTCTTGCTCTATGTCCTGGGCGTCATGCTGTGCTGGGCGCCGGCGACTGCGTTGGCGGTCTCCTATTCGCGGATCGCCACACCGGCCGCCCAGGCGGTGGCGCTTGCGGCCCAGCGGGGGGCGATCAGTACGGCGCTCGGCAGTGCGATTGCCCAGGCGAGCGGCACGAGTGTCGCGGTGCGTCTGGTCGCGGCCGGGACCGG
Organism: Nitrospira sp.; assembly: GCA_041742455.1. Taxonomy (GTDB): domain Bacteria; phylum Nitrospirota; class Nitrospiria; order Nitrospirales; family Nitrospiraceae; genus Nitrospira_D. The sequence goes on along the minus strand of JBGSIO010000005.1, from coordinate 3,305 downwards.
GGGATGGCCGGTCTTGGGCGTGCTCGCGGGGTTGACGCTGCTGTCCGTAGCCCTCAATAACGGGCAAGTGGCCGAGATTCAAAACGCCACGGCTGGCCCGAGTGGGGTGTCGGTTGATGGGGTGGTGGTCCCGCAGGGCACGTTGCATCCGTGTCCCGGCCATCCTGATTGTGACGCCAGCGCCGCGCAAGGGATTTCCATCCCAACTACCTATTGTGTGACGGGTCCGCCCTATCCGACGGTGCCGGCCGGGTGGCAAGGCTGGTTTCTCAAGCCGTCGGGGTGTTGGGCCTATCCGAATCAGGGGTCGCCTCCCGGCGTCCTCGTGCCAGGTCTGCCTGCCACGCCGCAACAGGTGACGGACTATCTCAATAATCTTCCAAGTGGTGATCCCAACTCCATCGAGAGTAACGCCTCGCCCGTCGGGTCGGGGAACACGGCACCAGGCGCCGATTCCGTCACCACGATCCCCATCGAGTCGACGGACTTGTCGACCCAGGTGGTGCCCACCGCACAGGTGACACCGGATGATGTCGTGGTCAACCCGAATACGACGCCACCGGCTGGGACGCCAACCACCTCGACCACTTCTCAGCAAACGACCACGACGACGACCAGCACCACGAATCCGGATGGCTCGACCACCACGCAAGACGACAGCACCACCACCGTGCAATGTTCGACGGGGGAGCATGACATGCGTTCGTTCGGTTCGATTCTCGATGAGCACCTCACGACCTGGCGAGGCTCAGGCATTGCGGGACAACTGGCGCTCTTGCAATCCCTCACCTGGCCATCGGATCTGCCCACTATCAGCCTGAGCTCGTCACTCTTTGGGAATTTCTCGGTCAACTTCAACGACTGGTCAACGATGTTCCTGGCCTTACGGGCGATTGTCATTGCCGGGGCCAGCTTCGCGGCCTATCGGATTATCTTTGTGGGCAACGGATAACCCATGACGGCACTCTTGAATCTCATCTACTGCTTCTTGCTCGACATGATCCTGTCCTTTGCGGATGTCTGGAAGGGCGGCTGGGACTCGGTCCTCGGCGTCGCCGATCGACTCTTGGCCTCGGTCGGGACTGGTTCGCTCAGTGCGCCGATCATCCCGATCCAGTACACCTGGGTGCTAGGCGCCACCGGTATGAGTCAGGCCGTGGCAATCATCGCCTCGGCGATGTTAGTCCGGTTCACGCTCCAAGCCATCCCCTTTGTCCGGTGGGGCTCATGATTACCTTACTGGAAGGGACACCCGGCAGTGGCAAGTCCTATTACGCGGTGGCGGACTATCTCTTGCCCTGGCTTCGTGCTGGGCGCCGCCTCTATGTGGCGGTGGATGGGTTCTATCTGGATCGGCTGGCGCTCTTCGAAGGCCGACCGCTTCAAGAACTCCAGAAACAGATCACCCTCTGGACTGATAGAAATGCGATTCCCTCGCTGCTCCTCTCGATTGAACTAGGCTCCGCAGTCTGTCTTGACGAGGCCCAAACGATCTTTCGCGCCAAGGAGAAAGTGCCCGGGGAGATCCTGCGCTGGCTCGAAACGCATCGCCATTACGGCGTCGATCTCCTGCTCATGGCCCAAGACTACCGGCAACTCACCTCCGGGGTGACCCGTTTGGTCGAGAGCACGATCAGGTTTCGTCGCATGGAACGCTTTGGGATGCGGCGACGATTTCAGGGCTTTGTGCGCGGCAATCCGGAAGAGACCGACGTGATCCGGACCCTGATCGGCCGCTATGACCCGAAGATCTACGCCTATTATTCGAGCTATGCCACCGGAGGTATCAGAGAGGAACGACGCATGACAACCATTCTATCCAGTCCGTTGCTGCTCATTGGGCTGTTTGGGCTGGTCGGTGCGCTGGGCTTTATCGGCTGGGGCACGTGGTTCTCCGGCACAGCCAAACCATCCGCCGTTCAGCGTCCCGCGCCACCGAATGAGGCCACACCTCTGCTCCTGAAACCAGTGGAGCATACACCGATGACTGATGCGCGTGTCCCGGTACCATCCTTAGCCGCAGTTGGAACTCCAGAACGACTGCGCATCGAAGGGGGCATCGTGATGAATGGCAAGGCCTATTGGGTCGATGCGCAAGGTCGCATCCTCACCGCGGGGCAGATCGCTGTACTGGTCGGTGGTCCGGTCACCGAGCAGATCGTGAACGGCGTGCCGAGCTTAGTGTCGGATCGGATTCTCTGGGGCGGAGTGGGGAGTCCGCCAGTGCTGCCGCAACTCTTAGCCCGGCAACCACTCGATGAAGTTGCGGCGAGTGCGTCGCCGCTTTTTAAGGAACAGGACGTGAAACGGGATGTGAAATGTATCGGCGTCGATCACGAGGAGCGGGAGTGCGATGGATCAAGCCGCGATTGATGCCGCCGTCTTTTGGGCGGCGGCCATGTATCTCGGGGGCTTCACGGTCGGCATCATCGTCCGGTTGATGCTGCATCCGTACTTGTAGCCCAGAAAGGAGGTGAGGAGTATGAGGAAGTTCTGGCACGGTTTCTCGCTGGCGGTCCTCGGGACCCTGGTTGGCGCGCAGACGGCGCTGGCACAGGTGTTCCCGGTGGATACGGCCAGCACCACGACGATCTCCAATGTGAAGGCCGATATTGTGGCCTGGGGCGTCGTGTTCATCGGGGTGGCGCTCACGATCTACGCCTATAAGCGGGTCAAATCACTGGTCCACTAAGGCGTAGGCCGAGTGGCTCCTGCAACGCGTGGCAGGAGCTGCTCTGTGAACACAGACGAAACACGAGAAGCAGATGAAGAGGAACACAAGCACAGGGGGCGCACACAACGGAAACGAAGAAGGAGCACACTCTCATGGCCTGGGCCACCGTCGCATCGGATCTGCATCAATTAGGCAATTCACTCTCGGCGGACATCATCGGGTGGGGCGCCGCCGTGATCGGCATCGCCCTCACAGCCTCCGCCGTGCTCTGGGTCTTGCGGATCCTGAGGGCGTAGACCACTCGGAATCTCGTGGACCCGGACAGAGGGTTTAGTTTCCAGGCCAGCCGTCATCGGCAAAGCTATAGTGGCGATCTTCCCCGAGGATGAGATGATCCAAGAGCGTGATTCCCAACAACTCGGCAGCCTCCCGCAGTCGTTTGGTCAAGAGTCGGTCTTCCTGACTGGGCGTGGCGTCTCCCGAAGGATGGTTATGTTATGTGGCGTCGAGAGTTATGTGGAGTCATTCCGGTGATTGGGAGAAACACATGGATATGCGGGAGAGCTGGACGTTCGCAGCTCTCCCGCACTGCACATAACTACAGCTGTGAGAGCCAGGCCAAGATACCAGG
>JBGSIO010000004.1:0-38973 GCA_041742455.1 Nitrospira sp. | reverse complement strand
GTGCATCAGCTGGAGGTTGAGCTGAGCGACCGGGAGGCTGCGCATCGCGGCATGCTGCAGCAGCTGGAACGGGCCCTCGCGGAGCGCGACCAGCGGATCAGTGAGTTCGATTCGCTAGCGGCGGCTCAAGCGGATGAAGTCGGTGGGGCCCAGCAAGCCTGTCGGGCCGCTGAACAGGCCCAGGAGGTGCTGAAAGAGGAGATCCGCGTTCTGCGCGAGCACATCGCCCAACTCAATGAAGGCCTGGCCGACCACGACCGGCTCAGGGCCCAAGTGGCAAAGCTCGATTCCACGCAAGACCGCGTGCATCAGCTGGAGGTAGAGCTGAGCGATCGGGAGGCCGCGCATCGCGGCATGCTGCAGCAGCTGGAACGGGCCCTCGCGGAACGCGACAAACGGATTGAGAAGCTTACGCCGATCACGCACCTCCTTCGCGAAAAGGAGTCAGAAATCAAGGAATGGGAGAGCAAATTCACCCGCACCGTCCGTGAGCATGAGGGTCAGGTCACGAAGCTCGAAAAACAATGTGTCGCGCAGGACCAACTCCGCGAGCAACACCGACTCGCTGAACAACATCTGCATGAACGAGATGAACAGATTGCGAGCCTCCAACGGCAGCTGCATGACCTTGAGACTGTGCGCCAACAGTTGACCACGGAAGTACAGCGTATCCCAGAGAAAGATGAGCAAATCAGTCGTCTTCGAAAGCGCCTCCGAGAGATGCAAACGGAACTGCGTGCGGAGGCCACTTCTTCAGCTAAAGGTTCGACCATTGCCACGGCGAATTCCATCGCCAAAGCTGCTCCCGGTGCTCACCCAGCTCCCAGTACCAAAGCCGCTCAGCCGGCTGTCGTGCCCCATCAGGGCCGCCCAAACGGAGCAGGACAACATTTCCCCGTCGATCAGGCTAAGTCCAGTGCGGCTCCGCTTACGAAAGCGGAGCCTATTACCAAAACCGTTTCCAGCGCGAAAGCATTCACTGGTAGCAAGGCAGCACCTAACACCAAGCCCGCCTCAAAGAGCCAGGCGACTCCAGCAGCTGGCGCATCGCGTCAGGGCCGCCACAATGGAGCACAGCAAAATTCCCATGTCGCCCAACCTAAATCCGGGAATGGTAAGGATAGTCGGAAGGATGATCTCCAAAAGATCAACGGGATCGGGCCTGCTTTCGCACAGACTCTCAATAAGCTGGGCACTTACACATTTATCCAAATCGCTCGTTGGAAATCGGAAGATGTCGAGAAGATCTCGAAGAGGCTCGAGACTGATCCAGAACGTATTAAACGGGAACATTGGATTGCGGACGCCAAGAAACAACACTATAAAAAATACGGGGAGCGGTTGTAGCCATCTCATACAAAACAGTTTTTTAACTGCGGCATCTAATCGATGCTTCCCCTGCTCGGCCTGCCGTTGACTCCTTCTGAAACCCTGACTACAATCCCGCAACGAGGTGTACCTTCCGTGGCGTCCTCTTTTGTTCATCTTCATCTCCATACCCAGTTCAGTCTTCTCGACGGCGCAAATCAGATCGAGCCGTTAGTCCGTCAGATCAAGTCCTTTAACCAGCCCGCCGTGGCGATGACCGACCATGGCAACATGTTCGGTGCGGTTGAGTTTTACCGCAAAGCGAAGGACGTGGGAGTCAAGCCGATCATCGGGTGCGAAGCCTACATGGCTCTCGGAAGTCGACATGCAAAGAAGGACAGTGGGCTTGCGCACAACGATTACTACCACCTCATCTTGCTCGCGCAAAACCTGACCGGTTATCAGAATCTTATTAAGCTGGTTAGCAAAGGATATCTTGAGGGGTTTTATTATAAGCCTCGAATTGATAAAGAACTCTTAAAGCTTCACCACGATGGGATTATTGCATTGTCCGGTTGCTTAAGCGGTGAAATTCCTTACCTCATCGGCCAGAAAGACATGGATGGTGCAATGGCGGTAGCTGGCGAATTCCAGGAGATCTTCGGGAAGGATCATTTCTATCTTGAGGTTCAGGCCAACGGACTCGATCATCAGCGCGTGGCGAACGCCGGACTCCTGGAAATCCACAAGAAGCTTGGGATCCCGATGGCAGGCACCAACGATTGCCACTATCTAAAAAAAGATGATGCGCGTCCGCATGAGTTGATGCTGTGCTTGCAAACTGGAAAGACCCTGAGCGATCCCAATCGGATGAAGTTCGACACAGATCAACTGTATGTCAAATCTACAGAAGAAATTGCGCCAGCGTTTGCAGAGTTTCCCGATGCCGTGATGAACACCTGCCGTATTGCCGACTACTGCGAACTCGATCTCCCCTTGAACAAGACTCATCTCCCACAGTACCGAGTCCCAGAAGGTTTCACAGACCGTGAATCCTATCTCGAGCATCTCGCCGTCGCCGGTCTTAAGGAGCGCTTGAAAGAACGCCCGAGCCGAGTCGCCTCGGCTGTTTACGAGCAGCGACTGAGGGAAGAGCTCATGGTGATTTGTTCGATGGGGTTCGCCGGATACTTCCTCATCGTATGGGACATTATCCGTTTTGCGCGATCTCGAGCGATCCCTGTGGGACCAGGGCGTGGGTCCGCTGCCGGGAGTCTTGTTGCGTATGCTCTCAGAATTACAGACCTTGATCCATTGGTCTACACGCTCTTATTCGAGCGATTCTTGAATCCTGAGCGTGTCTCTTTGCCGGATATCGACATGGATTTCTGCATGGATCGTCGTGGGGAAGTCATCAACTATGTCGTGGACAAGTACGGCACCGATCATGTGGCCCAGATCATTACTTTCGGAACACTCGGCGCGAAAGCAGCCATCCGTGACGTGGGTCGCGTGCTGGAATTGTCGTATGCCGATGCGGACAAGGTTGCAAAGCTCGTTCCCAATCAATTGAATATCACGCTGCAGCAGGCACTGGAAACAGAGCCCCGCTTGCGTGAGTTGGTGGAGACCGATCCCAAGATCAAAGAACTCATGGCGAATGCGCAATCGCTTGAAGGTCTGGCCCGCCATGCCTCCACCCATGCTGCCGGCGTCGTGATTTCCGAAGGACCACTCACCGACCATGTCCCGCTCTACAAAGGTGCTAATGACGAAATCGTGACCCAGTATTCGATGGGCGACGTCGAGAAAATCGGCTTGGTAAAATTCGATTTCTTGGGCCTCAAAACCTTGACGATGATTCGGCGCGCTGAAACCCTGATCAACGAGACGCATCCCGAAGCGCCGCCGCTCGTGATCGATCAGATTCCCTTCGATGACCCAGCTGCCTTTGCACTGTTGAGCTCAGGAAAAACGACTGGATTGTTTCAGCTGGAAAGTTCGGGTATGCGAGATCTGCTGACGGGGCTGAAACCCGACCGGTTCGAAGACATCATTGCCATCATCGCGCTCTATCGACCAGGCCCGATGGATCTGATACCTGATTTCATCAAACGCAAACAAGGCAAAGTGCCGATCACGTATGAGGCTCCAGAATTGGAGCCTATCCTTAAAGACACGTATGGCGTGATTGTCTATCAAGAACAAGTGATGGCGATTGCCAATAAAGTGGCTGGCTTCTCGCTGGGGCAAGCCGACATCCTCCGACGCGCGATGGGAAAAAAGAAACCAGAGGAGATGGAGAAACTGCGTGTGAAGTTTCTCGAAGGAGCGACGCAAAAGAACATTCCCGAGAAGAAAGCAGAGAAGCTCTACGAGTTGATCCAGAAGTTCGCCGGATACGGCTTCAATAAATCGCACGCGGCCGCCTATGCGGTTGTCTGTTACCAAACAGCATACCTCAAGGCACACTATCCGACAGAATTCATGGCGGCGCTCATGACGACCGATATGGGCAATCAGGATAAACTGGTCGGCTATTTCACCGAATGTCGGGATCTGGGAATCAAAGTGCTAGGTCCGGACGTGAATGCGAGCCGAAAGCAATTCGCTGTGGACGACGGGGCCATCCGGTTCGGTTTGGCGGCGATCAAGAATGTCGGTGAAGGGGCTGTTGAGTCGGTCCTGGAAGTGCGATCTCAGACCGGCCCCTTCGCATCGTTCTTTGATTTTTGCCGGCGGGTCGACTTGCATAAAGTCAATAAGCGGATGTTGGAAGGGTTGATCAAAGCCGGCGCCTTCGATGCTACCTGCGCCAAGCGATCGCAACTCATGGCCGTGCTTGATCAAGCCGTCGAGGAAGGTGCAGCTTCACAGCGAGAACGCGATCTCGGACAAATCAGTATCTTTGGCGAGGAACCCAATGGACACAGCGCCTCGGTGACCCTGCCCATTCCTGTCTTACCTTCTGTGCCAGAATGGGACCAGGCCCAACGACTCAAGTACGAGCGTGAATTGACTGGGTTTTATATTTCCGCCCATCCTCTTACGCGCTATGAAGCGACACTTGGTGCACTGTCCACCACATCCACGATCGGTCTGAAGGATTGCGCGGACGGTGGTGAAGTGAAACTCTGCGGCATTATTGCTGCCGTCAAATCGATGCTCACTAAGAAGGGCGATCGTATGGCCTACCTGACGGTGGAAGACTTGCAAGGCACCGCTGAAGTGATCGCCTTCCCCGATCTATTCAAGACAGCCGGAGACTTGATCGCACCGGAACGACTTGTCCGAATCACGGGCACAATCGATCGTGGCGATAAAGGCACAAAAATCCGCGGCAGTAAGATTGAGCCATTGGCCGAGGTCCAAGCTCAGTCGATCAAACGTATTCGTATTCGCCTCACTGATCGTCCTGAAGTGAGGGAGCAACTGCCTCGCTTGCTTGAGGTTCTCCGACGGCATCCCGGCAGCACAACGATTTCCATGTCGATTCGAACCGAGGGGCCCTTAGAAGCGGAGACAGCCCCACTCCAGCATCTCACAGTCTGTCCAAGCGACCACTTTGTATCCGATGTTGAAGAAGTGCTAGGCAAAGGGGCCCTTTCTTTGCTATCTTAGGCAGTGCTGTCAGGGAGATCTATAGGTCTCATAGCTCTCTTGTGTGTTACGCGGCTGGATTGCTGAACGTCTATGCGAGATTACCTCGAGTTTGAGAAGCCGATCCGAGAAATCGAAGAGAAGATTGAGAAACTCTCTGCCGCCACTTCCAGCGGTAAGGCGTCTTCCCAAAACGACATTCGGAAGCTTCGTGCAAAGCTTGCCCAGGTCGAACACGATCTTTATAAAAACCTGACCCCTTGGCAGCGAACTCAGCTGGCCCGGCACCCTCAACGTCCAAGTACCTTAGATTATATCGGCGAGCTGACTCGAGACTTCCTCGAGTTCCATGGAGACCGTGTGTTTGGCGACGACCGGGCTATCGTAGGAGGGTTCGCTCGATTTAACGACCGTCCCATCATGATTATTGGTCATCAGAAAGGCAAGACGCTTAAGGAGCGCATGCAGCGAAACTTCGGCATGCCCAATCCTGAAGGATATCGGAAAGCGCTCCGTCTCATGAAACTGGCGGAAAAGTTCAACCGGCCGGTTGTGACGTTTATTGATACGCCAGGAGCCTATCCCGGTATCGGAGCCGAGGAACGTGGGCAAGCTGAAGCCATCGCGCACAACTTATTCGTCATGTCTCGGTTGACGGTTCCTATTCTTTCCGTGGTCATCGGTGAAGGAGGAAGTGGAGGCGCCCTGGCCCTGGGCGTGGCTGATCGCATCCTGATGCTGGAACATTCAGTCTATTCGGTCATTTCACCCGAAGGATGTGCCGCGATTCTGTGGGACAATCCTGAGAAGATTCCTGATGCCGCTTCCTCGCTGAAGATGACTGCGGATGATCTAGCTGAACTGGGTGTGATCGACCAGATTGTCTCCGAACCACTGGGCGGCGCCCATCGTGAACCGAGAGCCGTGTACGATCAAGTCGGCAAGGCCCTGACCAACCAGCTATTTGAGCTGCTCGATGTCCACCAGGCTGGACAACTCATCATGCAGCGAGACCAGAAATACCGCAAAATAGGGGCCGTGACGGGCCTTCTTTCTTAATCGCGGCTGATCTTCTTCTCCACCTACTCCTTTCGTATCTGAAGAAGTCCCGTCTCGGTAAATCGTCGTTCGATCACCGCGAGAATGCGTTCGGCTAATGCCGGACGAAATGGATCGAATACCGCTGCCGCCAAATATCGATTGATAGTTGCCGGCAATTTCCGAAACCACGCTACAGCCGATTCCCTTGCCTGTTCAGCCAGACCACCACTGAGGACTCGTCGAATCTCACGCTCAAAGAACGCGACGTGCACCACCTCATCTTCAAGAATCGAGGCGAGATCCGGCCTGAGTTGAAGAAGTAACCTGGCGAATTCCAGCCCGAGAGACTCATAGCCGTAGATCTGAACGGCTAGGACCGGCCATTGTTGTGGAACGGATGGGAGGCGTTGGCGTTCACGAGGTTGACGACCGATCATCGCTTCAAACTGCATCAGGTGTTGCTGCTCATCTTCCTCATGTTTCCGAAGAAACGCATACACGTTAGGAGGAACGTCCTGTTGTTGCGCCGAGCGCACTGTCCATAGTGCCATCGCTTCGGCTTTGAGAAACCGCTCCAATAAGGCAGGTTCGCACTCCGGCGGGAGCCACATGGACGTAGTCTTCTGACTCGACATGATGGTTGCATCGTACGCAAAGTGCCCGGAGTTGTCCAAACTTCTGTTGCGGAGGGTTGACTGATACCTCAGATCTGTGTACATCCTAGATCTATTCTGAGGATTGGTGATTTAGCAAGGCTCCACGTGGTGGCTCACTGGACCAACTGTCAACCAGAACGCACGGATGACAGCTCGGTGAATGCATGAGGTTCTACCCATGACAAACTCTTCCATAGCTGTGTCACCGGTTGTCCAACGGGTCGTTTTGTGTTTACTCGCAGCCACGCTACTCACAGACCTAGGCTGTGTCAGTCGGCGTGCCTATGAACAGATCAAAGCGGAGACGATTGAACATACCCAAGCCTTAGGCGCAGCCCAAGAGGACATCAAGGAATTAGATCAGCAAATAGCGGGGTTGCAGGCTGCCAACCGGCATGAGGATGCTATCGCCGGTGAGCTTCGTGCAACCATTCAACGCGAAGAAGAACAGCTACCGATTATGCGTCAGCAAGCGGAGGAACGGCTCTCGTCCCTGAAGACCCAGGTGGCTACTCTGTTGAACCAGAGTTGGCACCTGGCTCGAAAAATCGCAGACATTCGGGACGAGAGTGCTTCGTTGCAAACCATGGCCGCCCGATACAAACAAGAAATGGAGGAGGCTCACGCCTCGCTGCGGCGAGTGGCCTCTCACTCGACCAAGCCCTCCGTCACACACACGACGCCGGCAGAAGAAGAACCTTCCATCCCAGCATTACCACCCATTGAGGATATTGCGCCACCGCAGGTCGCACAAGCTGTTTCCCCAGCTCCCAATCTCGCGCCGGTTGCGCCGTCTGCTTCTTCATCCTCCTCTGTGAATGTCGAACCATCTACGACCAACGACTCCTGGATTGGTATGATCACCAGCTGGCTCCTGGCGCTTTGGAATTGGCTCATCAGTTAGCTCGAACGGCTCGTGCGCTTTTAGACAACACGCTCTCTTTGGTCCTAGGTCGATATCTGTGCGTTGCCCCACTCAGCCGCTGCAGTTCCGGCAAGACGTCCGGTTGCCAAACAGCCCGTGAGGAGATACCCACCGGTCGGTGCCTCCCAATCCAGCATTTCTCCCGCGCAAAATACTCCCGGAATGGAACGCAGCATCAATCTCGTGTCTAGCGCCTCGAAAGAGACGCCACCGGCCGTGCTGATGGCTTCTTTGAGCGGACGAGGACGCACGAGAGTGACCGGCAGAGATTTGAGTGCTACAGCCAAGCGAGCTGGATCCCTGAAGAGTTCTTTGGGTACTGCCTCGTGTAGAAGACCTGCCTTAACTCCCACGATCCCAGCGCACCGTTTGAGATGCGTGGCAATCGTCCGCTTACTGCGTGGTCTCGAAAGATCTTGCACGAGTCGCTGCAGTGGTCGATCCGGAACGAGATCTAACCACAGGGTAGTCATTCCCTCCGTGGCAATTACATCACGTGCAGCGGCTGAGATTGTATAGATAACGCCTCCCTCTACTCCGTTCGCCGTAATCACGAACTCGCCCATCCGACGAATCGCAGTGCCGTCGATGGCCTTCACCGTGACCTGAACCGTTTTGACTGGATATCCAGCGAACTTCGTGCGGAAGTACTCGCTCCATCGTACATCAAATCCACAATTAGCTGGCGTCAGTGGAGTAATCGGTACCTTCCGTTCAGCTAGAATCTGCATCCACGTGGCATCGGAGCCAAGATGTGGCCAACTGCCCCCTCCCAGCGCCAACACCACAGCGTCAGCCTGAACGCTCTGCGGCCCTTGTGGACTGTTGAAGAGAGGGTTTCCTTCTTGATCCAAGCCACACCATCGATGGTGAACATGGAATTGTACGCCGGCCTTTCGCAACCAACGCAGCCATGCACGCAAAATCGGCGCAGCTTTGAGGTCCAACGGAAAGACGCGTCCTGAACTGCCGACAAACGTCTCAATGTTTAGGCTGTGAGCCCACGCCCGTATGGCTTCAGGAGGGAACGATCGAATCGCAGCTTCGATTTCATGGCGTCGAGTGCCATAGCGTGAGAGAAACTGCTCAATCGGCTCCGAATGGGTCAAATTCAAGCCGCCTTTCCCTGCTAGAAGAAACTTTCTTCCGACCGAGGGCATGGCGTCATAGAGTTTGACTTCGGCACCGCCTATAACCGCTGCCTCTGCTGCCATCAGCCCGGCAGGACCACCACCAATAACTGCTACTGTCGCCATTACAATCCTAATCTTTCATTAAAATGGTTTAATCGTGTCATGTACATAAATGCACACATTACCAAAATAAATGAGCCTGCCGCGAGTTGAGAGCCAGAGGCGCAGGTCTAGGCCTACATTTCTACAGTCGATTCATGAATGAATTTTCCCATACGTTGAAATGTCACAATAAATCGATATACCAGAGTAGGTCTACTTATTGCACAAACCCATTTCTGCAACCCAGCGATGGCCATCGCGTTGCAGTATTCTTCCTGTCTTCATCTTGCCTGATAAATAGGCGAGGAACGGAACTACAGAATTGAAATAAAGGAGCCTCATGATACGTATTCGAGCGATGTGTTGTGTCGTGCTTGGCATTGTTGGGCTATTGTCCAACAATGTTGAGGACGTGCTTGCCGCTGAGGATTTAGGGAAAAGAAACAACTTACGCGTGACAAAACCTACCCGTCCACACAATCCAGACGATTCGTTTAGCCGAATGTTCCCAGGTCTATTCCCCTACGCGCCGGCGACAAATGAAGCCAGAGAACAGGCTCACAAGGTTGGTGGGGTGGTTGATGCGGCGGACAACCTGACTGATCCAATTCAGTCGATCACGAACCCCGGAGTTTTCAGTCCGAACAATCCTGACAACCCAAAAATGACGGCAGGGATGACCTTCTTCGGGCAGTTCCTCGATCATGATATGACTCTCGCGTTGAAAGCTCCGCTCACTGAACCGACTGATCCAAGGCGAACCACCAATTTTCGGTCCGCCGAGTTGGACCTCGATAGCCTGTACGGCGAGGGCCCTGACAAATCACCGGAACTCTACGATACCAGTTCCGGTGCTATCAAATTCCGCGTTGAAATCCTTCCCGGTTCGAAGGAGGTTTCCCGAAAAGGCGCGGAGCGCTTCGATCTTCCGCGCGATGGGAACAACAACGCCATCATCGCAGATAGCCGGAATGATGAAAATATCATCATCAGTCAATTCCATCTGGCGATGCTGATGTTTCACAATGCGGTGACCGATCAGGTGCGTAAGGATCCGGCATTTGCCAACCGTTCAGCTAAAGAGGTCTTCGCTGAGGCGCAGCGTCAGGTGCGCTGGCACTACCAATGGATCATCCTCAACGAATTCTTGCCGCTCACGATCGGGCAAGGTCGGGTAAATGAGATCCTGCGCAGAGGTCCACGATTTTATAATATAACCGACCGTTCACGAGACAATGAATTCCGCTCGCGCAACCAGGACCCATTGATCCCGGTGGAATTCGCCATAGCCGCCTACCGGTTCGGCCATTCCCAAGTCCGGCCGAGTTATCGAATAAATTTCGGGCCGACTGGAGGCACGCCGGTCTTCATGTTCATCTTTGAGGATACAACCCAAAACGTTAACGCACTCGATCCCACCGACATGCGAGGCGGTAAGAGGGCGGCTCGTCGATTCGTCGATTGGCAGACCTTCTTCGATTTCGGCGACGGTAACGTGCGCAACAACAAGAAGATCGACGCTAAACTCTCAAGCCCCCTGATGCTCCTCCCAGGACAAAAAGGGCCAGCTGCGGGGCTCCCAACCGATGGACCCCAGTCTCTGGCCTCTCGAAATCTCATGCGCCACGTGAACTTTGGAATCCCCTCGGGGCAAGCCATTGCACGTGTCATGGGAGTCCGGGTGTTGACTCCGGAGCAACTATCGGACATGACTCCTTACGGCATGGAGAAGAATACCCCACTCTGGTATTACATTCTGAAAGAAGCTGAGGTCCTCGAGCAAGGTGAACGGCTGGGTCCGGTCGGAGGCGGTATTGTCGGCGAAGTCTTTATTGGACTCCTGAAAGCCGATAAAGACTCCTACCTCTCTGCGAATAGAAACTGGAAACCGACTTTGCCATCCGCGAAACGGGGCGACTTTGAGATCACTGATCTGCTGAAGTTTGCCGGGGTTGTTCCTCCATTGCAGTAGTTAATCCCGCAGCACCCTGGGTGCCCTCCATCACGGAGGGCACCCATTACCACCAACTTTAGGTTTCATCTGTCTTGCCAGATCCTCACCGTTGACACAGAAATTCTCTACATTGCTACGCGGCTGATAGTCAGCGACTCCACCCCTCCCGTCCAACTCAATCAAGCAGCAGTCCTCGAGCATCTGTTTAAGTTGTCTTCGCCCACGTTGCACACGAGATTTCATCCCTGAGAGAGAAAGGCCCATCTGTTTGGCTGCAGCCTGCTGCGTCAGTCCCTCGATCTCCACGAGGGTAAGGGCGTCACGATAGTCTTGTGAAAGCTGCTCAATCATGGGACGAATGCAACCGGAAAGTTCCGATCGAGCCTCCCCACCCTCGGCTTGATGAGCAGCCTCTGAGTGCTTTGATACTTCATTAAATACTTCAAGTTCTGAACTCAGTCCCGCAGGGATCTCCCGTTGTCTTCCAGGCTTTCGGTAATGATCAATGATCGCATTCCGTGTAACCTGATAGATCCAGGAGACGATTCGGCGTGGATCGTTCACCGAATCCATCTGCCGATGGACACGTACAAAGACGTCCTGCAGAATGTCATCAACATGATCGTGATCGTTCACCCGCTTAGCAATGAAGGCACGAAGGCCATCATGCACCAGTTGCCAGAGTTCTTCCGTCGTCTTTGCCATGATGGCCTCTCCATGGTGAGCGTCCTTACGGTACTGCGCCAGCTCAGGCACCGCAAGTGGCTGGCTCATGAGCACCGGCCTTCTTCGGCACACAGCAGCCTGTTTGACTGAGTCGTCCAGTGACTTCCAACTGCTCATGGACGGCAAAGATCTCCCAGGCGTTCCCGTCTGGGTCTGTAAACCAAAGCTTGTCCTGTCGGGCAAAGCAACAGGCGATATTATCCTCGACCTTCTCAAGAATTCCTTTCCGTTGCAACCGCGCCTTCCATTCAGCGATTTCCTCGACCGTCCCGACCTCGATCCCCAAGTGATCCACGGCACTCACCTCCCCGGTAGAGGAGACCAGCGAAAAGTTTAGCGCAGGGCTCGTCAGGTCAAACTTGGCATAGTCAGCCACCTGTTTCTGTGGCGACATCCCGAACACCTTTTCATAGAATGCGACCGACTTGGACACATCACGCACATCGAGAGAAATATGAGGACGCATAGGAAACCTCCTTCTTATAGAGTGGCGGATGATTCCGCCCCTCATTTCTATAGACGGAGGAGCTTCGAAAAAGACGCAACGCTGAAAAGTGGGGGTGATACGATTTCGACTTTCCCCTTGACCAACCGAGGGAAGCGGCCTGCCGGCGGCGCAACATCAAATTACGCGAACCGTGTTTACTTCTTTACCTGACGGGCGCTTGCGTCTTGGCGAAACAGCTATTGAGATGGTCGTCCACCATGCCGACCGCCTGCATGAAAGCGTAGACGATCGTGCTTCCTACGAAGCGGAACCCTCGCTTCTTGAGATCTTTTGAAAGCGCCTCGCTCTCCGGGCTTGTGGCCGGCACATCCGCCATCGTCCGTCGGTTATTGAACTTTGGCATCCCGCCGACGAATTGCCAGACATATCGATCGAAGGACCCGAATTCTTTCTGTACAGTCAGAAAGGCTTGGGCATTTGTCACCGCCGCATCAATCTTCAATCGATTTCGGATGATGCCAGGATTGCCCAACAACTGCTTCTTTCTGACGGCTGTAAACTTGGCGACTTTGGCAGGATCAAACCCAGCAAAGGCCTTTCGATAGTTCTCTCGGCGCTTTAATATTGTGTCCCAAGTCAGACCGGCCTGTGCTCCTTCGAGCAGCAGCATTTCAAAGAGCCGGCGATCGTGATGCACTGGCCTCCCCCACTCCTGGTCGTGGTAGTGAATCATATGTAGCTTGTCGCCAGCCCATGGACATCGCGTGTTTGGTGTCTTATTAAGAGGCATTGCTCGACCTTGTGGCGTGCGGATAGTTTTGAATCGCACCTTCTTCAAGCACCATGCGTTCTCCGATTGACGCTATCGCCGAAAGGCGTCCTTGCTTTTGATCACGTCCTCCAACATCTTGTCGGCTAGCTTTCCGGCCTTCCAGCGACGATACCGTTGGAGAATCACCAACCAAAACGCCACCCCAACGATTCCCATGAGAATCATCCAACCCGTGTTGTCCATCGAGACACCTTACCTGTCGCAGCCTCCCTCGACAACCCTCCCGTGCCCACCGATAAAAGAAGTGCATCACCTACCATCACAGACAGTGATCCGAGAAGTACAGGAGGGTTCGCCCATCTGCCGACCTCTCTTCAGGGCATGCCGTTCCCACCCACTGGCTCTGAGGGAACCGTGGTTAACCCGAAGGTATACAGTAAGTCCGGATGTCAAGACCTGCACGTGATCGATCACAGCACACCAAATTGGCCAAGGCTTTTTGCATTACTGATCGGTCGTAAGAGGACACGTGTGTCCGATCATCGTGGTTCGACTCTATCCGAGATGGCTCGGAGAGGAAATTCGGCATGAGCAACGTGAGTATCATGCCTCCGATGTATGAAAACCATATTGCCAAGGTTGCCTGGGCCAGAATCATCTGCCATGCGAGTCTTACTACCTCACTCTCACTTTCGCTGCCGCAATCGTGCATCAATGAAGCTCTCACGCTCGTTCTTGGCATTCCTCTTCACACAGACTAGCTTCAGATGCACGTGCGCCCTCAAAGGTTGTGCGTTGAAATCACTGTCTACATCGTGCAACAGCACGAGAATGAAGACCATGCCCCGTCACGACAAAGTTCGAACCTGGCAGAAACGGTACGTGAGGCCTATCACATTCTTGCCACCGTTATGTACCACTTCGGCCTCATTCTTCCGAAATCCGTCCTCACATTACGGGTGAGCGATCTCTTTGAATCAAGGACTCGTTCCCCTTCCGAATCTCGTACGAATACCACCCAGTGCCAGCATGGCCGACCCTGTTCACGATGCCACTTGATGGCAAGCAACGCCAGATCGGGTAGACTGCCCCAGGAACGAAAGGGCTGCTCTGTCGAGGCAGGACGTAGCTGATAACTCTGAAGAAGGCGGCGCACGTAATTTGTCTCAGTCCACAATCGTCGATCATCGGCGAAGATACCAAGCCTATTTGCGGTCCGTTGGGCTCGTCGGTAGGACACGCCTGCTATGGCTGCCACAGCAGCGATGCCGCAACCGGTGCGTTCCAATTGAACAACTGGTTTCATGATCTACCGGTGTTCATTTTCTTTTGCTCGCAATCGTGAGCGCTTTCTTCTCCACTCTTGTGATGGGTTTGCGTAAGGCAGTTCGTTTCAGCAGAAAGCTTCTGAGTGCGACGGCTTGATTGTGCCGTTTATCCTTGGCGGAATATAGGAGCGTGACGGGGCGGGTCTTGGCCTGTTTTTTGATCGTTGCAAGAAGTGCCTTCTTCTCCTTCAGCTCATCACGATATCGACGGCAGAATTCTGTCCACCGTGCCGGATCGTGGTTGAACCATTTCCGGAGGGCTGTTGATGGGCCTAAATCGGGAAGCCAGAGATCAAGCTTGGCGTCAGACTTAGAAAGTCCTCGTGGCCACAATCGATCAATCAGAACCCGGAAACCATCGGACTTGACCACCGGTTCATAGATACGCTTGACCAAGATCTTCATGTCAGCCCTATTGCCCGATGGTCTCGATCACGGTCAGCTCATCCGGCGAGAGTGTAAACCGCTCGCACTGGAGATCTTCTGTCATGTGTTTGGAATTTGTCGTTCCCGTCAACGGCAGCATGCCGATCTGCTGCGAGAAGCGAAACACGATTTGGGCGGGGCCCGTCTGATGCTTGGCCGCCATGGTGCGAATGGTGGGGTCAGCAAAGACTTCTCGATTTGCAGTCAGGAGTGAGAACCCCTGGTAAATTATCAGGTTAGTCCGGCAAATTTCACGTACTTCCTTATCCCAGCCAAACGCCGCATAGCAACGGTTCTGCACCACCATCGGCTTGTGCTTGGCCTTCGCACAGAGCAAGGTCAGTTGATCGGCTGTGATGTTACTGACGCCGATTATCTTTGTCTTGCCCGCATCATAGAGAGATTCGATCGCCGCCCAGACTTCCCAATCCTCAGCCCCTAAGCCCCGTCGTGAATAGGGGCCATGCAGCACATACGAGTCCAGATAGTCCGTGTGGAGGTGGGATAAGGAACTGGTAAAGGACTGCTGTACTTGGGTGGTAATGCTTGCGTTCGCATCGTAAGGCAGCCGATTGTCCTGGCCGTTGATTGGGGTGAACTTCGTTTGCAGAAACAGTGTGTTGCGGGTGATACCGTGTGTTGCTAATTGTAGGAGCGACTCCCCCACCCCTGCCTCGTCGTAATGGACAAGTTGATTCGCGGTATCGATGGCGGTGAATCCAGCTTCGACAGCTTGCAGTACCAGTCCGGTGGTGGCCTCTTTCTTCCAGGCCGTGCCATACATGAAAGAGGGAATGGAGACGTTATTATATGTACTTAATGGCATTGAAGACTCCTTTTGATCAGTTTCTTTTACCATATACGGTTCGCGCTGGTGGTCTCAACGTGAGAATTGATGGAGTCACGATGGAAAAGATGTTCAGATCAAGTGAACAGCTCCTTAACGGGTTCCAGATCTCCATATGCCGTGCGGTCATGAAAGGGCACACGATAACAGAGGGAGAAGAAACTGCTGAGTTCGGCACAAAGGTGGAAACAGGCCTGGAGAGCTTGAAACATTATCTCTGGTATGGCATGGTCGCTCGCCATGGTTACGCTGTTGCGCGCCGTCACCGAGTTTAGGACCTCCATTCTCACCAAGCGCTACGTCATTTCGAACTTCGTGGAGTGGTGCCAATGCGGCGATACCGTCAGTACCGCACTTGTCGAGTCCACGATGAACCAGATGGCAGGTCAACGGTTTGTGAAGAAACAGCAACTTCAGGGGACACCCCATGGGGTTCATTTATTGTTGCAGACGAGTACGCTGCCTGGGACCACGACCTCTGACCGTTCACATAACGGTGATCGAATCGCTGCATCCCGACAGCCGTAATTCAATCAGAACTTCTATGCATATCAGAATCACACAAGGGTTGGATCTGCCGATCAGCGGGAAACCGGAGCAGCGTGTCCATGTTGCCAAACCGGTCCGCCACGTCGGCGTGCTCGGCGTGGATCATATCGATCTCAAACCCGCCATGCTGGTTGCCGAAGGGGACAAGGTGAAGCTCGGCCAAGCGCTGTTTGAGCACAAGAAGTTACCCGGCGTGTGCATCACGGCCCCGGGCGCCGGCACGGTACGTGCGATCCATCGTGGAGCACAACGCCTGCTCCAGTCAGTCATCATCAGGCTTGACGACAGCGAAGACGAGAAGACATTTGCATCCTACCCAGTCGACCAACTGGCCGGCTTGACCGAAGCTCAGGTGGTGGACAATCTTTTGGCATCGGGTCTATGGACAACCTTACGCACGCGTCCCTACAGCAAGATCGCCGACCCGACCACTCGTCCGGCCGCCATCTTCGTGACGGCGATGGACAGCAACCCGCTGGCCGCCGATCCTGTTCCAATTATTACCGCCGAGGCTGAGTCGTTCACCCATGGCCTGACGGTGCTTTCGCGCCTGGGCACCATGCCGCTGTGGGTGTGCAAGTCGCCCGGAGCTGAATTGCCGTTGCCACAAGGCATAGGCCACATACGCCAGGCGAGTTTTGAAGGCCCCCACCCAGCCGGTTTGCCGGGGACGCACATTCATTTTCTCGAACCGGTCGACGTCAAGAAGGTTGTTTGGCACCTCAACTACCAAGAGGTGATTGCGATCGGCAAGCTGTTTACCAGCGGCCGGGTATCGACCGGACGCATCGTCGCGCTCGGTGGGCCCCAAGTCAAACAGCCTCGCCTGTTGCAGACCAGGCTCGGCGCCTGCATCGAGGAGTTGATCGAGGGTGAGCTTCAGGCCGGTGAGAACCGCGTCATCTCCGGCTCGATCTTGTCCGGGCGTCACGCAGCCGACTGGTCGTCCTATCTAGGACGCCATCATTTACAGGTCTGTGTGATTCCGGAAGGGACAGAACGAACGTTCATGGGCTGGCTCACGCCCGGGCGGAGAACATTCTCCCAGAGCAACGTCATGCTGTCGAGCCTCTTCCGTCACCGCCGGGAGGAGTTTGGACTGACCACCGGGCTGAACGGAAGTCTCCGTGCCATGGTGCCCTTCGGTAACTTCGAGGATGTCATGCCCCTGGACATCCTCCCAACGCAGCTGCTGCGCTACCTGGTGGTGGGCGACACCGACATGGCACAACAACTGGGCTGCATGGAACTGGATGAGGAAGACCTCGCTTTGTGTTCCTTCGTCTGTGTGGGCAAGAACGACTACGGCCCGGTGCTGCGGAGCGTGCTGAGCCAGATTGAGAGAGAAGGCTGATGGCAGGCATGAAACGCTATCTTGATCGTCTCAGACCCCTGTTTGCCAAGGGCGGCCGGTTCGAAAAGTACTACCCCGTCTTCGAGATGGTCGATGTGTTCCTGTATTCCTCTCCGGAAACCACGCACAACGCGCCGCATGTAAGGGATGGCATCGATCTGAAACGATTGATGATGTATGTGGTAGTGGCGCTGATTCCCTGTATCTTGTGGAGCTGGTTCAACACCGGTTATCAGGCCAATCTTGCACTCGCAAAGATGGGCATGGCCAAGGCAGGCTGGCGTCATGAACTCCTGGCGGCGCTCCATATCGGTTTTGATGCCGGCAGTATCCTGGCCAATACGGCTCATGGCTTCTTGTATTTTCTGCCGATCTATCTGACGACCTTAATCGTCGGCGGTATATGGGAAACAGTCTTTGCCACGGTGCGTCAGAAAGAGATCAACGAGGGCTTTCTGGTCACCTCCATGCTCTTCACGTTGACGCTGCCACCCAATATGCCTCTCTGGATGGTCGCCATCGGGATCAGCTTCGGCGTAGTACTCGGCAAAGAGATCTTCGGCGGGACCGGCAAGAATTTTCTCAATCCCGCCCTGACCGCGCGGGCATTTCTGTTTTTCGCCTATCCTGCCGAAATGTCCGGTGACCGGGTGTGGGTGGCGGTGGATGGCTACTCCGGCGCGACCGCGCTCAGCCTTGGTAAAGTGGGCGGCGTCGAGGAGATCATCCGTGGAGGCACGACCTGGTGGAATGCCTTTATCGGCCTGATGCCAGGCTCCATGGGAGAAACCTCCACCCTCGCCTGCCTGCTCGGCGCGGCGTTTCTGATCTATACTCGGGTAGGTTCCTGGCGCATTATCGCCGGGGTCTTTCTGGGGATGGTCGGGGCCTCGCTCCTGTTCAATCTCGTAGGCAGCGACACTAATCCCATGGTGGCGATGCCCTGGTATTGGCACCTGGTTCTGGGCGGGTTTGCCTTTGGCATGGTCTTCATGGCCACCGACCCGGTGTCAGCCGCCATGACGAGCGCCGGGCGCTGGGTCTTTGGTATTCTGATCGGGGCCATGACCGTGCTGATCCGAGTGGCGAACCCAGCGTTTCCTGAGGGCGTGATGCTCACGATTTTGTTTGCCAATGTGTTCGCGCCCCTGATCGATTATGCGGTCGTCCAGCTGAACATCCGACGGAGGCTACGCCGCCATGTCCGCGTCTGAACCCGATTCCGCCGTATCCGCGGCGCCAGTCGAAAGTGCGAGCAGGACGCTGATGGTGACGTTTGTTGTCTGTCTGGTCTGCTCGGTGGTGGTCGCCGGCGCGGCGGTGCTCCTTCGACCGATTCAGGAATCGAATCAGAAGGCCGATCTCATACGGAATGTGATTGCGGTCTCCGGCCTCCTCGAGGAGGGGCTGACGGAAGCACAAGCGCTTGAACGGATTGAGGCGCGCATGGTCGAACTGGCTACCGGTGATGAGGTGAAGGGAATCGATCCTGATACCTTTAATATCATCAAGGCCGGGAAGGATCCCGGGATCTCCACCGAACTCACCCGCCGGGAGGATGTCGCGGGGATCAGGCGGGAACCGCGCTATTTGCCGGTCTATCGGATTGTCAGCGCCGACGGTGGTCTGAAGAAACTGATTCTGCCCGTGTACGGCTACGGGCTCTGGTCCACGATGTACGGGTTTCTTGCGCTGGAGAAGGATTTGCGAACGGTTCAGGGCCTCCGATTCTATCAGCATGCCGAGACCCCGGGGTTGGGGGGAGAGATCGATAATCCCAAGTGGCGAGCACAATGGTCGGGCAAAGTCCTCTTCGACGAGAAATGGAGAGTTCAGGTTGAAGTGACCAAGGTCGCGATTGACAGTTCCACCCCTGATTCGCGACACCAGGTCGACGCACTCGCCGGCGCCACCATCACCTCGCGAGGTGTGGAGAATTTACTGAAATTCTGGCTGAGTGACAAAGGGTACGGGCGGTATCTGTCCCGTTTGCGTCATGAAAGGAGCTAACTCCCATGTCGTACGAACACCGAAAAATTCTTATCGACCCGATCGTTGACAATAACCCGGTCATCCTGCAAGTCCTGGGGATTTGCTCGGCATTGGCCGTGACGTCGAAGCTCTCAACCACGATCACGATGTGTATCGCGCTGACCGTCGTCACCGCCCTCTCCAATGCCGCCATCAGTGTAATCCGCAACCATATCCCGAGCAGCATCCGCATCATCGTGCAGATGACCATTATTTCTTCGCTGGTCATCGTCACCGATCAGTTCATCAAAGCCTATGCGTTCACCATCAGCAAGGAACTGTCGGTCTTCGTCGGGTTGATTATTACCAATTGCATCGTCATGGGACGCGCGGAAGCCTATGCGATGAAACATCCGCCGCTTCCAAGCTTCCTCGATGGGCTCGGCAACGGCCTCGGCTATAGCGCACTGTTATTGGTCGTCGGGACCATACGCGAGCTCTTGGGGTCCGGTTCCCTGTTCGGATACCAAATCCTCCTTCTTGAACGGGATGGCGGGTGGTATGTGCCAAACGGCTTGTTGCTCCTGCCCCCGAGTGCGTTTTTCCTGATCGGCATGATCATTTGGGTGGTGCGTTCCTGGAAACCGGCACAAATTGAGCAACCTGAATACCGAATCTATCACGCGCCCCGTCCCGAGGTGGCCTCATGATTGACCTGGTCAATCTCTTTATTAAAGCGGTCTTCGTTGAAAATCTCGCGCTGACGTTTTTTCTCGGCATGTGCACCTTTCTTGCCGTCTCAAAAAAAATCGGCACGGCGCTCGGACTCGGCATCGCAGTGGTCGTCGTCCAAAGTCTGACCATCCCGATCAATAATCTGATCTACCGGTTTCTGATACGTGACGGCGCGCTGGCATGGGCAGGGCTCTCTGATATGAATCTGAGTTTCCTTGGGCTTATCAGCTACATCAGTGTCATTGCGGCGGTCGTCCAAGTCCTAGAAATGTTTCTCGACCGATACGTCCCGTCACTGTACAACTCATTGGGAATCTTTTTGCCGCTGATTACCGTCAACTGCGCCATTCTCGGAGGTTGTCTGTTTATGGTCGAACGTGACTATAACTTTAGTGAGAGCGTCACCTATGGTGTGGGGTCCGGTGTCGGGTGGGCGCTCGCGATTGTGGCGATGGCAGGGGTGCGTGAGAAGCTCAAGTATTCCGACATTCCCGCTGGGTTGCAGGGACTGGGGGTCGCATTCATCACCGCGGGGTTGATGGCCCTCGGGTTCATGGCCTTTTCAGGAATTCAACTCTGAGTCTGATGAGAGGCCGCGTATGATCGAGATCATACTGGGAGTCGGTTTTTTCACCGGGATCGTCCTCATTCTGGCTGTCCTCATTCTGAGTGCGCGATCGAAACTGGTGGCCAGCGGCAATGTCACGATCACAATCAACGACAAGAAATCTATCGAAACTCCAATCGGAGGCAAGCTACTCGGTGTCCTTGGCGACGCCAAGATTTTTATTAGTTCCGCCTGTGGTGGCGGCGGGACTTGCGGGGTGTGTCGAGTCAAGGTCTTCGAAGGGGGTGGGGTCATTCTGCCGACAGAAACCTCGCACATCAACAAGCGTGAAGCGCGTGAGGGTTATCGTCTCTCCTGTCAGGTGGCGGTCAAGCAGAACATGAAGATCGTGATTCCCGATGAGGTATTCGGGGTCAAGAAATGGGAATGTACCGTCCGCTCCAACCACAATGTGGCGACCTTCATCAAAGAACTCGTACTAGAGCTTCCCCAGGATGAATATGTCGATTTCCGCGCCGGAGGGTACATCCAGATTTTCTGCCCTCCGTATGAGCACTCGTTTAAGGATTTTCACATCGAAGATCGGTTTCGCGGCGACTGGGACCGGCTGAACCTCTGGGAACTTGTGTCCAAGGTCAATGAGCCCATCGAGCGCGCCTACTCCATGGCCAATTACCCTGAGGAGCGTGGCATCATTATGCTCAATATTCGTATTGCCACGCCCCCACCGCGCAGCCAAAACGTGCCTCCGGGTAAAATGTCCTCCTACCTATTCGGACTGAAACCGGGGGACAAGGTCACCATCTCCGGACCGTTCGGCGAGTTCTTTGCTCGTGATACCAACAACGAGATGGTGTTCATCGGCGGTGGGGCAGGGATGGCGCCCATGCGTTCGCATATTTTCGATCAGCTGGGTCGCCTCAAAAGCACACGCAACATGTCTTTCTGGTACGGGGCTCGTTCGAAGCGCGAGATGTTCTATGTCGACGATTTTGACAAACTGGCCGCCGCGCACGACAACTTCGAGTGGCATGTTGCCCTGTCCGATCCACTCCCAGAGGATGATTGGGGCGGCTATACCGGATTTATCCATAGCGTGCTGTATAATGAGTACCTGAAAACCCATCCTGCACCCGAGGACTGTGAATACTACCTCTGCGGACCACCGATGATGAATGCCGCGGTGATCAAGATGCTGTTGGATCAGGGTGTGGAGCGGGAAAACATCATGCTCGACGACTTCGGGGGATGACCACCTATGCATCCTTCTATTCCGCGTCCCCGTGCTCTCATTGCCTTGATCATTCTACTGGCTGCCGGTGCCGGCTTCAGCCTGTTGCGTCCTGAGGCGTCCGTCGCAGAGCTGCGCATGAGTGGTCGCACCATGGGCACCACCTACAACGTGAAATACCGCCCCACCCAAAACACTCCGACACTAGAGGCGATGCAAATCGAAGTTGATGCATTGCTGGCCGAGATCAATCACACCATGTCCACCTATGATCCGGAATCGGAACTGTCGCGATTGAACCGTCTGCCCACCACCAGCTGGGTATCCGTATCCGCTCCGCTACGTGCTGTGCTCAAAGCCGCGCTCGAGATCGGAGTCCAGAGTGAAGGCGCGTTCGACATCACGGTTGGTCCCCTGGTCAATCTGTGGGGTTTCGGCCCCGAATCTCATCCAGACCGCATCCCGCTAGAAAGTGACATTGCAGCCGCGCGCACGCGCAGCGGTCTCGATAAAGTCACACTCAGTGAAGCTCAACCGGCGATACGCAAGCACCGCCCTGATGTCTTCCTGGATCTATCCGGAATCGCCAAGGGGTACGGTGTGGACCGGGTTGCTGAACTCCTGACCGCCCACGGCATTGAACATTATATGGTTGAGATCGGCGGCGAGATACGGGTACGCGGGCTCAAGAAGCAGGAGACACCCTGGCGGATCGCGATTGAGAAACCGTTGTCGGGCGAACGCTCGGTACACATGATGCTAGCGCTGAGTGACATCGCACTCGCCACCTCGGGCAATTATCGAAACTTCTTTGAAATTGCCGGGCGACGCTATTCCCATACCATCGACCCGACCACCGGCTGGCCGGTCGATAATCATCTGGTCTCGGTCACTGTGCTGGCGGATACCAGCATGCGAGCCGATGCCTGGGCCACTGCGTTCCAAGTGTTGGGGCCTGAGCGTGGTATGGCTATAGCCGAACAGCTCGGTCTTCCCGTCCTCTTCGTCATCGAACACGATGGACAATTTGAGGAACGTGCTTGCTGCGCCTTCCAACGGTACCGGAAACAGGAGCTGTCATGACAATTTTCCTGCTGACTTTTCTCGTCATAGGTATTGCCATTCTGATTATGGCGGTGGGTGTACTGGTCGGTCGCAATCCGATCGGCGGCAGTTGTGGCGGTCTTGAACGCCTTGGTCTGGAGTGCGATGCCGGCTGCGACAAGCCTTGCCCGGAACGTCTTGCCCGTATGCAGTCTACCTGCAGAGAACAGCTATAAGAGTGGGCATGGTGGAGAGCGTCACGAACTTGATAGGGCACACACTGAAAATTCTCAGCAACGCCGCGATGCAGGTTCTCGGAGCTATTATTACAAGGTCGCACGTACAATGCGCATGTGGGTCTGCGTGGGCTCAAACGGTACGGCAAGAAGAATCGCGGTCTCAACCTGAGAATTGTGTGGTGGAGAGAGGTGTCACGTCCCATGTCCTTCACACGCTCCCATATCTTTCCCCTGCGCACTTGGTACGCTACAGTTTCTTCGGCCATAGGGAACTCAGCTCGGGATACCTCGCACAATAATCGGCATGTCCCGCTCGGATGACTTTCCGCGCTTCCTCTCGTCCGTACACACTGGTGATCTCCACCTTATGGTGAGTAGATCCGGGCGCACTCTTATAGGTCAGAAAATAATGTTGGAGACGATCCAGGAGGGCTACCGGACATTGTGCAACGTCCGTGAAGTTCCCGTACACGGCGTCGTCGCGCATCACGGCGATGATTTTGTCGTCGGCCTCGCCGCCGTCGGCCAGGCTCAACCCGCCGATCGGCAGCGCCGTCAGGAGGATGTCGCTATGAGGAATGCTCTTCTCTGACAACACGCAGATGTCGAGCGGATCCCCGTCCCCGACCACGTCCCTGCGGCGGGCTCGCTTGGCGAAGATGCCGGCGACCTGGCAGCCAGAGTACGTCTGCGGAATGAGGCCATAGTAGACCGGGCAATGGTTGGAAAATCGCTGCGGTCGGTCCACCTTGAGAAAGCCACTGCTCTTGTCCACTTCGTATTTAACCGTGTCGGTCGGGACGATTTCGATGTAGGCCGTGACCACGTCCGGGGCTTGCTCCCCGATGGACACGCCGTGCCACGGATGCGCCTTGAACATTAGTCCGAGCAGGCGCTGAAAGGGATCGCTTCCTCCGCGTCGCTCAGCCGTCTTGTCTGTATCCGCTCCCCTTATTTTTTTCTCTTTCATGGTTCCTCCGCGCCTCCGCCGACGATTCACGCAACCTGCGGCTCCTCTGAATCGCGCCCCAGTATCTCTCAGGTACTCAAAATGGGCAATGGGCTCTCATCGTCCGATGTCAGGAACCCACTTCATAGCATGTGGTGCGGTGTTGCAGCCATCGTGTGCAAGCCTGTCCCGACTTCCTGCTGTCAAAGCAGGAGCACTAAGCCTCGAAGTTTCGCGGTGCCGTTTTTAAGCTCGCAGGAATAGAGCAGGGGGTCGGAAGGCCTACGCCGACCCGACCCCCTCCTTTCTGCCGTTGTCTATTCGCTAGAACCTTGATGCCGTCAGCGTCACATCTGTGCCTGTCCACGCACGGCGGAAGTGCGCTTCGGTTGCGGCCGCTTCAGCGTCCTTCCCCTGGGCCCGGAGTGCTTGTGCCAGGCCAAACAGGGACCAGCCGTTCTCTGGGAAGCGTCGGAGGTCTTCGCGATACACCTTTTCGGCTTCTGCATTTTGTCCCGCTTTCACCAAGGTGGCGCCGAGCGAGTGGCGAATCGGGTAATACCACTTGGGCGGTTCGAAGTAGAGTCCTCCGTCTTCGATCTTGGCCGCCTCCCGGAAGTGGGTAATGCCAGCGTCGAAGTCACCGCGGCGAGTCGCGATCTCGCCGGACAACGCATGTACGGCAATCGAGAGCGCGGTCTTGCTCTCGGCACCTTCAGGCGTCGCAGCTTCGGTCGCAGCCACCGTGTCGAGCGCGGCTTGCGCCTCAGCCCACTCGCCTTTGGCGGCGTGCGCCACACCGCGAGCGTACGTGGCCATCGTGTACGAGAAAGGGATGTCTTCAGGTGGAAGGGGTTCGGCGAGCACCTCGTCCCATTTTCCGAAGGTCGTGAGCGTGAGCGTGTGATACGGCAGCATCTCCTGCAGCAGCCCGACTTGGCGCGCGGCATCGAGGTTTACCTTAGAGGTGAGTGTACTGGCCGCCTCGATCGCCTGCGCACTGCGGCCGGCCATCGTGGAGGCGAAGGCGAAGAAGTGGATGTTGTGCGGGTAGTACGCGAGGGGATAGACGCCCATCGGGCTTTGTCCTTCGATGAACTCCTCGTCGGTATGGATAGCATGGTGGTTGGCCTGCACGGCGTCGTTCCACCGTCCAACTCGGATGTAGATGTGCGAGGGCATGTGGACCATATGTCCTTCTCCCGGCATGAGCCGAGCGAGACGTTCGGCGCACGGCACCGCAGCCTTCGGGTTCACCGCTTCGACCGCGTGGATGTAGTAATGACAAGCGCCGGGATGATTGGGGTTGCGGGTGAGGACCCCTTCGAGCTGGCGTAGGATGTCTTTGGTTTCGGCGTAGGGAGTGCCGTCGGGTCGCCAGTAGTTCCACGGGCGGAGGTCCATCAGCGATTCGGCATACAGGGTCGCGGCGTCGAGATCCTTGGGATAGGCCTTGGCGACTTTTCCCATCGTGCGCGAATACAATCTGTCCAACCGGGCACGATCGGCCGGTGGGTCCGCTTCATAGCGCTGCGCCAGTGCCTCGATGTACGCGCGCTCAGACGCTGTGGCGTGGGACTTGAGCGCCAGTGCTTTCTGCACCGCCGCGTAGGCGGCGACTCCGCTCGCCTGATCCATGGGAGCGTTGACGTGCGGCCCGTAGGCGAGTGCGATTCCCCAGTAGCACATGGCGCAGGTGGGATCGAGTGCTGCGGCGCGGGTGAATGAGCGGATCGCTTCTGCATGGTTGAAGCCGTAAACGAGTCGTAGGCCCTGGTTGAAGTACTGCTGCGTGGCCGAGACCTGAGTGGAGATACGTTTGTGGTGGGAGCCGAGGTCTGTATAGAGAGGGACCGTATCGGAAGGACTCGGCGGCGTAGGCGGAACCGTCGATTCTGCGGCCGAACTGGGAGCGGCGCAGGCGAGCAGAGCAGCCGCGGCGAATCCGAGGATGTGGGCGGAATTCATGGTCGACCTCCTTCCAGTCAACGCAAGCAACCGTGATAGTCTCATGGCAACCTCCTTCTGCATGGTAGAGGACCGAATTATATTCGCTTTTACGTCACGCTGTTGTACGCAAGAAAACGTGAGTCCTCCGTCACGTCCGAATACCGACAACTTCGAGATATTCCGCAAAGACAATGGTGGAGTCCGCCCCGCCTCGGTTGTGCGCGACCCAGAGTGTTTCGAGCTCTTGCCGCAATTGCGCTTGTGCTTCAGCGTTAAGCGACGCGAATGCTCTGTTCGTCGGTCCGTAATGCAGTCGAAAGAATTCCACGACCTCCGACGGTGGAAATGGATAGTCGAAGAGGTACTGCCGTCTCGTGAGGTTGAGTTCTGAGATTCCATGGCCAAGTCGCTCATGAACGGTGGCTTCATCACCCCACAAAACCGGCGCCGGCATCCCGGATGGAGCGATGAACTTTGATACGGCCTTGAACATCTGTCCAACAAACCCCTGGGGGGTCCAATTGGCCATGGCGATGGTGCCTCCCGGCGCACACACACGAAGCAATTCTTGAGCAACCAGCTGAGGCTGCGGGGCGAACATCGCGCCGATTAGAGTCACCACGACATCGAAGCTCGCATCCTCGAACGGAAGCAATTCCGCATCGGCCTCTCGGAAAATGGCATTCAGCCCCTCCGCTTGTGCGCGGGCCCGTGCCCGCTCCACTAGGTTGCCCGCGATATCCACCCCCGTCACCTCGATGCCGTCTTTTGCCGCCATCAGCGCCAGTTGACCGGACCCACAGGCGATGTCCAGCAACTTGCAGCCCGGCGCAATGTTCAAGCGTTCGTAAAACTCGCGCGCGCTTCCTTCCATGAATCGGGAGAAGCGATCATAGTCTCCTGCCGTCCAGATCGACTTGAGCCGAGCTTTTATACTGTCCATTTCTCCAATCATTGCACTCGTCATGATGGCCTCCTTGTGGTATCAATTTACGGCGCCGTCGATGCGCCGTGCTATTTCTGTTCGCACTATATGAGAGAGGCGGTTTGGTGTCTTATCAGCTCGTCTGGCGCTCTTAGCAGGAGAATGCTAAGCTGCAACTCACTTATCCTAGCGTCCGATTTGTTTAGCCGGACCCCATGCTTCACTGGTCGGAATCCATATGGATGTGCTGTCGGAAGTTTTGAAAGCTGTGAAACTGGACGGCGCGGTCTTCTTCAACGGTGAATTTTCGTCGCCGTGGTGCGCCCGCGAACCCGACGCCTGCACGATGGCGTCGCATATCCCTGCCCGTCCCAAGCACGTCATCATTTTTCATCTCGTGACCGAAGGAAAAGGGTACGTTCGCATTGAAGAAGACAGCCGCGCGGTGTCTCTTGAAGCCGGCGATATCGTCATCCTTCCGCAGGGCAATGCGCATTTTATGGGCAACGGCCCTCCCGTCACACCGATCGACAGTGCGGCACAACTACGGCGGGTGCTGACCGAAGGAGGTATGATTTCTCATTTCGGAGGCGGCGGAGAACTCACCAAGTTAGTTTGCGGCTACCTGACCTGCGATCACCAACTCTGTCAGGTCTTTCTGGCCGGGCTGCCTCCGATCGTCAAGGTTCATATCCGGGACAGCCCGTCGGGACAGTGGTTAGAAGATACTTTCCGTTACTCCGTCGATCACGCGGAAGCATCTGGACCGGGCGTCGCCGCGGTCATCGCCAAATTGTCGGAGGTGTTGTTCGTGGAGACGTTGCGGCGGTACATCGCGAAAATGCCGCCGTCACAAACAGGCTGGCTTGCCGGCGTGCGCGATCCGGATGTAGGAAAGGCACTGGCGCTCTTGCACAAGGAGCCATCACACGCCTGGACGATCGCTTCGCTGGCCAATGAGGTTGGCATGTCCCGGTCAGTGTTGGCCGAGCGCTTTCGGCATTATCTGTCAGACACCCCGATGGGATACCTGACGCGCTGGAGGTTGCAGCTCGCCGCTCAGGAGTTGAGGTCCACTTCCAAGAGTGTGGCCGAAGTGGCGAACGCGGTGGGATATGAGTCCGAGCCTTCATTCAATCGCGCCTTCAAACGGGAGTTCGGGGTCCCCCCGGCGAGGTTCCGCACTCAGACAAGATCCCTTAAAACATAGGAATTGAACGAGGTGGAATGGAAACCGGACAAGACATCACGGAAACCGAGCTTCGGCTGAGCTATCGCTATATCAAGGAGCATCCCTGGGTCGTGAACGCCGTGAATGGTTTCCTCTCTGCCTACTTCATGGAGCAGCCAAGCTTTCGTGTGCAACGACATTTTGATGAGTTGCAATCCGGCATGCATGTATGGATTTGTGAAGTGCCGAATACGATGAAGATGACAACATTGCTGCGAAGACTGCAAGCGGATATCCCACCCTGCCGGCACAATCAAACCACAATCGAACCGACACGTCGTCCTCAATACCTTATCGATTCACTCGAGTAGAACGAAATCGCTACGCGTGTCGGCTCGCAACATTTCTCAAAGCAAGTGCTCGTCCTCGGATGGTGGAGTATAATGCGCTATCATGAATCGTGTGCTTGTGCTCGGGGCCGGCAAGATCGGTTCGTTGATTGCCTGCCTACTCAATCAATCCGGCCACTACGAGGTTCATCTAGGCGATATGACCCTCGATGGGCCAAAGCATTTAGTCGAAGACCTCGGCTTGGAACGGGTCACTCCCTATCTGCTCGACGTACGGCATCCAGACGCCGTCAGCACCTACCTTTCAGCTCATCATTTTGATGCGATTCTTTCGAGTCTCCCCTATTTCTGCAATCCCACGGTCGCCGGCCTAGCCTTGACCCATAACCTCCACTACTTCGACCTCACGGAAGATATCGAAGTGACGAACCAGATCAAAGTGTTAAGCGCAGGGGCCACCCATGCCTTTATGCCCCAATGTGGTCTGGCGCCAGGATTCATCAGCATCGTCGCCCACGAGCTCATGACCCATTTCGAAACGTTGGATACGGTCAAGATGCGTGTGGGCGCGTTACCCGTGCATCCAAGCAACGCTCTCAAGTACTCCCTTACCTGGTCAACGGACGGACTGATCAACGAATACGGCAATGTCTGTTACGGCATCGAAGAGGGCGAGAAGGTTCCCCTCCAGCCACTCGAGGGATATGAGACCCTAGAACTGGATGGACTCCTGTATGAAGCCTTCAATACGTCAGGAGGGTTGGGCACGTTGGCCGATAGTTATGCCGGAAGAGTCAGAACCATGAACTACAAGACACTCCGCTATCCCGGGCACTGCGAAAAAATTCACTTGTTAATGAAAGACCTCAAGTTGAATGAGGACCGCGAGACACTCAAACGCGTGCTCGAGCGGGCGATTCCTCAAACCTTGCAGGACGTCGTTCTGATCTATGCGTCGGTCACCGGGACGAAAGGTGGCGGATTATTTGAGGAGAATTACGCGAAAAAGATTTACCCTCAATGCATCAAGGATAAACTATGGTCGGCCATTCAAGTGACGACTGCTTCCAGTGCCTGCTGTGTCATGGATCTTGTCTTGAAGAACCCTGCGCAGTACCATGGATTTGTGACACAGGAATCGATTCCATTGCAGACCTTTTTGGACAATGACTTAGGAGCCTCCTTCAGATGAGCACCATTCATACCGCTGTTCTACGTGACCTGGGTATCCAAGCCGTGAATTCCGGAGGAAGTACTGGTAGTACTTGGTGGTCCGGACGAAATGAGGGATCCCTTCTCTCTTCAATCAATCCTTCCACAGGGGAACAAATCGCGGGGGTCTATCCATGTTCATCGGATGATTATCAGCGGATTGTGAAAGAATCTGTAGAGGCATTCCGCACCTGGCGCATGGTCCCGGCCCCAAAGCGAGGTGAGATCATTCGGCTCATTGGCCAGGCCCTTCGTGAGAAGAAAGATCAGTTGGGAACGTTGGTCTCCCTGGAGGTCGGCAAGATCAAGGCGGAGGGCGACGGAGAAGTCCAGGAGATGATCGACATGGCTGATTTTTCCGTCGGCCAGTCACGGATGCTCTACGGTGTGACGATGCAATCGGAACGGCCGGCTCACCGGATGAGTGAACAGTGGCATCCGTTGGGGCCGGTGGGTGTCATCACGGCGTTCAATTTTCCCGTCGCCGTGTGGGCTTGGAACGCCTTCGTGGCTGCCATTGCTGGTGATACCGTCATTTGGAAACCGTCGCCTAAGGCGCCGCTCTGTGCCATTGCGGTGCAGCAGATTTGCAATCGAGTGATGCAGCAACAGGGGTTTCCAGGAATTTTTTCACTCTTCATCACCGATCACGCGGCGCTCGCAGAGCAGATGGTGCAGGATGAACGACTGCCTCTCATTTCCTTCACAGGATCGGTTCCGGTGGGCCGTCAGGTTGCCGCCACGGTAGGACAGCGATTAGGGAGAACGCTCCTCGAACTCAGCGGCAATAATGCCGTCATCGTCGATGAAACCGCTGATCTGGACATGGCGGTCCGAGCAATAGTATTTGGGTCTGTGGGGACCGCAGGTCAGCGCTGCACGACGACCAGACGACTTCTGATTCATGAGTTGCGATATGAGGAATTGGTTGGCAGACTCGTGAAGGCCTATGCCCAAGTTCATATCGGAAATCCGCTTGACCAAGACGTCCTCATGGGGCCGCTCATCGACCAGGTGGCCGTGGAAAGCTATCGCGCTGCGCTCGACGAGATCAAAAAAGAAGGTGGTGAAATTTTGTATGGTGGGCGAGTGCTGAATCGTCCA
This sequence comes from Nitrospira sp., assembly GCA_041742455.1. GTDB lineage: Bacteria > Nitrospirota > Nitrospiria > Nitrospirales > Nitrospiraceae > Nitrospira_D. The sequence continues at coordinate 8,355 of JBGSIO010000004.1, read as the reverse complement.
GGGTATTTTGTCGAACCAACGATCGTGCGGGCCCAGAACCGATGGCCTATCGTGCAGCGTGAAACGTTTGCGCCGATCCTGTACGTCATGCCGTTCGAAACCATGGACGAAGCCATCACCATGCAGAACGATGTCCCACAGGGCCTCTCTTCCGCCATATTTTCAAATGATGTACGTCATGGTGAGCAATTCGTGTCCGCAGCGGGAAGTGATTGCGGCATCGCCAACGTCAACATTGGAACATCCGGCGCCGAGATCGGGGGGGCCTTCGGTGGAGAAAAGGAAACAGGCGGAGGTCGTGAGGCAGGATCCGATTCCTGGAAAGTCTACATGCGTCGCCAAACCAATACGGTCAATTGGGGAAGGGAATTGCCCCTTGCTCAAGGTATTAAGTTTGGATCTTAAGGGAGCACCCATGGACCAAGCCCAGGCACTCGATGATCTTCTGAACAGAATGGTTGCTGATTATGTTGAGCACAACCGGGCCGCTGGTGTCCTCAAGGTGATGCTTGATGAGTCTGGTGTGGGATTCTCGCCAGTCATGGACCATGTGACGATTCGTACGTTGGATATCGACCGTGGAGCCGAACCGTTCGTGACACTCGGCTATGCGTACGATGAAACCCTTCAATACGACGACTGGTACGCCAAGGTCTACCGCAAGGCCGGCTACCCTGCACTCTTTGTCGACCAAGCGTATCCCGATGAACGAGGAAAAACCAGTATCATTCCTGGGTGGGTGAATAAGTTTGGTGACCAGGTCTTCCACCACGTCGCTGTCCGAGTCGAAGATATCGAACACGCTGTCGCTCGGCTGCAGGAAAAAGGAGTGGTATTTTCCGGAAAAATCGTAGGAGCTTCCGGCGGGTCACTCAGGCAGATTTTCTCAGCGCCGGAAACGATCGACGGGCAGCCATTCTCCGTTTTGGAGCTGGCCGAACGACACCGAGGCTATCAAGGGTTCCTGCCGCCTCAGGCTGACAGCCTGATGAAATCCTCTATCGGCCGTTAGGCGACCTGCTGTGTTGATCTATCGACTTCCCTCTTGAACTCTGAATTCTCGAGCGACGAAGCTTCTAACCGTCATGAACCGTCGTATACCGAGACCGACACACCCCGCTCCCACCGCTAACGACAGCCCACCCAACGCCTGAATGTATGGATAATCCACCCACCACACAGCCGGAACGCCGACAATCACAAAACCCAGCGCAGTTCTGATATAGGCCAGCAGCGTCCGCTCATTAGCCAATTCAGTTCGCTGGCGGGCTAATTGATCTCGAATCTGTGTGTCCAACATTTCCCAAACGGAAAGAGCCGCAATCTATCTCCTGATCACACTACCCCATTTCCCTCAGGACATGATCGGGGTTTCGATCACGAGCGATGGTCTTCATCAGCTGATCACCAAAGAGGACGACAATTCGATCGCGATGGTCTTTCACGATCATCGAGGCTGACGGAGATTTGAACGTCGAAGGATCTCCCTCCAACCATGCGCTACAGGTAAAGGGCAGCGCATCTAAGATTGTTTCGACACGATACTCCTGACGGAGCCGATACTGCAGCACTTCAAACTGAAGGCGACCCACCGCAGCAATCAAGACTTCCTGATCGGCGAGGCTTCGCATGATCTGGACCGTTCCCTCTTGCGCCATCTGAAATAAGCCTTTGTCGAAGGCTTTGCGTTTGCCGACATCCGTCGGTCTGAGTCGAGCAAAGATTTCCGGTTGGAATTGTGGAAGCGGTTTGAAATTGAAGCCTCCGGTCACTGACACCGTGTCACCGATGGCAAATACGCCGGGATTAATGATTCCGACGATATCACCAGGGTACGCCTCTTCGACCGTGCTCCGCTCCTGTGCCACCAGACTATGCGGCCTCGCTAATCGAATATCGCGATTCAACCGGTGATGCTTCACGACCAAATCCCGCTCAAAGCGGCCTGAGCAAATCCGAAGAAATGCGGTGCTGTCACGATGCTTGGGGTTCATATTGGCTTGAAGCTTAAAGACATAGGCACTGAACGGCATGTCGATGGGATCGACGGACAGCTCAGTTCCATCATCGCTGTCAGCCGGTCTGGGTCCTGGGCTTGGCGCCAAGTCGACGAACGCATCGAGGAAGCTTTCTACTCCGAAGTTGGTAAGGGCCGAGGCAAAAAAGACAGGTGTGACTTCACCCTGTAGAAACTGCTCGCGAGTGAAAGTATTGCCGGCGATCTCCAACAACTCTAAATCGTGCAGAACTTCTGCCATGGTCTCCGGTGACACTCGACCGGTTGAGTTGAGCTCAGCCAATGGCACCCGATCCGTCTCCACTTTCGTCGCCCCGCCACGCATGGTCTTGCTGAAAAGCTGCACCTGGTTATCGGCACGGGTCACAATACCCACGAAATCACTCCCGGACCCGATGGGCCAGTTGATGGCGCTTGCGTGAATATCCAACGCCTGTTCCACCTCGGTCATCAAGTCGAGGGGTGGACGACCCGGGAGATCCATCTTATTGATCAAGGTCAGGACAGGAATCCGACGCAGACGACACACAGCAAACAGTTTGCGCGTCTGTGTTTCCACGCCTTTCGCGGCATCGATAACCATGATTGCGCTGTCGGCCGCCGTCAGCGTACGATACGTATCTTCGGAAAAGTCCTGGTGGCCTGGGGTATCGAGCAAATTGATGACGGCACCTTTATATGGAAACTGCATGGCAGAGGCTGTGATAGAAATCCCACGCTCCTGTTCCATTCCCATCCAATCCGAGGCCGTCGCTTTGCCTCCCTTGCGTCCCCGCACCATCCCGGCGGTTCGAATTAATCCAGAATAGAGAAGCAACTTTTCGGTCAACGTGGTTTTGCCCGCATCAGGATGACTGATGATGGCAAACGTCCTCCTTCTGGCAATGGCCGCAGTCAGCTCGCTCGCGAAAGTAGTGTCAGCCCTCATGATGAAAAAGCAGCATAGCACATTTGCGCTGGCAGAAAAGACTCTTCATGAGGAAGGCCAGTCTCCAACATATTCATACCCAGCTCGATCCAACGCACGGCGAACGGCGCCAAGCACCGCCGGCGTGTTGACATGTGGCAGGACTGATAGTCTCGGAGCGGTACGGAGTTTAGCCAGTAGCACCTCAATCTCACCACCGGCCAATTTGTCGCAGGTCGCGTATAGCCCCTCGGGTCCCTCCTCGACCAGGTTATGTGCGTCTAAGATCTTTCGTAGTGTGACAATAAGCCCTGCAGTCGGAGTCGGCATGAGCAACGCCGCGATCGCGCCATGATCCAGTCGGAGCTTCACGGCAAGCGAGAGGGGCTCGCCTCCAGCCCATCGTTGAACTGCTGGTATCAGGATCTTCTCTTCCATCCCAATGTGGCGGAGCAGTCCTGCTCGAAATTGATCATAGACGCCTTGGTCCACCTGGCCTGCGCACGCAACGGCTCGTTGAAGCAGTTTCTCCAATCTGCGGTGGTCCTCTGCAAGAAAATGCGTGAGTGGGCCAGCGGAGTCTTTCATTCGTTCTGGTCAGTTACTGAGGTATGTCGCTATGGACTGGGTTGACGACAATCAGCCAAGCGCCGTGAGAGTAAGAATACAAACTAATGGGATGGATATTCTAGGACCTTCAGCGCCAGACAACTTGTGCACACACCATCAACGTACTGAGGAAGAAGATTCCCAATGCACCCAAGAAAGAAACGGTAAGCGAAAAAGGCCCATAGGGTTGAAACTGGGGACGTCGTGTATGTGGAAACCGCAAGAGACAGAATGTCACAAACGAAACCCCTGCCCCAATTAATGACAGCAGAATTTCAGCAGAGTCCATGCCATCCCTTGTCTATATCAGGAGGTAGGTTAGACCGACAGCGCCAGCTAAAAGAAAGATCAACCAGCGAAGCAGTCCCTCTCGCGTATCAGTTTGGGTTTTGGCGATGCGATTGCTGAGAGCAGGTTGCGTTTGCAAATAAGCGCTGACCAGGTCTCTTGCTTCGTCCAATCCAATGTTCTGTTCCACACGAACCAGCTTAATCGCCTCAGTACGCTGACCACGCCACAGAGCCGTCACTGCGGCCTGTGGGAGTGGCCCCTGCACAACGGGAGCTGCCGGTATTTCATAAATAGCGCGCTGAACAGATGCGGGAGGCATGGTGGAAGTAAGCTTATCACTGATGGATTGGCCGTCGAAAAGAAACAAAGAATTGTGCGAGAGCGAACTATGGGCATCCAAGAGTTCCCGCTCAAAATTCGTCTCTTGCTTCATCTATGAGGCATTCAGTCGTAGAATATCTCAGAGAGGTGCCTATGATTGCTCGGCTGGTCTCGGCCATACTCGTAACGATTTCTGTGAGCTCTTGGGATATGGCTGGTTTTGCCGAAACAACCAGAGTAAAGGATGACCTGATTGGCCCCGTTCGGAGTGTGACGGTCAAAAAAAGCGGGTATTCCTCCATGGAAACATACGATCGTGCCGGCCACCTCGTCGATGCCGTCCTTGATCTTTCGCTCTCCAACACAGGAACGCATTCCCTCTTTCGGTACGACCGCGAGGGGCATCTGGAGGAAGAACTCGCTCTGGATCCGAGTGGAAGACTCATATTTCGAAAACGGTCTATCTATGCACATGACCTCGAGGGACGAAACACCGCATCGGTGACGGTGTCCGATGATGGACGCTTTCAGAATGCCGAGTTTTCACTGTACGACCAGCGAGGTCTTCTCTGGGAACAATTATGGGTCAATAGTTCAACAGCCTACAAAAGTCTCTTCGATGTACGGGGACGTCGCATTTATTCGGCCTATTATCTTAAAGGCGCGCTCCTCAATGAATTGAGACACAGGTATGACGTACTGGGGCGACTCCATGAACTCGTCAGTTACGATGACCATGGCGTCGTCACCGCTCGGGTGACGAACGAATACGACGATGCCGGCAAGCGTACTCGATCCACAACCCAAACCTTTGGTGATCTACGGCCCCGTACGTGGGTCACGACTTACGGGTACGATTCCGTCGGCAACTGGATCAAAGAACAGACTTCTGAACAATCCCCTTCTTCCCAAACAATCACGTCTTCCACCGTCCCAATTGTGGAGGAACGCATGATCCAATACTACTACGGTGCGGACAGCGACGTGGTTGTACTCCCCTAGCCTGGAATCCATTGCCGCATCTTCGTTCCCTTTCGGACCATGCCATAGAAATAGTCTCAGGTTACGAGGTACGCACAAAAGATACACGGCACACGTGGTCGGAAGAATACTCAGGAGCTTGTGACCGAGCCTGCAACAGTGAGGTGAGTTTTCTCTGGATGAGGCGGCGCAAGGAGTGGATGCATGCTAGCAGGAGAAAAAGAAACGGCTCTGAATCATCACTGCATATACTTGGAGGAAACAAATGCCGAAACGGCGATGACTTTTTCGATACTCGTGAATCCCGACGCTCGATCGGTAATCAGTTGAAATTCCGTCAATGTGAGAGTCTTTTTCCGGCTGAGCGATTTTCTTAGTTGCGTCCAACATGGATCAAAATGCTGGAACCACCATATCGGTGGAATCCATCCGACATAGGATTCTGCTGCACGAGACATGTTCATATTAGGGGTAAGCGGCTTTATGTCATGGACTTCCTGGCCGATAGAGCTCATGGCGTCGGTGGACTCTATCTCCTCAACGGACCTTCCCTTACCTACGATCATCATGGTTTGACTCTCTCCGAAAACCGTCTGATTGGATCTCACAAAGAAGAGGTATTCTCCACAGTGTGCGTTATCCACTGAATTCACAGAGTGCTAGTGGTCTCAGACTGTGCCATTTTAGAAGCAATCGAGGTGCCTAACAAATTGTTGTGGTTTAGTAAGGGGTTGAGATATTGATCAGCAGAATTATTGCATGAATACCATGATTGTGTGGCAACCGTACAACAATCGGACATCAATCCCAACTCACATCGAGCCCTCACGTGATTGTGGAAGAGAAGAAATCAGGAAGATATTTGTAATTCCACCACCGAGAAAAATGGATTTTCTTTAACAGATTCAGGCCTGATTTCTGTTTGATTGCGTGTTACCATTGGACAGGTTTAAAAATGTGTTTCTATTTGAGTAGAAGGCGATTCATTATTGATTGTGCCTGCTAATCACATCCTACACATAATGGGCGATTGAGCACCCCGAGGTTGAGTAATACCAACCATGTAGAGTGTTTCATAATGAAACGGTTGTGATGTTTTCCACGGCCTACCACTTGTCCCTACCTGTTCTCCCTACTGAGGCCCGATGGATCAGAGCTGCTGTCTGACGAGTTCAGACGGCTGAACCACTTCCCCAAAGGAAACGCCGTCGGAATTCGGAGCGTCACTTGAAGGTCCGGCGCTTCCCGCGTTGCTCCAACACCGACGACGAAGTTTATGAAGCTGCGATCGCTCCATCGATAGGAGCCGCCGAGGAGCAGGACTCCGATATGGGTGACTTGCGGAGCGGTGGTGAGAAGCAGGTTAGAGGCAGAAGTGGGCTTCGAAAAAATGGTATGATCGTACCCCAGCGTCAGCGACAGCTTTTCGTTCAGCGACACGCCGATGCCCAGATTCGCATTGCCGCCGCTGCCGGGATCGACGCGCCCAACACCACCGCCGACATCGCGGGGTATATTGTAGATGAAGCTCACACTGCTGAAGAGAACGACCGGATCGCTCGGGTAAAGCATGGTCAGACCCGGTTGAAAAATGTAAAACCCTGACCCCGTCGGTAATTCTGTTTGCACCCCTGTGATTGGGTCTATCGGCACTTCAAACGGACCAGTTCCACTGATGCTCTTGAAGCGTGTGAACCCGATGAAATACGGTTTGTCGGGTCCTCCTTGGTTAATCTGAAACCGGCCGGTTGCTTCAACGTCTCCTAGGCCCCAGCCGTTGAAAGTCGAGAGGGTATCGGCCTGAGATGGGGTGGCGATGGGTCGCTGCGTAATCGAGTCCTCCCGATAGAGACCGGGCACTCGCACTTCGACTTCTAGCCGGTTCGTCAATCCATAGCGCCCCACCAGCGCCGCGGTGTAAATGTCTCGGCTCACACCTTGGATGTTAATGAGCCCGATCGTGATGGCTGGAACTATGGTAAACCCCGTCAGTGTCACTCGGTTGCTACTGAGATGGGCAAATTGCAAATATGGCTCCACTATCAGTGTGCCCTTTGGAGTCAGCACTCCGGCTCCAGGCAAATCGAATGTCCGAACCATCCATGAAGGGAGAACCTCTTGTTTACTCTCCGGAGCGACGCCCACTGGGCTGACAGGTTGCTGACTTTCCGCAGGACGCTCTTCCGTCACGGGTTGATTCTGTGCGCGGCGCCGAGGTTCCGCTGCCTGGGCGGTTTGTTCGTTTGCGGCGAGATATCGGAAGGTGTCGGCCGACCACGGACGGCTAGGCCCTTGAACGCTCCTGAATTGGCTTGCACCTAACTGCTCAGCATTCCTGACGGAGAGCTCGGGTTGGGCTGCTTTGCTCTCATGAGCGATCGGGCTTATACTGAGCCCCAGTGAGAAGATGATCCAAAGGGTTTTACGAGTTCTTCGTGCAGTCTTCGAGACTTTGATAGCTTTTACCCACTCAGATCGAGGCAACTGCAACCTCCGTCGTTCTTCCGGCATCTCTTGTAGATGTTCCTACTCCCACTGATCTATCCCAGTGCATATTGGATGCAGTTTAGAACGGTTCAATGTCAACAGAACAAATGCCTTTATCAGCTGAGTAGTGGATGAAAGAGAAGGGACCAGTGCGTCACGGATCCATGCGAGAGTGAAGCTAGCCTCTTTGACAGAGGTGGGACGGCTCAAGCAGCACTCGACCCCTGAAACCTCATACTCTGCATCAGCAATCTATAGCTGATCTCTCGTCTTCAATGTCGGATCGCCTCCATATTGGCCAGTGAGAGCGCGTTCCCGAGTTCGAGCGATCGAGCCCAGGTGAGCGCTTCCACTGTAGCGTTGATGACGGTTTCGCTCTGAATGGTCCGGTTATCAAGCGAGTTTTGAACGATGGTCGTAAATGGCGAAAGCGGGGATACATCGTGAGGTAGCGAGTTGCCCAATCCGCTTTGGATGAGCGTGAAGGTCTCGTTGGGAGAGTCGGCCACAGGCCTCATGGCTGTATGGTCGACAACGGGTTTCACGTTTGAATGCTCGACTAGGGGCCTCCTCGCCGACTGATCCGCCGAAGGTCTCCGGTTCGAGTGATCGGCAAAGGGACTCCAGTCACGATCGGCAAATCGCTTCATATCCGGAATATTCAGCACTGTTGAGCTGACGAGCTTCCCATTGTCAAAGACATTCCGCTCAATCCCGAATGACATGAAGGGCCCATCCGGGT
>JBGSIO010000003.1:0-13524 GCA_041742455.1 Nitrospira sp. | reverse complement strand
ACTCCTCCTTCAGATACCACCTCAGGAGCATCCGACGGGGAGTGCCGCATGCGTCGGTGTTCTTCGAAGACCGGTGGCGAGATCGTTTGGACCATCCTCCTCTCACCGGAGGCCGCACACCGCTTTTTTCAACAGCCCCTTGATGGCAATCTGGGATGCAGCCGGGCCCACTGCCAGGATCTGCTCGATTGCTGTGGCAGGCTCGGTTTTTGTCTTCCCCTGTTCATCGAACGCAGCCTGGCCGTTCGCATCGGTCACGGGCTTGTCGTAACCCGCCGGCTGCAACAGAGTCACCGCCTGATATGAGCTGAAGGTCTGGACGACACCCTGAGACACCAGGAGAACGGATAACAGCATAGCCAGAGGGAGAAGAATGTAGAGGGTGCTGCGGACCAGGTCGCTCCAAAAATTTCCAAGGGTCATTGACGTGCTCCGGCTCAACCCCCGGATCAATGCAACGAGCACCGCCATTCCCGTCGCGGCGGAGACGAAGTTCTGCACGGTCAGGCCGAGCATCTGGGTCAAGTAACTGAGGGTGGTTTCCCCGCCATACGCCTGCCAGTTGGTATTAGTCGCGAAGCTCGCGGCCGTGTTGAAAGCCAAGTCGGGTGCCACAGCACCAAGATTGGCCGGGTTGAGGGGCAAAAGGCCCTGCAGCCGCTGCAAGCCATAGAGAAAGAAGAGCCCGGCCGCATTGAAGAGCAGCATGGCCACCCCGTAGCGTTTCCAATCCATCTCATCGGCTGGTCGGACGCCACAGAGCCGATACAGGGCCCGTTCAACCGGACCGAGGAGACGGTCCAAGCCACAGGGTTTGCCTTCATACACTCTCGCCATATACCAGCCTAGAGGTTTGGCGAGTGCCAGCAGCACGACGAAGAACACAAGCACTTGAAAGATCGCATTGGTAGTCATTAAAACCACTCCGCCTTCAGTAATGTGACCATGAGATAGATCAGGAGACCCGCCGCAGCTATTCCGCCTAATATGTACATCGCGCTCATGTTAATGCTCCTACGTATCAATGCTTCCCGTTACAGCCGATCCAAACCAACAATCAACCAACCGGAAAGCAGGAAAAAGCCGATCATCAGTACTAAGGTGATGAAGTCCATGGCGGAGTTCCTTTCTTTGCCGAATACCCTACCAAGTTCGCTGTAAGAACGGTGTAAAAACTGCTCCGTACCGGCTGGCCTTTCGACTTATCATGCCGCCCGCGATGTCGGTGGCTGGTTTGGCCGTGATGCCTGCAGACGCTTCAGCTCGTGCAATGCCTGTTTCAGGTCCTTTTTGGATCGTCTCTGAGCTGGACGCCGTAATGGCCCAGACAGAGAGTGACTCCCCGCGTGCGTCGCTCCAGTCCACCACCTCCTCGCCTGATTAAAAAACTGTCTGGCCCAGAAATCCACATTGCCCCCGTTATCGCGGAGAATCCAATGTCAAGATAAGGCCGACAATCACCATATGCTGCCCCGGGGCCAGAACATTCTGGGTTCCCTTAAAAAATCCGCCATTCGTGCCGGTGGATTCGTCATAGCGGTATTCGAGCCGGGCAATCGCGTTCGTCCATTTGTACGGAAGGCGATACTCGGCCGTCGAGGTGACTGCTTTGATGAACTGCTCCGCGCCGGTGTGGAATCCGGTCCGATCCCAGAAGAACTCCGGTCTCACCGCCACGCTCCAAGGCCCGCTGATATGCCACCGTATCGGAAAAGTCGCACCCATGTAGAACGTGCGGGGATTTCCAGGCGTGGACGCCATTTCCTGGGTCCCGATCTGATAGTCTGCGGCAACTATGACGTCGTCGTTGACCTTCCACTCAACGATACTGTCGGAGAACAGCCGCCAGAATTGGAGGGATGTGTCCTCCTGATCCGGGCCGTAGTAAATTGTCTGCTTCAGGGTCAAACTCGTGGTCGGCTTGTAAGCCACCTGTGCGCCATAGCTTGGAAGATTGTTTGCATTCTGAAGATGAAAATACTCGTTAATGATGAAGAACGCGCCGCTCCATTGCTCATTGAACGCATATTGGGCATTGGCGCCGAACATCAGATACGGTGAATAGTCGGCAATCCACGCGCGCGTATAGTTGAAATTATCCTTCGCATACAACGACTCGTAACCAATAAAGCTATTGAACAATCCGGCTTGTAACGTCAGCCCGTTCCCCACCGGAGCGAGGTAAGAGACATTCGCCCGCCCAAAATGTCTTAATGGCACGGCATCGGATCCCTGCAATCTCGGAAGGTTGACCCCAAATCCAAAGTCTCTAGCGTCCTGCCCCCCATGGAGCAGCAGTTCCGCCCCCCACCGTGAGTCTACGGTAGGATCCTTCCGGCCATAGATTCCGGCCATGTTCAATTCCAGATCGTTGACTCGCGGTGTCGTGCTGCGATTCCTAAACAGGTGGTTATCGGGAAAATTGAAATTCACCGAATACCCAAAGTCCACGAAGCCGCCATAGTAAAATTCAGGCTGCTGGGGCTTGGCCTCCCCGGGTGATTCGCTGATTCCACGCTTCAGCTGTTCCTCCGGTCCAATCATTTTCTTCGGTTCCTCGGCCCAGGCCGGAGTCGTCAGCTTCCATGCCACACACATCGCGAGTATCATCAACCGCCAACCTATCTTCTCCATTAGTTCCTACCTTCCATTCTCACGGTTATTTTTAAGCCGTTTTCGTCCCTGGCTACCTTGTCGAGAACCCTATCAAGACTCGCGTTAGAATTGTGTTAAACCGAAACCGGAACGTGTTAAGACCGTATAAAAAACTCAACTTCAATGACCTTCCCCAAACGGCTCGGGCATCCTGTGTGCCACGACGATTCCTCATAGGTAATCCGCCCTCTCACGGAAGTTGATCTGGTGCCCCTCCATAAAGCGGCTCTGAATTGCGCAGCACACCCCTAGGAGATGAGGTATTTCAGGTCATACTGACGGAAAGGATGTCGCAGAATACCCCAATCGAGCAGCGATGAACTGAATCTCCCTGTGGAGACAAGGCATACAGACCAGGCGGAGAGAAGGCGGAGTTGCAGAGGTTGTGAAGGGACGGCTCCTATGCCGAGAGACGCCGGTAGTGGCGCAGCAGAAGCCAGCCTCCCCAGGTGAAGGATATGAGCATCAACACGATTCCGAAGTTATAGATAAGATGCGCCAGGGGATGGTCGTATTCCAACCATCCAAGCATGGTAAGAATATTGTTCCAGTCGTGGCCGTCGGTTTCTTTTCCGGTTACTCCACCGATGAGCATGAGATCGAGCGCACGCGCATCATTGATATACGGAGCAATGTCCATCATGCTCTCCGCCGTCCACCACAAGGCGACCGAAGCGCCGAACGGATCACGCGTCTTCACTAGGAATGTGCCGAGACAGATCATCGGCATGAGAATCTGGCCGAGCGTGCCACCCAGAATGGTCATGAAGCGACCGAATGGGATGAAGATGACATGTCCTGCTTCGTGGAAGGACAGATTGACCAAGTGGAGAAAGGACTCACCGGTGTAATTCGTTTCGAGAGGCGTGGTGATGAACGCCCACCCCCACCACAGCATGGCTACAAACACCGCAGCCCGACCGTATAAGGTCATGGATTCCGTCGTCGTGTCTGATTCAATCAGCCATTGTTTGGCTGTCAGAATCCACTGAGCATGTGCACCAGACGACGAGGATGATGAGGCACGAGCTCTGGCCACCTCTGGGCGATATTTGGCAAAGATGATGCCGCAGCGGAGACACTCCTCCGCTTCATCCGGTCGTTCTGCCTGACATTTTGGACAGTGGATGGTGGAGGTACCAGCAGTGAGCATCTCCATACTGTAGGATCGTGCCTGGAATCGGACAAGAAAATCAGCAGAATGGGACGAGCGAGTAAGGGAGAAACAGCGAAGCGTTTAGTGGAAAGAAAAGGGGACTGGCGCAAAGGTCACGACAAACACGGCAAAGGCAATCCAGCCGACAATGGTGCGATTTCGACCCAGCGGGACATGGGGATCCATGACAGGGGGATGGCCGACGCCCCACAGTCCCGCCATGAAGGCCCACAGAAACCAGCCTGTCCAGCCGATGAATCCCAAGATCAATAAGATCGGCAGAAAGGCGAGCGCCATCGTCCGCTGTCGTGGTCCCCACAGGGCATAGGCGACGTGACCGCCGTCGAGCTGGCCGATCGGAAGAAGATTGAGGGAGGTTACGAAGAGTCCGAACCAGGCGGCGAAGCCGATTGGGTGGAGCACCACATCAGCCTCCGGCGGTAACGGCCCGATCACTACCCACGACATGAATTGCAGCAACAACGGCTCCCCCAGATGCAACCCATACGTGGCTGTTCGATCCACCACGGTGGACAGACTGAGTCCGACGATCAGGACGATGACAGCGACGACAAAGCCTGCCAGGGGACCGGCAACGCCGATATCAAACAGCGCCCGACGACTCAGAATCGGCCCCCGCATGCGGATAATCGCACCGAATGTCCCGATAAAATGAGGAGGACCCGGAATGAACAGCGGCAAGGACGCCGGTACCCGGTGAATCTTGGACAAGAGATAATGCCCCAGTTCATGCGTGGTGAGGATAAAGAGCAGCGATCCAGCGAACGGAATTCCCCGCCACAGTGCCTCAGGCGAAGCCAAGAGAAAATTGAGAGGCCCTCGCACCGGCCCGCTGTAGGCTTGGTAAGCTCCCGCCCACAATGTGGTAAAGACCGTCAGGAGAAAGAGGAGAACCGGCAAGGTCCACTTCGAGAAAAAAGACGGCTCAACATCATCGTCGGTCTCGGTCTGCTCAATGACCTGTGTAACCGGCTCTTCTCTTGTATCAAGAGTGACTTCACGATCGAGCTCTCGATGTTCGTTCCGACCCAGTCCATCCATGCCATCCCTGCTCAGTCGATTCTCGCGAACGGATTATGGTCCAGCTCTTCTTCAACGGTCGTGGCAGGCCCATGCCCAGGAAAAAGACGGTAGTCTGGTGAAAGGGTCAGCAGACGATCGCGAACCGAATTGAGATGCGTCGAGTACAGGTCCTTAGGATTAGACCGACCGATTGATCCGGCGAAGAGGGTATCGCCGACGAAACAGACTGGCACTTGCTCATCGTCGACACGATAACAGATGCCGCCCGGGGTATGTCCCGGCGTCGTCATGCATCGGACCGTACGGTTTCCGACGCGAATCACCAGTCCATCAAGCGGCGTCACCAACAAATCCCTCCGTGGCCGCCAGTCCAACAGTCCCTCATCTTCAGAACCAAGGTACACCGGGACCTCGGAATGACCCAGGATCTGCTCGATCCCGTCCGCATGGTCCGCGTGACCATGCGTCAAGCACACACCGATCAGACGCAATCCACGTCGACGAAGCATATCCATCATCGCGGGCGCATTATAGGCAGTATCGACCAACAATGCTTCACCCGCATCATGAAGGATGTAGCCCTGCACCCCATACCCATTGATAGAGCCATGAACCATGTCCACCCACGGCGGCGTCCGTTGCGAAACCGGCTCCCACTTGTCGACCGCAATCTGTTCAAGCGGCTCACCGCGCAGGCCCAATGTTTTGGCCAACGCGCGCACTTCCGCGCGGTCTCTCGGCTGATCGCCTCGCTCCAACGCGCTGATATCGCCACCGGGCAAACCCGTGATCCGAGCCACATCGCCGACTGACAAACCTTGGCCGATGCGCGCTTTCTTCAGGATATCGCAAAAGTCGTCTTCTAACGGCATGAATCAACCATGAGCGGTGTATTTCATCTCCTTATATCCTATGCGTGGCGGCGAGGCCGAGCACTCCTTTCAGCCTTCCGGACTAAGCTTGATTTCCTTCACGTCTCCAAACGTTGCCAGCGCTCTCGTCAACGCATCTCCCGACCCGACCGCGATGATTCTCAGTCGATCGGGATGCAAATGTTTCTTGGCCGCCGCGAGCACATCCTCCTTGGTCAACTGGATCACCTGTGCGCGCAACTGCTGAAGAAAGTCCTTCGGTAACCCATCGTACTCCAGTTCGATTAAGCGACTCACGATGGCCGATGGACTGGCAAAGGAGAAGACGAACGAATTCACATACGCTTCTTTCGCTTCCGCAAGTTCGGCATCTGTCACCAGCTCTTCGCGCATGCGTTCCATATTCGCCACAAACCGCTCGATCACTTCCTGTGTAGAAGTCATCTTAGTTTCGGCCCGCATCATCCAGACACCCTGATCGTGCATCCCTGTATGGAGTCGGCTTCCGACGGAATAGGCCAGCCCCCGCTTCGTTCGCACGTCGTTGAAGAGACGGCTGCGAAACGAGCTTCCTCCTAGGATATCGTTCACGATTGCCAATGCGACGTAGTCGGGATCGCTCTCCTTGATCGAAAGATGCCCCACCCGGAGATGCGTCTGCGATGTGTCTTTATTGATGAACTTCACCACAGATTGAGACATGTCCGCTTCCGACACGTCGGGAATCTTCAGCTCGGGCACCGTGCCCTTTTGCCAATCGCCAAACACCTTCCGGAGCAAGGCCAACATCTCGTCTCGTGTGAAATCGCCGGTCACACCGACCAGCATCCCGTTCGGGTGAATCGTGCTTCGATGAAACGCGACAAGATCCTGTCTCGTGAGACGTTTAATCGACTCGACTGAACTTTCTCGAGCCGTGGGATGGTCGGCGCCATAGAGCGCTTTGCTAAATTCCCGGCTGACGATGGACCCAGGGCTATCTTGTCGGCGACGGATCGACTCAATGGCCTGCAACTTGGCCAGTTCCAGACGAGCAGGCTCAAACGCCGGCGATCGAATGAGACCGGCAAAGATCTCCAACCCCCGATTCAAGTCCTTGCTCAACACATCCATGGATGCCGAGCCTGATTGCCGTCCAATCCCAATGTGGATATCGCCCGCAAACTGCTCCAACTCCGCATCGACTTGCTCCGCCGACAAACCACCCCCACCACCGGTGCGCATCACCGCACCAGTCATGGCTGCCAATCCAATCTTATCGGCTGGGTCGAGCCAACTCCCAGTCCGCATGGTGGCAGTGAGTGTGACCAAGGGTAATTCATGGTCCTCCAGCAGATAGACGATCAGGCCATTATCCAAAACCACTCGCTCCGGCTCAGGCGGTGAGAACTCAACCGGCTCAAACCTCATGGTTCTGGGATCTTCAGCTTCTAGATCGGCCGAATAGGCCATCATTCCCGACACCAGCAAGAGGGACACCACGCCAAGCAGCCTCGCAACCCCGCTTCTCATACTCATCCAGCCCGCTCTTCCCCGCTTCATGGTCTCACCCCGCTGACAGGCGTTGCCGCAGCCGCTTTCGCATTCCCTTTTTTCACCAAAAAGGCAACGGTCCGATTCGACTTCGTGAAGTACTGTGTCGCGACGCGCTGCACATCGGCAGCCGTCACCTTGGCAATCTTATCCCGTGATGTCAGGATATATTGCCAATCACCCGCCAATGCCTGATACAACGCCAGTTGGGATGCCAACCCACTGTTCGAACGTAACCCTCGCACCAAGTCCGCATCTAGATTATTGAGCACCTTCTCCAGCTCCTTGGGCGACACTGGTTCCCGCTTCAGCCGTTCGATCTCTTCATAGATCGCGGCTTCTACTTCTGCGGTCGTATGAGGAGCCAACGGCGTGGCTGTGACGACAAACAGGTTCGGCGCCCGAACCCCCGGGTGACTCGCATCTGATCCGACCGAAGCCGCTACACGCTTTTCCTTGACCAATTTCTGATGGAGGCGAGACGTGAGACCTTCACTCAATACGGCATCGATCACGTCAAAGACATCGTCATCGGGATGTCCCAATGTCGGCTTGTGATACCCGATGACAATCGCCGGCTCCGCGTCAAATTCGACCTCGACTCGCCGCTCACCGCGCTGCTCCGGCTCGACCGTCACAAACGGCGGCGGCGGCGGCGCGGCCGGAATGTTCCCGAAGGTCTGCTCGATCAACGCAATCACTTCCCTTGGGTTGATATCGCCGACCAGGGCAATGGTGGCACGATTCGGGCCATAGTGCGTCTTAAAGAAGGCTTCCGTGTCGGCCGGTGTCAGCGACAGGATATCGGATCCCCATCCGATCGTCGGAATGCCATAACCATGGGCGCGGAATGCCGCCGATGTGAAGGTCTCAAACAACAGACCGTTCGGACTGTCGTCGTTGCGTAAACGCCGTTCTTCCATCACAACGCCCCGCTCCTTATAGAACTCACGCAACACAGGATGGGCCATTCGATCCGATTCGATTGCCGCCCACAAAGGCAATCGATTGGAAGGGAAACTGATCATGTAGCGGGTCAGGTCCTTCCCCGTCGAGGCATTGAGCCCAACGCCGCCATGGCGCTGGTACAACAACGCCATTTCGTTACCGACGACATACTTGGCTGCTTGTGCCTGGAGGTCGGTAAAGCGTTTTTGTAGTGACTCGATCGGCGCGCGCTCTTCGTCCGTTGCGCTTTCAGCGTGTGTATCGAAATCGCGCTGGTGTTGATCGAGCTCGGTTCCAACAAGTGCCAATTCGTCCAAGATCAGCTTCTCTTTTTCATAGTTCGTTGTGCCGATCATGCGGGTGCCTTTAAATGCCATATGCTCATAGAGATGCGCGATGCCGGTTTGACCGGCCTGCTCGTTGATCCCGCCTACCGCAAAGGTGGTATTGATCGACACGATGGGCGTCTGATGTCGTTCAACCATGAGAACCGTCAGCCCATTCGCAAGTCGGTGTTCAATCACTCGCTCGGCAAGATTCGAGCTTGATGCGTACGATGGCACATTGATGTTAAAAGCAAGAATGAAGGCCATGACGAGAGAACAGATCGTGAAGCGTGCAGCGTGCAGCGTGGTAACGACACGGGGTTGATTTCTTATGCAAGACGCGACATCGGCCACATCAACCCTCCCTAGTGCTTTTGGCAGTTTGACGAGAGACGATTCACGAGATACGATCCATGGTCGAGTGGTCATATGAAAAGCTCCATAAGTTGTTGTGGGTGTTCGATGAACCAATCGGGCTGACACGCGGCCATCTTCTCCCGATTGCCCATCCCATACCCCACGGCGCACACACGGATGCCGGCGTTATGGCCTCCATTGATGTCATTCGTGCTGTCCCCGATAAGAACCGTCCGTTCTTTCGGCACGCCCAGCGTATCTACAATGTGCAATAACATGCCGGGTTCCGGCTTGAGTCCAAATCCATTGTCTCCACCCACCATGTATCCAAAATGCTTCGGGCCTAACCCGTTCAAAATGACACGAGTGTATTCAATCGACTTGTTGGTCGCAATCGCCTTGGTTTTGTGAGCAAAATGCTGCAGCATCAGCTCGATGCCCGGGTAGAACGTAGTCCGATCCAAGCAATGTTCGAGATAGTGGCCGCGAAATACCCTCAACGCTTCTTCGAACCTGACCTGATTGCCCTCTCCAACCGCCAAGCGGAGTAGTCGTTTCACACCGTCGCCGACAAACCCAAAAATCTCCTCAATGGGACGCTCGGGCAACCCCAGTTCGACCAGTGTAAAGTTCACAGAATGGGCAATATCCCACTTGGATTCGATCAGGGTGCCGTCCAGATCGAAGATCAGCAAGTCTACCGGAGTCTGCGCCATGGTTATTTGGCCTTTCGCAAGGAGTCGATGAGTGATGCCAGTTCGGTGCGATGAGTCTTATCTTGTTCGTTCGCTTCGGCTTCTCGCGCGAAACTCACCATCCGTTTCAACCCCACATGAGGAGGAATGATCGGGGAGACGATCCGCCAGTAGTTCCCCACGACTTTGACATGGAACCGGACCTCTTCCGTTGTGTCTTCAGGAATGAAAGTGGCATTCTCGAGATACACTGCGCCTCGCACATGAAACGTCACAGGAATGACCACTTCCAGATTATTGAGGATTTCCCATTTTCGATAATCATCCGGCACGTTGGTTTCTTCGACCACCACCACACGACCCCATGCCGGCTCTTCCTTCCAATTGATGTAGGGAGTCAAGGTGTCAAACGACGGAGCGTCCAGGCGAGCACCTTTCTGATCAAGCAGCACGTACCGCTTGACGACTTCCGCCGGAGAGCGCTTGAGCGAGCCACTCGGACTTACCTGTGCATGTGACGTGACGGCCACGCTAAGGATCGCCAAGGCAAGAAGGGAGGAGACAAGGCAGTCGCGCGACCTACTCACGACTTTGTCCGCATTACTCTTCCACACAGCACGTAGATTCTGCAGGATGTTCCACACGGGTCAGAAAAGATCTCGCCTCTTCTCAGAATAGAGAACACATGAACCGCATCATTCTAGCAAACAGGACTGGAGACATCCAGGCAACAACGGGATAGTCCCGCACGTTGTTTGACCTTCTTAAAAAGAGAGTGCTACGGTCTTCTCATCATCCTCGTGTGGAATTCGAGGAACCGGAACCGATGCTCACTGATCCTCGGCGATGGACGCCACTCACCGCTCTTCTCATCACGCTGGTGTGTGCGAGCAGCGTAGGCTCTTTCATCTCAGCAGCCGATGCCGAAAGGAGCGTCGCTCCCTTCTGGGGCAACTCCATCCTCACCCCACGGGATCCCATCGACGTTCGTCCTTCGCTCAGAACCGTTCCGCAGAAAGCTTACGATCTCCTTCAGCGGCTGGAAGAGCGAGACGGCTCACCTCTTCCTGGCTATGTCGGCGGGCGTGAGTTCCAGAATCGAGAACGGCGCCTTCCACGAGGTCGCTATCGGGAGTATGATGTCAATCCAAAGATACGGGGGCGTAGCCGTGATGCCGAACGGATTGTCATTGAACAGCGGACCGGGAAAGCCTATTACACAGGGGATCATTATCGCACGTTTGTCCCTCTTAACTGACACGCGAGGAAATCAACGGATACTTCATGTCCCTTAAACCAACATTTGACACACATCTGAATAACGCGACCCCACCCTGGTCGATGTTGCTTGTGATACCTGATGGGGCTTCCGCCACATCCTTGGTGAAAGCCCCGCCGGGATTTGCATTGCGTATCATCCAGGGAAAGAAATGCCGTCAGGTATCGGACCTCCTCACGGAGTTTGCACGAGCACTCGATTTTCCTGATTACTTCGGACACAACTGGGACGCCTTAGAAGAATGTCTTGCCGATTTCGAATGGCTCCCAGCTAAAGGGTACATCCTACTCATCACAGACGCACACGCCGTGCTTCCCGATGATGAAGACGAGTATGAAACACTGCTGGAAGTCCTCAGCGACGCCGGCGAAGCGTGGAGTAAGGGACAAACGGCTGACGGTCGGCGGGCCCCATTTCATGGTGTGTTCGTCGTGACCGAACAAGACAAATTGAAGCGGAAACGCTGGGAGCTGGACGAATTCCTCCGCGACGAGCGGAAGACACCGACGGCGAAACCAGCCCGCAAACGTTCGGCGAAGACTTCGAAGTAAAGGCCCGTGGGGACTATTGAGATTCAGAACAAGTCGTACGATATTTGAGGCGTTACAGGCCGACCTTTGAAGCCAAATCTTTGAGGCCGGCCCCAAGCTGCATGGCGGAGAGCACGATCCGGCGAGTACGCCAAGCACGGCTCCTGACATTACCGATAGGAGCCGCATAAAAACCCATCCTCGGCCCACGAGCCGCCCATCGGGCCCGCACCGCCGTCTCATGCTCGAGGCAGATGCTATGCGTCTCCCTCAGATCATCCAGCGGCGCTTTTTCGCCCACGAATCCGCTCCGACCTTCGCCGCGGCACCATGAACAGATGACCTTCATAGCCAGCTCTCTTTCTTCCCTGATACACAGCAAGAACTGCGCCGCAGTTCTTCCCCATAGACAAATCAGATAGCAAAGGGAATTTCGTTCTGCGGACGAGGAGCCCTAGCCTTCACTGTATCCAATTTGATAGAAGCGTCACCCATCCGACAATTTTTGCCCGCAGCGAGACACTTCCGCAGTGATTCCTCTCCGGTCTGTTTCTTGACCAGCTCTCATCCTGCATGATAGGGTGCGCCCCCGTTATGAAGACATCTCGCTCTGCGAAGCTTTTCATCGAGGCTCAACAGCTCATACCTGGAGGCGTCAACAGTCCTGTCCGAGCCTTCCGCTCGGTCGGTGGGCAGCCACGCTTTATTGCCAGGGCCAAAGGATCACGGCTCTACGACGTGGATCGAAACGCCTATATCGATTACGTGCTGTCGTGGGGGCCGATGATCTTAGGACATGCGCATTCCGCGGTAATCGCGTCGATCAAGAAAGCGGCGGGACAAGGGACGAGTTACGGCGCGCCCACGGAACTGGAAGTGTCGCTAGCCAGAGAAATTCGGAGCGCCTTTCCCTCCATGGAAAGGATTCGGCTGGTCAGCTCCGGGACCGAAGCTGCCATGAGTGCGATCCGTGTCGCCAGAGGCTTCACGAAACGCAACGGGGTCATGAAATTCGAGGGGTGCTATCACGGACACAGTGATTACTTGTTGGCAAAAGCCGGATCAGGATTAGCGACGTTGGGAATTCCCGATTCACCAGGCGTGCCTGATGACTTTGTCAAACATACCCTCACCGCTCCCTACAATGACATTCGCACCGTCCAACAACTCATTACGACTCACCGTCATCAGCTGGCCTGCGTCATCCTGGAACCGATCGCGGGCAATATGGGCGTGGTGCCTCCTGCTCCTGAATTCTTGTCCGCGCTTCGGCAGTTGACAGCTGAGCACGATATCCTCTTGATCTTCGATGAAGTGATCTCTGGGTTTCGCGTGAATTATGGCGGGGCGCAGGCACTCTATGGCATCACGCCGGACCTCACCGTGCTGGGCAAAATTATCGGAGGAGGCTTACCAGTTGGCGCTTATGGCGGGCGCAAAGAGATCATGGATCTCATCGCGCCGGTCGGGCCGGTCTATCAAGCCGGGACTTTGTCTGGAAATCCATTGGCAGTTACTGCAGGGCTGGCCACACTCAAGCAGTTGCGCACCAAGGGGATTTACAAGCAGCTGGAGCAGCGTGCAGCAGCCCTGGCGAA
Organism: Nitrospira sp.; assembly: GCA_041742455.1. GTDB lineage: Bacteria > Nitrospirota > Nitrospiria > Nitrospirales > Nitrospiraceae > Nitrospira_D. Next base: position 531 of record JBGSIO010000003.1, on the reverse strand, counting down.
GGGTATCGGCGAGGCGGCAAAAAAGGCAGGAGTTCCCGTCACGCAAACCCGCGTCGGGTCGATGTTGACCACGTTTTTTACCCCAGGACCTGTCGTGGATTGGAATACGGCGAAACAATCCGATACGAAGCGGTACGGCCAGTTCTTTCACCATATGTTGGAACAGGGCGTCTATCTGGCGCCTTCTCAATTTGAAGCGGCCTTCCTTTCCACCGCCCACAGTACGCAAGACGTCGAGAAAACCATCAGAGCCGCACACGCAGCGTTCAAGAAACTCTAGCGATATCATTTGCTATTCGAACTGTATCTTGGAAGATACGAAAGGTATCTGTTTAGATACAGAGACCTTACCAGGGATTTCGCCCGCGCTTCAGGAGATACGCTTCACGCTTCACGTCCCTATTCGTCGTCTTCGTCCTCTGCCTCCAGTGCCTCCTGCCGCTTTTGTTCCTCCATCGCGTTATGGAGCAACATACGGATAAACATCGAATAGAGCGAGCCTTTTTCCAATGTGCCACCCGGCGGAATCGC
>JBGSIO010000002.1:0-74737 GCA_041742455.1 Nitrospira sp. | reverse complement strand
CTGAGCGGCTACCGAAAGGCGACGTGATGACGGCAGGAGAGCGTAGGAGGGGCCGTGCCAATCAAGGCACAGCAGAATGAGAGCGGTCTCAGTCAGCATGAACAGGGCTCACTCACTTCAATGTCGGACAGGCTCCTAGTGAATCACCTAGTTCCTATATAGGATCTACACTAGTTGGATAGGAGCACCCGAGAAAGGCATGTCGTGGAGAAACTTGTGTTGCCTCGCCTACAACCTCAATGTCAGCATATTTGGTTAGGATGTTGCGTACGGCTCATCGTAACCGACTGTGGTCATCTGCGAGCTACAGCGTGGCAGCGTAGAGGTGGGCTACTAAAGACCGCGTTTTAATTGGGTACGCTGACGGCAACGGCACCGGTAAGATGAGACGGAGGCACCAGAGATTGGAGATTGTATTCCCGAAGCTTGCGATACAATGTCGTTCGACTCACATCAAGATCACGGGCCACGCGGGTCAGGTTCCCCCGATGCATCCTGATCCCCTTGACGATCATCTCCACTTCAATCCGACGTTGGGCGACTTTCAAGGAATCGAGCGAATCCCCTCCTTCTTGGGTGGCCTCGCGGGTCAAACCCAGGTCGTGCGGCGTAATCTCTCGCCCCTCGGCCATGATCACGGCACGCCTGACTCGATTGCTGAGCTCCCGCACGTTCCCGGGCCAGTGGTAGGCGCGAATCGCCTGGAGAGCTTCGGAGGTATACCCCCATATCGCCCTGCGATTCGAATCTGCGGCGTATCTCAGGAATCGCATGGCCATGAGCAATGTGTCTTCACCACGTTCCCGAAGCGGTGGGAGATGAATTTGCAGTACGCCCAGCCGGTAGTAAAGATCCTCCCGAAACCGGTTCTTCTCGATCGCGGCCTTCAGATCAACGTTGGTCGCGCCAATGATTCGAGCATCGACGTGTAGGGTCTCCTCACCGCCGACTCGTTCGAATGTGCCTTCCTGCAAAAACCGGAGCAGCTTGACCTGCAAAGACGAAAGGAGATCGCCGGCTTCATCCAGCAATAAGGTCCCTCCGGCTGCTCCTTCCAACCTGCCTTTCTTTCGTCGCACCGCTCCGGTAAAGGCCCCCTGTTCATGCCCGAACAGTTCAGACTCCAACAATGTTTCGGGGATAGCTCCGCAATTGATCGGCACAAACGGACCCTGCTTCCTCAGGCTCTGCTCGTGAATCGCTCGCGCAGTGAGTTCCTTGCCGGTGCCCGTTTCACCGGTGATCAAGACAGGCAGGTCTGTCTTGGCCACCTTGCGGACCAAGTCAAAGACCTCACACATGGCGGAACTCGTTCCGACAATCTCTTGTAGGTGGTCCATTTGTTCAGCTCCTAGAATGAGTGCCATTGCGGACCATGGTTAGTAGCAGAAGAAAGCAATATGCGCACCATGCCCGTCCTTAGACCCAAACGCTTGATTTGTTGCATTTCTCCCCACTGCAACACCGTAAACAGAAGGGCCTTGTATCGATTTCGATTCACTCTGCATGTATCGGAATCGATACGGCAGGGAGAACCTGTCAGTTTGATCCATAGCGCCTTTTCATTTGGTCGAGAGGCAACAGATGTGACGGGGAAGTAAGAGATTGTAAGTATGGTCATCATCTCTCGGCGTTTCGTCCCACGATGATGCCGCACTCTAGAAGAGAACGCAGCTAGTCAACACTAGGTACTGACATAGGTTTTGAAACAAACCCTACTAGCCTATAGTTAGCAAGCAACGCTGTAGGCAGATCTTAATTAATCGGCTGAGAGGGACTCTCGCGTTTTCACGGCGCAATCAGGCAGGAACTACCCGTGAGGGTTCGCGATGAGAGAAGGTATCTCCGTGGCCTATGGCTTCCTTCCTCTCAGCATGGTTCGGTCCAGCCGGTTTTCCCATCATGTGGTAATAGACCACAGGAATCACAACGAGAGTCAGCAGCGTCGATGCGCCGACCCCGAAGAGCAACGAGACAGCCAACCCTTGAAAGATCGGATCAAGAATGATGACGAAAGCACCCACCATCAGCGCTGCGGCTGTCAGCAAGATGGGACGGGTCCGTATGGCACCTGCTTTGATCACGGCTTCTGATAAGGAAACACCCGCTCGTTCTTGTAGCTGAATGAAATCGACGAGGAGGATGGAATTCCTGACGATGATGCCGGCGAGCGCGATGAATCCAATCATCGATGTGGCGGTGAAGTACGATCCGGTCAGCCAATGCCCCGGCAGAATGCCGATCAGCGTCAGCGGAATCGGCGCCATGATGATCAGCGGCGTGATAAAGGATTGAAACTGTCCGACGATCAATAGGTAAATCAGCAACATGGCCACGGCAAAGGCGATCCCCATATCACGGAACGTTTCATAGGTGATGTGCCATTCTCCATCCCATTTCATTGCGATTTTCTCTTCCGACCAAGGCTGCGCCGCATAGTACTGTTCGATCTCATAGCCTTCTGCCGGTCGGAAGCTCTCCAATTTCTTCCCCACCCCTAGCACGCCATAGACCGGACTCTCGGCCTTCTCCGCCCCCGGACTGCCGACGTCGGCAATCACATACACCACCGGCTTCTGATTCTTGTGATAGATCGCCTTGTCCTGAACTGTTTGCTCGATCTTGAGCAGTTCGGACAATTGGACGATGCCGCCGGCACTCGTGCGCATGCCAATCTCTCCCAGGTGCTCCAAGCCGGTCCGCTCGGCGAGCGGTAAGCGCAACACGATTTGCACCGGGCTCTTTTCTTCAGGAATATGGACCAGCCCCACCTTGGATCCCTGGAGCGCCATGCGTAGGGTATTCACAATGTCCTGGGAAGGAATGCCGGCGAGAGCGGCCTTTGCTCGATCGACTGTGAAGACATATTTCATCTGATCTGCTTCGATATAGTCATCCACATCCACCACTCCCGACGTGGTTTCGAACAAGGCGCGCATCTCACGAGCCACCGCGAGCTGTCGGTTGTAATCGGGACCGTACACCTCAGCGACCAGCACCGATTGGACTGGGGGACCAGGTGGCACTTCAACAATCTTGACATTCGCACCGAACTCTCGAGCGATTTTGTGCACGGAAGGGCGAATCCGCTGAGCTATTTCGTGACTTTGGGCGTCCCGCTCGTGTTTCGCCGCCAAATTGATCTGGATATCGGCCTCATGTGGTTGTTCCCGTAAGTAATAGTGGCGGACCAGCCCGCTGAAATTAAACGGCGACGCCGTTCCGACATAAGCTTGATAGTCTCGAACCTCCGGCACGGTCCTCACATATCGTCCTAACGCCTGCGTCACTCGAGAGGTCTCTTCGAGCGTCGTGCCTTCCGGCATATCGATCACCAGCTGAATTTCACTCTTATTGTCGAACGGAAGCATTTTCACCACGACGTGGCGGGTATAGAACAACACGGTTGACCCTACAAGTAACAGGCCAACCACCCCGAGAAACGCGTACGCCAGAATCGGATGGGCCAGCAGCGGGGAAAGGACTCGCCGATAGATCCGAGCGGTGAGCCCTCGCTCGTCACCTTCATGTTCGACACCCGCCACGGCCATACCGGGGCGGTAGCACGTTTGGCAAAACCAGGGAATCACAATGAAGGCGACCAGTAACGAAAAAAACATGGCAATGGACGCGTTTACAGGAATCGGTCTCATATATGGGCCCATCAACCCGGAGACAAACGCCATCGGCAACAGTGCGGCGATCACGGTGAATGTCGCCAGGATCGTGGGGTTCCCGACTTCATCCACCGCCTTGATGGAGGCCTCGTGATGAGACCCGAGGCGCATCTTCAGATGTCGGTACGTATTCTCAACCACCACGATGGCATCGTCCACAAGAATGCCGATCGAAAAAATGAGAGCAAACAAAGTCACCCGGTTGATCGTGTACCCAATCATCATCGACGTAAAGAGTGTTAGAGCGAGGGTCAGAGGGATCGCGATCGAGACGACGAGAGCAGGCCTCGTCCCCAATGCCACACCGAGAAACACCACGACCGCGACCACTGCGATCAGAAGGTGCCATAACAATTCATTGGCCTTCTCTTGGGCCGTTTCTCCGTAATCACGGGTAACGGTCACGCGTACGTCCGATGGAATCGTCACACCCTTCATGTCTTCGACTTTGCGGATCACATCAGCGGCGACAGTGACCGCATTCATGCCGACTTGCTTCGCAATCGCGACAGTGACCGCGGGAAACTCGTGAAGCGTATCTCGTGAAGCGACGTTCGTAATCCCCTTTTCACGTTTCACGTCTGACGTTTCACGGGTGCCTTCGGCGCCGAGTCCAAACCAGACATAGCTCGTCGCCTCGGCTGGCCCGTCCGTTACCTCCGCGACCTGACGCAGATAGACGGGCCGCTGCTCACTGACACCGACTACCAAGCTCTCCAGATCTTCGCGTGATCGGATGAATCGGCCGGTCTCCACGAGCAAACTCTGATTGCGGCTGTCAAAGCGACCTGTCGATAATGCTCGATTTTCCCCGCGCACCACGTCCGCGACCTGCAGAGGCGTCAGCCCATAAGCCTTGAGCCTCGTCGGGTCAATCTGAATGCGAAGCTCACGCGGCCGTCCGCCGACAATAAATCCAGCCGACGTGCCGGATACTTTCTTGCTCTCCTCCAATACTTGCTCGGCGAGACGATGGAGTTCGAATTCACCGTATCGCTCGCTGGAGAGCGTAAGAGTGACGATCGGAACATCATTCACATCCTTGGGCTTGACCAGAAAAGGCTCAGCGCCTGGCGGTAACAGGTCTTGGTTGGACATCAGCTTGTCGTAGAGATCGACCAGACTCTGTTCCATCGGCTGGCCGACGTAGAAACGGACGATGATCAGCGCGCCGCCTGGGCGTGAAATTGAATAGACGTATTCGACTCCTTTGATCTCGGAGAGTTTACGTTCAAACGGCTTGGTGAGTTGCTCTTCGACGACTTTTGCCGAGGCACCGGGAAATGGAAGCCAGACATCGGCCATCGGCACCACGATCTGCGGTTCTTCCTCGCGTGGAGTGCCGACTATCGCGAATAGGCCCAGCAGCAACACACCCACCATGATAAGCGGCGTGAGCTTACTGCCAATAAAGAGGGCTGCGATGCGACCGCTGAGTCCTGGGCGATATGGGGTGATATGAGAAGTCATCGGTCAACCGTTATTCGTCGTTCATATCTCGTGAAGCGTATCTCGCGATCTCCTGCGCTTCACGTTTCACGAGTGCCGCTTCACGGAATTGTCCCAGGCGGCACGGCCACCGTCTCGGCGATCTGGACCGTGGCTCCATCAACGCCCCGGCTGCCGTCTGTCAAGACTCGCTCGCCCTCGTTGAGCCCGGCAAGTATCTCCACCTGTTGCTCGAATCGCCGCCCGAGCTTGACCCACCGAAGCCGAGCGACATGATCCGCTCCCACGGCATAGAGGCTGGTCAGTTCACCCCGTTGGACGATGGCTGTCAACGGAACCAAAATGGTTGACGTGGCACCCTTGTCGAGCTGGAACCGACCGAACATGCCCGTCCTCATTCCGGGGGTGCTGGGCAAATCAACCTTGACCATAAAGGTGTGAGTTTGTGGATCGCCGGCAGGGAGAATTTGACTGACCCGTCCGATCAAGACATCCACTCCCAACGCATCAATCACCACAGAAATCTTGTCGCGCTTTGAAACGGACTTCAGATCACCTTCCGCCACCATGGCTTCTAGCCGGAGATGCCGAGGATCTTCTATTTTGAGCAGTGGCTGCCCCGGCGAAGCTAATTCGCCGGCCTCCACTTTCTTTTCGGTAATGACACCGTCGAAAGGCGCTTTCACCACCGTATAGCTGAGCTGCGCCTCCACAGCCTTGCGATTTGCCTCCGCAACCCGATAGCCTCTGGTCGCATTCTCCATCTCCTGTTTTGACACCGCATCTTGGGTGTACAGCTGGTTCATACGGTCGAGATGAGCTTTCGTATTCTCAACGTCAGCGTTAGCACGAGCCAAGTCCGCCTGAAGATCACGGCTATCTAGCTTGATCAGAACCTGACCTTTGGAGACCTTCGTGCCTTCCCGGACGAGCAACTTGTCGATCGTGCCTTGGATGCGACTGGAGAGCGTGGCTTGAAAGATCGCGGTGACCTGACCGGTCACTTCAACACGGATAGGCACCGCCGTCTGTCGGGCCTCGAAAACTGCAGCTTGAATGGTGTTCTGTGAGGCAGCCGACACCACCGTTGTGGTCGGCTCTTCTTTGGATCCGCAGCCTGCTAAGAGCAACGCCGCGATAAGCATCCGTTTCACTTGTTTGCCCCTCGCTGTACGACGGTTTCACCGGACTCAACGTCCATCGGTGGCTGCTCGAGCATGATCCTCACACCGATCCTCAGAGCGAGCGTAGGTGCCTTCACGATCTTCCCATGTTCCTCGCCTGGCTCCAAGCTGTTGAAGCAGACATTCAGCCGTCGCCAACAGCTCCTCAAGACCACGGTCCGGCTTCGCACCATAATGCCCACGATCGAAAATCGGGATTTGAAGGCACACCTCCGCGCGATACCGGCGCTCTGGAGCATACATGATCCGATGCATCGGTGGGTCGGGATGTTCACAGGGTTTCAGAAGATCCAGTGATTGAAAGAATACACGACAGACACGGCGCAGTTCCCCGATCATTTCACGCAGCTCCGTGTCTTCGCCCGACGGCAGATGCTTAGGATCCTGAAAGGCTGCATAGAGATTCAGCTGAAAACCAATTTGGATGATCTGCCCTGATCCATCTCTCACATAAAAGGGATTGTGATCGAAACAGACCTTTCGAGTCACAATCATGCTCCGCATAGTTTGCTCGCTGTCGAATGCGCCTTCGAGATTAAGGGGAATCGTCATGGCTGACTCCTAGTCCCTCGTTATTCTCTGCAAAACACACCTGGCATCCTGGAAGATTATAGGAACCGCTCTGCGAGGTCTGGTCTATTCTTGCACCCCAAGCTTGCGCAAGAGCGCCATCATCGGGCACCAGCCTGTAAAGGCCGATTGGATGAGATTCAGCGCCACAAAGGCAGCAAAATAGTTCCAGTACGGATGGACGGTTGCACCCAGGATGACAGCGGCCAGCACAAACATACCGGCAATCAGTCGTAAACGTTCGTTGAGTCTCATAGCGCCCTCCTTTTCTCTTGCCTATGTGAGGCAGGGGCGGAGCAAAGGATTCAGACTGGAAAGCCCGTCATGTCGGCCGCTCTATTCTCGCTTGGTGATGCCTATTGCATCGAGAATCGCTTTTTCAAAGAACGGCTCGCTGACGCCCCGCTTCATTTTCATCAGAAAGTACTTTTCGAGGGCGATCTTGGCCAGGTGGACCCATTTCCCTTTCCTTGCCCAGGTGACGTTGCGCGGGGCCATTTGAGGCAGCGCCACGAAAGCCATCCCAGTATCTCCCATATCTGCAAGACAGATGGCGTTCCAGGTCGCGGTTTCCTTCTTCGGATTGTTCTCGATATCGGCGTTGATGTTGTGAACGGCTGCCGACACCATGGATTCGATCATGTATCCGGTTTTTGGCGCACCGGTTGGCACCGGCGTCGTTTCGACCGGCGGGATGGCGACACAGACTCCCACCGAATAAATGTTCCTATACTTCGGATTGGCCTGGTATGCATCAATGTTGACGAACCCTTTGGGGTTGCAGAGGCCTGGCGTGCCCGCCACTGCATCGACGCCGGCAAACGGCGGAATCATCATCGAATAGCGGAAGGGAATCTCCTGTCCATCTTCCAAGAGCATCTTCCCGGGCTGAACTTCTTTGATTGCTGTGTTGTGGATCGGTTTGATCGAGTGTTCGGCGAACTCGTCCTCCATCAATCGCCGTGATTTCCCCACACCGGCGAGACCCATATGGCCAATGTACGGCTCCGGCGTAACAAAATAGATCGGAACCTTCTTGCGGAGTTTTTTCTTCCGCAAATCCGCATCCAGGATGAACGCCATCTCATACGCCGGGCCAAAACAGGAGGCACCTTGCACGGCGCCGACGACTATTGGACCTGGATCCTTCAGGAAGCTCTGATAGGCACCCCAGGCCTGTTCTGCATGGTCCACGTTACACACCGATTGGGTATAGCCGCTGGGGCCGAGTCCAGGAACAGCGGAAAAATTCAGCTTGGGCCCTGTAGCGATGATGAGATAATCGTACGGCACCGCTCCTTTCGCAGTGATGACGCGGTTCTGTTCCGGTTCGATACGGTCAGCGCCGGTATGGACAAACTCGATGCCTTTCTTGGCCAACACCGGCCCCAACTCGAAGCTGATGTCTTTCCGTGTGCGCCATCCCACCGCCACCCAGGGATTCGACGGAACAAAGTGGAAGGAGCTCACGTTTGAAATGACGGTGACCTGATGTTTCTTGTCTAACAGCGCCCGCGCCTCATAGGCAGCAGGCAACCCGCCGATCGATGCGCCGATGATCGCGACTCGTGCCATAATCTCCCTCTCTTTCTTTCAGCTGCTCGGCTTCCAGAAAGCCCGCTGCCGATAGATTCGCGCGTGGTCCGGATGTTGCTTCTGTCCTTCTATTGCTGGTTGCTAAGCATTGCTGCCATCAGTTCGCGCTGAATCTGTACATGTCATGACAAGCCGTGCAACGGGCGGTCATGCTTGATAAACGCTTCAACAGTTGTTGCGGTGTCTCGTGTTGCGTGATCGCATCGGCCAAGGAATCCATATCTTTGTGGATCGATATGCCCATCTGCTTGAACGGCAGCGGCAGCTTGGCCATGATGGCTGGCTCAACGTCCGCAGCCATATTCATCCCCACCGCTCTGGCTGCCGCTTCCATCGCTTTTAGATCAGGCTTCGGCTCTCCCAGTTCCCTGACGACGCCGTCCACCGCTTTCAAGAGCTGCCGCATTTCCACCAGGATCTGATGGCGTTCAGCAGCTGCCAAGAGTATTTCCGTACGCCCGTCACTGCCCTCCGTCGTCAATCCCTTGATGAAGAGCCACCCCAGAACAGCGATTGTTATGACCCACAGGACAAAGACCGCCATGCACCAGCGCGATTTCATGTCTGTCGCTATGCCTCCCTATTCATTGTCCCGTCATCTCTGTGCACAAATGGACCAGCGCTTCGACGAATCAATCTGTGAAGATTGCAAGGAGAGAACCGCGAGGTAGGTCAAGAGAACCTCACATACAGCCTTGGAAATTCACTGGTTCTGTGGAACGATAAGAGCAACGATCGGGAATAGTCGCCCTTTGCTACAGGAGCCACCGAATCTTTGTCGCAGAAGGCGACAGTCTGAAGGGGAGGAATAGATCTGAGAACCGGAGGTATGACTGTCATGGCTGGTATGGCATTCAGCCTCGTGGTGATCGGTCTACTTTACGCCGTAGACCAATCGGGAGAGGCTCCTATACTTCCCGGAAACCTGGATCCAACCCACATTCATTAACCGCACAGAAGGTGGTCGCCTGGCTGGGATTCTTTATGCTTGCGTTACGTTATGCTATGTTCCCGATCAGGAAGACTGTGTTCACGACGGCAGCCGGTGCTCGTACCGGGAAACATGACCCGCTGCCATAGGGAAGTCACAAGTGGGAGGGACGCGCTGATGAGACAGACGCTTGGGGTGCTGAGTTTTGTCATATGCTTGAACATGACCGCAAACTCCATGGCGCTGGCAGCCGACGCTGGGGAGCAGGACTTCGCCAAAGGAGAGAGTCTTTTAAAGCACAAACAATATGCCGAAGCGCGCGCGACGTTGGAGGCAGGGCTCGTCAAAAATTCGTCTAATGTGCAGGCCCATTTCAACCTGGCTGAGGCCTGTCGAGGATTAGCAGCCTGGGACTGCGCGGAAGAACATTACGAGACTGCGTTACATCTGGATGCGAAATCCAGGATCACGGGGACGAGGGAACCACGGTTAAGCAAAATGAAGGTGTGGCAGTTGTTGGAGGAAGTGACAGCATGGCGCTTGCTGGAGAAAGCGAAGAGCCTGCTAGCCGGTGGGCAGGCTCAGCCCGACAAAATGATGCAGGCGGAAGAGGCCCTGGATGGCGCTCATGAGCTGGGCCTTAATAATGAGCAACAGGCCGTCTATCAACAGTTACAGGCGAAATTCCCTGGGCGACGTTCAGCTAGCTCGCCGGAGAGTTTGAAACAAGATGGATCAGCAGGAGAGGCGTTCCCGACCGATCCCCGAGACATCCCGATGGCGCTCGTGCCGGAAGGGGAATTCACGATGGGAAGTACGCTGAAAGCTGACGAAAAGCCCGTGCATCGCGTCTACCTTGACGCGTTCTATATGGACAAGTACCACGTGACGGTAGGGCAGTACGCCAAGTATCTGGAGGCGACGGGCACGGAAGCGCCGCCGGAATGGGAGATCATGAACCAACCTCGCCATCAGAAACGTCCGGTCGTGAACGTCAGCTGGTCGGATGCAGCTACGTTCTGCAAATGGGCCGGCAAGCGTCTGCCGACTGAGGCGGAGTGGGAAAAAGCAGCACGGGGGACGGATGGCCGCCTCTACCCCTGGGGCAACGAGGCTCCCACCAGGCTCCACGCCAATTTCGGCAAGAAGGAATGGGCGAACCATATGGCGTTGGTTCCAGTGGGGATGTTCGAAATGGGCAAGAGCCCCTACGGTATCTATGACATGGCCGGCAATGCCTGGGAATGGGTCAACGACTGGTATGACCATGACTATTACAAGAAGAGCCCAACGAAGAATCCTCAAGGACCGGCAACGGGTAAGTCGAAAGTCGTGCGGGGTGGTAATTGGCTGTATGTTCAGGAGTTTTTGCGCTCTTCTTTCCGTTTCAATGCCGATCCATCTGGTCGGCAGTTCGGCTACGGGTTTCGTTGCGCAAAGACTCCGTAACCCTGAGTGGCTTGATCTGAGTGATAGGACCCGTCCTCACTTTGTTGCCAGGAAGGCTTCATTCTTACTCGATGTGGTGAGCCAGAAGATGTCGCCGTGCAGTTCAACCAAGTGGCTCGTCAAATCCCGCTACGACCGTGCCAGCATCGCCGCCGTAATCACGACGGCCAAGGCAATGAGTAGGGACAATCGAGGGAGCCAGCGCGCGGTTTTGAACACAACCTGCTCTCCTGCCGTTCGCTGGGATTCTGGAATCGCACTGACCCGGCTGACCTGGGGACCAAGCACGAGGTCATGCAACAAGGTAAGGAACAGCAACAGAGCGACCAGCGTCAGCTTCACCATGACGATTCCCGGCCAGGAGGAAGGGCTCGCAACCGCGACGCCGCGAAACGACAGCAACATCGGACCGGTCATCACTAGTATCGCCATAGCCACCCAGACGATGGGGCGAAAGCGGAGCGCGGCAGACCGAAACAGCGCCATGAATTCCGGTACTGCTTTCCGGCTTCTCACTACGGGCGCCAAGACCAATGACAGAAATATCATGCCGCCGACCCAACTAACCGCAGCGAGAATGTGTAAGATAACAAGCGTGGAATACATACTGTGCTCTCATGATTGATTTGATGAGACCCGTCGTTCCTGGACGACTCCCAGTTCACTCAGAGCAGTGTCCGCAGGACGATCCGGTCGGTCACGGTGTGTTCTGATCCGCCGTCAGCTTCGCGTAGACGTTCCCCCAGACTTGATTCTGACAAGAGTGGAACCCTTGCCAGCGGCTCACGATGATGAGCCGTTACCGGTCAGTCCTTGGCCTCAAACCACAGACTCAATGAAATCGTTTCATTCGCCGTGACGGTCAGCGCCTGTTCTCGCATGCCGAGAATCGGATGCCAGACCTTGAGGCGGTACTTGCCCGGCGGGAGATCATCGATGGAGAAGGACCCTGCTGCATCTGTGACCGAAAAATAAGGATGGTCGATCGCATAGCCCCAACTCTGCATATAGGGATGCATGCTACACTGCATGCTGAATACTTTTCGCCCGTTGACCAACTGCACAGCATCGGTGGTCCCACTCGCTTCCAAGGACGGACGATAAAAAACCATGTCGCCTCCTGTTTGGTCGAATGCATACCCCTGAATGTCGTGTGGGACTGGGTCTCGATTGAACACCGTGATCAGTCGCTTATCGCCGACCACGGTCACGAATGGCACAAATCGACAACGGCTCGCTTCCACTTGGGCCTCGGTGAAGGGAAAGGGCTTTCCATGCTCCACACCCTCTACCATCACCAGGACATCCTTGAGGCCGCCGTCTGCCCTGACTGTGATTTCTCTCATGAGCCGATACCCGTTGAGATCAGACCGCTGAGTGCAATATTCGTGGTCAAGATAGCGACGCAATTCGAATTCTTTCGGCGGTGGGACGGTACCGATGAAAGTGACGGTGCCACGCACTGTAGCCCCCTCCACCACTGGCACAGACTCATAGGCCCAGGCCTCTGTTCCTAGACACGTCGTCAGGGCCACAAGCACCCATCCAGCCAAACAGCCTCCCGTTCTGAATCCTTGTTTCACACGGTCCTTTCTTCGCACCCTGCTCGTCTCACGCTGGTTGCGTGATCTCATGAGGAATGACCCGAATCCAGTCAGCGGAGAAACCTCACTGCCGAGGGTCTGATCGTCGGCACAATTGTGCCTCGCAACCGTCTTTAGCAGATCGTCATGGGATATCGAGATGATCCCGCCGACGTCCAAGCTGAACGTTGCACACGGAGACCGCAGAGGGCTATGGAATTGTTGTACCGTATGGCTCGGGCGGACGCAAGACCGCGTCGGCGAGAACACAGCCCGCACTATCCATGACGGTTCGTAACCCATCGGCCAGCTCAGGCTCCCGAGCACCGTTGCGCCTTCGACCCCGAGCAAGGCCGAGAGGTCGAAGGACGAAACCGCCTGGGCGACCGAACGCGTAGAGCGTCCTGCGTGAAGTGTGGAGCGTCCGAATTCGGAAACGAGATACGCTTCACCGTTCGGCAGGCTCACAGCCCTCAGTTCTATCGAAGGACGAGCGACAAATATTATGGCAGCTGCGTTCTCGAATCGCCCATCGGCTCAACGTTTTAGGAAAAGCCTCGCCGGTGTCTATGTGGAGACTTCAGGATGAGAGGGGACACTTTCAGCACGAAGCTGAGCCAATAGCTTGCGTCCGCGACTTTTCATGGCGGCACCTCCGGTCTTGGTGAGCGATGAGAGGAGCGGTCGGATTGAACTCTTTAAGCTTGGATCCTGCCTCGTCAAGTCGGCCAAGCCTTGCATCGCAAACGTCTTCACGATGCGGCTGTGATCTCTCAGGTAGCGTCGAAGAACCGCCGCAACAATCACGCAGTCCCTCCTCGACAACTCCAAGCGCGGAAGGACCTGAGCCAAGTGCCAGCGCAGCTCCGGTTGTTCCGCACTAGCCGCTAACTTGATGAGCTGAACTCTGAAAGGCCGAAGCCACTCCGGATTCTTCACGGTGAGTTTTTCCACCGCATCGGCGGCCCGCATGCGGACAAGCTCGTCTGCATGGCGCAAGCCTTCCATCAGGTCGGGGAACCGCGTCGGTTGCCGGCGCACGATTGTCACCACCTCATTGGAACGCCCGATGGAGCGCCGATCGCCACCCCGGAGTTTGTCTAAGATGGTTCGTTGGACATTCATACGCGAACGAGCCTCCACCTTACCACCATCAGACTGACCGGATCGCATCAATCCGCGGCATCGTCGAGATTCAGCATCAACCGGGGCAGGGTCCTCCACCCGATTTCGTTTTCCACCTCGATCGGCGACAGTCGAACATGCTCACGCGGCGAGCCCTCAACTACTCGATTTAGGTCACCCATTTGAGCATGGTCTTTTCAGGAACCGGATGCTGAGGATCGCGCACACCGGCCAACATATCGCCATGATATTTCTTCAGCTGCCGGTACCACACAGCCAGTGTGTCAGATTCTAAGTTCAATAACATACTTCCATGCAAGCCGAACCCTTGTTCCTGCGACTCCAGAACTTCCCGGTCTTGACCAAGAATCGTCCTGAGAGTCCGACGGACCAGCCATCCAACAGGAAACCCGCGTAGAAAATTCCACCCAACGCAGATATCGAATCGGCTTCGCTCATCGGTCAGCGGGGTGGCCACTAACATGACGGACGCGACCCGGTCGCCGATCTCCCATCGCTCCAGATGGATGCCTGGTAGGACAAAGTCGACCGTGGTCGTCGCCGACCCCAGCCTTGGAGACAAGGCCCGAAAGATAAAGGTATCCGGCAGCAAGACATTCTTAGAGATCGTACGAAATCCAAGCGGCAGCCGCGTGAATACCTTTTCTTTCTCCCTGGCCGCCTCACGCCGCCGGAAATAGTTGTTGTGCACGAACGGGACATGAGCGGGATCCATGAGACTATCCACTGCGAAATCCCACCGGACTTTTGCCTGGGCGGACTCGCGCACGGAGTTCATCGGACTGCCGTCCGCGGGAGTCGGCAAAGAAGGAGGCGGACCCGAAGGCTTCCTGCACCGATCGTTTCCCATATAAACCCACACCCACCCGTCCCGTTCCTCTGCCGGAAATGTCCGCACGCAGGCCGAAACCGATGATGGATGCGGCACGTTGCCGATGACCGGAACCTCTACGCACTCACCCGAGGAGATGAAACGCCATCCATGAAACGGACAACGCAAGGAATCCCCTTCTTGCCGGCCTGAGGAAAGTGGGACACCTTTATGCGGGCAGCGGTCGTGTAACGCATGCACCAGGCCACGCCGATCCCGAAAGAGGACAAGAGGTTGGTTGCAAAGGACTGCGGCGCATGGCCGGCCGACGCGGACGTTCATGCTTTCTGTGGCGATATACCAGAATCCTTCGAGCATTCAGTTCTGTGGAATCCGTCGCCAAATGTAACGAGCGTTTCCTTGAGCCTTCGAGGAATGCAGGTGACGATTGAGGTTGAGACGATTGCAGGGAGCCACTTCATGGCTCCCTGCACCGCTGTTAGAAGAAAACATGCTCCGTCTTGCTCGCAAGATATTAACCAACTAGAACCCGATCGCCCCATAGATACCGGCGGTCCAATAATTGTTCACCGTGTTGGTTTGGTTTGAGGCCAGGTGGAAGCGGCTGTCGAGACCAAGCCACAATTCTTTCCATACTCGAAACTCGGCACCGCCGCCGAACTGAACCCCGATGTCCAAATAATTAACCTGACTCGATGTCGGACTGATGACGTGAAAATCCAACCCGGCCGGAATGATCCAGGGCTGGAAGTCGGTCCCCTGCCTGAACTTCACCTTGGGCGCCACGCTTGCAGTCAACATGGTCATCTGCACCTTGGCCGGAGTCAGATCGCCAACCAGAGCATTCCCACTCAGGACGCTGCTGGAACTCCATCGCTTGAATTCCAATCCGATCTCACCGACGAGCGCGACGCCATTCAACATACCCCACAGATCCTTGGTGATCATGAGCTCGGCTCCACCGCCGATGTAATAGCCGCCGGTCCCAGTATTTTTAGGCCCACCCCCAAGTCCACCGTGCACGTCGGTGATAAACTCGCCTGCACGATCGCTCAGCATCTCGCCATAGCCCCCACGAAAGAACACCCGGTTCCCTGTCGCGGTGGTTTCCTTTGTCGTATCTTGGGCCAGAACAGTCCCTCCGCCCGAAAAAGCGCTCGCCGCCACGAGCGACAATGCGACAGCCCACACGGCGATGTTTCTACTGCCTTTGCACACCTGCATGATACTCTCCTTCCCTGGTTACGCATCGAGGAGCACGGCCCTCCTTCGAGCAATCAACTGACAATATCCGATCGCATGCGCCTCATCTGGATCGCCCAACCCTCAACCGACTACTCATGCTTCCACCTCCGCGATCTGCAGGTTCGGACACCAGTCCACTTCCGCCCGACGCGCCATTTCCAAGAGCTGACTCGCAATCGGAGGCGCGCCTCGATCGCGTGACAGTCCTACATACCGTGAACAAATAAACCGGCAGTGAGACTGGCACGATTGCTCAGGACATCCTCTATCAGCGCCAACTTTTTCCGCCTGCTGAAGACAATAGGCCTTCGCGTCCGGGGCTCCAAGGCTCTCCTGATAGCAGCGGAGGGCGGCATAGAAGTTGATCCGGCTCACGACGGGTCTGCCTTCGAGTGTGATTTGGACATCGCGCAGGTCCCAGGCTTCCTCGATCAATCGCGCCACGATCCCCACCGACGCCGGAAAGTCCTCAAAGAACGCTACATACTCCGCTCCCTGTTCATCCGCCTCCGCGTCGCAGGCAGGCGCCATCCGGATCAGCTTTAACAGCGTCGGGGCGTCAACAGCCTGTGCCTCAGGAATTGCGATTGAGAGATGCACCACCAACTCCTATAGGGAATAGCATTGTTATCTGATCGATCATCACGCCTGACGGAGAAGGTCTGTCCGCGTGGATCACCTGCTTTGCCTTCGGTCTGCGCATCAGCGCGGCAGGGCCAAAATAGGCGAAGGCATCCTTCATATTTGAGAATAATTTCTTGACCGGTCCCATTCGCTGGTCCGTCACATATTGGAGGGTCAGGACCACACGCCGTTCCCCTTCACCCAATGGGGCAACGGCATGCCAGAGTTTGTCTCCGTTGAAGACCACCATCGTGCCCGCATCCATCCGAATGCGGGTTTCAGGAAGATTCTCGACGGCGACACCCGTACCGACACGTGCCACCAATCGGCAATGTTCCGAACGCTCCACGAGTCCGATGAGGACGGTATAGCGGGCGCCTTTGTAGTACGAGGTATCATAGTGATAGCCGATGTAATCGCCCGGTTTTGTGTAGTAGTACAGGGCACAGGCATGGGGATCGTCCTCGGGACAGAGCTTCAACTCGGCGTCGACGAGCCGGTTGAGGAATGTCCGGAGCGCTGAAGACCGATAGAGAGCCAGCATCGCGGGAGCCTTCTCTCGGATGCTGTAGAAACTGACGCTGCCTCCCTGTTTGTGACCTGGGACATAATTGCGATTGATGTTCGGTTCAAGCAGCTCAACCTCAGTGAGCAAAGGTTCGACTATGGTTGGAGGAAGAAAGTGCTCGAGGTGGAGGAACTCATTTTGGCTCCAATAAGCCTGTTGAGTAGTCCGTCGATCCGATCGTGTGACCGTCTCTGCAAGCTCCTCTTCTAGACCGACCACCAGGCTACTCATTTCATGGACCCCTTTTGTCGTCTGGTGCCTCACTCCCGATGAAGTTCTCTCTAGTCAGCCCTGCCTGCAGAGAAAAAATGAGGGGGCCACTCTCACCTGTGACCCCCTCATCGCTGACACGTGGCGGCCGGGACTGCCGCTCACAATGGGGTGGATTCACCTGGATGGCGATAGGGCAAATCACCATCCAGCCCGCAGAAAGAGCTAGATCTCTCTGCGTTGTTCCTACTATTCAGCAACTGTCGTGCCATTCTTGGTTGTCATTCTTGAATGAATGATTCGCACACCAGAAGCGAAGATGGATGTCTTTCATCAACATTGAGGCCTGCTTCTTCTGCACAGGGGACTCCACGCTCTTGGACAGTGATGGACTAAATCTCCTCATTCACTCGAATATCATTCGCTTATGCTGTCCACACGGATGGACGTTCGTTCCCGGCATGAGAGGGAGAAAAAGGGCATTCAAGCCATCACGGGACGAAGGTGGGCAGAGTCCTTCTGTCTCTCGATTCACGCATCCACATTCATGGATGCATGAATAGATCCGAACAATGCGTGCAATCGCTTCGATTGGCTCGGCAAAGAAAATGTGGTGGGTGAAACCTATCCGATCGGTGCCAAGATTCAGAAGTTCAGATGGCCTGATCCCCCGATCCTCACGTAGCGGGCTTCATCGGACCAATGGCGAAACGGTCGGACACGGCAGTTCTTGGTCTCTGATGCGACGACCTCACTATCTGGAGCGTGGTGACCCAAGAAGGGACGTAGACAGGGGAAGAGCTGACACCTATTCGATGCTATACGCGCGAAGTTTGTTATAGAGGCTCGCTCGACTGATTCTGAGTAATTTGGCTGCTTTCAATCGGTTTCCTGCAGTTTTTTGCAGAGCATCAACGATTCGAGTGCGCTCCGTTTGAGCCACCGCCCCGCGCGACGCCGAGCGTAAACTCTCGCCCTCTTCCCCCAGCGTCTGGTCAAGAAGATCCTGACAAGGCAGCGATGGGCCGACCGTCGTCACCACGGCCCGCTCGATATAGTGCTGCAACTGTCGGACATTCCCCGGCCAAGAAGCGTCCCGTAACAACCGCAAAGCCCGCTCATCCACGTATCGCACCGGCTGATGATGTCGTGCACAGGACCCCGCGATGAAATGCCGGACAAGCAATGGGATATCGTCTCGCCGCTCCCGAAGAGCCGGTAAATATAGTGGGAGGACGGCTAATCGATAATAGAGGTCCTGACGAAATGTCTTGGCTTTCACGAGTTCGGCCAGATCTTTGTTCGAGGCCGAGATGACCCGCGCATGGATCTTGATGGTTCGCGTCCCACCCACCGGCTTGATCTCCCCCTCTTGCAGAACGCGGAGCAACTTGGCTTGAAAGGTCGGCGTCGTGTCGGCAATCTCATCAAGGAAGATCGTGCCGCCGTCGGCCTCGTCGAACAAGCCTCGCTTGTTCGCCACTGCCCCGGTGAAGGCTCCCTTCACATGTCCAAATAGCTCACTTTCGAGCAGCGTCTCAGGCAATGAGCCGCAGTCAACCACAACGAATGGCCGATCCCTTCTGGGACTGAGCGCGTGAATCGTTTTCGCCAGAAGTTCTTTCCCCGTTCCGCTCTCACCTTGAATGAGGACGGTTGCCGAGCTCTCCGCAACCAGACGGGTCATGTCGAAAAGCTGCTGCATGATCGGACTTCGACCGATCAAGTCACCAAGGCCCTCGGCCAGAGGTGTGGTACAGCTGTCCCCCGCTGTGGGAGCGTGAACAGGATTCGACCCCGGCTGAAAGAGCACCAGTATTGAGACGACGGATCCATTCGCATCCGTCAACGGAAAGGCTTGCTGCATCCCACAGGCCGTGCCGTCACATCCCCCCGAACATGACACGCACTGCACTTCGGATGTTTCGAACACTTTGGTCGCCGGGCAGGTCCCACAAGGATCAGCTCGCTGGGCAAAGGCTTCGTAGCACTTGGCATGAGGCCGGCGAGCGGGGGTACTCTCCTGCACTGACCAGGCGGCTTCGTTCGCGTAGACGACGTTGAAGGATTGATCCATGACCGCCACCCGATTGGATAGGCCTCCGGCCAGCTGCTTGATTGCTTCGACTCGCGCGGTAATGATGGGATCTAGGTCGACGGATTTAGCGGAGCTTTCCGGATCAGACAAGGTGATCTCATCCTTTAGACCAGTCATTCGTATCTCGCAACCAGCAATTCAGAAATTTGACGAGATGCGCTTCATATCCCTTCGTGGTCCAGCAATTGTTGCACACAGTTCTTGAGGTCCGCAATACGGACCGGCTTGTCAAAGTAGGCGTTCGCACCCGCTTTAAGTACCTGTGCTTTCAATCTTGCATCGCCGAACGCAGTCATGACGACAATCGGGCACTTCGGCGCCACGGTCCGCAATCGACTGACGTAATCATCGCCCCCCGCCGGCATTCGCAAGTCAGTCAGGATTGCATCCGGCACGGATTGCAGGACCGCCAGAAACGCTTCATCTCCATCCCGTGCTTCCCGGAGTTGATACCCCATTCCGCAAAACTGATCACACAACAGACTTCGCATCTCTCGGTCATCTTCAACAATCAATAGAACAGCACCCTTTTCGTTTGCCACGGACGACATCCCCTCCGGCCCCCATCCGATTGATCGCAAGCTCTCAGACTGGTTAACCAGCAAGGTGCATGCCGTTGGCGAGGAAAAGAAGTAGGCCTAATTTCAAGAACATTTGGGCATGCGCATGGAGTGGAGGAACTCGATTGGCGAGAAAGACGACACTCACCAACACATCGACTGTTGCGGGATGCCACAGCGGGCTAATAGCAGACAGCTGTCAGTCCTCAGCTTTCAGCTTCTGAACCAGAACCGTCAGCATGCGCTTGACCTCTATCAGCTTTCCAATGATTCTCTTGTAATCTTGAGGAGATAAGAAGCGAAAGGTCTTTCGCGAGAAGGAGCTGGAACTCGAGTTCTTTGGCTGACCCGAGCCCAATCCGTAAGAACCGCCTCAACTCCGCTTCACCTTCTCTGCCACAACCCTCCGCAATGTTTGCTGGGATTTATATACAAGCCCGTCGCAGTTGGGACGTAATCCCATACACCTCCTCGCGGGGGACCTAGCCGTGACGCGATAGGTCTCTAGAGCGAGCTCATGTGCCTTTTCCCACACTTTGAGTTTGCGAAAATCGCGCATGACATAGCTATCAGCTACCAGCAGTCAGCCATCAGTCTCGACAAGTTTCCGCATTTGAAAGCTGATCCCCAAACGTTGTCTACTTTCTTCTATGGGCTGTCAGCTGATGGCCGAGAGCTGACTGCCACTTGCTCCCCAGCTGTTAGCTTTCAGCTATCAGCGTTCCAGAATCATTCTTGTCTGAGAGCTGATCGCTGTCGTCTGAGTGCTGTTAGCTTTGCGGCAACAGGATCGTAAACGTCGTCCCCACCCCTTCCTGACTTTCAACGGCGATGGAGCCCTGGTGTTCTTCAATAATGCCCTTGACGACCGTCAGCCCTAACCCTGTCCCCTTGCCGAATTCCTTCGTCGTGAAAAAGGGATCAAAGATCTTTTTGATCACCTCTCGTGGGACGCCATGGCCCGTATCAGCAACGGTGAGTCTCACCATCTGTGGTTCAGGAGCCAGAGCGACACGGAGAGTCCCGCCATCCGGCATCGCATGCACGGCGTTCATGACGAGGTTGATCATGACTTGGCTCATCTGGTCCGCATCGGCCAAGACCATTGGACAAGGATCGGCCAACTGCAACTCCACCTGGATCTGACTTCGCGCGAGACGTTCCTGAAACATCTCGAGACTGTCTTCGACCACTTGCTTCAGATCGAGCGCAACACGTTCCGGAGCTTTGCGTCGTGCGAAGGAGAGCAGCTGGTTCATCACCCTCGTAATCCGCTCAACTTGGGTAATGATGGTCTGGAGGCCTTTCTTAATCGGCTCTTCCGTGACGCGATCCATCAAATATTCGGCGCGGCCAAGAATCACGTTCATCGGGGTCCCGATTTCGTGGGCCATGCCCGAGGCCACCGTACCGAGTTCGGCGATGCGCTCGGTTTTTCGCAACTGTTCTTGCAGTCGCTTCCGTTCACTGATATCCCGCAGCATGACCAGAATCGCCGGACCCTCCTCATCCACAAATCGCGCCGCGCTGACTTCTGCGTCCACGGATCTTCCGCTCAGAGTGACGAGCTTCTCCTCGAGCATGGGCACTTGTGCGCGGCCTTCCACCAACTCGTGGATGCTCTCTCGAATCGCAGTGTGATAATCAGGATGGAACAAGTCCATAACGGATCTTCCCAGGATCTCATCGGCCTTCACTGCACCGAACAGTTTGATCGCCTGGTCGTTGGCGAAGAGGATGCGGTCGCCTCGAATCACCACAATTGCGTAAGGCGAAATGGCGATCAAGCGTCGGTAGCGCTCTTCGCTTTGTCGCAGCAAGTGCTCGGCGCGCTTCCGTTCCGTGATATCAGTGACGAACCCTTCCAGGTAGCTCAGGGTACCGTCCGTGGCATAAATCCCTTCACCCCGTTCCCAAACCGACTTGACCTCCCCCAACTTGGTAAAGATGCGGTACGTCGTTTCGTACGGGCGACGCTGCGCCACCGCTGCCTGAATCTCTTGCCGCACTCGCTCACGGTCACCCGGATGAGTATTGTCGCTATACGAAGTGGATCGTTGTACAAGGTATTCCTGAACGGTGTAACCGGTTAAGTCTGATACCCCTTCGCTGAGGTAATCGAATGTCCAATCTCGATCATTCGGGCAACGATAGACAAAGCCCGGGAGATTGCCGATCAGGGTAGAGAGTTGCCGCTGACTTTCTTGGTGGGCGTCTTCGGTCCTTTTGCGGTCGGTGATGTCTCGGAGGATGACGGTATAGTATTTCTTATGTTCCACGGCGATATGTGAGATTGACGCTTCGATCGGGAACTCTTCTCCGTTCAAGCGAAGCCCCATCACCATCCCCAGTTTCCCCATCTTTCGGCTCGTCGCGCCGGATTGGCCGAACTCACGCATATGGTGGCGGTGGCCTTCGCGATACCGTGCGGGCAAGAATCGATCGAGCGGCTGCCCAATCACCTCTCGAGTGGAACAACCGAACATCTGTTCGGCTGCTCGATTGAACAACACGACTCTTTGCTCCTCATCCACGGTGATGATCGCATCCATCGCGGATTCAATGATGCTTTCCAGCCTGAGCCGGCTGATCAGGAGCTGCTCCTCAGCCTCATTGCGCCCGACTGCAGCTCGCACCGCGTCTCTATCCGCGTAATAGCGCGCTTCTTGCGCGGCCATCATTAGGCCCTCGGCATGGGCTTGTTCGACACGCGCGGACTTCAACTCCTGATGCGTCCGTTTGTACCGGATCAATCCTATGGCAATGCCCCAGATGAGCATCGTGCCCAATGCGCGGTTGGATACCGCGTAGGGAATAGGGACACCGGCCGGTTTGACCAGAAGGTCGATCCAGGTCAACGCAGTAGCTGCAGCCGAAAAATAGAGCGTATCTCGCGCACGGGGTGAGAAGAATGTCAGTAGTATCGGAATGGCATACAGAGTCGACACGGCAATTCCGGCCGGGGCGAGCAGGTCGACGACGAAGATTCCGACCGTGAGAAAGGGGATCATCCACGGCACAGCCCGCATCATATGACTGTCCACGAGCTTCACGTGATCCATCCCGGCCTAGGTCAAGATTGGTCTGAGCCACTCCCGATCCGATGATCAGTAAGAGGTTGTCATTCCTCTGGATGAGACTTCCCTTCAATTTCAGCGAGCTTACGATACAAGGTCTTTCGGTCGATGCCAAGGGCGTGAGCGGCTTGGTATTTATTGCCGCCGGACTTTTCGAGGATCTTCTTGATGTATTCCTTTTCCAGTTCATGTAAAGGGAGCGCCTTCTCGGCCGCTTCATCCAGCACACGCCGGTCTCCACGGGCCCCTTGCACCGCTGGGGGCAGATCATCCGGAGAAATCTTCTCGCCTCGACTGAGCGTCACCGCCCGCTCAATGACATTCTCCAGTTCCCGCACATTCCCGGGCCAGGCGTAGTCCATTAACATCGCCAAGGCCGCCTCGGTCACGCCCTTGACTTCCTTCCGCCGCACCTCGCCGCACTTTTTCAGGAAGGCCTCTACCAAGAGTGGGATGTCCTCTCGGCGCTCCCGGAGTGGCGGCAGCTTCAGTTCAATCACATTGAGTCGATAATAGAGATCCTCTCGGAATCGTTTATTTTTTACTTCCTCGCTGAGATTCAAGTTGGTGGCGGCGATGATCCGCACATCAACCGAGATCGGTTTGGTCGCTCCCACTCGCCTGATATCTTTCTCTTGGATCGCGCGCAGAATCTTGGCCTGGAGCATGAGCGGCAGCTCACTGATTTCATCCAGAAACAACGTGCCTTTCTGGGCTTCTTCAAATAATCCACGCTTATCCAGCTTTGCATCGGTGAACGCGCCGCGCATATGGCCGAATAGTTCGCTCTCCAGGAGCTGTTCCGGAATCGCCGCGCAGTTCACAGGAATAAAGGGTGCGTCTTTCCGATCGCTATTGTAGTGAATGGCTTTCGCCACCAACTCTTTCCCGGTTCCGCTCTCTCCCGTGATCAGGACGTTGGTCGGACTATCGGCGACTCGGCGGATCAGATCGAAGACCACTTGGATCGCCTTGCTTTTGCCCAGGATGTGATGAAAACTGTACTCCTTATGCACCTCTTTCCTGAGTCGGCTCACTTCCCGTCTTAGAGATGCTTCTCGAACCACCCGCTCGATGACTCGAACCAACTCATCCTTTTTGACCGGCTTGGTAAGGTAATCGCTGGCTCCGTGTTTCATCGCTTCAACAGCCGTTTCCACCGACCCGAACGCTGTCATGAGGATCACGTTGATGTCAGGATACGTCCGCTTAATTTGGATCAATAATTCCGATCCCTCCATCCCTCTCATTCGAAGATCGGTAAGGACGACCGCATAGTCCTCCGCGGCCAATCGCTTCATGGCTTCCTCACCGCTTCCGGCCGTGGTAACTTGGTGCCCACGATCTTTCAGCATGTCGTAAGCCAACTCCCGCATATCGGCGTCGTCATCGACAACAAGAATTGCACCCCAATCTTCAGTCATCTTAGGCTCCACATACGGAAGAAAAGCACGGTCCAACCGTGCCCCAATTTGCCACGGCGACCCAGCGCGTCTGGCGCATTATGCACCAGTTTATGCCCATGTGATCCAGTGAAATAGCAAGTCTGCAAAGTAGGGACCAGGGAAGCTCACGATTGGAATGAGATGTAGAACATCCAAACCCGCGCAGAACGGCCTCAGAGACACCTGCCGCAGAAACATGGTGGGGGATGAACTAGGTCCCTCCTCCAAGAAGCGTTAGTCAGATTTGCCCTCGGGGGGGATGAACGTCACTTTGGAGGCTCCCGTGGCTACAATTGGAGGATATTCCCCCTCGTACTTGCTCGGAAAGACATAGAGCTTCTCACCAGCCGCGAACAGAATTCTGTACTCCTTGGCTTCATCATCGGGAAGATAGACCTTGAAGAGGTTGGATGATGTTTGTTTATCAACGCGTGCCCAGTTCATGCCGAGCTGCATCGGCACGACATACAGGCCTACGACAATCACGGCGAGAGCAAGATACGCCATCGACAGATCAATGTGCCGGTCTGCCATGGTGAACTGCACGACCAGGAGTTCAAGTGTTGACGCAAACAATAGCAGAAGTAGGGCTATCGCAGCGATCGACAGGACAATGGCAAAGGTGACGAAGCCGAATCTACTAAGCAGCGGGATCATCATGAGGAGCCCGACCAGGCCCCATGGACCATACCGAACCACGGCAACCGACACCTTGAACCGTTTGGTCTCAGTGAGATTGCTTTGGCTCTCAATCAACGCGAGGTTCGTCGTGGCCAGGTAGCCGAAGAAGAGAATCAATAGGAGCGGAATCCAACCTTGGCTAAAGTAGATCGCCGTTGGAACCTCATCCAATATCCACGAAGCTCCAAACGCGGCAAAATAGGATCTCGTATACACTGATCCCGAAAGATACGCGACACCACTAATTAGAATCAGTAACGCCAAGACTTTTGGTGCTTGCTCGATAATCCGGCGAGTGTTGGCACGAGCAGCTTCGGCTTTGTCGTTCTTGGACGGCATGGTTCATGATCTCGAGCAGTTGAACGGGTGACAACTTTTGGAGCACTGTATTCTAGGAGAGATTCGGAGGACGACGCAACGCGGGGCGAGAGATCAATGCAGCTCAGTTCAAGCTGATGAGATTGAGAGGAGGTTCATCCTGGTGGGTAGTATGGTGGAATTGGAACCCTTCCGGATCCTGGTAATCCATAGTGATGCCATCCATTCGCGCGGCGTTAGCCGAGGGGATGGCCACCGTGAGCCCATCGATCGTCTGCGCCTGGTCGTCTGGCTGAACTCGATCTTCCAGCGTGATGCTGAAGGCTAGCCGTTGGTCGTCGACATCCTTGACCTGCACCCTCACGATGGGATCCTCCGGATGCTCGACGATTAACGCCCTTAGTTGTTCGACAGCTGATCGTGTGAGCTTCATCGCCTCGTCTCTTCTTTCACAGCCCGGTCCTGCTATTGGTCGGTGGGACCAAGATACCATAAGGCGTTTCCGATCTGCCCCTCGAAATTCACGTTTAACGAAATGTCCAGCAACGTCAACATGATCAGCTTAGCAGGCCGCACACCACCTTGGCATTTTATGAATCTGATGGACCATGCTCTATCCCACCAGAGAGCCATTGCAGCCAGGCTCTGATTCCAGAATGAGGACCCCCTCTTTCGTAGCAGATATTTCGGGGAATGCGCTCGGGTACTGTCGCTGATACGCTTGTTTATCAGAAAGACGGACACAAGCGAAAGGAGCACCCAATGATCAATAGGCTAAATCCAGTGCGCCGCTATAGTCGGTTTCCAGTCAAGTGGCCCGTGCTCTATGGAAATGATGAGCTCCTCGCAGAGGGGACCGTCTTAGATCTGACCTCCCTCGGCTGGCGACTGGCCGGATCGATGCCGGTCGTACCCGGTATGCAGTTGACGCTACAGGTATCCATCCCCGAACGATCCACCCCACTTCGTATCCAACGGGCAACCGTGCTCTGGATGAACAATCATGAATTTGCGATTGAAGCCCATGACATAGACCCTATCGATCGCGCCTGGGTCACCGAGTTCCTACGCCAGAAGCTGGGACTCATGTGGATGTCTCGATCCGCCAATCAGGAGATCTCGGTTCACCCCATGGATGAGGGACCTCAGGAAGAAACCGCCTTGGCTGAGCCTTCCATTCCATCCGTTGAGGATATCCAGCAGCAACTCTCTTCCCGTCACACTCATACGACTGACCCGCCTGCCAACGCGCGCTGGAACGGGGATTCGGACGTTCCACAGGAGGAGGGTCACACATCTCACGACCTCTTGCCCAGTAAAATTGTCCATGATGCTCGCCGGATCGTTCGTGGGATGCTGGCCATTAAAGCGACTCGAGTACGGACCGGCCGGAATCCGATTACAGATAACTAGGCCACTGAGCTGCACTCGATGGATACCCATTGAGTGCAGCTCAGCATACTTAGGGTAACCTCTCCCGGATTCGCACAAATTTGATACAAGAGACTTGCAGCAGCGGAGAGCGTGGGATCACCGGTGGTACGGTAGTGCGCCTCGCGACATTTTTCAACACCACCGATGAGTTTTGGATGGACCTGCAGAAAACCTATGAGTCACGGCTCGCCGAACGGGCTCTGTCGGGCAAGGTGAGGAAGCACATCGAGCAAAACAGAGAAACCCTGGTCTCGGCATAATCCTGAAATAGTCTGTTCCCTCCTCACGACCGATTAACAGCTCCCCGTCTTCCCCTTTCACTCACCACTCACTTCGAGAAGGGGACATCTTCACATCGGGGATTTGTGGATAATCAACTTCGGTCTTGCCCCTCAGAGCGCTGATCCTCGGGTCACTCTGTTGACGAACGTTCTGGCACAATTGTGATCTTATCCCCCAGAAGGCTTGCCCCTATGAGAAACCCGTCACAAATCACTTCCCGCCCCACATATCGCTCTAACTCTACGTCGCCAAAAACGGGGCCGGTCTTTCGACGCAGAATGTAACGACCGTTGTCGGTCTCGAGGAAGACCGCTTCACGTTCGCTCTTGCTGCCTTGGGCATAGAGGCCACGCGTCACGCGACCTCTTACGCCGGTCACCCGAAGAGGTTGTGATCCATTCATAGCTCTCGGTCACCGCTGATGATAGATCCGGTAGCCCACAATGCGTCCGTTTATTTCTTTGGCCACCACCGCGACTCCACGTTTAACCTTGTCGATCTGACCGTCACGTGGCATACCTACCGCCACGAAGTAACGGGAAGGAGTCGCCCCAACTTTGCCTGCTCCGCGCTTCGGGGCTGGTGTTCCCTTGACCGCAAAGGCAGAGTACGACTGACTGGATTCTAGTCCCGCTTGCTTGGCGATATTGGCGAGTGCTTGCTTTGTGACCGACGATACTCTTTGTACCGGCACTCGTTGCGATGCTGTGGGCTTCGTCTTCGACAGGAAGGCTCCGGTCTCTTGTAATTTCGCGCGTCGTTCAGCTCGAAAGAATCGCTCGGCGTGGCTGGTGTCCACCCCTTTCGGCACAGTCGTCGGTGTGCTCCGCAACACCGGATGCACACTTGGATCGCCCAGCAAACAAAACTGCGCCAGCGTCTTCAAATCAACAGGATCCATTTGAGCGGTACCCTGTACGAACTGCTGGCGCGCGGCCAGGGCCGCGCGTCCGAGCGAGGCACCCTCTAATACATTGAGCAAGAAATACTGGCAGATCAGATCGGCCGCCCCATTGGAGTCCGCCGGACCATAGGCGATCGTGGTGCTACCCAAATACCCGTAGGCCCCTTGGCGCAGGTAGCTCTGACAAATCGGCAGATCAATCCCCAGGATCGTCGCATCGTATAATTCTGCCCCGTAGCAACACTCCACGGCTGCCACCGTTCCATCCACAATCTTTCCTTCGGTCGCCTTGGTCGTGAGCGCGGTGGGGTAGCTCTTTCCACGCTGACCCAAGAACTCCGGCGACGCCGGACCTCCATGACAATTGATAAAGTGCGCGCGGTTCTCCAGGCGGCTATGGGCTTTGTCAGGACCGGCAGGAGGAGCGAGGAGGAGGTCGGTCTCTTGGCCAAAAATGTTGTTAAGACTTAAACGAGTGGAGCCTCGCCACTCCTCAGCTGATAGCCCAAAGTAGCCAGCATAAGCGTCCGGCTCTCGGCGTTGCGCAGTGGCTGCGGTTTTCAAAAGTTCGATCAGATAAGACGGCTCGGCAGCACTCACCAGATCCGGCACCCGCCCCACCACACGCGTCGGGCCGACAAATCGGGCTGGGTCTCTGGAGTACGGAGCCTCACAGGCATACGGGACATCGCCCCATGCTCGCGTATCATCGTCACCATCCGTCGTGTCATATACAGGGTTATCGAGATCCTGGTGTGGAACCACATCCGGCGCCCCAAGAATCATCAGGTAATCCGGAAGCAGTGCGGTATAGACGGCGTCGATCGCCTGCTTATTTTCCCGAGGGTCCGTTGCGTTCAGGACCGGCTTGCCACCCAACTTCTTCATGGTTTTGGCATCGTCGAGGTACACGACTCGGTTTTTCATGCCTCGCTTTTTGTCTGCCACTGATAAGGCACGCATGGCCTGGCGAATCTTTGCCGTTCCTTGACGGCCATACTTTTTCATCAAGGCGCTGCGATTGGTGACGATCACCTTGTCATCCATGGTCTCCCCCTCTCTTGATGTAGATGCTACCTTTCCTCATTCCGGTGAATGGACTTCACCGATAACAGGCTGGTCAGTAGAGCTCCGCGAGACCCGTTCGGATCGGTTCAGGCATGTTGGGCTGAGTCGCAATCTCTAACAGAAAATTAGCATCGTCGGCCACGGTGAGCGGATCGAGTGCGATCGGCTGGAGCAGTTGCGACAGTGGAACAGCTGCCGCACGCGATGAAACACGCTTAGGCCCCGTGAAATCGCGTGGGCCATTGAAGGGGAGTCGTGGGCGCTGATCGACTCCGGTGGCCTGAATCTCATCGAGCGCGAGCGACCACACCACCGGTTCCGGCGCGTCGAGCGTCCGCCGTGCAGCTTTCTTCGGCTTCGGTTTCTCGAGTTCCCGTGCCAACTTCGGGAGGTCGCGAAGCGCCTTCTTGAGTATGCTACTGGCCGTACGCAGAGACACCGGCGCCACGTCAGGATCACCGGTCTCTTGCTGAAGAAACAATCGTCTCGTCTGTCCACCCACCCGCACCGTCTCCCCTGTGGTGACGAACGACTTGATCAATCTCGGCAGGCCGTAGCGAGCCACCCCGTTAATCATGACCAAACTAATCGCGGTTTCTTTTGCCCGAATCAGCGCGTCATAAGGGTCGCCCTCTTGATCAGCAATGACGAGGAGATCGGCACGTTTGCCGGCCTGGAGCGTCCCGATGGCGTCGTGCCACTTGAGAATCTTCGCCGCCTCCCGTGTCGCCATGGCCACCACGTCGCGTGCGCTGAAGAGTCCGTTTAATCTGTGCTGGGAATAAAGCCAGGCGACCTTCAACTCTCCCAACAAGTTCTTACTGCCGGACGGTGACCAATCACTGCCGAGACTGATGCGGACACCCGCCTGCCTGGCTGCATCCACCCGCGCCGTGTCTCCATAGAGTAGTAGATTACTGAGCGGCGACCACACGATGGACCCCCCGTGTTGGGCGAGTACATCGAAATCCTCGGGCAACAGCCCCGCAGCGTGAATGCCTGTGAACCGATCGTTGAGCGCCCACTGGTTCGGTGCGACCTCGAGCGCACGAAAATGCTTGCGGGCGATCGAGTCGAGTTGTCCAGGTTTGGTAATGCCCTCGCTCAGGTGCAGGAGATAGCAACTGTCTTCCTTCTTGAGCCGAGCGAGAAAAGAAGTAGCGCTTTTCGCGTCCACGTCCGCAATGCGTCCTTGAGCCTCGGACAAAGCTGGGTCATCGGTCTGTTCGACGTTACGCACAATCCCTCGGTAGTACCGTTGCACGCCAGCATTGCTGCTCAGCATGATCCCCTGGGTCGTCGTGACCCCTCCCAGCAGACACTTACATTCCACATAGCGGACCAGCGGTGCGAGCAGCGAGGCTTTCCCCTGAGCATCTCGGTAGGTGCCTACCACCGTCATCGGACCGCTGATGAGCTTCCGGTAATCAGGGTGATCGGGCCACTGGCCGCGGTGTTGGAATAACTTCGGCACCGGGCTCCAAAGTGGGAGCGCGTTATAGCTGAGATGGTTGTGTAGTTCGATGAGGCCGGGAAAGAGCGTACCGCCGGTCTCCACCACTGGCACCGTGTCGAATCCAGGTGGCGGTTGTTGCCTACGGTCTTGCACCGCTACGATGGTTCCCTGCTCGATAAACAGGACAGCATCGGGCTTCACCGTCCAGGCATCATCCATCGTGACGACGCGTCCGGCCAGGGCGAGCTTCGGCCCTGCGAGCGGGTCGATCGGTCCACGTCTCTTTGCAGCCTTCGCGGCCTTCGGCGTGAGGCCTCGCGCTGCCGGCAGAGGACCTGGAAGCGGATACCAACGACGAGCGCCATCGGTCATGTGATCACCCCTTTAGGCACGGTGAGGGTAATGTTGCGACGTTTCGCAAGGTCGTCGGCGCCAGCCCGCTTCGCCCATCCGTCTTGCTCATGCATCCAGGCGGGTAGACCGGCAGGATAATCGAACTCGGGAATCCCCACTCGATCACCGTCCGCCCAGTTCTCCCCGTACAACGCGAGCGCCGTGGGCACATCGGGGTGGTGCACGTTTGGCGAGAGGATCTGTAGGGCTGCGTTCCAGTTCTGCAGCATCTTCTTGGTCGCGGCAAGCAGTTTGACCTTCTCCCCCTTCGATGAACTTTCAGGCTGCGTCGGATGCGTTACCGCCGCATAGGCGACGGACACGGACTGCCCCGTCGGGGTCGCCCGCCAGAATTGCCAGGCCTCATCGGCAGCACCTCCGAGTGCGAGGACGGCTTCGATCTGATGTCCCACCAACAAGGCTTCCAACCACTGATTGCGATACTCGATGAGCGCGGGATTCTTCCGCGTCTTGGCTTTGACGCTGCCGTACACACTGTAGAGATAGGCGTTGATGAACACATAACTCCGAGTGACCCCGAGTTTCGCCAAAAATCCCTGGACCCGCCGTCCCGCTTCCCCCACCAAAATGCGGCGCACGATGGTCTCATGCTGTGCAGGGTCCTGACCGATCACCAGGACACGGGCGGACCCATCGAGGCGACCTCGGTGAAAGATGGGGCCCCACTCCAGACGAAACTGTCCCGGCGGATACACGGACTCGTCCGGATAGCGCTCACATAAGCCCTTGAAGGGTTCCTCTCCATATCCTGGATCGAATGAGTGAGTCATCGCTCTGTACCTCCTCCCAATACTTCGGTAACCGGTGCATGTCCCGTACCGAGCACCCTACGCAGTAGCCCTGCCTCCCTATTTTCATGGAATTCTTGAGAAATCAATGAGGCATCTTACGCCAAAGTGCGATCTCGAGGGAGATATAGATACAGACTGTATCTGAAAATGGACCCCAGGCGGTTGCATGTCTTTCCCTTGATGCTTCCTGCAAAGTGCCATGCAGGAAGCTAGGGAAGTCTCCGGAAAGCCGGAAGCTTCCCAGTGAAGCGGCTTAGCGCTTCAGTGTGCGAACGGCCATTCACTCTGTCCCCTCACAGACGACATTCATAAGCGCCTCAAGGTCGTTGGGATCAAATGAGGTGCCGCTACGCCAGGCACCGGACTGATCCTTGAACGGACGAGAAAAGGTCGTCGCGAAGAACGGTCCCTTCTCGCAACCTGTCGGGCCTATCGGACTCCGGGAGGGGGCGCCGGATACGTACGCTGGCGTGGCCCTCCAGAGATTCTGCTTCTGCTTCGTCACACCAGCACCGTCTGCTAGAGTTACTGGGTATGGCGCTGTGGTTCATGCGGCTCGGAACGTTCTTGCGTATAGGCCTGGCCCTGCTCAGTATGGTGGGTCCTCTCCTGGGGCTTGGAGTGGCCTACATCATGCTCAGGGACTGGACTCAAGTCCCGCAGGGTGATGTGTACTATGTGGAGCACGATTATCTTGGTGACGCAGCGTGGTGGGGGCTGCTGAGCCTCGGGACGTTATTGGCGGCCGGGCGAGTGCTCTTCATACGTGAAGCGCACCTTCGATGGCTATGGCTCCCCATCGTGATGTCGTTCGTCATCATGCTAGTTCCCAATCAGAGCTTACAGCAGCACCCAGCATTCCCCAGGATCGACGGTCTCAATATGGCTCAGAGAGTCCGCAACCCCGTCCGTGCTCAGCTCTCCTCATTACACGCCGATCTCACAATGGCGGTTGGACGCGGCGAAACACTACCCTGTGTCTCTGGTCCGACCTCCATCGTCAGTCCGTATTTTCGAGCGGGTGTTCCACTGACCTATCAGCACGTCTGCCTGACGACCGATCTGCCCTTCGATGGGTTGCTGGCGTCGAGTGCCCCCGGCACGCTCTACGTCGTGACACGCCCGGGCGATCCGACGATCAGACTGCGCGCGACTGTCTTGGAGAGAAATGTGGATACCACATCCGTTTGGCTGCGGCCTCGCTTCGGGACCGACCCAATGGAGCTGACGATTTCCACCCAACGCGAGCCAACGTTCAACCAGCTGATTCAGGGACGGGCAGCCCCAATATCCTCCCCCTCAGCACCGAACGCGTGGCGACCTGCGCCACTCCCGCACGTCAATCACTAAGCGCTCGTGTGTTCTGATCGGGAGGGACCGAAGGAGAATCACCTGCAGGTTGCTTTCGTTTGACGTGTCGAGAGAGGCTGCCGACGCCTTCTTCACGCTTGACCTACCGCCAGCCATCTCAGCACAGCCGATCGTCTGCTTTTCACAAGACACACTCCTCCACTCAGGAGATCACTCGGTTGTGGCTTGGGGAAGCTGCTACGGGCGGCCGAATCGGTTTCGAAGCGTCTCGACGATTACCGCATCCCAACGACGGGGAACCATGGTTTCAGCCACAGTGCGCCCGTATCGAAGGGCGAGCCACCCCGACAAGGCCAACGCCACTCCAGTGGTTGCCACGTTTGGCCAGGCGTTCAAGTCCCATTGGATAGGAGCCATGTAGACATGCTTGCTGAATGGGAACCAATAGGTGATGCCCCATCCGTATCCGCTGCCGAAGAAGTCACAGAGAAGATGGACGTGAAAGGCCAGGAACGCCAGCCATGCGACATGACGCTGGTCTTTCGCCAGGCTCGCGGCACAGATCGTGACGAGTGTGGCGCCCGCGATCCCATGCGTGAGCACATGATGCCAGCGCCCGTAGGCATCGACGCCTGCCACAAGCGAGAGCCCGTCGAGATCCGGTGCGACTCCAGCGTAGGCGACCAAGAGCCGGTCCCGTCGCTCCGGGAGATGCTGCCCTACCAACCACGAAACAATGAGATGACTGGCAAGGTGCAAGGGACACTCCCAACAGTGTTCATGTTAAGTGTAGCAGGGGGTACAACTACCAAATAGATCGAGGAAGCCCACGGAAGGCCGAAGGCTTCCTATGAAACCGCTCAGCGCTTCAGCGTGTGAGCGGGCACCAAGTCCTTCGTCTCAAAGGCGACATTCATGAGCGCTTCGAGGTCATTGAGACCAGATGAAGTGCCATTGTGCCAGGCACCAGATTGATCCTTAAATGGCCGAGAAAAGGTCGTCGCGAAGAACGAGCCCTTCTCACTGACATTCTCCCAGATCGTGGCCTTGATATTGCCGGATCGCAGCGTGGTGGCCGGTCGTTTGGATGAAGTGTTGGTCGTCATCTTGTTTCCTCCTTGTGTGACCTCACAATAAGTCTCTCAGGGGAGGAGGAGAGGCACCGTTCAGTTCATAGAGGAAACAAGGAAACAGGTGCTGAAACCGGCGTGCCGGAGACAAGCATCGAGAGTGACAGGCTACTGGCGTAAGCGATGCGCCCGGCGGTGCGAGCCGGTCGGCCACAGCCAACGGAGACCAGAATTATATCGACGATACACACGGGAAGATGAGGGCCCTGCCTTAAAAGTTACAAAAGATCGCAAATGCCAATGACCTGTATTTCCAATGGTTCCCCGTTTTCTTTCACATGATTGTGTTAATGGTTTCCACTGTACGCCGGAACGATGATTATGCTTACGGGACTTCGTCCTTCATCTTTTCTGACAACTCGTCGGCTTCGCCCTTCCCTCGCTCAACCGTACCCTTTACATTGCCTTTTGCTCTGTCCATTTCCCCATTCACATGGTTGCCTTTCTCGCCCTCCTCCTTCAACGCCTTCATTTCTCCTTTCGTCTCCTCCACGGCTTCCTTCATCTGACCTTCGGATTTTTCAACTTGGCCCTTGCCCCTCCCTGTTATGCTTTCGAAAGCTGCTATCAAGAGCCCTATCATCATGCCCTCCTATTAATCTGATTTGGATGTGCCTGACGGACGAATCAACTATACACATGCTAGCTACATTGGCTCGTCCGGAATCCTAGCGGAATCCCTAGGCGGGACTGCACCGGCATTCAGCGGACTTTCCGAACAGCTCCTTAAAGGGGTCTCCTTGCGTGAAGATTCCAGCTTGACCGGATCCCATTTGTTTTGTAACCATCGGCTACCATCATGCTGACCCGTTCAGAACTTAGCCAAGGTGCCTACCTTCGTTTGAAAACTCCTCGCCTCGGCAAACCTATTGGTCTGATCGGCGCTGTGTATACTCTCGGCACAGACCAAGCAGGTGATTGGTATTTCCAGCTCCGCTTTCTGAACCCACCACGAGGAACCAGGATCAGGGCCGGTTCACAGTGGAGCCTGAACCTTCATGAGAATGACTTGGAACACTTTGAGCGGATCGATACCTGGGACCAGGTGCGACAATTACTGAGGGAATCTCAACCACCAAAGAAGCCTAGAACTGAGGAAATGAAGCTTCCAGCCTATATGAGAGGGAATGCGGATCTGAACCAGCTTCGACTGTTCGAAGACTTCTAAGCTGGCTATTTGTCCGCCTCGGCCCTGGGATTGTCTTGAAACCACGGGATACGGCTGGTATCGGGAAGCGGCTCAGTGGTCTTCTTGTCGAACCCACCGAACCCTATTCCTTTGCGCTTGGCCATGAGATAGGGCTTGAAGAGCTTTTTTGAAGGCATGGATGCATTGTATCATAGGAATATGCATCGGTAGGAAGGGCCTGAGGGAGGCTATCAGGCTATTTCCGCGTGAGCCGAACGGCCTCGGACTTGAACGTGTGGGTGTTGCCATGATGACCTCCAATTCCACCATTCTCCCACTTGTGGAGGTGTCTGTGAAATCAGGAGAGGGTCGGAATCCGATGGATGGATCTTTTTCAGGAGCGTGATCGATATGCCGATCTCCTCAGGTGGAGAAGGGAGGACGGTTTATGACACGTGGGACCGTGACGAAAGGGAGTGGAAATATCTTCCGGGATTTGGGGTTTTCGGAAGAACGATCGGCCGAACTCATTCTCAAAAGCAGTTTACTGCAAGGCCTTCAGCGCACGATTCGGCGCCACGCGTGGAAACAGGTGGAGGCGGCCGCGCGTCTCGGGATCGATCAGGCCAAAGTGTCCAAGCTGCTATCGGGACAGATGGCTGGTTTCTCGGTTGAACGTTTGGTGCATTTTCTCTCCTTACTGGGCCAAGATGTTGAAGTCACTGTGCGTCATGCCCGCGCTGACAGCGATACGGCACGGTCCGTTCGAAGGTCACAAGACGATCGCGCACGGTTGCGGGGGCTCGATCCGAGAACGTGTCATGACCAACAAGGGTATCCGGCCAGTTCATCCAGGAGAAATTTTACTGGAAGAGTTCATGAAGCCGTCAGATCCACCACTTAGCGCCAATGCCCTGGCCAGGGCCCTCGACGTGCCCGCAAATCGGATCACGGCGATCATCAAAGGACAGCGGGGAATTACCGGCGAAACGGCCGTGCGTCTCGCAACCTTTTTTAACACCACCCTGAGTTTTGGATGAACCTGCAGAAGACCTATGAGCTCCGACTCGCCGAACGGGCTCTGTCCGGCAAAGTGAGGAAGCACATCGAGCAACGCAGAGAAGCTTTGGTGTCGGCATCATCCTGAAAGAGTCTGTTCCCACCTCCGGACCGGTCGGCACTGTTTCGGGTCCCTCGTTCGCTCACGCCTCATTCCCAAAAAAAGGAAGCCCTCGGAGGGCGGGAGTCTTCCCCATGAATCAGCTTAGCGCTTCAGCGTGTGAGCGGTGATCCATCCCTTCGCCCCAAAGGCGACATTCATGAGCGCCTCCAAGTCGTTGAGACCGAACGAGGTGCCGTGCGCCAGGCACCCGACTGATCTTTGAAACGTTTGGGAGAAGGAGAAGCACCGTGCAGGTCACAGAGGAAACAGGAGGCAGAGGGAGGAGTTAACGAATGGTGAGCCGGCTGGGACTCGAACCCAGGGCCCTCGCCTTAAAAGGGCGATGCTCTACCGACTGAGCTACCGGCTCACGGCAGGATGTTGAAAATGGTCACCAACGGCGTTCTCGCATCGCTCAAACCCTGCAACGTACCAACCACTGTACAACTCGGGTTTCGCTTGCTGCAGCCTTGTTGCCGGCCATTTTGAACATCCTGCGGCTCAAATCAACTCACCATTCGATGTGCTTGAGAACTAACGACACAGTAACCCGTCCATCCTAGCATTCCCGCTTCGTGATTGACCATCGACTATTTTCGGGAGCGTTTGGGGCGTCGGCGAGAACAGTCCATGGGATTCCGAAGCATGATCGTTTCTGCGCGTTTGGAACCAGTCGAAATCATGTCGATTCGGCACTGGGCTAACTCTTCGATGCGAGCCAGGTATCGTTTCGCTTCAACCGGAAGTCTCGTGTAGCGGGTGGTCCCTGTTGTGGCGGTCGTCCACCCTTTCATCCGCTGATAGACCGGCACGCAGTTGGTCAACACATCCAGATCGGCCGGCATGGTTTTATACAGCGTGTTCCCATGTCTGTAGCCGGTACAGAGCTTGAGTTCCTTACAGCCGTCGAGCACGTCGAGTTTGGTCAGCGCCAGCGAGGTGAGGCCATTCACCACCGTCGCATGACGAACCACGACCGAATCAAACCACCCACAGCGTCTCGCCCGTCCGGTGGTCGATCCGAACTCCCGTCCTCGCTCTTGGAGGCCCCGCCCGTCCTCATCGGTCAGTTCGGTCGGAAACGGTCCACTGCCTACTCTCGTGGAATAAGCCTTCGCGATGCCCATCACCGCGTCGATCATCGTGGGACCCACGCCCGTACCGGTGCAGGCTCCGCCGGCCGCCGCGCTGGACGAGGTGACATAGGGATAGGTGCCGAAGTCCACATCCAGGTTCGTACCTTGGGCGCCCTCAAATATGACCGTTTTGTTTTTCTCGATCGCACGATTCAACAAGATCGTGGTGTCGACGATATGGCTCTTCAGCCGATCGGCATAACCCATGTATTGATCGAATACTTTGTCGACCTGAAAGGTCTCGACTTTATGAAGGCGCTCTAAGAACCAATTCATCTCGACGAGGTTCTCGTCGAGCTTGTTCTTGAACAACGACGGGTTTAACAGATCACCCACAAGAATTCCAATCCGTGCCATCTTGTCGGCATACGACGGCCCAATCCCCCGCCCTGTTGTTCCAATTTTCCGTGACCCTTTTGACTGTTCGGACGCTCGGTCGATTGCCTTGTGATACGGGAGGATCAAGTGAGCCCGCTGACTGATTACGAAGTTCTTGCCGACTGCAATTCCCTTTGTCTGGAGCTGATCCATCTCTTCGATGAGAGACCCGGGATCTACGACGACGCCGTTTCCGATGACACACGTCGTCCCTCGGTATAAGATCCCCGATGGGATGAGATGAAAAATATAAGTGCCTCGTTCATTAATGACGGTATGTCCGGCATTGGAGCCGCCCTGATACCGCACGACAATATCGGCATCGCGGGCTAAGATATCGACGATCTTGCCCTTGCCTTCGTCGCCCCATTGAGCCCCGATGATGACGAGATTGCCCATAAATAGTGGAAGCCCCCAACCTATCTCGGCACGAAAAAATGGCTCTGACCGGATGTGGTGATCAGAGCCAACGGCCCACATGGTAGGTGCGACCTTTCTTTTTGTCAAGCCGGTTGTTGAGATACTTCGGATTCCATGCTGTACGTGGGTCCAGAGCGCGGTGCGGTCGCGATTCGTTGATTGACTGCCTCTCATCTGCATGTTAGCATGCAACCCATTGCTTCAAGGCCGCAATTTTCCCTATTCACTTCGATTTGAACATTTCCCAGGTGGGGCTGTGGCGCAGTTGGGAGCGCGCGTGAATGGCATTCACGAGGTCGCCGGTTCAATCCCGGCCAGCTCCACCAAACAGCACTGTGTGTAGACCTCGGCTCTGTGAAGGTTTTGTTGCTTGAGTCTGCGGTGAAGGCTTTCGGGGTTGAGTATTTTAGGATTCTAGAATGTTCGCTGTAATGAATTTTCTCACGTTGCCTCGCCTCCCGACCTGCTAATTATTCACCCTGTTCGCATTCCTTTTCATTGATCCATTCGCTCCATTTTACACGGAAGGTTTGTGCCGATGCTCCAAATCGAGTCGATTCATAAGCAATATTCCACCAAGGTGCTGCTCACGGACGCCTCTGCTCATCTTCGCCCCAACTCACGAGTGGGCCTGGTTGGACCCAACGGCGCCGGAAAGACCACCCTGTTCCGCATGATCCTCGGCGAAGAGGCACCGGACAAGGGCTCGATCCGGAAACGACCTCGGCTACGGATCGGCTACCTACCGCAGGAACTCGAAACCATCACCGGCAAGACCGTGCTCGATGCGGCACATCGCGATGAGTACCCTGAATATGAAGCCAAACGCATCTTGATGGGTCTAGGGTTTACAGAGGTGGATTTCGATCGTCTCGTCGAGAAACTATCCGGTGGCTATCGGATGCGGGTCGCCCTCGCGCATCTACTTTTATCGAATCCCGACGTGCTGATGCTCGACGAGCCGACGAACCATTTGGACAAGCCCACGCAGCGATGGTTCGAACAGTTTCTACTCCAATCCGGCATGACGCTTCTGATCATCAGCCACGACACCGCTTTTCTCGACCGAGTGGTGACGCATATCTGGGAGCTACGGCACCATACGATCGAGGAGTACCGTGGCAACTACTCACTGTTCTGCAAGCTGAAGGAAGAAAAAGATTCTCAATTACACGCCTCGGCGTCTCGCCAGTCCAAAGAGATCGCGCGGGTTCAGAAATTCGTCGATCGCTTCCGGTACCAGGCCAACAAGGCGAGCCAGGTTCAATCGCGCCTTAAGCAACTCGAAAAGGTGAAACGGATTGAAATTCAGCGAGATCCGAAACGCGTCAAGTTCAGGTTTCCCCTCCCGGCGGCCAGCGGCCGTCAGGTGTTGGATTTGGCTGGAGCCAGCAAGCGCTATGGCGAGAAAGTGGTCTACAAGACGCTAGATTTTTCGGTGGAGCGAGGACAACGTGTCGCGCTGGTAGGAGAAAACGGCGCAGGAAAGAGTACACTCTTGAAGATGCTTGCCGGTGTGCTTCCGTCCGATACCGGCACCAGAACCGTCGGTCACGGCGTGTCGCTGCACTATTTCGCGCAGCATCAGGCAGAGACTTTGAACCCGGAGCACTCGGTTCTTGACTCCCTCGAAGAGGTCACCAAACATGCCGAGATGAATTTCTTGCGAGGGATCGCGGGGGCCTTCTTATTCTCTGGCCAGGATCAGAAAAAGCCGATCAAAGCCTTAAGCGGCGGTGAACGGAACCGGGTCGCCTTAGCTCGCATGCTCGTTGAGCCCGCCAATACCTTGTTGCTCGATGAGCCGACTAACCATTTGGATCCAGCCTCTGTGGATGTCCTCACGGA
The DNA here is from genome assembly GCA_041742455.1 of Nitrospira sp. GTDB lineage: Bacteria > Nitrospirota > Nitrospiria > Nitrospirales > Nitrospiraceae > Nitrospira_D. The sequence continues at coordinate 34,631 of JBGSIO010000002.1, read as the reverse complement.
CGCATTGGCTGCGTTTCCGGGGACCATCATCTTCATTTCACATGACCCGACGTTTTTGACGAGAATCGCCACCAGGGTTGTGGAAATCGAAGAGGGGCAGGCTCGGAACTTTATCGGCGACTACGAGTATTATCTCTGGAAGAAGGCTCAAGAGTTCGAATCCATCAAGGAAACGAGCGAGGAGCTGGACGGTGCATCTCAACCCCCTTCTTCAGGCCCAACTCGCGCGATGGCGCAACAAGTCCAGCCAAAAGGGCGAGGAGGCGAGCGTCGTGACCTGACCAAGACCCAGGCCAGATTGGAAAAGCAGGTGTCCCGAGCGGAAGCGGAGGTGACGGAGACCGAAGCGAAGATCAAGACGCGCGAGGCAGAACTGGCCGATCCGAAACTTTATGAGCAGTTCGATCGCTGGAACGTCCTGCATCAAGAACAGGATGAATGGAAGCGCGATCTCGAGCGACTGACCGCGCGCTGGGAATCACTTTCGGCTGAATTGGAGAACGTGAAGCAACAGCTTGTGGCCTTGGGATAGCTCTTAGACGGAAGCCTTGAGGGTTTCTTCGAGATAGTAGTACAGCCAGCGGTTCCTTTCTTTCGTCACCAATTCATCCCAGACCACACCGATCAAGAAACCTTTTTTATCCCAAGGTTTGACCCAAGCGACGGTCCCATCAAGCTTCTCCTGTTGCTCGACTCGGTCAGAATCCAGGAATGCGAGCGACACGGTGACTTTCTCGTTCGGCGGGAAACGTTCTTTGGTGTGGAGCCCGGCTCCGATCTTATTGACATTGTCGAGGACTGCGGTGCAGGCCCGCCCTCCACTCTTCGGCGACATTAAGGCAGAGCCAACCAAGGTAGCCCGCACGAATTTTCTTCGTTCGCTCAGGGCGGCCATGCTTGCCGACTGCTTGGTTTCTCCTCGCTTCATTATTCTCTAAGTGTAACCGATTAGAAAAGAATGTAAAATAGGACAATTGGCCCTATTCTAGGGGCTTTGGACGGTAGTACCGGCGATCTCTCAGTGCCGGCGGAAGATGGGTTTGGTCTTCCCGAGCCGACGGGTCATCATGAACATAGCGGTAATCCGTCCCATACCCCAGCTCCTTCATGAGCGAGGTCACCGCATTCCGGAGGTGCAGTGGAACCCCCAGATTTCCATATGATTTCACGTCCTTGAGTGCTTCCAAGAGACCAACATAGGACGCATTATCTTTGCATTGTGACGCCAGGTACGTGGTGCCGTGAGCTAGGTTGATTTGCGCTTCCGGGAGCCCTACAAACTGGACCGCTTGCGCCACGGACGTGGCGATAACGATGGCCAAGGGGTCCGCGTTGCCGATGTCCTCCGATGCAAAGATGACCATCCGACGGGCAATGAATTTTGGATCTTCCCCAGCATCGAGCATACGAGCCAACCAATAGAGCGCCCCGTTTGGATCGGAATCCCGAAGACTTTTAATGTAAGCGGAGATCAGGGTGTAGTGCTCTTCGCCAGACTTGTCATAGCGCAACGATCGGGCGAGGAGTCCAGACTCGACCACCTGAATATCGATCTCTCGGGTTCCATCCGGTCTTGCTTCGCATTGCTCAACGATGAACTCCAATGCCGTCAGGAGTGAGCGCGCATCGCCGTTTCCATAGGAAATGAGTCGTCGTCTGGCTTCCGGTGAGACACGAGCGTTCTTTCCACCCAGTCCGACGGTTTGGTCTTCCAACGCTCGATTGATGATTCCATCCAATGCCGTTTCGTCCAGGGACTTCAGCACGACGACCAGAGAACGTGACAAGAGAGGGCTGATGACCTCAAAGGAAGGATTTTCGGTGGTCGCACCGACCAACACCACCGTGCCACGCTCCACATGAGGGAGAAACGCATCCTGCTGCGCCTTGTTGAAGCGATGAATTTCGTCGACGAACAACACGGTCTTCTGTTGCTGCAAGGCCAGCCGATGCTCAGCAGCTTTGATGATCTCCCTCAGCTCGGGAATGCCTCCGGTCACTGCAGAAAACGGCACAAAATGAGCCTTGGTATGTCTCGCGATGAGATGTGCGAGTGTGGTTTTTCCGGATCCCGGGGGTCCCCAGAAAATCACTGACGACAGTCGGTCCGCCTCAATCGCTTTTCGCAAGGGACGATCGGGTCCGACAATGTCGTCCTGTCCGACAAAATCAGCGAAATCTCGTGGCCGCATGCGTTCTGCGAGAGGCGCAGGTACATTGCGGCCTGTCTCTGATGCGGTGAATAGATCGGGGCGTGGCTCACGTGACATCGACATCCCATCTCCGGAAATCGAGGAATTGTATCTGCCCGTGAGGGCGTACGCAAATGGGCTCTTGACCACGAGGGTCGTCGATGCTACGAACAGTTTCCCTTATGGAGGAACTGATGCAGGCGAAGATCAATGGGATCTCGATCGCATACCACGATCAGGGGACTGGGTTTCCGATCGTCTTTCTACACGCTTTTCCACTCAGCCGAATGATGTGGGCTCCCCAAGAGGCTGCACTCGCCCAAGATTTTCGGATTGTCACACTTGATTTGCGTGGGCACGGTGAATCCGATGCGCCGCTCTGGCACTATACTCTCGAGCAAGCTGCCGACGATATCCGCGGTCTGCTGGATCACTTAGCGATCCCTCACGCGGTCTTCGTCGGACTGTCCATGGGAGGGTACATCCTCTTCGCGTTCTATCGAAGATACGCTGAGCGTGTCAAAGGATTGGTGTTGGCGGACACCAGAGCTCAGGCAGATACTGCCGAAGGAAAGCAGGCACGGTTTGAGATGGCCCAGATCGCCTACAAGCAAGGTGCGAGGGCGATCGCCGACATCATGATTCCAAAGTTACTGAGTTCCGCAACGACTCAGAGAAGGCCGGAGCTTGTTCAACGAGTGCGCACGATGATCGAGGCGAATAAAATCAGCGGTATCGCGGGAGACTTGATGGCCATGGCTGCTCGGCCGGATTCACTGCCGCTCCTCGATCAGATCTCCTGTCCCACTCAGGTCATTGTTGGTGAGCTTGATCTTCCCACCCCGCCTTCCGATGCCAAACTCATGACAGAGAGGATTCCTAATGCCCGTTTAACCATCATCCCCGGAGCCGCTCACCTTGCAAACCTGGAACAGCCTGAACTGTTTAATGAGACAGTCCGCTCTTTTGTCTCGACGTTAGCGAGTAACCGGGGCGGCTAAACAAACAATTGTTGAGCGCTCACTCCGGATCGCCGATGCTACCGCGTCGAATCAACTTGAGAAATTCCTCGCGCGTCTGTGATTGGCTACGGAACGCCCCCAACATGGAGCTGGTGACGGCCACGGTGTTTTGTTTCTCCACTCCGCGCATCATCATGCAGAGATGCCGCGCTTCGACCACCACCCCGACGCCATGCGCGTTCAACTTGGACCGTAGGGTTTCGGCGATTTGAACTGTCAGACGTTCTTGAACTTGAAGCCGTCTGGCAAAGGTATCCACGATACGCGGAATTTTACTGAGACCCACGACTTTCTTATTCGGCAAATAGCCGACATGGACTCTGCCAAAAAACGGGAGCAGATGGTGCTCGCACATGCTGAAAAAATCGATGTCTTTCACGATGACCATTTCGTCATATTCGATCGGAAAGAGCGCTCCGTTCAGCAGCTGATCGATATTGCGCTGATAGCCTTGGGTCATAAAGGCCAGCGCTTTGGCTACACGCTCAGGTGTCTTGAGCAAACCGTTACGACCCGGTTTCTCTCCAAGCGCGAGCAACATTTCAGTGACCAGCGATTGAAGAGCTGGCAGGTCCGCAGGCTTTCCACTCCCGCTGGTGTCTTCCGCCGATTCTCGCCCTTTTTCTCTCTTCCGTTGCTTCGTCACTACGTTCCCCTTCGTGTTGAGGTGACGCCCGCATATTCAAAATAATTGTCTCTCGTCTCGATCACACCGACCTTTTGTAGACCGCCGGACGGCAAGATCGGCTCCAAGATATCCCAAATCACTTTGACGAGGTTTTCCCCCGTTGTCGTGAGGTTGGCAAAGGCGGGATCACCATTGAGGTCGAAATGATCGAAGCGCTCGATGACCTTCTCGTTGACTACGTGGTCAAGCCGGTCCAGGTCGCACCCATCCATCGCCGCTCCACTCTCGACTGTGACCAGCACCACATAGTTATGCCCGTGACCGTTCGGGTTATTACATTTTCCGAAGGCTGCCCAATTCTCTTCGGGCGAGAGCAGATCGGTGTGAAGTCTATGAGCGGCGCAAAAGCGATAGCGCCTGGTCACATGTACCTGTGGCATACGAGCTATTATCTCTTGGAGTGAAAGAAACGGCTGGAACCGCTCGAAGTTCGAGGGCCCCAGCCTGGAGGTGCCGTGTCGGCATTTGCTCCGACATTCCCCTAGCGACGCTTATGCGCTAAACGAGCTGCCGCAGCCGCACGTCGTTTTAGCCTGAGGATTCTTGATCGAGAAGCCCGAGCCTTGTACACTGTCCACGTAATCGACTTCGGCGCCCTGCAACAAGGGAGCGCTCTGTGAATCCATGATGAGTTTCACATTGCCTTTTTCAATGATCGTATCGTCTTCGGCCATTTTTGATTCAAAGGCCATTCCGTACTGATAGCCATGGCACCCGCCGCCGCGCACGTACACTCGCAACCCGACCACATCTTTTTCCTCGGCCATCAACTCCTTGATCTTCTGTTCCGCCACTGATGTAATTGTAACCATTGTTGTCCTCCTCTATGGATCGACCTACCCCGCCCTCGCGAGTTAGCTAGAATGTTAGTCTAACACCTCTCCCTCGAATATCAACCCCACGCTTCTGTCGCCGTTGTTTTTTGGCTCTCCCATTTGGCTTCCGGGACACGCACGACGACATCGCCCAGCACACGTGCTTGGCAAGCCAGTCGATGGTGCGGCTCCGTCAATGCTTCCCGATCCAGCAGGTCTTGCTCGTCGAAATCGATCTCCGAAAGATGCTCGTGCCCTACCTGGACCTCAACGCGGCAGGTCGTGCAGGAGGCATTGCCTCCACAGTCGTGGTTCAACCGAAAACCCACTTCCTTTGCCGCATCAAGGAGCGAAATGTTCTCGTCTACTTCTCCGCTTCGTCCGTTTGAATGGAGGAAGGTCACTCGTGGCATGATTGCTCCTACGAATGAGCGACGACTCCAACCGGTGCCTCCTGATAGGGACACCGCTGCAGCCGAATATGATCTTCGTATTCCTGCCGGAATAATTTCAGACTACTTTGCACCAAGACCGATGCACCGGTGACCAACGTACAGTACCCGGTTCCTTTCACAAAGCCACAGAGCTGCAACATGCTATCAAGGTCTTTTTGAGTACCCTGTCCTGCTTCAATTTTTGTCATCAGCGCGGCTAAATTCATAGTTCCCATCCGACAGGGAGGACACTGACCGCAACTCTCATTCTTGAAAAAATTTGAAAAGTGCAGCGTCTTAGCCACCATGCATGTCGCATCGTCGACAACGATGACACCGGCTGACCCCAACCCCGTACCGGCTTTCTTCAACGAATCGAAATCCATAGGAAGATCAAGCTGATCCGCCGTCACCATGGAAAACGCCGGTCCACCCGGAAAGACCGCCTTGATCTTGCGACCATTGGGTACGCCGCCCCCGCATTGTTCGATCAGATTACGAATCGTCACGCCCATCGGCATCTCATATACCCCAGGTCGATTGACCGCCCCGCTCAATGAAAACATCATCGTCCCTGGACATTTCTCCGTCCCCACCTGTGTGAACCACGAGACGCCCTTATGGAGAATACGAGGGATGTTGCAGAGCGTCTCCACGTTATTGACGAGAGTCGGCTTTCCGTAGAGGCCGAAGTCCGTCGGATAGAACGGAGGCTTCTGCCTGGGCATCGCCGGACGGCCTTGCATCGACTCGAGCATCGCCGTCTCTTCGCCCGCCACGTAGCTGCCATGGCCGTCAAATATTTCCAGCTCAATATCGATTCCGCTGCCGAGCACATTCTTCCCAAGGAGTCCTTGTTCTTTTGCTTGGGCCAAAGCTTTTTTCAGATTCTGCTGTTCCTCGTGGTACTCATGATTCACGTAAATGAAGGATGCTTTCGCCTGCACCGTAAACGACGCAATCAAACAGCCCTCGATCAATTGGTGCGGCAGCGTCTTCAACAAATGGCGGTCCTTGAACGTGCCGGGTTCGTGTTCTCCGGCATTGCAGACGAAATAGCGCTCTTTCACCCGGTGGTTGAGCACCTTATCCCACTTGATGCCCGTCGGAAATCCAGCACCACCTCTACCCCGCAGGCCTGATTTTTTCAGCTCATCAATCACTTGATCCGGATTCAATTCCTTCACACATCGCTTCCAGGCCTCATAGCCACCCAATTTAAGATACCCCTCGATCTCCCAAGGGGCTCCCTCCATCTGTTGGACAAGGCGTGGTTCGGCAGTCACGGGCATAACTATCCTGTCAGTAGGTCCTCAAGGTTGAGGTTGTACTATACGGTGCAGCCTCTTGATCCGTCAAGGCAACGAAGCCGAAATGGGCCTGAATCTCAAGCAGTTAGGCCTAGGAGCCCTAGTTAGATGCTAGGCATAGAGGGGTAGTAAAGTGAGAACGCTGACGATAGAAACCTCTGCCGGTGAGCTGAGCTCACCGGCAGAGAAATACGGCTTTATCTGAAATGACTACCGGCTCCCATGAAGAACAGCATGGGAATCGAAAGCATAAAATTCACGCGCGAGGCCAGCAAGGCGGTTCGGCCCCATTGAGCCATCTCAGGGGGTGCCGGCGTCCCCTGCGCAGCCGCGTTGACGGCGGCAATGATCTTCTTCTGATTCGGCCAGATAATCCCATGAACATTGCCCATCATGATGATGCCGAGCAACCCACCGATGGCCAAAGCCACGGCGCCCGTGCCGCCTTTGTGATACATGTGGCCATACAACAACACCCCGGCCACTACGGTCACAGTGGCCCCATGCCGGAACCAATTGAGCGCTGCCGGCATGAGTTTCGGAATGACGATATTCTTGGTCGGTCCATCTAAGCTCTTCAAAAAGGAGGCATTGATCAAGTTGAAGAAGTACAAGAGTCCGATCCACGTGATCCCGGCCAGGAAGTGCACCCAGCGAAGGATCATCTGGCCCCAGTCGCCTTCACCCGCGCCAATACCCGTTAATCCCAAATATATGACTACCAAGACGATGGTGAGAACAAATCCCACCCCCATCGTCTGCATCGGACTTTCAAGAAATTTCATAGCTCCCTCTCCTCAAAAACGGTTGACTGCCTAACCTGATATGACTACTGCAGCGTTTCTCAGAATGTCAAGCCACGCCTGTCGTGGCTCGACATCCTTCATTCGCTGAACGTGCACGAAATGATGGTAGTCGATGGGCTTCCTGACGCGTGCGGTGAGCCCTAGACCATCAGTCGATCGACAGCGCTACAGAGTTCTCGAACCGCGTCGGCCGAGGTTTCCAATGCCGCTCGTTCGTCGCTCGTCAGCTCGTATTCCATAATCTGTTCGGCCCCTCCTCGTCCGATCTTCACCGGCACGCCGATCACAACGTTCTTCAGCCCATACTCCCCGTCACACAACACCGCGCAGGGCATCACCTGCTTCTGGTCCTTGTGAATCGCGTCCACCATGGCCACAGCCGAGGCGGACGGTGCATAAAAGGCACTGCCCGTTTTTAGGAGGCCGACGATTTCCGCTCCCCCGTCCCGCGTGCGCTTGACGATGGCTTCCAGCTTCTCCTTCGCCATAAGTTCCGACACCGGTCGTCCTTTCACGGTCGTATACCGCGGTAAGGGCACCATCGTATCGCCATGTCCGCCCAAGACCATCGCCTGTACGTCCGTCACCGACACATTCAATTCCGTAGCGATAAACGTGCGCATTCTTGCCGAGTCCAATACGCCGGCCATGCCGATGATTCGCGATGAGGGAAGACCGCTGACCGTCCGTGCCACATGGACCATGGCGTCCAGGGGATTGGTGACCAGGATCAGGATGATCTCCGGCGAGTGGGAGACTAATTCTGTCACGACCGATTTCACGATTTTCGCATTCGTCACCAACAGCTCGTCGCGACTCATGCCAGGCTTTCTCGGCATGCCGGACGTGATGACGGCGATCGACGATCCGGCGGTTTCCGTGTACTCGTTCGTGCCGACGACTCGCGTGTTGTACCCACAAACCGGCCCAGCTTGAGAGATATCGAGCGCCTTGCCCTGTGGGACTCCTTTGGCAATATCGACCAACACCACGTCGTAGAAATCCTTCTCCGCCAACCGTTGCGCCGTCGTCCCACCGACGTTCCCCGCTCCTACCACCGTAATTTTCGGTCGTGCCATCTTAACTACCTCGCAAAACGTGAAGCGTGAGGCGTGAAGCGCAACATCGCCTTACCCTTACTCCTAACCCCTCACGCATGTTCATGTTCAGTCCAGCCCCCAACTTTGAAGTTGATCGTACAGACGAAATTCTCATCGTCATAGAAATTGACTTTGATCTTCTTCTTGCCGAAGGTGTTTTTCAGAAACTCCTCCGGATTGTCGACCAGCTCTTGATAAGCTCCGGGAGAATATTCACCCAGGTCATGAAAGACCACGATCATCCCTTCCTTCACTTCCTGCAACACCTTCACCCGGCAACGAGGATAGACCTCCCAGAACTTGGTCTCGATCATCTCCTTCGTCGGCTCGGGACGGTCTTCACCGGGTTTCACCGTCTGTCCAAATTTGGCTAAGCGACGGACATAGGGATATTGATGGCCCGTGAAGAGCTTATACAGCCATGCGGGAACCGTGGGTTTTCCAATCGAGTCCGTCATACTCAATACATGGTTATGCAGTCAATTGCCTGTAAATGCGGGGCAGCTTGGTTGGAAGGGATTCGACGCTGCTGATGACGCAGTATCGCGCCTCCGCATACATCTGGCACACATAGCTCTCCGCTTCTCGATCGATCGTCACGCAAAAGGTCTCGATTCCCCGGTGTCGCGCCTCGCGCAGGGCCGCCCTTGTGTCTTCCAAGGAGTACTCGTTCTTGTAGTGATCGTCCAAGGGACGTCCGTCACTCAACAGCATGAGAATACGGTTCTTCACATCGCGCTTCAACAACTTGGTCGTGGCATGCCGAATCGCCGCTCCGTCGCGATTCTGATGACGGGGAGCCAGGCCCCCCAGCCGATGCGCGGTCGATGCGCCCAGCCGATCGTCAAAATCTTTGATCGTGAGAAAGTCGACCATGGCTCGTCCTTGGCCGGAGTAGGCATATAGCCCATATTGATCGCCCACGGCATTAAGGGCTTCGCACAGCAGCACCAGGCCTTCTTTTTCAATATCGATCACTCGCCGCCCATTTCCGAGCTCCCGGCTCGTCGAACCGCTTATGTCGACAAGAAAAGCCACGGCTACGTCGCGCTCTCGTTTTTCTCGACGGATGTAGATACGATCGTCGCCTTCCATGCCTGCCCGTTGCTCCCCCGTTCGTCGAACCACTGCATCGAGATCCACCTCATCCCCGTCGGGTTGCCCCATGACGCGACGAAACGCCGGAGGACGCAACCCTTCGAAAAACCGCCGCAGTGACCGGACGGTACTCTGTCGGGCAGCTAACGTTGCCGTGACGAACTCGTCAGACCCAAGATCCGCTGGTCGTTCGACAACACGGCACCAATTCATCCGGTAATCTTCAATCCGATAGTCCCACTCGTGATACAGGATGGCTTGTCCTTCATGCTCCGTTTTCTCTTGCAACGGGTGTCCGTCGGACTCAAGCGTCAGGCATTCCTCCACCACCGACGGCAATGAACGCCCCTCACTCAGCCGTTCTCTGTTTCCGATCTTTTGCTCATCGTGCCCGGCTTTCCGTGTGAGGCCACCCTCGGATGGTGCCGGAGGTTGAGATCCTCGCTGCAGGTGTTCCTGACCCCACGTGATGTACTCCGGATTCATCGAGCCGCGATAGGCCACATCGGTCATCGGGCGATATTGGTCACCCGCTTGTTCCGGTGGTATCTGTTCCGACTTCCGATCCTTAGGCTCCTCGTGACGCTCCACAGTGATCATTTCACCACGAGCCACTAACAATTCTTCCAGTCGCACATACACAGCATCGACTACACGAACAACTTCCTCCGCCGTGGCCGTCGTCTTCAGAACGGCCTGACTCATAACCCAGAGGATGGAGACTTCCTCCCTGACTGCCCTCGGTACTGCCACAGCTTCCGTTTCACCCGTCGAGAGCCTCAAGAGGCAGTCGACGACCAGTTCCTTGACCGTCACACCTTGAGCGGGATCGCGTGGAGTGATGGATTCTGCAGCCAACCGCGCCAGATCACCTCGAAGCCCCGGATACTCGGCCTGCAGCAAAGATTCGATACGCGCATCCTCCAGCACAATCCAAAGATCCCTTACCAAGTTTGGCTGTGGATAAAGCTGAAACAAGGCAGATAGGGTCTCAGGGTTTGCTTCGTTGGATCGACCGTAGCGACATCGTACGGTTTCAACCAAATCGGCGAGCGATTCGAGTTGGAGCCGATAGGTCCCGTACGCTACATGCCCAGCCTCGTGCGCCGCCATAATCAGATAGAGACGTTCGTTCTCCGCAGCCGTCGGATACCGACGCAGCAGCGCCGGCAATGAAATGGTCTTTCCGTCTGCGCTGACTGCCGCACGCGCTGGAGATGCCAACGAATCGGGAAGTGCCGTCACGGCGACATTGATCCCACAGAGTCCCTGGACGAACAGCTTGAGTCTTCGCGCGACCTGTCGAAACGGCACTCCGCTCAACGCCTGCTCGACCGACACCAACGCTTTCTGAGATTCCATCGAAAAAAAGGCGTGTGCTGCGTCAGGGCTGTAGCCCACCACCTCCATTCCGGTCGTGAACCAATTCTCAAATCTTCGAGCGGCCTCAGGGCCGTCCCCGAGCAGTTGGACGAGTTCCGGCGCACGACGCAGATAACCAATCGTCGCCTCCGCATGTTTTTCGGCAAGCAAGGACCCGTACTGCAACAGTTTGATCTGCCATTCCACCGACGGCACCGTTCGCAAGAGGTCCGGAGATTCAGCCACCCACGTGATGCCGGACTCTGGAGAGTGCTCAGCCAACAAGCGGCACAGGGACACAACCTTCGTTCGAACGGCTGAATGTTCAATATGGCTGAGAATGGCGGGGCTGGTCCTGAGAAACTCCATCGTCGCCACGTAATCCGGTTTCCCGAGGCTGTTCGGTACAATTAATTTCATGCCTACTGTGGCCCAGTCCCGCACGCTCTCCAAAGGCAAAACCGAGGCAAGCTTGGAGATCTGCCTGATGAATTCAAGCCCGACGACCACGTTGATTTGCGTGAGTTCAATACCGATGTCGAGCCAGGGGCGCAATTGGATTGTGGGCACATCCGACAGAATCTGCGGCGCATGTCGAATGTACTCGAGCGCCACGTTGGCATCTTGCTCGGCAACTTCCAGACCGATCGTCAGCACCTCCGATCGGGCATCAGACGATTCGATGAGCCCAAGCACCAGAGGGCTATCCTTGAAATATTTGAGCGCGGACGCGCCGGACGATTCAGCCAAGGCAACTCCAAGATCAAGCCACAACAGGATATCCCCCAGCCTAGCGCGTCGGTCAAGCTCAGGGAGCGCCGCCACCGCCGCACTGGCTGTTTTTCCTGATAATTCGTGGAGTTCCTCCAGCAGAGTTAATACTCGTGCTTCCGCATTGGGCTTGCCCGTGGCCTGAGGCAAGCGGGTTACAAGCGTTTCCGCCACCGCTGCACCCACTTCGGGAACCAGTCGTTGGTATAAGATCTGTCGAATGGACATGTCCATAAGATGTGGTAACGAGAATCCGACGAAGAGTCGGATTGTAAAGCAGCGAATTCCCCTTGTAAACTAGCGGATCTGTCTTTCATCGCTCGTAGGAGGAGGTCCATGGCTGAACCGACGCAGGAGAGCCTCGAGAAGATTCGGAAATTCGTGCAGGGGTTTGCTGAGAAAAGTGGGACTATGATGCATCCCAACCCTGCTGTGACCGAGGCAGTCGTCAATGGGTTGGCGATGCACATCGATGAACTCGGGAAGCCACTCTGTCCGTGCAATTTCTATAAGGACAAAGAGGCTGAAGCCAAACTCAGACGGTGGATCTGCGCGTGCGATGAAATGCAGATCTACAAGTACTGTCACTGTCTCCTCTTTGTTCGTGAAGATGGGATGCCGATCACGGAATATTTGCCGGAAGGCCACGAAGGTCGTGAGAACTATGGTATCGTCACGGATCCGACACCGGACAAAGGTCGCGCGCTCAAACACAAGATCGCCTCATCTCCAACCATTCCGGACGACTCCCCTGCGGCGTCACCTTCCCCGACATGACATGGCCGCAGACCAAGTTCCGTTGGTGGTTCGCCTGTTGGCTGCTGATCAACACGTTTCCATATCCGCTGGTACCGGCGGCTGAGCCATCCCCAGCAAATCCTCTACCACTGAATGAGAAGGAGCTCTTCTCCTACAAGCCTAAAGGGCGGGGAACGGCAACCGGACAAGTGTTCCTCAGTTCACCCTCCGGCAAGGCCATCACGCAGGCAGGTATCCCGGTCTATCTGATTCCCAGGATACCCTACACACGCGACTGGTTTAATCGAAACGTGCGAGCGAGTTCCTGCACGTCAAGGGGCGACGCCCCATCTCTCGACAGCCCCGTTGCTCCCATTTCGTCTTTTGAGTGTCTTCAAGGCGTTCTGTCGCAGCTTTTGACGGACAAACGCCTCGTCCCCTATCTTCGCACAACGCGGGCAAACCCAAATGGTCACTTTTGGTTCACAAAAATTCCCGCCGGCCGCTATTATATAGTCAGCCTTCTGGAAGGAGCCGTCGGGGCACACCAGGGTGAACGTCCGGGTGGAATTGCCTGGGTTACTCTAGACTTGGACGCAGGGGAGAAAGCGACAAACCTTGTCGTCACGGACTGTAGGAGCGGTCTCTGTTGACCGACAGCACCTCGGTCACCATCTGGTCTCGTTGTGCATCCGTGAGGCGTAAGGAGAGCCATGAGATTTCTCTTAGTTGAAGACGACGCGGATCTCGCACAATTCATCCGAAAAGGGCTGAAAGAAGAGCACTACGCGGTTGACGTGGCAGCCGACGGTGAAGAGGGATTGGAGCTCGCGTTGAACAATACGTACGATCTCTTGATTCTCGACATCATGCTGCCCAAACTCGACGGCCTCACCCTTTGCCGCCGCATCAGAGCCAAGGGGAACACGACGCCGGTGCTGCTCTTGACCGCGCGCAACACGGTGGAGGACAAGGTCTCGGGCTTTGACACCGGGGCGGACCAGTTTCTGCCGAAGCCGTTCGCCTTCGTGGAACTGTTGGCCCAAATACGGGCGCTCTTGCGTCGAGGTAGTACACAGCAAATCGTCCAATTGCAGGCGGCCGACCTCAAGCTGGATCCGGCATCACATCGGGTCTGGCGGGCTGGACAAGAGATCGCTCTGACCAACAAGGAGTATGCACTGCTCGAGTTTCTGTTACGAAACAAGAATCGTGTGCTGACGCGAACCGCGATCATTGAACACGTGTGGGATATCAGCTATGACCCCATGACCAATATCGTCGACGCCCATATTCGGGCCCTCCGCGCAAAGATCGACCGGGACTTTTCGCCGCCCTTGATCGCCACGGTTCGCGGCGCCGGGTATATGCTCGAAGAGCCGGACGCTCCTGCATGAAATCTTTGCGCAGCTTGATCAGCTGGTCCACCTTTGTCTTGATGGCCGGACTGCTCCTGTTCTCCGCGCTGGTGTATGCCGCGAGTGAGGTGTTGCTTCAACGCTTTGTGGACGGACGCCTGATCGTATTGGGAGAGACATTGGCAGAGTTCGTGGAGCGGCAACCTGAGCTCTTCGAACACCGTAACCAGGACATTGCGCCGACTCGGGAATTGACTCAGAGCACCACGGAACAGCACGTCTTGCCAGACGTCACCCACGCCCTTCGGGTCTTTTCCGCCGATGGCTCGCTTGTATGGAGGAGCCCTCACGCAGCCGGGCGGGAGTCGCTCCCACCGCGCATACTCGAACAGGTCCGCCTCAAAACCCTCCTATTTGAAACCCTGAAGGCATCCGATGGGATACCGGCTCGTCAGCTATTTCTCTTCCTCGTCAGTAAGGGCCATGTGCCGTACGTTCTGCAGGCGGAAACGTCCTTGCTTCACTACCAAGAGACTCTGAATGGTCTTGTGTTTCTCCTGGCACTCGGGTCCGCAGCGACGTTGTTTTTCGCGTGGGTGGGTAGCCACTGGCTCTCCAGGAAAGTCCTGGCCCCGATCGACGCCTTGTGCACAGGTGCCGAAACGATGTCGGAAGCCGACCTTGGGAAGCGACTGCCGATGGATTCACCCTATCAGGAATTCCGTCGACTTACTCAGGCCGTGAATGCCGTGCTGGATCAGTTCCAGCGAGGCAGTGAAGTCCAACGGAACTTTTGCGAAATCGCCGCCCACGAGATGAAGACACCGTTGACCATCCTGCAGGGGAACCTCGAGGTCGCCCTCATGAAAGCGCGGACGGTTGACGAATATCACGAGGTGCTTCTCAATAATCTTCAGCAAGTCGAACGACTCATTGCCTTAACCCGCCCCCTATTGACCCTCGCGAAATTCACCAGCAGCAAGCCTCCGGTCAATCTCGTACCCCTCGCACTGGAGCCACTCATACAAGAGATTGTGGAGGAGCTGACGCTTCTGGCTGATGACCACCAGATCGCGTTGAGGTTCGAGTCCCAACTGGTTCCCCCAGTGCTCGGCGACGCGCAATGGCTCAAACAAGCGCTCATCAATCTTCTTGACAATGCCCTACAGTACACACCAGTCGGCGGTTCCGTCACGGTTCGTTTACAGACGGTCGGTCACGAGGTCGCTATAGCGGTCGAGGACACAGGTCATGGTATCGAGCCGGAGCATATTCCCCATCTGTTTGAGCGATTCTACCGGACCGATTGGGCCCGGGCGAAGGATACCGCCGGGACTGGGCTTGGACTTCCCATTGTGAAGGAGATTATGGAGGCTCACGGTGGAAGCATTTCCGTCACGAGCGACGTCAACAAAGGCTCCGTCTTCACCCTGCGTTTGCCAGCGCTCACTCAGCAGACGCTTCCTACGTGACAGGCTCTCGATACTACCTTAGATTTCGTCTAGTACTAAACCCACGTTCATCTACCTCTTCAGACGTAGTGTTCCGCTCCAAGTCTATGAAGAACTCTTCATGATCCCCTCATGGAGACTTCATATTTGGGGCGTATACGTGTAGGAAAGTGAAAGGGGGTGAATCATTACTATGATTTCCTTTATCGAAGGATTCCTATTGTTCGCCATATTCAGCGTGGTGTTCGCCATGATGCAGACCGCGAGTCGGTAGCCAAACCGATTCCCCGATTGGGTGGGAAGACCTGCGGGGAGGACGCTTGTGTTTGGACGATCGTGTGATCGTGTTTATTGTGGGGCGGAGACGACAGAGGAATGGTCGGTAGAGAAAGAGCGGCTCATATAAGCCGTTCTATTTTCTCTCTTTCATGGCCCGTTCAACCTCTCGTCCCGCCTCTCGAGCTTTGATCGACGCGCGACGATCGTGTTGCTTTTTTCCTTTTGCCAATCCCAGTTCGACCTTGGCGCGGCCTCGACCTGAGAAATAGATGCGGAGAGGAATCAGCGTGAGACCTTTCTGCTGGGTTTTCCCGAGGAGCTTGTTGATCTCTTTTCGGTGTAGAAGCAGTTTACGGGTCCTGATCGGATCATGGTTCATGAGATTGCCGTGACTATAAGGGCTGATGTGGCAGTGGTGAAGAAAGACCTCTCCTTCTTTGACGCTGGCGTAACTGTCTTGTAAGTTGACACGCCTATCGCGCAACGATTTCACCTCCGTGCCTTTCAGGACCATCCCCGCCTCGAACTTTTCTTCGATAAAGTAGTCGTGATAGGCCTTCCGATTCGTGGCCACGACCTTGTACTGATCTTCTGTTTCTTTCGTCATAGAGAAAAGCAGCGCCTTGATCTCGTTCTTATATACCGCCTATGATGCCTAGCATGGGCTCTGGCAAGCTGGATTCTTTCGGCAGCATCCTCTCGGGAGTATCCAAACGGCTTGGTCTGGAACCGAGGTTAATCGAACTTCGTTTGCAACATCGCTGGCACGATCTCGTCGGCGAACCCATGGCGAGCCATACTTGGCCGGCACAGATTCGCTTCAAGAAACTGTATCTCCTCGTCAGAAATCCAGTCTGGCTGCAACAACTGACGTTTCTCAAGCCCGCGCTTTTGACAAAGTTACAAGCGGAGTCCGGACCAGAGTGTGTGACCGACATTGCATTTCGCGTTGGAGAGATTCCGGACACAACCATGGCCACGGCTGATGTTCCCGCCGCCAGCCTCCGGTCCCCGTATCTCGCTGACCCCTTACCCGACGTAGTTTCGCATACCGCTACGATCCAAGACCCTTCGTTGCGCGAGCGATTCAGAGAGGTGATATCGACATATCTGGCTCAGGTTCATCCTCGACCGGCAAGGGATCCGTCACAAGCCCCTTGAACAGAATCCGTGTGTCGCCGGACATCTTTGCATCATAAGGCATGGGGCCGGTGCCGCCTTCCTCATCCTGATCTTGCAACCGATAGTACCCGCGCATGGATTGTAGGTAATCCTTTATCACCGCCGCATCGCCTGCCAGATACCGTGCCAGCACTTCTGGATTGGTTTTGAGATGGTCGTCGAACACATAAATCATGATTTGTCTGTACCGACCTCCGGGATCACCTGCGGTT
Organism: Nitrospira sp.; assembly: GCA_041742455.1. Lineage (GTDB taxonomy): Bacteria > Nitrospirota > Nitrospiria > Nitrospirales > Nitrospiraceae > Nitrospira_D. The sequence continues at coordinate 17,813 of JBGSIO010000002.1, read as the reverse complement.
GTGGGATAGATTTTCATGGGACCGAAATCGCGCGTCTCATGGCCGATCTTTCGAAACCGCTTCACTAATCGTTCGATCTGTTCATCTTGCGTATCCCGAGGGACATAGGTCGCCACGAAATGACCGGCCTGGGACCCTACCGTGTAGGGTGGAATCGAGCGGTCGGGGCGGCTGAGATACATACCTCCCCAGATCAGTGCGAACGATCCCACAAACACGCTGAGCGCAAATTTAACGACGATATCAAGCGGCTTCTTGGTTTTGGGATCGGCGGGAGGCATGGAAGAAACTACCCGTTGGATACAGGAACCGTCCGTCCCGACTCAGTTAGGCCTCGGGGATGTCGTCCGACGGCACATCCTCTCGTTCGACGACTTCCGCCAGTCTGGCGACGCCCACGACCCGGTCTCCTTCGCCATCAAGGTCGAGAATACGAACACCTTGAGTATTCCGGCCGATCTCGCGGATATCGTCCACCTTGCATCGGAGCACTTTTCCCTGCGCGGCCATTAACATGATCTCGTCGCCGTCTCGAACTTGCAGAAATCCAATGGCAAGGCCGTTTCGCTCCGTCGTCTTCACGCTGATAATGCCCTTCCCGCCACGACCTTGCACACGATACTCGCCGACCGGTGTCCGTTTCCCGTAACCACCTTCTGTGACGGTTAATATGGACGTGGTGGAATCAGGCGTGATGGTTTCCATGCCGATAACTTCGTTTCCCTCTTCCAGCGTGATTCCTTTCACGCCGTAGGCGGTCCGGCCCATCGGCCGAACTTCTTCTTCTTTAAATCGAATCGTCATACCCTGTCGTGTTCCGAGAAGGATCTCTCGCTGCCCATCGGTCAGCTGCACCCCGATCAGCTTGTCGCCGCTCTCCAGCCCTAATGCGATGATCCCACCCTGCCTCGGATTGCTGAACGCGGAAAGTTCGGTCTTCTTGATGATGCCCTTCTTGGTTCCCATGATGATATATCGATCATCTCGAAACTCTTTGACCGGCAACGTCGCCGTCACCTTTTCATTGCTCGATAAGGCCAGGAGATTCACGAGGGCCTTGCCTTTCGCCGCTCGGCTGGCCTCAGGAATTTCATGGACCTTCAACCAAAACACTTTTCCTGCATCCGTAAAAAAGAGAAGCGAATCGTGGGTCGAGGCGGTGAAGAGATCCTCGACGAAGTCCTCCTCCTTGATGCCCATGCCGATCTTGCCTTTCCCCCCGCGTCGTTGGGCGCGGTATAACGATACGGCATTGCGTTTGATGTATCCGGCGTGTGAGATGCTCACGATCACTTCTTCTTCCGCGATGAGGTCTTCCAGGCTGATCTCCGCCTCTTCTTTGACGATCTGCGTGCGGCGCTCATCCTTATAGGCTTCACGAATTTCGGTCAGCTCATCCTTGATGATGGTCCGGACCAGTGCTCCGCTCGCGAGCACGGACTTCAGGTATTCGATCTGCTTCAGCACCTCCTGGTATTCGTCGACGAGCTTGGTCCGTTCGAGCTGCGTCAGGCGTTGGAGCCGCATGTCGAGGATCGCTGTGGCCTGTATTTCGGTGAGGCCGAAGTGTCGCATCAACCCCGCCCGCGCTTCGTCCGGCGACCGGGACCCTCGGATGAGCGTGATGACGGCATCGAGATTATCGAGCGCAATCTTGAGTCCTTCGAGAATATGCGCCCGTTCCTCCGCTTTTCTGAGCTCGAAAACCGTTCGTCGCACAACGACTTCGCGTCGGTGTTCGAGGAAATGATGGAGGATCCTCTTGAGGTTCAGAACCTCAGGCCTATTGTTGACCAGCGCCAGCATATTGACGCCGAACGTCGTTTCGAGTGGAGTATGCTTGTAGAGGTTGTTTAAGACCACCAATGGGATTTCGCTTCGTTTCAGCTCAATGACGACTCGCACGCCTTCGCGATCGGAGGACTCGTCTCGAAGGTCCGAGATACCTTTGATCCGGTCTTCTTGAACCAACTCGGCGATCTTCTTGATCAGGCTCACCTTGTTGACTTGATAGGGAATCTCCGTGACGATCAGGCGCTCTCGATCGGTTCGTTCATCGGTCTCCACCACTACTTTCGCTCGCAATGTGAGGAGGCCTCGCCCGGTCTCATAGGCTTCCTTTATGCCGCTCACGCCGTAAATAAACCCGGCGGTTGGAAAATCGGGGCCGGGTATTTTCTTCATCAATTCGGCGATCGTCACCTCAGGGTTCTCCAACAGGAGGAGCAATCCCTCTATGACTTCGGTAATGTTGTGGGTCGGGATATTGGTAGCATAACCAACCGCGATGCCACCTGCACCGTTGACCAGGAGATTCGGCACTCTGGTCGGCAGGACCAACGGTTCCTGCCTCGACTCATCATAATTCGGGACGAAGTCGACCGTTTCCTTATCGATATCGGCTAGCATCTCTTCAGCCAATTTCGTCATGCGCGCTTCGGTGTAGCGCATGGCCGCCGCTGAGTCGCCGTCCATGGAGCCATAATTGCCCTGGCCATCGACGAGGGGATAGCGCATGTTGAAGTTCTGCGCCATCCGCACGAGGGTGTCATAAATGGCCGAATCGCCGTGGGGATGGTAGTTCCCCATGATCTCGCCCACGATCTTGGCCGACTTCCGGTAGGCCCGATTGGAGGCGAGGCCCATTTCATTCATGCCGAACAAGATACGGCGATGCACCGGTTTGAGTCCGTCGCGAACGTCGGGAAGCGCCCGACCCACGATCACGCTCATTGCGTAATCGAGATATGACGACTTCATCTCGTCTTCGATCGCGATATGACCTAAACGCTCGTCAGGGGGCATTACAACTCCTCGTTTTCCTCAACCATCCACATCCACTTCTTCGATGACACGTGCGGAGACCGCCGTGTTCGCTACACGTCCAAATTCTTAACCTCGAGCGCGTGCGTTTGAATGAAATTACGACGAGGTTCAACCTCGTCACCCATCAGAATCGTAAAGATCTCGTCTACGCCGGTGAGGTCCTCAAGCGTCACCCGTAGGAGGGTGCGCATTTCGGGATTCATGGTCGTTTCCCACAGTTGCCCAGGGTTCATTTCCCCCAACCCTTTGTAACGCTGGATGCTGAGCCCCTGCCTCCCCATATCTAAGATCGCCCTCACCAATTCATCAGTGGCCCGATAGGGGTTCTCCTGATTCTTGGCCTTGAGTCTGTACGGAGGGCGTCCCAACCCGATTGCCGAAGGTGTCAGCTTCTGAAGTTCACGGAAGTCTGCTGAACCGACGAGTTCGTGTGTGATGTCCAGCTCGTGTGTGACGCCATTGGTATGAAGCCGGCACTTTACTTTATTGGATTGATGCTCTTCGTCGTCTAACACGTCAAAAGAGGGGGTCGCCTTCGGAAATACCACAGCCAGCGATCCTTTGACATTCTCAACCGATTGTTGGAGCGCTCCTCGTTCCTTGAGCCGCTCGCGATCCAGTCCCGGTTCATCGACAAACGCCCGGAGGATGGCAGCCTCGTACTGCTTCTTATTCTGGCGACCAAGCAACGTTTCGAACGCGATCATCTTCTTCAGAATCGGCAGCAGTCGCCGACCGGTCACATACCCCTGAACTCCCTCCATGTAGAGTTCAACATCTTCGACGGCTAAGTCCGCCAAGTACTCGTTCAACGATGCCTCATCCTTGAGGTAGCGTTCCGATTTGCCCTTCTTCACTTTAAACAGTGGAGGCTGAGCGATATAGATATACCCTCGCTCGATCAGTTCTGGCATTTGACGGAAAAAAAAGGTTAACAGCAAGGTCCGGATATGGCTGCCATCGACATCGGCATCGGTCATGAGAATAATTTTGTGATAGCGCGCCTTCGCAATATCGAATGCATCCTTTTCCGGTTTGTCCCCTTCTTCTCGCTTGCGGCCGATCCCAGTCCCCAACGCCATGATGAGCGTCCTGATTTCATCGCTGGACAGCATCTTGTCGAAACGGGCCTTCTCAACGTTCAGAATCTTCCCTTTTAGCGGCAAAATCGCTTGAAATTTTCGGTCGCGCCCCTGTTTCGCTGACCCGCCGGCCGAATCCCCCTCGACGATGTAGAGTTCGCTCAAGGCCGGATCTTTCTCTGAGCAATCGGCCAACTTACCGGGTAGCGAGCCTCCATCGAGCGCACTCTTGCGCCGGATCAGCTCCTTGGCTTTCCGAGCTGCCTCGCGCGCGCGGGCCGCATCGACAGCCTTGCCGATGATCTTACGAGCGATCGGAGGATTCTCTTCAAAATAATTGCCCAAGGCCTCGTTAACGGCAGCCTCCACCACACCCTTCACTTCGCTGTTCCCGAGCTTGGCTTTCGTCTGGCCCTCGAACTGTGGATTGCGCAATTTGACGCTGACAACAGCGGTTAATCCCTCTCTCACGTCGTCTCCCGTCAGGGACTCCATGTCTTTTTTGAGGAGATCGTTCGCGTTCGCAAATGTATTGATCGTCCTGGTCAGCGCGGCCTTGAAGCCCACCAAATGCGTGCCGCCTTCTTTCGTGTTGATATTGTTTGCGAATGAAAAGAGGTTCTCCGAGTAGCTGTCGTTATACTGAAGCGCCACCTCGAGAATCATTTCCGGCTTTTCGACCTTCACGTAAATCGGCTTATGTAGGGGCGTCTTGGCTTCGTTCAGATGTTCGACGAAGGATACGATGCCGCCCTTGTACAAAAAGACCTGTTCTTTCGCCGGTTCTTTTCGTTCATCTCTGAGCGTAATTGCTAAGCCTTTATTGAGAAAGGCGAGTTCGCGGAGCCGTTGGGCCAATACATCGAAGCTGAATTCCAGCGTCTCGAAGATTTGTCCGTCCGCTTTGAATCGAACTTTGGTGCCTCGGCGCTTCGTCTTGCCCATCGCCTCAAGAGGTGCGTTGGGCTTCCCACGCTCATACCGTTGCTCGAATACTTGGGCATCCTGCCAGATCTCCAGCTCAAGCCACTCCGACAAGGCGTTCACCACGGAGATCCCGACTCCATGGAGCCCGCCGGAAACTGTGTAGGCTCCTTGCTCGAACTTCCCGCCTGCATGCAGGACCGTCAAGGCCACTTCAGCCGCTGACTTGTTTTGCGTGGGATGCATCCCGGTGGGAATACCTCGCCCGTTGTCGATGACCGTCACGCTCCCATCGATGTGGATGGTGACCTCGATCGTCTGCCCAAATCCCGCCATGTGCTCGTCGACACTGTTGTCGACCACCTCGTAGACCAAATGGTGGAGGCCATCCACGCCGGTGCTGCCGATATACATCGCCGGTCGCTTTCGGACCGCATCGAGTCCCTCAAGAACTTTGATCTGATCGGCGCGGTAACTATCTGACTTGGTCTGAGACGGGTCTTCTGTGGCCATCGTGTCCTAACAGCCTGGTAAAAGGCTACCCTTGCGTTGCTTCAGCCGAAGTCGCACGGCGGTGAGTCCGAAAGCACCGCTCACCCCTTGCTCTCCTGAACCGCTGCGCGATGCGAAGATCGTGCTGGAGTACCTGTTCATCATCACGCTAAATTTTAATGGGCATCACTACACACTTGAAACCCGGACTTTCCGGCTCCTGAACCAAACAGGGACTCAAGGCTGTCTCCATCTGAAGAGAGAGCGTTTCCCCATCCATCACATTGAAAACATCCAACAGATATCGGGCGTTGAAACCGGTATTCAACGTTTCGCCCTCGTATTGCGCGGGCAACTCTTCTGTGGCTTCTCCATAGTCCGGGCTACTGGAATAAAGCGTCATCTTGCCGGATGCAAACGACACTTTCACCGCGCTGGACTTATCCTTCGACAATACTGATACTCGACGAAGGGCGCTCTCCAGTTCGGCTCGATTCACACTGATAGGCTTACCGGTTTCTTTGGGAATGACCTGCTGATAATTCGGATAATTGCCTTCCATAAGCCTGGACGTCAGAAGTAGACCGCTTTTCCGGAAAATCATGAGATTCTTTGAGAAGCCGATCAGCGGTTCAGCGTCTCCTCCCTCTTCCAGGAGATGCCTGATCTCATGGGCAGCTTTTTTGGGGATGATGGCCTTCATTTCCGAGGGCATCCCTTTGGCCCCGGCTTTTCCGACTTCCTGTTCCGCCACGGCGAGACGATGACCGTCCGTGCCGACCAACCGCAGGGAGGTTTTCTTCTCAGTCCCCAGCAACGTGACGAGAAGGCCGTTCAAGATGTATCGGGCATCGTTGTCACCGGCTGCAAACAGGGTCTTCCGAATCAATTCCAATAGTCCATCTCCAGAGAGAGGCGTTAACCCTTCGCGATCGATCGTCGGGAGCGCCGGGTAATCGTGACTGGGAAGACCCACAACTTTGAATTGGCTCTTTCCAGCTTGAATCGTCGTCCAATTATTGTCTGCGGATGTCAGCTCGATGTCGCTGGATGGTAACTCTTTCACGATCTCGAACAGCTTTCGAGCCGAGATGGTCACGCCTCCAGGAGTCAGCACGGTTGCCTTATAGAGACCTCTCAACCCGATCTCGAGATCGGTTGCGACAATCTCGACTCCGTCTTGTTTGGCCTCCAACAAAATGTTCGACAAAATCGGCATCGTGTTGCGCTTTTCCACGACACCTTGTACGCGTTGGAGTCCTGTCAACAATTCATCTCGCCCGATGCGTACTTTCATAGCGTACTCCCCCGGCCAAGTCGTTAACTTCGAAGAATCTGTTCCTTCAACGTTTCAATGGTTGTCTGCAGCACGGCGTCGGCTTCCCTGGCTTTCGCGACCTGACGGCAGGCATGAATGATCGTCGTATGGTCCTTCCCTCCAAACTGCCGTCCAATCTCGGGGTATGAGGAGTCGGTCAACTCCCGACAAAGATACATGGCAATCTGTCGAGGCTGCACAAGTGTTTTACTACGGCGGCGCGACTTCAGTTCCGTCAACTTCACGTGGAACTTGGTACAGACAGCCTCTTGAATATCATCCATCGCGACAACCTTTTTCTTATCGCCGATGAGGTCACGAAGGAGGTTTTTTGCGAGCTCAAGGGTGATGACTTGCCCGGTGAGGGAGGCATAGGCACCTAGTCGAACGAGACTCCCTTCGAGCTCTCGGATATTGCTCTTCATTGTAACGGAGAGAAACTGAATGACATCTTCCGGCAATTTGATGCCCTCGTCCTCCGATTTTTTTCTCAAGATTGCGATGCGCGTTTCCACATCGGGGGGCTGTAAATCCGCGATGAGTCCCCACTCGAATCGGGATCGCAGGCGCTCCTCAATATCCGGCATGTCCTTTGGAAAACGATCGCTGGAGAGGACGATCTGTTTATGTCCCTCGTACAACGCGTTGAAGGTGTGAAAAAATTCTTCCTGCGTTCGTTCCTTTCCGACGAGGAATTGGATGTCATCGATCATCAGCATATCGATGTGTCGATAACGCTTCCGAAGGTCCATCATTTTGTCGTAACGGATGGAATTGATCACCTCGTTCGTGAACTGCTCGGTGGTCAAGTATGCGATGCGGAGATCGCTATGCTCAGCAACGTGGTTGCCTATTGCGTTCAGGAGATGGGTTTTTCCGAGCCCTACTCCCCCGTAGATAAAGAGCGGGTTGTACGTCTGCCCTGGTTGTTCGGCAACCGCCATGCATGCCGCGTGTGCAAATTGATTGCCGGCACCGACGACGAAGTTCTTGAATGTATATTTTGGATTCAGTTGGATTCCACGGCGGCTTTTCGATTGATTTCCTGCCCGTTGGAGGCTACTAGGAGCCGATGTTTCACTTTGTGGAAAAACCGCCTTCTCACGGACGGTGAAGGCCACTGTGGTCTGTCCCCCTCCCCGAGCCGTTGATACGGCCTCAGCAAGGAGAGAGGCATAGTGTGCATCTAACCACTCCCCAAAGAACTTATTTGGGACCCCGATATGGGCGGTCGAGTTTTCTATCCTATCGAGGTGCACCGGTATGAACCACGTGTCATACACCTGTTTCGGTACCCTACCTTGAATATACTGAAGCGCTTCTTCCCAAACTGTGCTTACACTCATAACTCACTCAAATTTCTATACACAGGATTATTCACACCTGTTGATAACTATTTTTTTCTTATCATTCCACCCGAATATGACCAGTGGTGCATAACCTGCCTACTTACCGAGCTAGGGAGTCAATAATGACTCACTCTGCGAGATCTTAAGAAAGATTCTCCACACGTTGTACCGAGTTAGAAACATGGTATCCCCAAACTTATCAGTCTCTTTCAACATATTTTTCTCTTTTAAACTCCAAATCTTATCTCTTATCCTCACTCTTCACGCTACTACTCCTAATCCGACTACTACGAATTCTCTTTATCTAGAACATTCGGAGTTACAGAGTAATAACCTTGTTAGCTTTAAGCAGCACCATCAGCACCTGATCATAGGATAAGTTCTCCTCTACCTGAAGAGGTAATACGTTGGTAGTGTTTTCAACCCTTCCCGGAGGAACAGTATTGTCCAAAGAGAGCACCAACCCAGAATCGTCTTTTAGACATACGGAACGAGCAATCATTTGCGAGGAGGGACGAGAGATATAGACAATCAAGGACATGCGTCGAAACCTCAACTAGAAAACGAGTGTGTTATCCATTGATCGAACAAAAACTCCGATGCTTTCATCCGTTTTATACTGGACTTGAAACTCACCGCAGACTTTCGGCTGATCTGGTGTGCACTGGAGAATGAATGGAATTTTTAGCTGCGCGATCGATGGGAGATACTTTTCGAGGATGTCTACATCGATGATATCATCTGTATCTTCACCGAGAAGGCGAAAAGCTTCCCCAAGAAGAATCACAGTCGTTTGATGCGATCCTGCAACCAGGCCAAGTGCAATCCTCAGTGCTTCAACTGGCCTGTGTGTTTTGCGAGGGTCTTCTTGAATGATAACCGCGATATTTTTAGCCACAAAAGATTCGTGTCAGGTAAATGATAGGAATGGCTTACAGGTGTCAATAATTCCAGAAAGCACCACGAGCCCACAGAGAGACATACTTGGATCTGTGTCCGTGGTCGGTACGTTATGTTGCTGGCAACCATAGGCACAGACAAAAACCTTTGCCCCGGCGTGAGCGAGCTCTCGATATTGGCTAGTGGGCATATTTTTGACACCTTCATCGATGAGGTAGAGATAGACTTCGTGACCAGCGGTGAGAGCGGCCTGGGCTAGTCCGTAAACCGTCGAAGCGCTCGCATGCGATGGAGGCAAAGCTAGGAGGAACCCGATCTTGTGTGAGTGTCGTGAATCCACAGGAATTTATCTTAAATATTCAGCAGGTTAGAATCTATCAGACGTAGAGAGAGTAAGAGGTTTGAAGGGGAAAGTCAATGCGAAAAATGGTGCCTTAGGAGCTTCTAAGAAGCGGCTGAATCGCAACTGAGAGTGAGGAGAGAGGAAGATCATACTGGTTCTTCGTCACCATATTTCGAAGGATAGCAGTGCCTTTCTGTACCTCGTCGTCACCGAGAATGAGAGTGAAACCGCAGGCAAGCCGATCGGCTTGCCGTAAGTGAGTCTTCAATGTCGAGGAACGAAAGTCCGACACAGCTGGAATTCCAGAAGTACGAAGATCCTCGAGGGCAGAGAGACCGATGACCGAGCCTTGGTCTCCAAATGCTGCAATATAAACAACGACATTGGCAGCGGTTGTCCGCAACGCTGACTCTGGGAGTAACATCGCGATGCGTTCCAGACCAACCGCGAACCCCACAGCTGGTGTAGGAGGTCCTGACAGGGTTTCGACGAGACCATCGTACCGTCCACCTGCCCCGACTGCGTTCTGAGCCCCGAGATTCGTCGCAGTGACCTCGAAAGTCGTTAGGTTATAATAATCCAACCCACGCACGAGGCGATGGTTCAAGAAATATGGAATATGGATCACATCAAGACCGTGCAGAACTCCGGTGAAGTAAGCCTGAGCGGCTTCGGAGAGCGAATCGGCGAGTCGAGGAGCCGTCTCCGTGATCGTGCGACACGCGGGGACTTTACAGTCAAGAACGCGGAGGGGATTAGCCTCAATCCGACGCTGGCAATTTGAACACAGGTTAGATTCATACTGTCGGAGATACGTCACAAGTTGAGGACGATAGGAATCTCGATCGGTGGTATACCCGAGATTATTGATCTCCAACGTGAGACCTTGGAGACCGAGATCGCTGAGGACCCGCCACAGGAGAGCGATCACTTCGACATCAGCTCGGGGATCAGCCATCCCAAGTGACTCCACACCGAACTGGTGGAATTGCCGAAGCCGACCAGCTTGAGGACGCTCATGCCGAAACATCGGTCCGAAGTAGAAATACTTCTGAGGGACCGGAACCGCAGCTCGATTGTGCTCGATATAGGCTCGGACTGTCCCAGCGGTCCCTTCAGGTCGGAGGGTCAGCGAGGTGCCGTCCCGATCCTGGAACGTGTACATTTCCTTCTCAACGATATCGGTCGAGGCACCGATGCTCCGTGCAAACAAGGTCGTCATTTCAAAGATCGGAATGCGAATTTCATGAAATCCATATCGGCCCGCCCACCGCCTGGCAGTCTCTTCGATGAGGTGCCAACGGGGCGTCTCTTCCGGTAACAGATCCTTCACGCCTTTGATGCCCTTGATCATAAAACGTGCTCAGCTCCCTTGCACGAAACCGTGTGCTTATCTCGCGATTCGGCGGACTATAACGGCGCTTTCTGCGGCAAGTCAACGGATCTGAGCTTGCGCCATTCTGATGTGAGAGGTATAGTGCGCGGCTTACGGTTCAGCTAAACAGTGAACGACCCTCTATGAGCCAGGATCAATCAGGTCGCCGGGTTGTCGCCATCGCCCCAATGCCGCCGGAGAAATCTGCGTACGCACTGGCGCGCTATAGCCGATCACCGGACTCCATCGAAGAAAGCATCCGGTGGGTCCATGGGCACTCTTCGGAAAAGTTCTGGGATCAGTTTTACTTCGATTACGGTCATGCCTCGATCGCCGACCTCGGCCACGTCATCATCTGTTTTGAAGAGATTTCGGAATTGGCCGCCATTCGCCTGGAGGACGAGCCGCTCTGGGACGGGCAGGCGAAATCGAGCCGCTATCAGAATTTTTCTTCGAGCCGATGGTTTGTACCGGGCCAGATTCGAGGGAGCGAAACCGAGGCGCTCTATGAAGGCGTTCTCCGCAGTCTCTCTGAAATTTATCGATTATTGCACGATCCCTTGATCGCGTATCTCTCTGAACGGGACCCACGACCGGAATCCATGAAACCGGCTGATTACAAACGGACGATCGCGGCGCGGGCCTTCGACGTCACCCGGTACCTGCTTCCTCTTGCGGCAAAGACCAACGTCGGGCAAGTCGTCAGTATTCGGACATTGGAAAAACAGATTACGCGCCTCTTGTCTTCTCAACTCCCCGAATTACGAGGGATCGGGGAGGATTTGAAAGTGGCTTGCCAACGTGCGCCGGTAAATCTATGGAGCGAGCTCTGCGGTCAGACTTCCGGCGTGAACGATCCTCTGGCGCCAACGTTGGCGCGGCACGCAAAGACAAATGCCTATCAAGAGTCGGTCTACGCTGATTTGGCTCGCCATGCGAAAGAGGCATTACGCGGAACAGGGTTGGATCAGCCTGGTACGTGGGGTGCCGTGGAGACGGTCGAGCTGATTGACCCACATCATCCGCTTGACGAAATCGTTACGACACTCCTCTATCGCGTGTCGCAAGCCCCGTACCGGAAGATACTCGATGTCGTACGAGAGTGGTCTGAGAAGGAGAAGCACGCGACCATCGAAGTGGCCACAAGACAGCGCGGGACATACGATGAACTGATCAAGGAGTTCCGCAGCGGCTATGCATTCAATTTCGATATTCTGATGGACATCGGCGCCTGGCGCGACATGCACCGCCACCGGCGGTGCCAGCAAGTGCAGCAAAACTTCACCACCGTTCACGGCTATGACGTTCCACCGCTGCTCGTGGACGCGCGGTTAGATCAGGAATACCGGCAGGCGATGGACGCGGTGCGTCAGGACATCGATTTGCTCAAGAAAAAGGATCAGGAAGCATCACTCTATGCCATTCCGTTTGGGTTCAAGGTACGTTGTCTCTTTAAAATGGATTATGCCGAGGCGGAATATATTGCCAAGCTCCGTTCTGGGGTGAAAGGCCACTGGTCCTATCGAACCGTTGCCTGGCAGATGAAGCAACAACTTGCCAAGAAATTTCCCTTTCTCGGCGAAGGTGTTCGAGCGACGCCGCCCGATGTCGAAGACACGCTGACTCGATAAGATCGTCGCACCGCGCATGAGCACCCATCAGCAACAATGCGAAGCCGCCATCGTGGCTGGCGCCTGGGATACCGTGTACGCTGAGTCGATGGCCTGGAGTCGCATCCCGGAGGGGGCAAAGGACCCTCGTCCTTTGTTTGCGCGCAACGTTGTATATCTTCTCCAGGGTCGATTCGCCGATGCCTGGAAGGCCCATGCGCTTTGCCTCGAATCCCAGCAGGACATTGCAGCGGTGGGGAGTTGGGTAAGCGATCTGCTCAGTCGGCATGATGACTGCGGCTATGTCCACCTCATCATGGGCCTCTTTCTCGCACAGTCCGGTCAATCCGACCAATCTGTGCGGCCATACACGGACGCGGCGCGCCTACTTCCGCAATCTGCCTACCCGCATTACTTTCTTGCGCAGATTCATGAACGGGCTGGTCATCCTGAGATGGCGATCAAAGCGTATCGTGAAGCCGTCCGGCTTGCTCCGGATTTTCCACCTGCGCGGATGAATCTGGGAGTCGCCTACCAAGACCAAGGACGGTTGGAAATGGCGATCAAGGAATATCGTGAGGTGATCAAACTCACCCCCAACGATTCGGCAGCTCACTCCAACCTGGCCTGCGCCCTTGCGGAACAGGGCAAGCTGGAACCGGCCGTGCAATCCTACAAAACGGCCTTGAAACTGAATCCACAGGATGCCGAAGTCCATTTTGCCCTAGGCGGTCTGTACGAAACACGCGGTCGTCTGGACCTGGCGCAAAAGAGCTATCAAGATGCGCTCAACGCCAATCCGGACTTTGGTGCTGCCCATTCCGCCCTCGGGTGGCTCGCGTTAGGCAAACATCAACTCCAACAAGCGGCGGACATCTTCAGCCGGGCGCTCAAGTGCAATGAGGAAGACGCGCGGGCCTATCACGGTATCGCCGAAATCTATGCGATTCGGGGGAAGCGCCAGAGCGCGATGGAGAACTATAGCAAGGCGTTGAAATACTATCAGGACCCCGAAAAGCGAAATCAGATCATGAATCAGCTCTTTCAGGAAGGGCAGGTGGGGGATTGATGCCGCGTATCCCGACCATGGTCGATTGTCCGTTCATTGACGATCTGTCGGTATGACGATACAATGATCGATCAGAGATTGGTAAGGAGCACACAATGTCCACAACGACCATTTCGCCAAAGTTCCAAATTGTGATCCCTAAGGAAGTGCGGGATAAACTCCATCTAGTTCCTCAGCAACGTTTGCAGGTCATTGAGAAAGGGGGCGTGATCACTCTCGTTCCAGAAGTTCCGCTCAGGTCTCTCAAGGGAGCACTCAAAGGGATGTCGAAATCGAATATCCGAGAGAAGAAGGATCGCATGTGAAAATCCTGCTCGATTCAAGCGGTTGGATCGAGTATTTAATCGACGGACCGCTCGCTGACCGATACGCGTCCTACCTCACCTCTCCGTACTCCATCATTACTCCTACTATCGTGCTCTACGAAGTCTACAAGAAGATCAAGCGCGACCGAGGAGAAGAAATGGCGCTGACGCTGATGGCTCAACTTCAAGCGACCGAGGTCGTACCGCTCACGGAGTCGATTGCCTATCTAGCAGCAGATGTGAGTCTACGTCAGGGACTCGCAATGGCCGACGCGATTGTCTACGCAACCGCACAGGATCATCAAGTTGACGTGGTGACTGGTGATGCTGACCTCAAGGATCTTCCTGGTGTAGTGTATGTCAGGTAGGTTTGAAGACGACTTCTGTTCTGCCAAGAATCAAGACACAAGTTATACCTTCTTTATACCCTATTTTCAATTTCTGCCATGGAGATACCTTTCAAAGGGTCAGTCAACGTTACAAATATTTCCCCAGGGCGTCATAGGCCGTATCGAGGACAGCACGCTGCGAGGAGATCCATCCGTTATCTTGAAGCAGGAGCCTCTATGTGAGGTAGGACGAAGTCATCGGTCTTTTTAACGCCTAATTACAGTTCTCTGATTGCCCCCTGGAGGACGGTGATCTGGGTGGTTGGATCGCCTGTCGCCTTCAGTTCGGTGCGGATCTGATCTTTCAGGTAGGATGAATACCCGACACGGTCGATGAGGAGGTCGAGGAAGCGTTCGGCCGGCAGCAGGCTTTGTTCCTTCAGCTCGTCTACGGTGTCGTCACTCACCGGCACATAGGTACTCCCGATGTGGAAGACCACATTGTAGTGACGTCCATTGGCGATCCGTTCAAACCTCAGGCCCTTCACAGATTCCTCCTCGACAGGATGTTGAAAAAACCCGCCAACTTCGTTCTCGCATCGCTCAGCGCCTCAGCATACTAAGAAGTATGCCTCGGCATCTCGCTCGCTGCGGCCTCGCTGGACGGTCTTTTTGAACATCCTGCAAGTGTTAATCGAAGGTATTCATTCTAGACGGGTTCCGGTCGTGAAGACAAGGGCACCTCTCCGTTTGCTCGGTGGACAGTGAGCGTGACGGACATTTATGATCACGGCCTCTTCGGGGTTGACCGTACAGGTAATAGTAGTCGTCATGACGGCACATGAACTCATAGAAGCATGGAGTCTCTGCCTTGAAGCCGAACGAATCCGTCTGACGGAAGCGGGGCATGACGCCCCGATCCTGGCGTCTCAAGGACGGCTGCTACAAACGATCGGTGGGCTCCATTTGTACGAATTTATCGTGCCTTCTGATGTCGCCCTGTGCGGCGATCTTCCAGTGTCGGTCGTGCCAACTGATGAGCTGGAGACGACAGAGGGGATCATCCTGCACCAGACCGGCAACAAGATCCTTGTTCAGCTCGTCGATGGACTCGGAAGCGATGTTCCTTCTGTCACGCTCGTTCCAGACCTGGCAGGTCTTCGTAGCACAGCTGCCGGCCGCCTGAGGCAGATGTTGGCGAAGCCCGACCTATTTCACTTTGGGCCGACCGAGCGGTTGGCTTCTCTGCTACAGATGCCGGAAGTCGCCGCCCGTACGGTGCCTCCTCCCTCATCCGTCTTCGCGACTGTGTGGATGGATGACCGGTCCCAACGTCTTCAGAAGCTTGCAACGCTCGCGGTAGAACTCATTCGCGCAAACAAGCGCATCCTCTTTCTCAGTCCAAGCCATCACGAATGCGATGAAGCTGTCGGCCAGGTCGCGCGAACGATCAAAGCCGGTGGTCTGAACTACCGAATGTGGGTCACCCGGTATGAACTTTCTGTGACCACGCAAGCCGGCGGCATCTACCTCCATGAAATGGGCTTCGAAGCGCAAATGCATCAGTTTCTTGCGAAGTCGCAAGCCGACAAGGCTTCCTTAAAAGGTAAATATGATCGCTTCCGAGAGTTGGTGCCGCTCCTGGCTCATAAAGAAGCGAAGCAGAAAGACTTGGATGAGGTCCGCTCACTCGAATGGCGTCTCGTGACTCAGTTGAGAGAGCTGCAAGTGCGGATGGCTGATGTCGAGGGCACAATCCAGCAGTTCGAGAAGCTGTCGCTCTTTCAGCGCTTGGCCATGCAAGCCCTCGGGAAAAATGCGGAGTCGCTTCAACAGTACCGTGAGCTGTACCAACGGCAGATCGATCAACTCGACAAGGAAATCGATGTTGCCAAAGGACGCATCCAACAACTTGTTCCGGAAGCAGCCGTTCCCAGAGGGAAACGCGCTGAATTCGACGAACTGAAGGAGTACATCGCGAAACTTGGTGGCGCAAAGAAGGTCCGCGAGCTGATGGCAGCTGAGGAACATCCGAACCGCCAGGCTTTTCTACAGAACCGACGACTGGTGGCCGCGACACCTACCCGGGTCGCAACCGACCCCTTGTTCAGTCAGGTACGCTTCGATGTCCTGATCGTGGATGAGGCACCGAGGATTGCAGCCCACACGCTACTCGCGGCGGCAGGCCTGATCCGCGAGCGTATTATTATAAGCGGCGATTCGCGCGAAATCGCGAGCGCTGGTCAATGGGCCATCCCTGGGGTTGCTACCCACATCGCAGAGTGAAGGACTGCGCCGGCGCTTGCTTGACGTGAGCCAGGAGAATTCAGGATAATCCGACTCCCCGGTCGTTCATCATGCAGACTTCATGTTTGAGGCTGGTCACAATGGCTTCGAACAAGGCCGCAAGGAGCCCAGGACCCGAGGCGTACGTTGTTGATACGTTGAGGGGAGTGGGCGACTGAGAACGCTGGTCGAAGACATTTTCAGCAGCCTCTATGCCGAAGTGGCGGAACTGGCAGACGCACTAGATTCAGGGTCTAGCGCCCGCAAGGGTGTCCGGGTTCAAATCCCGGCTTCGGCACCACCCAATATTCTACGCTCCAATCAAAGGGTTTTTCGCCTTCACGGCCCATCATTCGTTACACCCATGAGGGCCCTGTCAGGGGTCGGTTTCGGCGAAAGTGTCAAGTGAAAATGCGGGTGTCTCCACCACGAGGAGTAGGCGATCATGGTCACCCCCGGCATTTACCGACACCATAAAGGTCAGGACTATGAGGTTTTGGGAGTCGCCAGGCATTCAGAAACGGAGGAGGAGTTTGTCGTGTATCGGGCGTTGTATGGCGAACGAGGGCTCTGGATAAGGCCGGTTGCCATGTTTACTGAGAGCGTCGTCGATAAGGGAGGCGTTTCCGTTCCCCGATTTTCGAGAGTAGAGTAGAAAGCAGTGCTCGTCGAAAAAGCACGAAGCGAATGTCCCTTATCCATTGAATGCCCTATCGTAAGCATGCGAAGGCATGAAGACGATCCTGTTAAGTTATGAGGACAATCATACAGAGGATCTATTAAAGTATCTTCAGGGCAGAGTCTTTCATGTCACAAGGCATTCCAGAATCCCACGTGAGACCTAGGAGTTCTCCTTTCCGCATGCCCGTATGAAGGGCAGTCAGCACAACCGGCCGCAGCCAATCCTCACAAGCTTGGAGCATCCACTCGACTTCAGCTTGGACTTGCCAGTGCGCCGTCTACGCGGTGCATTGTAGTGGGAGTAGCGGAAAAGTGGGCAGTGGTTGTATTGTAAACGAACGTGAGGCATTCTAAGTCCCGAGTTTGCTTACGGTGCTGAAGGGCGAGGGAAACCATGAGACTGTTCGTGCTCGCGGTCATTTTCGTCATGACCGGTGCATCCGCCGCGATGGCCATATCCGGAGAGGAACCCTACGAGGCGTTGCAGCGTGGCGATTTCCGAGTCGCAGGGGCACGCTTTTTACCCTTGGCGGAAAAAGGAGATGCACGGGCGCAGTACAATCTGGGACTCCTCTATGCCAGTGGTCTGGGTGTGACGCATGATTTTCAAGCGGCTTTCAAATGGCATCGCTCGGCGGCCGGGCAGGGGCACGCAGGGGCCCAGAATGCCCTCGCCCAGATGTATGCCAAAGGGCATGGCGTTCCACAAGACAATGTTCGTGCGCATATGTGGTACAGCGTGGCGATTGAGTCGTCCACTGGTGGGTCGAAACAAGAACTCACGAAGGACCGCGACAATCTAGCCTCGCGCATGACTCTGCCTCAAATTCAGAAAGCACATGAGATGGCGGAACGTTGCGTAGAGTCGAAGTTCAAAAAGTGTGACGAGAAGTAGATCTCTCCCCAGTAACTGACACCGAACTT
>JBGSIO010000001.1:0-9427 GCA_041742455.1 Nitrospira sp. | reverse complement strand
GTCAGCCACAGCCGGTGGCGACCAGACACGTGCAAATACAGTTTCATGATGTACAAGCAAACATCGCCAGAAAGAGCTCCGGGTAGCTTTTCACCAGTTCGATCCGATTAATTAATCATTTGCTATTCCGTCTCTTCACCGCCTTCAATGCACACTTCACACTGGTCCAATTCCGAAGTGCCGTGCTCGCTACAGAAATATCGGCGGCACCGGATGCATGTCATGAAGGTCATCCTGACTCTATCTTCGGCTTCGCATCGATCACACTGGCCAGCGCTGCGGGCTTTGGGCATCGCGATGTCTCCACGATATTGGTATTAGTCCATGATATGGCGATGGCGGCAGGACGTGGCCCGCGACCACCACACGTTGCATTCTACACTGATAGCACATCGGTGTTCGCCGCTCCAATTCAAGACAGATATGCGCGGGTCGTACGAATCACATTTTCTCTTCGACGGTGAAGCCTTTGCAGGTGACGGCGTGGGTCATCGCTGTGGCCTCCTTGCCGAAATAGCTAACGGCCTCTACCGCTTTCGGTTCAGAATGCTCGACACCTGCTCAGACGCTTCTTTCACTAAAGTTCCCATCTTCGGATGCGATGGTTCGAAATCAATCGGCCAGTCATGGTGGCGCAACCGTTCACTTGCGGTGGGACCGATCGAGGCGACGACTATCTTGTTCAGCGACGCTCGAAATCGTTCCACTTTTCCGTCCTGTTCCAACACCTCCATAACATGATCGACTTGAATGGCGTTGGTGATCAGGATCACCTTGACTCGCTCGGCAATGATCTCATCAAGTGCCTGGCGAATTGGACCGAGATTCTCCGGCAGTGTCCATTTATAGATTGGAACCGGGAACACCTCTGCCCCTCGCTCCTCCAATGCATTGAGCAAATCAGGGTTGGAGATTCCATACTCCTGCACGGCAACCCGCAGGCCTCTCACAGGCCGATGCTGATCCAGCACGGCAATCAGCTCGGTCCAGGTGTTGGGTTCCGGCGCTGTGAGTGTCGCTTGCAGACCGACAGCTTTGAGTGCTGCGACCGACTTGGAGCCGCGTGTCACGATGATGGTCTGTTGGAGAACAGTCATGATCGATGACGAGGGATAGTGAGTTTTGAGCAGGTCAAACAGCGCGGTTGTGCCCACGCCGGTCAGGAGGATAAGAAGATCGACCTGCCCATCTAAAAGACGATGCCCGAACTCTCGCGCCGCCTGATTATCCTCCAGTGGAACTTCGCGCAGGGCCGGCGCGACGAGTGGCCGACCCCCGTAGCGTTCGATCAGCCGGGTGATCTCGGTAGCCATCCGGCTTTCGAACGCAGCAACGGTCAGTCCTTGGAAATCAACTTTCGTCATTTTTTAATCTGATGATCAGTCGATCTGTTGAGCGTCGACCGGACTTTGCCGTTCGCCTGGATGCTGAAAAGATGGCAAGCAGCTTGGCTTCTTGTAGGAGAACTTTCGTCTTGTTTTCCTGAGCAACGCCTGACTTGATCAGCAGTTCTAGCCAAAACATGGTCTCATCCGCTTCTTCGACGACAGTTCCAAGCTTTGTGATAAATTCCGCACGCAGACGTGCTCGACAGACGGCTCGATAGTTCGCTGCGACTGATGTCCCAGATCGAACAATTTGCTGCCCACGCGCACGAGCCTCGGATGTCTTTGGAAGACCTCCTGAAAGTTTAAAGGATGGCGAGCGCAAACTCCTTAGTTTTCTTGGCTAAATCCTACGTTCGGTAAAATCTTTCATAATCAACAGATCATCAGATCCCCAGATTCTTTCCTTCACGCCGGGCTGCTTGATCGTACCCTAGCCGTCGAGCCTGAGGCGGGCGCCGGTTTTGCCATTGACGCCTTGCCGTCGGTCTCCCTACTATACAACATTTAACTTGATCGACGACCAAGTTACGCTCGTATGACGGCTCCACTTCATAGAGGTCTTCGGCATTTGGCGCTGCGCGTGACGGACCTTCCACGATCGCGTCGATTCTATGAACAACTTCTCGGCTTCCAGGCAGTCTGGGAGCCAGACCCTGAGAACATCTATTTCAGCTCCGGAGTCGACAATCTAGCCCTCCACCAGATCTCGAGGACGGAATTAGACTCCTACGATTCTTCGAAGACCCAACTCCTCGATCACATCGGGGTGATTCTCGACAGCCCGCAAGCCGTCGATCAGATGTACCAGAGCATCGCTCCCAAGGTCGAGGCACTGGGCGGACACATTGTCAAAGAGCCGAAACAACACCGTGATGGGAGCTACTCGTTTTATTTTTCAGATCCCGATGGCAACGCGATCCAAGCTCTCTATGAGCCGGCGATCAGCAGGCTGAAGTTCAGTGCCACACCATAAGCTCGATGTGGACCAGTATTCCGCACAATCATTATGTGAGCCTCGTCCCCTGGTGTTGGGTACAACTGGAAAGTGCGGAACCGCCGGGGCCCTTCCCATTCGTAAGTGGTGTGGCTCCTGAAGTCGTCGCCAGCCTTCAGGAAGCCCATAGTCTCATGTCCAGCGCGATCGATACGGCGATTAGCGACGTCTTTTCCAAACGGGCGTCGCTCGACGACGCCGATCGGCAACGCCGACTGGAAGATGCCTATGCCGAACTGGTGAACGCGCGGCCATACCTTACGCAGCACATTCGCTGCAGTCGTGGACCGGATAGGAAATTCTATTGGGATTTTCCGATCGATCCGGCCAAGTCCTCGACAGTGACGAATGGGGGCCTGCGCATTTTTCATGCAGTCAACCGTCAAGCGCTCCCGATGGGGTTCAATGACCGCCCGCTCGGCCCATCCGTCGGAAAATTACTCGGACGACTCGATGGAACTCATACGACTGATGAGCTGCGATCCGCCATCACAGCCATGCCTCGCGATTCACAAGGACTGCTCATGAAATTGTTAGAGTCGTTGCAGCTGCACGGATGCTTGGCCGCGTCGCCCACAGCTTCGGTCCGTCGGCATTGGTTCGATGTCGTCCGTGATCAGGACACGGTCCATCTGGGGCATGCTGCCTTGCTCTATCGGCAACGTGAGACCGTGTTCTTATTCGACCCATGGCTGCTGCCCTGGTTTGCCGAATCGCCATTACCATCGCTCTGGGGTGGGCTTTTACCCAAGCCTGCTGCTGTGTTCCTCACTCACGATCACGACGACCACGTCGATCCCCGCACCTTGCTCCACCTCCCTAAAGATATACCAATCATCGTCCCCAGCCGTCGGAACCGGAAGCAGCTGTTCTTTGACTATCGCGCGCTCCTCACGGAATTGGGATTTGATCAAGTTATCGAGCTGGCACATGGCGAAAGTTGGGCGTTTGAGGGTGGCGCGGTCATTTCCGTCCCCTTTTACGGAGAAGATCCTTGTGACTTAGGCATGCCAAGGAATTGCTATCTGATCTCCGATCGTGGGCACAATGTCCTGATTCATGCAGACAGCGGTCCGACCAACGATGGACAATCGGCGCTCAAGGACAATATCATTCAACAATTGGTCGGAAAGTACGGATCGATTCCACTGGTGCTGGCCTCGCAGCAACAGCTGCTTGAAATCCGAAGCCATGCCACCCATGCTCCGCTGTCCCATCCCGGGAAATGGTTGGATATCGGTGAGAACGGCTACCTCACGAATGCGTACCTTGCCGAAGTCTGCGCCGCCGCCCATGCGGGATTGTTTGTTTCGTACGCGACAGGAGGAGCTGACTGGTATCCGGATCACCTGTCCTTTATGTTCAGTCGTCGCAATCCAGCCAGAACGGCCCTTTTGACGGCTCACTGGGAACCTCCCGAGAAGTTAAAAGACCTTCTTATTTCGCAGGGATGTCGGTATCATCGTGCCCAAGCCCTTGATCTCTATCGAGCAACTGACCAAGGGGAGATCAAAGTCATATCGGCTTCAGATGTCCTCGCCCCGCTAAATTTGTATCGCTCAGACCACGGCGACCCGCCATTCATGAAGCCCAAAAAGAACAACAGAAGTTCCGTGTCGTAGGAGAATCAATCATGAGCGAGAACCAGTCTCCCATTCTTGTCACAGGCACCGCGGGCTTTATTGGATTTCACCTGGCAAATCGCCTGCTGGACAGAGGAGAGCACGTCATCGGCCTTGATAATCTTAATGACTATTATGATGTCCGATTAAAAGAGGCGCGCCTTGCGCAGTTGAGGACGCGAGACCGATTCAACTTCGTCAAGCTCGACCTAGCCAACCGACAAGGCATGCGTGACCTCTTCGCTGACAGAACGATACGGCGTGTCGTTCATCTCGCAGCTCAAGCGGGCGTCCGCTATTCCCTCGTGAACCCTCACGCCTACACGGAAAGCAACATCGAAGGATTCTTGAACATTCTGGAAGGCTGTCGGCATGCCGAGATGGATCATCTCGTCTATGCGTCCTCCAGTTCCGTTTACGGCGGCAATACCCACATGCCGTTTTCCATTCATGACAATGTCGATCATCCCGTCTCGCTCTATGCCGCCAGCAAAAAAGCCAACGAGCTGATGGCCCACTGTTATGCGCATCTATATCGACTACCCTGCACGGGCCTTCGGTTTTTTACCGTCTATGGGCCTTGGGGCAGACCCGATATGGCCTTGTACATCTTCACGAAAGCCATCCTTGAAGGCAAACCCATCGAGGTCTTCAATGAAGGAAAGATGAAACGCGATTTTACCTATGTGGACGACATCGTCGACGGCATTATTCGGACACTCGATCATCCAGCAACAACCAACGCGGCATGGTCGGGAGATAAACCAGATCCAGGAACCAGCTTGGCTCCGGCGAGAATCTATAATATCGGCAATCACCAGCCGGTTGAACTGCTGCGCTTCATCGAAGTCCTGGAGAACGCACTGGGGAGGGAAGCGGAGAAGAAGCTGATGCCGATGCAACCTGGAGATGTGCCCGCCACTTATGCCGATATTGATGATTTGACCAAGGATGTCGGATTTAGGCCGACCACCCCGATTGAAGTAGGTATTCCTCGCTTTGTGAAGTGGTATCGCGAGTTTTACAGAATATGAAGAACTTGACCGTGTCTCCTTAGAAACACCCTACCGGCACAAATCCGGTACCGAAGAGCCTCGACAAGGCAATGTAACGAGCATTATCGTAAAATGAGTAGCTTGGCCCGCGTTGGTTGCGCCCGGTAATGTCTCCCCCATAGGACAGATCAGACCCAAAGTAAAAGCCCCCGCGGGTCTTCTGCACAAGATGCATCCATTCGGAGTAGAGTGAGCAAGCTTCCTGCTGAACAGAGCCGGATGGGGCAATACCGGCATACCAGTCACGCGCCCAATCCGGCACACTATTCCCTCCCATCCCAGCGGTACGGTCCTGATAGGGAGATGTCTGATAGTGGGGTGTGCTGGCGGTGATGGAGCGAGGAGCCGTTGGCATGTTCTCCAAATCAGGCACAACAGAAATCGGCTTGAGTGCCAAAACAGAACAACCATCCTTCTCTTTGTTCGTATACAGATCGGTACCGTCTGCTTGGTGACATTCCCAGGTTGTATCGCTTCCGGATGACGAATCATTGAAGGCCGAGGCTGTGGAGGCAACCGCGAGGATCGTTGCTGAAAGATAAACGGTCTGGATCAATCGCATGTGGCACCTCCAGATCACGGAGCAAAAAACAGTGATGGCCCAAGCCCGTGGTGCCCACACCCTACGCAATACCTTCTTTTTTCGTCTATGCCCCTTTGGAGGGGGGAGGAATGAGATCTAGAGCGGCTTTTAAGCGAACCGCGACACTGGATATACGATCGGTGCCAACCGCCACGAGCCGTCATCATGGGTCATTTTTTGCCAAAGGAACGGACCTAAGAGAATTAGACCGTTCCTTTCTTCACACGCATTTCACACCCACATATGTAGCTTTACCTTGTCCCACATGGAGCGCTCAGGTATCCTGCGGATCACTTCCATGATGGCCGGTCGATCGTGAAAATACTTTGGGTTGAGTATCAATTCTGCAGAGCAACCAATGGCAGGACTGTTCAGGCACAAAGGGTGGGATAGACAAATAATATGACCGACTATGGTGTCCTGGGGAATTTACTCTTTATCTACACGGTGTCTATCGCCGTTGTCTTTGTCTTTCACCAATTTCGGCTGCCTTCGATCGCTGGATTTCTTGTTGCCGGAGCATTGATCGGTCCACACGGGCTGAACCTCATTTCCGATATTGAGACCGTGCAAGTCCTAGCGGAGATTGGGATTGTCTTACTGCTCTTCACGATCGGCATCGAATTCTCGCTGAAACACTTGGCTTCGCTTCGCCGGCTACTCCTCATCGCCGCTCCAATACAAGTCGGAGGCGTCATCGCCATAGCTTTATTAGGTGGGTTATTAGCTGGTTTGCCAGCGCCACAAGCAATCTTCTGGGGGTTTCTGCTCTCGCTCAGCAGCACCGCCATTGTATTGAAAGCGTTGGCCGCCAGCGGAGACAGTGATTCACCACATGGACGGGCCACCATCGGCATTCTGGTGTTTCAAGATTTGGCCGTGGTCCCCATGATTTTGCTCACGCCCATTCTGGCCAGCCCCAACGACGGTGCCTTGAGTTCTGTGTTCCTCACGTTGGGCAAATCCATCCTAGTCGTCGGTTGCATTGTCGCAGGCGCATGGTTCGCTGTTCCGAAGCTCCTAGAGCATATTGTTCGCAGCAGAAGCCGCGAGCTCTTCCTCTTGACGATCATTGTCTTGTGCCTCGGCATCGCCTGGCTCACATCACTCGGAGGGCTTTCCCTGGCCCTGGGCGCCTTCATCGCCGGACTCGTGATTTCCGAGTCCGAGTACAGCCATCAAGCCATTGCCGAGGTGCTGCCCTTTCGGGATAGTTTCAATAGCCTCTTCTTCGTCTCAATCGGCATCCTGATGGATTGGCGTATCTTGCTGGAATACCCCATTCTGGTAGTCGGCCTCTTGATTCTTGTCCTTCTCGTAAAGTTCGTCGCCGGAGTCGGAGCTGTGCTGGCTGCATCCTTACCCCCACGCGCCGCCGTGATGACCGGTATCGCCTTGGCCCAGGTGGGTGAATTCAGTTTTATCCTGGCTCAGGTGGGTCAGGATAACAACCTCCTGTCCGGAGCGCCCTACCAGATCTTCCTAGCCGTCTCGGTATGCTCGATGATCATCACGCCGTTCCTCATGCAGCTATCGCCGCATCTCGGTCGTCGAGTCGAGGCCATGCAACGACTCCTCCATTGGTTTCCTGGACAAACGACGGCGCATGTACTGGAAACAGGAGGGCGGCATCTCCGGATCAAAGACCATGTCATTATCGTGGGGTATGGGTTGAACGGGCGCAATCTGGCTCGGGTCTTGGGAGAGACGGAAGTCCCTTATATCGCGTTAGATTTAGACGGCGATACCGTACGCCGAGAAGCCGCGCACGGCCTTCCGCTCTATTATGGCGATGCCACCAACCCGAATGTTTTGAGGCACGTGAAGATCGAAGATGCACGGGTTCTGGTCGTCGCGATCTCCGACCCCTTTATGGCTCGCCGGGCGGTACAGGTCGCGCGAAGTCTGAACCCCAAGATCCATATCGTCGTACGAACCCGCTACTTGCGGGAATTGGAAGAACTGCACCAGCTTGGAGCCGACGATGTGGTACCTGAAGAATTTGAGACATCAATCGAGATCTTTGCGCTGGTATTACGTACCTATAACATGCCGCAGGACTTCGTCATGCGTAAGGCTGAGCAGGTACGTCGGGAGGGATACGCGCTCCTCCGCCGAAGCGAGCTCCCCGAACTGGCGCACCACCTTCGCGGTGGCACCTTGGCTGATGTGGAAGTCGAAACGTGTCGGATTGAAGAACATTCCCCAGCCGCCGGCAAGACGCTCCTTCAACTCGCGCTACGCCCGAGGACAGGTGCATCCGTTATCGCCTTGACCAGAGGCGGCGTGACGGAATCCAATCCATCGGAAAAAACCAAACTCCTTGTCGGCGATATCGTCGTCTTGCTTGGATCCCGCGATGAGATCCAGCGAGCAATGGGGTTTATCCTTGCTAGTGAACCGGAAGTGTAGCGACCCGTGCCGAGTTTTCCTGACGTGTGGTTCAGCTGCGCCACCGGAGCGTCACTCGTTCTTTGAGCGGATGCTCAAAGGGTCGTCCGGTCTGAACCGATTCGAGATGGGCTGCCTTGAGTTTGTAGTACCATTTGGCCGGCATGTCGGCATCGCCGAGAAACATCGAGGAGGGCTTGTGACGCAGCCCCACCGCAAGATGTTTCATCGCTCGTTCGTCCTGCCCCAGAAACATTTTCGTCAACGTTCGAAAGATCAGATTCCCAAACGGCAACCAATGCAGGCCACGCCAATAGGCAGAAAAATCGATGCGACATTCCATCTCTGACACGGGCGTGGCCATCAATCGGTTGGCTAGCCATGCCGTTCCACATTGCATGAGCTCCACCCGTTGATTCGGCAGTAAGAAATCGATGGTTGTGGTTAACGGGCCGCCATAGATACGCTCCATCCAATGAAACGGGCCGCTGTTCCTCGCCGGCCGGTGAGCGGTCATCCGAAAACCATTCGGGATCGGCTCGAAGATTTTCGTCTTCTCGTGCATTTGCGCATCACTACGCCACCAGGAATGGACGTAGGGGCCATGGACTGGATCGATCAGACCGATGATGCCATCGTCGGCCGTACAGGTGTACATCAACGAAATGTGGAACGATTGTCGAGGTTCAGACGGGAACGGCATGCGCGGAGCCGGAGGCAATGGATCGATGTTCCCCCGTTCATCCGCGAGATATAACCAAATCATGCCATCGGTTTCCTCGGCCGGATAGGAGGCAACACCGATTTTGTCGGTCTTCAAAATGGGCTCATCTGGTAGAGCAGGAATGCGCTGGCAACGCCCCTTCGTATCGAACTGCCATCCATGATACGGACATTCCACTCGATCGCCGTCGAATCGGCCGAACGATAACGGCATGCCTCGATGCGGGCAGATGTCACGCATAGCCGCCAGACTCCCCGCCCGATCACGGCACAGCACAATCGGTAGCCCCAACATCTGAAGCCCCTTCATGGTCCCGGAACGCAGGGTATGGCTTGGTATGGCCGGGTACCAAAACCCAAATAGGGGAGCGCTCCTGGATGTGACGACTTCAGGCGATGCAGGTGATGGGTGTTGAATCATTGATCGGCAGGGAACTCGTAAGAGAGGTATCCAACAATGGATTTGGACTATAACTGGGGCATAGGGCTAGGTCAAGCAATGTGCCGTCGTACACGTGGTTGTCCGGTTCCTGTAGCTAGCACATCATCTGTCCGGTTTTTGTAGCACCTGATCTGTCCGGTTTAGGGTGCGCCCTCAAGGAGGGCCACCATGACACGGGCGACAGTCCTACAGGAGGTGCGACGGATGCGATTTGAAGAGCTGTATACCC